>NZ_JCASIM010000007.1:0-2361 GCF_059685775.1 Telluria sp. LT1R51-2 | reverse complement strand
CCATAGCAAGTCGGTCCCACCCCTTCCCATCCCGAACAGGACCGTGAAACGACTTTGCGCCGATGATAGTGCTGCAACCAGTGTGAAAGTAGGTTATCGTCAGGCTAGTTATATAGAGAAGCCCCACTCAGTGATCTGAGTGGGGCTTTTCGCTTTGGGCGATCGATACCGTATCTAACGTCAAGATTCATCGATATCATTGTCAAACCACACCGACCCAGCAAGGACATCACGATGAACGTCTATCTCGCCGTAATTGACACGATGGCAGATTGGGAAATTGGCTATCTGACGGCCGAGCTGCACAGTCGGCGTTTCTTTCATGATCCTGCGATGGCATGCAATCTGGTCAAACTAGGCGTGACCCAGGACGCGGTGCACAGTATGGGCGGCATCCAGTACGTACCCGACGTGACTGTCGATACCATTCAACTACAGGCGGACGATCTGTTTCTGCTACCTGGCGGCGCTGTCTGGAACACGCCAATCGTCAGACCATTCCTGACACTAGCGCACGACGCCCTCGACCAGGGGCACAATGTTGCCGCCATTTGCGGCGCGACTGTCGGCCTCGCCAGCACCGGTGCGCTTGACCGGCGTCGCCATACTTCCAACGATCTCGAATCGTTGCAAGCGGCTTGCCCTGCATACACCGGGCAGTCCCACTACCGTCATAAGCCAGCCGTTCGCGGCGACAACCTGATTACCGCAAGCGGTCTGGCGCCGCTGGAATTCTCGTATGAAGTGCTGAAGATGCTGAAAGTCTGGCGGCCCGAGACGGCAACCGCCTGGTACCGTCTGCACAAGACGCGGCAGGCATGCTGGTACGACGCGCTGGTCGCGTCGATGTCGCCCGAAGCCCGGGAACCGTTGCCCGAATAGGCGTAGCATCCTTCCCGCTGGCCTCACGGCACAACCCGCAGTACAGTCACGGTATCCGTAATCACTCAGACAACGATGGACTATCAGCAGTTACTCGCGTAACGCCGCTTGCACCCGGCCTGGCGGCTTCTCGCCGCTGACCATGCGCTCATGATCGCCACCTTCCTGTACCACGTCTTTGTCGTGCCGAACGTGCGCACCATCCCACGCCAGTAGCTGGTGTCACAGCTGGACCACCACTTGTATTAGCTGCACCAGGTCAGCGGCGAGATCCTGTTCCCGAAAAGCGCTGCTGCTTATCTCGATGATTGGGCGTCCGACGAGCGTGGCTGGCTGGGCAAATATTACCCGCCCAGGGAAGATGAACCCCACTAAGACCTGACGTCATCGAGCGAGCAAGCGCTCGAGTGGCTGCAGGGTCTGGGTTAGCGCGCGTTTCTCGGCTCCGAATCACGCCTGATGACGGTCTTTGATCTGCTCAAGCAGATCACCGATGGCACCGAACTCAATCCACGCGCGCGCATCGCCGAGCTGTAGCCAAGGCGGGCCGACATCGATGCGCAGATCGCCCGTATCGGGGAAGGGTAGCTGCCCCTGATGGACCCGACCCAGGTGCGTGAACGTTTCCTGCAAATGGCATCGACCTCGCGTGAGCTGTTGTCCGATTTTCGCGCGCTCGACCAGAACTTCCGCACATCGGCGGCTTGTCAGATCTGACGGTTCCCGTGACGCAGTTTGCGCCGCTGCACACGTGCGTCGAGCGGGTGTTCGTCACAGAGAGCGAAATCAACGCGCTGGCGTTTCCGCAGGTGGCGTCGGACATGGTGATATTCGGTGCCGGGTACGGCATCGATCGCTTGGCGCAGATAGAGCGGTTGCGTGACCTCGATATCGCTTATCGGGGCGATATCGATACCCATGGGTTTGCAATTCTGGGCCGCCTGCATGCGGTCTTGCCAACGGTACGTTCGCTGTCGATGGATACGCCTACCTTCCAGGCACACCACACCTGTGGGGCAGCGAAGATGCCGGCAAGCGTTTCACGGGAGCGCTGATCCGGCTCACGAATAACGAGCATGCACTGTATGACGTTCTGGGCGAGCGGCTTCGCCTGGAGCAGGAGTGGGTTGCTTATGGATGGGTTACAACTGCAATTCAATATAGGTGATGTGACTACCTTGCGGGATCGCCGTGTGTTTGTTATAGTCTCGCTCCCTCGACGCAGAAGCATCCAAATGGATGCAGCAGCGAAGAGGAAAGAAAAAAAGAAGTTGACGAACATCGCAAAACACCGCATACTCTCTCTTCTCTGCTGCTAACGAACACAACGCTTCGTAGCAAACGGCAGAAGCAGTACCGAATAAAGTTCTTTAAAAATTAACAGTCGATAAGTGTGGGCGTTTGATGAGGGTGCCAAAGACTTCGGTCTTTGATTACTTAAATTATCAAATGTTCACAAAAAAGAAATACGTTGCTCAG
>NZ_JCASIM010000006.1:0-2971 GCF_059685775.1 Telluria sp. LT1R51-2 | reverse complement strand
ACGTATTTCTTTTTTGTGAACATTTGATAATTTAAGTAATCAAAGACCGAAGTCTTTGGCACCCTCATCAAACGCCCACACTTATCGACTGTTAATTTTTAAAGAACTTTATTCGGTGCATCTTGCTGTTGGTAGCGAATCGTTTTGTTCGCTGCAGCAGAGAAGAGAGATTATGCTGTGTTTCCTAATTCTCGTCAACTCTTTCTTTTCGCTTCGTCTCAGATTTCTCTGTAGACCTTGCTCTCGTAACCACTTGATTACGTTAACATTTTCGGTCAGTGCCGAAGCGGAGGCGAACTATAACAAACCCAGGCTGTGTTGCGCAAGAGCTCTTCATGAATATTCTTTGAAGTGCACTTTGATCGTCTAAAACGCAACGTACTGTCACTGCCAGAGACGTGGCCAGCGTAAAGACAGATATGCCCCATGGGCTTGGCATTGCTTGCAATTATCTAGTGTGCAACCTATATTGGATTCCATGACTGCCACTTCTCCTCCTGCGACGACAACGCCTCGTCTCGACGAACAGCTCTGCTTCGCCCTGTATTCGACGTCTCTGGCGATGATGCGGGTGTACCGCGGCGTGCTGCCGAAGCTTGGCCTGACGTATCCGCAGTACCTCGTCATGATGGTGCTGTGGGAGCAAGATCTATTGACAGTGTCGGATATCGGCGAGCACTTGTTTCTGGATTCGGCGACGCTCACTCCCTTGCTCAAACGTATGGAGACGCAGGGGCTGGTGCAGCGCAACCGCGCCCGCAGTGATGAGCGGCAAGTCATCATCAGCCTGACCGACGACGGCAAGGCACTCAAGCAAGAAGCCGCCAATGTCATGGCGGCTGTATTTCGTGCGACCAAGTGTTCGGCAGACGAGGTAGAGACATTGCGTGGTCAGTTGGTTGAACTGCGCAATAGCTTGAACGACAACAACAATTAAGCCGACGCTGTCGACGACGCAGCTTATGCTGCGATTCTTAGCGGATTGTTCTCGGCATCAATGCGGAATACGCGCACCGTCCGCAACAGACTTCCCGCCTGCTCGTTGAGCGCAGCCGCTGACGCCGCAGACTGCTCAACCAGCACGGCATTTTGCTGGGTTGCTTCATCCATCTGGTCGACCGCCAGGTTGACCTCCTGAATGCCGGCGTGCTGGGCTTCGCTCGCTGCCGTGATTTCTTCGATGATCCCGCTGACATCTTGCACGCTGGTCACGATGTCGTTCATCGTCACACCGGCTTGCTCGACCAGCTTCGACCCGGCCTCCACCTTTGATACCGATTCGCCAATCAGTGCAGAAATTTCTTTCGCAGCACTGGCGGAACGCTGGGCGAGGCTGCGCACCTCACTGGCGACAACAGCAAATCCGCGCCCCTGCTCGCCGGCACGTGCCGCCTCCACTGCGGCATTGAGTGCCAGGATATTGGTTTGAAACGCGATGCCATCGATGACACTGATGATGTCCGATATCTTGTACGCCGATGCGTTAATTTCCTGCATCGTGCTGACCACCGCCGTGACGACATGTCCACCCTTGCGGGCAACCTGGCTCGCTGAGGCTGCGAGCGTAGTGGCGTGACGGGCGTGCGCGGTGTTCTGTTCCACCACGGCAGTGAACTGCTTCATTGACGTTGCCGTGCGGCCGAGCGATGTGGCCTGCTGTGCAGTCCGCATCGACAGGTCGCTGTTGCCGGTACTGATTTCGCTTGAGGCATTTGCAATCATGTCAGTGCCACTGCGGACTTGCGCAACAATACGCTGCAGGCTCGCTTGCATGTCGCGGATGGCATGCATGACGCTCGCACGATCGTTTGGACGCACGGTGATTGCGACCGTCAGATCACCTGAAGCGATTGCCGATGCAATGCGGTTGACCTCCAGAGGTTCGCCACCCAGCTGGCGCAACAAGTGCGCAGTAATGGCGCCACCAACAAGAATGCTGATGATTACTGCAGCGAGCGCAACGGTGGCGATCGTTGTTTGCGCGGACGTGATCGACTGTTCGGCGCTCAGCGTGCCTGCCTCCACTTGCTTCTGTACTGCGGTGATGACACGATTAATGTCGAGCACATTTTGCCGGCGCAGCGGGCTGCACTCATTAACGAGGAATGCCGCATATTCTGTCATCTGCGTGGCATCGCGATAGCGCCTTGGCCGGTTGAGTTCCTCCGCCATACGCAGCAGGCCGGTGCGCATGGTCGCGAATTCAGCGTTTCCTTCAAACAAAGGCTCCAGAGCCCGCAACTCCTTGAGGAAGCTGGCTTTCTGCTCGTCCAGCAAGGCCAGTTCACGCTGTGCTTGCGCGGCGTCGGGAACGATATAGGCGTTGCGTGCAGCCAGCCCGGTTTGTGCAAGCGATTCACGCAGCGCATACAGGCGCTCAAGCTTGGTAGTGCGGACAGCATTCTGGGAGGCTAATTCCTGACCAACATTTCCTAACTCACGCCAGGCAAATAAAGCGAGCACGATGATGAGGATGCCGACGAGGCCGAATCCAACGCCGAGTTTTGCACGGGTACTGAGTGAGGAAAATATGTTCATAGAATAACGACTTCGAGAGAAAAACGGTTTCGCAGGTTGGCATGCAACCCATCAGCTAAAGAAGGTTGAACGATGACGAGGAATTATAGAGAAGATTTAATAGTGCACGATTGATTCTGTACGGAAAGCACAGTTTTCAATCCATCATGCGCTGTGCACTGATGTTTTTTCGCACGCAGGCAAGGCACGGGCCGCCGGCTCGGGACAGAGCCAGCAAGCGTATTGGGTATGAGAAGGGTTTTCGCACTGTCATGCGCGGTGTTGACCGCTGGATCAGCATGGAGAATCAATATGATTCGGGCGATCTTTGGTGCAGCGATCGCCCAAAGCGAAAAGCCCCACTCAGATCACTGAGCGGGGCTTTTCTATATAACTAGCCTGACGATAACCTACTTTCACACTGGTTGCAGCACTATCATCGGCGCAAAGTCGT
>NZ_JCASIM010000005.1:0-5958 GCF_059685775.1 Telluria sp. LT1R51-2 | reverse complement strand
CCCACCCCTTCCCATCCCGAACAGGACCGTGAAACGACTTTGCGCCGATGATAGTGCTGCAACCAGTGTGAAAGTAGGTTATCGTCAGGCTAGTTATATAGAAAAGCCCCGCTCAGTGATCTGAGTGGGGCTTTTCGCTTTGGGCGATCGGTTTGTCATGCTCAGCTCGTTGATGTGATGGGCACGGTGCGCCACCCCACCGCCAACACCCGTGAATCTGGTGCACAATACTTCCATCAGCATTGTCATTTCAATCACGGGAACAGCATGAATGAACAGGTCGCACGCAATGTCGTGCTGGCGCGCGCGATCGAGCACGCCGACGTTGGTCATACCGTACTGAGCGACGACGATCGCAAGTACGCCACCCGCAGCGCACGCGAACTGGCTGCTTGGCAGGCAGCCGACAGCCACACGGCCGTCAACCAGCAGCACTTCCTGCAGCAGCGCGCTGAGCAAATCCTCAAGCGCCTCGGCGAGCGCACGCCGGCCTTTGGCGCTTTCCAGCGCCGTGCGCCCGGCATGCGGGGCATCTGGTTCGCACTGCCGTTCATCGCCTTTCTGCTTGGCGCCGCGCTCGACCGCATCGCCGATCCGCACCGTGTCGACCTGTTATCCGCACCGCTCCTCATCATCATTGCCTGGAATTTGCTGGTGTACCTTGGCCTTCTGGTATGGGCGGTCGTGCCTGCCGCACGCCGTAAGAAAAGCGGTGCGCCGCTGCTGCGCCGACTAAGCGTCGGCAAGGCGGTCGCACCACGCAAGCTCCCCACAGCGCTGGCCGAAGGCGTGGCCCATTTTCTGGCCGATTGGGCTGTCCTGAGTGAGCCGCTCACCCGTGCGCGCCTCAGCCGCACGGTGCACCTTGCGGCCGCCGGTTTCGCACTTGGCGCCGTCGCATCGCTGTATGCCCGTGGCCTGCTCACCCAATACGTGACTGGCTGGGAAAGCACCTTCCTCGATGCCCAGCAAGTCCACACGCTGCTGTCGTGGCTCTTCACGCCGGCACTGACTGTATTCCCGTTCCTGCAAGGCTTCACGCTGGCCGAGATCGAGCAACTGCGTTTCGGCGGCAGCGCCGGCCTGCCGGTTGGCGAGCGCTGGGTGCATCTGTATGGCGCGACATTGCTGCTGCTGGTGATCGTGCCACGCGTGCTGCTTGCCATTATCTCTGGGCTGCGCGCGCGCCATCTGTCGCGTCACTTCCCGCTTGACCTCGACCAGCCGTACTACCGCAAGCTGGCCGACAGCATCGGCACCAGTGCGCCAGCCGTGCTGCGCGTGATCCCATACACTTACACGCTTGACGAGCCACGCGACCGCGGCCTGTGGGCAATCGCCGCTGCGGCGCTCGGTGGGCAGGCAAGGGTGCAGCTGCTGCCGTCGGTCGCGTATGGCATCGAGCCGAAAGACGCGCTGCGCGAAACGATGCTCAATGAGGCGGGCATCACGGTAACCACCGTGCTATTCAGCCTTGCGGCGACGCCGGAGAAGGAAAATCACGGTGCGCTGCTCGACTACCTCGTCAAGCACGTGCCGCGCGGTGTCGCCGTGCTGCTCGATGAATCAGCGCTGCTCGAGCGCATCGGTGATCAGGTCGGCGCCGAACGCGCCGCCGAGCGTCATTCACTGTGGCGCCAGTTCTGCAGTTTCCATGGCACGTCGGCGCATGTCGTCAATTTGCTCGAACCCGACAAGCATCCGCTTGAACTGGGTGCGGGCCTCACCTTGCCGGAGCTGCGATGAACCAGCCGGCCAAGATCCAGTTTGCCCTGGTCTCGCATACCAACAACGGCAAGACGACGCTTGCCCGCACGTTGGTCGGGATGGACGTTGGCGAAATCCGCGACGCGGCCCACGTGACCCAGATTTCGCAAGGGTATCCGCTGCTTTCCACACCGGGAGGGGACTCGCTCGTGTTGTGGGATACGCCCGGTTTTGGCGATTCGGTGCGTCTCCATAAACGCCTGGCCATGGCTGGCAATCCGATCGGCTGGTTCCTGCGCGAAGTCTTCGACCGCTATCGCGACCGGCCATTCTTCCTCAGCCAGCAGGCGCTGCGCGCCGCGCGTGAAGAAGCCGACGTGGTGCTGTACCTCGTCAACTCGTCCGAGTCGCCGCAGGATGCGGGCTATCTGCCGTCCGAGATGAATATCCTCGAGTGGCTCGGCAAACCCGTCGTCGTACTGCTCAACCAGATCGGCCCACCGCGTCCGGCCAGCGAAGAACAGGCCGAGCCGCAGCGCTGGAAACAGCACCTGGCCCAGTACTCAGTGGTGAAGGAAGTACTGCCGCTCGACGCCTTCGCCCGCTGCTGGGTGCATGAACACGTGTTCTACGAATCGGTCGCGCACCTGATCGCGGCCGACAAGCAGCCAGCCTACGCGCGGCTCCTGTCTGTCTGGGCGGCGCGCAATCGCGAGCGCTACTCAAGCGCCCTGCATATGAGTGCCGAACAGATTGCGGCTGCGGCGCGCGACACCGAGGCGCTGGACGAACAGCGTCCAGGGATGCTGCGCAGTGCCCTGAAAGCAGTCGGCATTGGCAAGGACGAAGCGCGCCGCCAGGAGTTGGCGATGGCGGCGCTCGTGCAGCGCCTGAACGACGGCATCAATCACGCGACGGCGCGCATGTTGTCCCTCTACCGTATCGATCCAGGGCAGGCCGTTGCTGTCAATGCGCGGGTGCGCGACAACTTCGCGGTCAACGCGCCAGTGGACAAGGCGCAGGCTGGATTGCTGGGCGCGGTGGTGGCGGGGGCAACCACCGGTCTGTCGGCCGACTTGATGGCGGGTGGGCTGACGATGGGGGCCGGCGCATTGTTGGGCGCAATCGCCGGCGGCATCACGGCTGCCGGCGCCGCATGGGGCTTCAATCAGGGGACCGATCGCAACCAGGCAAACGTGAAGTTCGCCGATCCGTTCCTGCAGCAGATGCTGGTGAGCGCGATCCTGCGCTATCTGGCAGTGGCACACTTCGGGCGCGGGCGTGGCAACTATGTCGAAAGCGAAGCGCCGCCGTTCTGGCAGGCCGAGGCCGAGAGTGCACTGGCTGCCCGCAGCGTCGATAGTCAACGCCTTTGGCAAGCGGTGCGCGCCGCGCCCGACCTGGGCGCGGCCACCAAACTGGTGCAGGCTGTTCTGGTGCCGGCAGTGACAGCCACCCTGGCGCGCCTGTATCCGGATGTCGTGCTGCCGGGGCAGGAGCCGCAAGCAGCGACCCCGGCCCCGGTGGACCTGATTAAAACTGATACTGCGCGCTGACGCCCAGCAGCCAGTTACTGCCAGGCGCCGCTTCGTAATAGCGGCGGTTGGCGTCGCCCACGATCACCGAGCCGACGTAGTCGCGGTCGAACAGGTTGTTCAGGCGCGCGAACTGACGCAGGCGCCAGCCGCCGAATTGCTGGCTCGCCTGCACGCGGGCATTGACGACCGCATAGCCGGGCGCCGTCTGCGCGGTGTTGGTGTCTTCCGCATACACCCGGCTGTTGGCGACTGTCTCGAGCGCAACGCCATAGCGGCCCGCCGCTTCCGTCCAGCCCAACTCGCCGTAGAAGCTCGACTTGGGTACGCCCGGCAGGCGGCTACCCTTTGGGACGGCGCCGAATCCTTCGTCATAGATCGCATGCAGCATGCTCATGGCGAGGCGCGCGTTCCAGCCGGCGCCCAGTTCCGCATCCACCGACAGTTCACCGCCCTGGCGCAGCGTCGCACTTGCGTTGCGATAGCTGGTGCGGCCGCCCGATGACGCGTCGACCACCAGTTCATCCTTCGTCTTCACCTGGAACACGGCGGCGTTGACGCGCACGCCGCGGGCCACCATCGCCTTGGCGCCGACTTCCAGGTGTGTGCCGATTGCTGGTTGCAGTGCGAAGTTGAAGCCGCCGCCCGTACCTGAATAGAACGACTCATTCATCGTCGGCGTCTCGAAGCCGCGCGCCGCGCTGGCATACACGTTCAGCGTTGGCGAAATCTTGTAGAGCACACCGACCAGTGGTGTCGTGTGACGGAAGTTGGTGCCGCCGCTGTCGTTGCCGTTGGACAGATACCGGTCCTCGACGTCGAAGTCCACACGGCTGTGACGCAGTCCGCCTGTGAGTACCCACTGATCGCGTTCCCATTCGACTTGCACATACGGGTCGACACTGGTCACGTCGTTCTTCTCATCGCGCCGCAGATTGCCCTTCACGCCGAAGGTATTACCGATGAAGTTCTCGAAACCCTGACGCGCATCCTTGGATTGCGCCATTTCGAGGCCGGCCGTGGTACGCAGCGTGCCACCAGCGACGGTGCGCACCGCACGCCAGTTGGCGTCGATGCCGTAGAAGTCGCGGTCGAAATCGATGACGCCGCCCGAGTGGGTCGGCGGCGCCTGGAAGCCCCGCGAAAACGACTGGTACTGGATCACGCGACGATTGCCGCCGTAGGCCGTGACTTGCAGGCGATCCTGGCCGAAACGCTGTTCGAACGTTGCCCCAAACTGCTTGTGATCGATGCTCTTGCGGGTGTCGTAGCGCTCGGCCAGCGTGCGCTGCGGCGAGCGTGTATCGGTGGTGTCGATCTCGCCCGCGCGTGGATCGCGCCGGAAGGTATCCCACGTCACGCCGAGAGGATCCTGGGTATCGTCCTGGCGCAGGCCACTGGCCGTGATCACCAGGCGGCTGGTCGATGTCGGCTCGACCACCAGCTTGGCATAGGCCTGATCGCGCGTGGCTGCACTGTGGTCGCGGTAGCCATCGGTCTCGAAACGCGATGCATCGATCAAATACCCGATGCCGCCGCTGCGACCCGACGCATTCGTATCGAGCTTGCGCTGGCCGTAACTGCCGCCGGTGAAGGTGGCGTCGACCGTTGGCCTGTCGGTCGGCTCCCGCGTGAACAGCTGGACCACGCCACCCGAGTGATTGCCGTACAACGCAGAAAAGGGACCACGCAGCACTTCGATGCGTTCGGCGAGATCGAGATTGAAGGTCGCGGCCTGGCCCTGGCCGTCCGGCATGGTAGCCGGGATGCCATCGGCAACGAGCCGCACACCGCGCACGCCGAAGGCAGAGCGCGTGCCAAAGCCGCGCGACGAGATCTGCAGGTCTTGCGCATAGTTTTCACGATTGCGCACGACGATGCCCGGCACGGCGGCCAGTGCTTCGGACGCATTCACGCGCAACTGCGCGGCGCCGATCTGGGCCGCATCGACGACATCGATCGCGGCAGGCAGGTCGAAGCTGGTGTGTTCCGCGCGGGTGCCGCTGACAACCACCACATTCATCGGATTGCGGATGTCATCGGCAATGGCAGCCAGTGGCCAGCAGGTGCAGACGGCAGCGATCGTGGTACGGCGCAGGACAGGATGCTTCATTCGTTCCTCAAAGTGGTTCGTGCAGAGTCTAAAAGTTGGTCTTATGTTATTTAGCCGAAGAATATATCTTGAGAGCCAGAATCCTGCTCGCGCGGCAAACCTTGCACGAAAATGTGTGGCGCGCAGATTCTTTTGTGAGGGGGCTTGCGGAACCCTGGCGAGGTTTGTTATAGTTCGCCTCCGCTTCGGCAGTGACCGAAAATGTTAACGTAATCAAGTGGTTACGAGGGCAAGGTCTACAGAGAAATCTGAGACGAAGCGAAAAGAAAGAGTTGACGAGAATTAGGAAATACAGCATAATCTCTCTTCTCTGCTGCAGCGAACAAAACGATTCGCTACCAACAGCAAGATGCACCGAATAAAGTTCTTTAAAAATTAACAGTCGATAAGTGTGGGCGTTTGATGAAGGTGCCAAGAACTTCGGTTCTTGATTACTTAAATTATCAAATGTTCACAAAAAAGAAATACGTTGTCTCAGCAATGAGATAACGGTCAGTATTTTGAGTGAGCGACCCCTGCCGCAAGGCAGGGTGGCAGAAATGCCAACAAACAGAGATTGAACTGAAGAGTTTGATCCTGGCTCAGATTGAACGCTGGCGGCAT
>NZ_JCASIM010000004.1:0-6262 GCF_059685775.1 Telluria sp. LT1R51-2 | reverse complement strand
CCTTGCGGCAGGGGTCGCTCACTCAAAATACTGACCGTTACTCATTGCTGAGCAACGTATTTCTTTTTTGTGAACATTTGATAATTTAAGTAATCAAAGACCGAAGTCTTTGGCACCCTCATCAAACGCCCACACTTATCGACTGTTAATTTTTAAAGAACTTTGTTCGGTACTGCTTCTGCCGTTTGCTACGAAGCGTTGTGTTCGTTAGCAGCAGAGAGGCGAGATTATGAAGTGTTTCTCAAATTTTGTCAACCCCTTCTTTCCTTCGCTGTCGCTGCTTTTAAGCGGCGTCTGCGTCGGGCAGAACGAGACTATAACAAACCTGTGACATGTTCCGCAAGGGACTTCTGAAATACAAAAGACTATCCTTAATAACAAATCAATAGCCAAGGACTATCATTATAGTAGATATATATGGCTTTGTGCGGCAATCGAGAATGACTATCATTTGCTTCTACCGTATCTACAATTGCAATTCCAGGAGCCAACATGGTCGTCGCTGCCAAGAAAACCAGTCAAGTCATCGCCCACATGGCCATCGCGTTCGCCATTGCCTACGCGCTTACTGGTTCGGTCATGTTCAGTGGCCTGGCGATCATCATCGAGCCTCTCATCAATGTGTTTCTGCTCCCCTTTCACGAGAAAGCCTGGGAGTCAATCCGTGCCCGGGCACGCTCCGAACGCGAACGCTACACCCGCCTCGCGGCTGAAAAGGTCAGCCAGACCGCCTTGCACATGGTCGTCGGATTCACCGTGATCTACTGCGCTACGGGCTCGCTCGCTTCCGGTGGTCTCGCAGCCATCCTTGAACCGGTGTGCAATGTCCTTCTGCTACCGATCCATGACCGCTTCTGGGACCGGCTCGAATTGCGCGTCGCCGGCCAGCACGGCGCTGCCTGATTCACTTGCGGCGCAGCTTGCGCAGTCCTGCCGACAGCAGATTGAACAGTAGGGCCACCATGCCGCTGTCACGGATAGACACGGATAGACACGGCGCACAGCATTATGACGACGTCGGGCGTATTACCTGATCGTGGCATGACGCCGGCTGGTCAAGGCTTGTTCTTGACTACTTCGAGGCATGCAGCTCGCTGTCGGACGCAGCATCGGATGCCGGCACACCGGATGCATCGGCCTTCATCTGACGGAACAGGTGCCAGGCCATGGCGGAAAGAGCGGCGAGGCCGCATACCAACATGCCCCATAACCAATATCGACGGTTGCTGCTGGTATTATCACTACCCTCCAAGGTCGTATCGGACCGTTGCTGTTGCACGAGCGCCCCAGGTGTCGCGGATTCCAGCTCGGCCAATTCATGGAGTGTGAAACCCGGCGCAACCTGGGAAAGCGGTACGCTGGCAGTTGGCGCGGCCGAACGCCAGATGATATGGCGCCTTGCCGGCCGCCACAAACACGATGGTCGCAGGCGCCCAGCGCAAGCGCAAGGCCGGACGCTCCAGGATAGGTGTCAGTGGCCGGACCACCCAGGTGGACGCATTGGTGGCGGTAATCTCGACGTCGCCGGATACGCGCTGCTGTCCCTTCTGCGACAGTTGATAAAAGGTTGTGTTCACGATCGGCTGCAACTGCGTGACAACCCGTTCCCCCCGTTTGCGACTACGCGTGGTCTGGTACTGCCCCACCATCACCGGCATGACGACGTTTTGCCCCTGAAACACGAAGCCGATAGCGATTGCCGGAATCGCGACAGGTGCGGCATAGAGTACATCGCGGCCCTCGGCAGCTGGCACCCCTGGCAAAACGATGGTATCGAGTTGCGTGGCAGCATATTGCTGCACGACATATTCAGCACTGATGTCGGCAAAGGCAAGCGGCTTGCCGTCTAGCCAACGAAGACGGGCATAACGAAACGACTGCGGCGAAAACTCGATGCGGTGCTTGCCGACACTTGCGCCGCGATCGTTGACCAGCCAACTGACTGCCGCTTCGGCCAGCAGGTCCCAGTCTTGCAGGTCATCACTTGCATCAAGCGCGACGTGCGCGTTGTAGCTGTTCATCCCTTCAGGCAGCGATAATGTCAGTGCACCCACTGGGGCTTCTGCGCTGACCTTCGCCACCAGCGCAGCCGGTTGAAGGTCGAGGATCAGACTTTGCAGCGTATCACTCGCTGCGCGCGATGGGGTGGTCACCGAAATGACGGCGCCGTCGCTGCGGGTACGTATCTGCAGGCTTTCGGGCATTGGCCCTGCGTCCCGGGCTGCGCCGTACAGTGGAAAAATGGCGACTGGTGCAGCGGCCCTCTTCTCGACGGCGGGTGGCGCCTGATCGACCAGTGCGAAAGGCATCGATGCGCCGGCAGCGTCGAACACGCGCAGATCATGCAATGCCGACGAACGCGCGTTCAGATAAACCGCACGCGGCAGTGGTAGTCGCACGACGGCCTGACTACTGACGACGCGCAAAGGGAGACGGTACGAATAGTCGGCAGGCCCATCGGTGGGGATGGCTGGATTCGCGGTGCTGGCAGCGCCCGCCAGCACGAGTGCCATGATGGCGCAGCAGCGCCTGCAAAGAGAAGTCGGCATGGGTGAGGCTCCCGGTCAGTCAAGCTGGCGCAGCGATTGACGCCTCTTGTGGTGCTTTCGGATACGGCGCCAGATAGCCGACCAGCAGCAGCAACAGGCCGACACCAACGAACGACACGACGCGCGCCATGCTGCCCTCACTGGCCAGATCGACCAGGAACAGCTTGCCCACGACAATGCCGTACAAAAGTGCGCCGATCCACCAGATCCGCCGTTGGACCATCCGTGAGGCAATGCGCATGAGCACGAAAGCACTCGCACCCCAGGCCAGGGAGAGCAAGGCCTGCACCGTTTGCGAAGCAGCGAGGTCGGCAAGCCGGTAATCGATGCCCAGATAGTGCGCGGCGCTTCGTAGCAGCATGAGATTGAACCAGATCCACGCTGTCACCACGCTGGTCATCCGCAGCGTGTGCAGAACGGGCTGGTCCAGCCCAAGCCGGGTAGCAAGCTGCCGCAAAGCGCTCGCCCACAGTATCAACACGAACCCGGTGGTCAGATCGAGCGGATTGAGTAGTGGCAGGTAGGGTAACGGCGCCATCGCGCCATCGTGCCGCAGGTTCCACAGAGCGATCGGCAACATCGTCAACATGATCCCTACTGGAACAGCAATCGATCGGTACCAATTGGCAACCGGCGCAGTAGGCCAGCCCCCCGTCATGCTTCGACGCAGCAACCCGACGAGGGCCAGCATCATTGCCCACGTCGGCAGGTAATTGCTCCATGCCGCGTCTGTGACCCAGCCGCCTTGCAAGATCAATGTGCTGTCGGTTGGCGTGGCGAGCCATCCGTCGATCAGGATCGCGCCGGTTGGCCACAACGCGAGCCACGGCCCACCCGTGCGTACGGCGTGCAGCAGCTGCAAGACAGTACGGTTCAGGAATGACCCGCTGGTATGCCAGCGCAGCATTGCCTGTTCGCTGCCCAGCCATGCAACTGCCCATGCGATCCAGAAAGCGGCGTCCGGAAGCGCATGCACGCCGTACAGCAGTGCAAGCGAACGCAGCGTGATGATGGCCAGCGCGGCCCAGCAAGCGGGGGCAAACCAGCATAACTGTGGCCAGGAAAAGCGCACTGCGCAGTGCATGCACGCGATCGACGTGGCCGCGATACCGAGCACATACAGTGCAAGCCAGCGGGAATCCACGCTGCCCAGGATGGCAGGCAGATAGTCGACGAACCGACCGGCTGCGACATTCAGAGTGCAGACCCACCAGATGCCGCTCCACAGCAGCAGTAACGCTGACAGGTAGCTGCCTTTTTTCCTGGACGCGGCTCGCTGCAGCGAGTGACTGGTGGCGAACGCCGCCACGGCCAGGATCACCAGGCCGAGCAAGGGCATCTCGTCATTTGGCTCGACCATGCTCAGCCATGACAACCCAGGCCTCACAGCGATGGCCAGGCCGACGGCGCCTGCGATCTGGGTAGCCAGAACCAGTTGGCGCGCGGTTGTCCAGACCATCCGCAGGCTGAGGGAATACAGCAGCAGCGCCGTGAGCATCGACCCGATCACGATCCAGTCTGCGAGGATGGCGCCCGAGAAGCGCAGAGTCGCTTCCGTCAACCATCCGGCCAGCAGCCACAGCGCCGCGAATATCAACGCCGTGTTGGCCAACGTATTGGTGGCCAGTGAAGACAGATCCTGCTTGTCGCTGCTGTTGTCGCTCTGTCGGAATGCTAGAGCCACCGCAAATGCGCCGGCGGCAAGCAGCAAGAAGCCCAGCCACAAGTTCGCCGTCAACGCTGCAGCCATGTCGATGTGAGACAGCGCGGTCATGAAGCTGATCCAGGCGCCAGCTTGCAACAACAGTCCACAAACCCAGATGGCACGCCGCTGGTGGCGCAATCCGGACCACACGAAGCCGAATCCCTGCAGCGCCCACACGGCCGAGGTCCAGCGCGCATCCAGGGCAAACGGGATCGTCAATGTGCCGAAAATGGTGCCAAGGACGGCAAAGGTTCGGACCGGTGTGCGCCAGCGCTCCTTGCCGGCACGCCAGAGAATCGTTCCGGCTACGAGATAAAATCCGCCCAGCCCCAATGCTGAAAATGCCAGACCGAACGGCATGTCCCTGACGAGCCCGACCTGAAACCCGAAGGTCAATAGCGGTGTTCCCATGATCAGCGTGACATCGACATAATCTTGCAACCGTGTTCTCTTGCGACCCGCGAATGCGAAAGGGATGGCTGAGTAGCACAGGAAAACAAGAATGAGAAATGCCTGCGCTGACGTGTAATGGTCCGGGGTGTACTGCAACCCGCCCCACGCCCCGGCGACACCGAACGTGAAGACAAAGCCCAACAGATTGAGCTGGTGCCACGACCGCTTGAACGCGAGCGCAAACACGCCGACGTTGAGCATCGCGTAGTAAGAGAACAAGGCAATGTGATTTCCCTGCCCGGTCGACAACAGCAGCGGGCAGGCGAAGCCGCCGGTAATGCCGAAGGCCGCGAGCCACGGTGCCTCCTGCAAAATAGCAAGAAGGCACGTGAATACCGTGAGCGACACAAGCAAGGCAAATGCGAATCCCGCCGGTATCAAGGCGTAGCGCTGGAATGCGCTGAAGATCACCAGCATCAGGATGGCGATAGCGGTTCCCTGTACCGGCAAGCCGATCCCGCTGTGCTTGCTACGCAGACGCCAACCCCATCCAAGAAGACCCATATCGGCCAACACCAACGCGGCCAGCCGCAGTTCAATCGGGATGGTAATGGTCGCTGCAACATACTTGAGCAGAAATGCAATGCCGATAAACAGGATAACCAGGCCGAGCTTGGCGACCAGATTCCCGGTCATCAGCCAAGTTTTGGCCGCAACCAGCCAGCGAGGTGGCGGAGATACGGCTTTGGTTGAAGCATCAGCGTCCAGCGGCGGCGTGATCTCTTCGCGTTGAATCGGGCTGCCACGGCTTCGGCCGCGGCGGGGAGTTTCTCGTTTTGCTTGCGGCGACCGATCGATTGTCTGGGCGTGATCGGCACTGGCACTGGCAGCGTCCGCTCCCTGCACTTGTGCATGGGCGCTATCTGGCAAATCGGCAGGTGGCACCTGTTCAACGGCATCCCTTGGTACTGTGGAAACGGTCATGTCGGCATGATGAGGCGCCGGTGTTTCAAGAAGTGCCGGAGAGAGCTGTTTGACCTTCTCGCGGAGCAAAACCAGCTGCTCTTCCAATTCGTTGATTTGATAGCCGCGTCGCAGCCCCACAAGCCAGGCTGCAATGAAGGGATAAGCCGCTATTATCAAGACCCATGTGGTGATCTCACTCATGGCGGCCCTTCATGTGAAGTACTTGGTTCCACCAGTCCGGGCCCACGCATCATGCGACAGTCCCCTTGGCGTCAAAGAAATAGTAAGAGCCAGAAGCATGCGCAGAAATGAACATATTTGACCGTTGCGTCCGATCAAATCATAGGATTGGTAAGTGGGGTTTTGCTGCCACAGTGTGGTCAAGGACGCATTACAGATGCGGCAAACTCCAGCGAGCCTGAGGATGAGCAGCACGCCAAGCAGGGAATAACAACTTGCGGAAATGGGTTGGGTGCTTAATGGATCAATCGCATAAAATCAATCGTCCAAAGCGAAAAGCCCCACTCAGATGACTGAGTGGGGCTTCTCTATATAACTAGCCTGACGATAACCTACTTTCACACTGGTTGCAGCACTATCATCGGCGCAAAGTCGTTTCACGGTCCTGTTCGGGATGGGAAGGGGTGGG
>NZ_JCASIM010000003.1:0-13758 GCF_059685775.1 Telluria sp. LT1R51-2 | reverse complement strand
CCTTGCGGCAGGGGTCGCTCACTCAAAATACTGACCGTTACTCATTGCTGAGCAACGTATTTCTTTTTTGTGAACATTTGATAATTTAAGTAATCAAGAACCGAAGTTCTTGGCACCATCATCAAACGCCCACACTTATCGACTGTTAATTTTTAAAGAACTTTATTCGGTACTGCTTCTGCCGTTTGCTACGAAGCGTTGTGTTCGTTAGCAGCAGAGAGGCGAGATTATGAAGTGTTTCTCAAATTTCGTCAACCCCTGATTTACTTCTTTTTCTTCGCTGTCGCTGCGTTTGAAGCGGCGTCTGCGTCGAGGAGCGAGACTATAACAAAGCCTCGGCCGTCTTGCAATGCTTTCTGCTGTGATATCGTAGCCGCCGCCCATAGCGACCTTTCTACTACTCATGCATATTCCTGTTATTGCCCCGATCGCCAACCCGGCGCTGTCCCAATCCCTGGCTGCGGCCATCAATAACAAGACCAAACCGCTCGGCAGCCTGGGCCGCCTCGAGTCGCTTGCCGCCCAACTGGGTCTGATCCAGCAGACAACCCAGGTGACGATCGATCAACCTGCAATCCTTGTCTTTGCCGCTGACCACGGCGTGGTCGCCGAGGGCATCTCGGCCTATCCACAAGACGTGACCTGGCAGATGGTCGAGAACTTCCTGGCCAACGGCGCGGCCATCAATGTCTTCGCGCGCCAGAATGGCTGCGGGCTACGCGTAATCGACGCTGGCGTGAATCACGAATTCGGCGTGCGCGCTGGTCTGCTCGACCGAAAAGTCGCCAACGGCACCCGCAACTTCGCCGTCGAACCGGCGATGTCCGCGCAGGACTGCGCAACGGCCCTCGAACATGGCATGGCCCTGGCGCGCGACCTGCCCGGCAATGTCGTGGGCTTCGGCGAGATGGGCATTGGGAACACGACTTCTGCCGCCGCCCTGATGCACAAACTGACCGGCCAGCCGGCGGCAGCCTGCGTTGGTGCAGGCACCGGCCTGACACCTGACGGCATCCGCCACAAAGAGCACGTGGTTGCTGCCGCCGTCGCGCATCACGCCAGCGTGCACCAACTGCTTGACGTGCTGGCGACCTTCGGCGGCTTCGAAATCGCGATGATGGCCGGCGCCATGCTGCAGGCAGCCCACCTGCGCAAGGTGCTGCTGATCGACGGCTTCATCGTCACCAGCGCGCTGCTGGTCGCCGCGCGCCTGCAACCGGCGATCCTCGACTATTGCGTGTTCGCGCACTGCTCCGGTGAGCATGGCCACGCCCTGCTGCTCGAGCAGCTCGGAGCACGGCCGCTGCTCGACCTGGGCCTGCGCCTGGGCGAAGGCACCGGCAGCGCACTCGCCCTGCCCCTGCTACACGCAGCGGCCAACTTCCTGAGCGAGATGGCGACCTTCGCATCGGCCCAGGTCTCGGGACAACTCGACGAGCACGCGGAATGATCCATCAACTGCGCCTGTTCTTCATTGCGCTGCAGTTTTTCACGCGGATCCCGATCCCGCGCTGGGTCGGCTTCGAGCCGGCCTGGCTCAATCACGCGTCGCGCTACTTCCCGCTGGTGGGCGTGGTGGTGGGTGCGATCGGGGCGGCCGTCTACGTCATCGCCGCGCACTGGCTGCCAGCGCCAGTGGCCGCCGTGCTTTCCACCGCCGTGACGATCTACCTCACCGGCGCCTTCCACGAAGACGGCTTCGCCGACACCTGCGATGGCCTGGGCGGCGGCATGACGAAAGAACGCGCGCTCGAGATCATGAAGGATTCACGCGTCGGTGCGTATGGTGCGATCGGCATCGTCTGCATGCTGGGCGCGAAGCTGGCCGCACTCGCCACGCTGCCACCCTTGACTGCTGTCGGCGCCCTGCTGCTGGCGCACCCGCTTTCGCGCCTGGCCGCCACATCCCTGATCTGGCAGATGGAATACGCCCGCGCCGAAGGCAAGGCCAAGCCGCTGGCCGTGCGCATGAGCAGCGCCGAATTCGGGATTGCAACGCTCACGGTGCTCGTGCCAGCAATCGTGCTGCTGGCCGTTGGCCTGCTCGACCTGGCCGCGATTGGCGCCGCGCTGTTTTCGGCCTTGCTGGCCACGCGCTGGCTGGCCCATAAATTCACGCGCCGGCTGCAGGGCTACACGGGCGACTGCCTTGGCGCCGTGCAGCAGTTGGCCGAAGTGGCCATCTACATCGCGGTGCTGGCCACGCTCGGCCGCGGCGCGCTGGCCTGATGCGCCTGTACCTCGTACGCCACCCGAAACCGGCCGTGCCGGCAGGGTACTGCTATGGCCGCACCGACCTGCCGGCGCAGGACACTGAGACTGCGCGCGTGCTGGCGGCGCTGCATCATCAGAACCTGCCCGGCGCCATGCCGGTCTGCGCCAGCCCGTTGCAACGCAGCGCCGTGCTGGCGCAGCAGCTGTCAAGCGCACCCACGTTCGACGCACGCCTGGCCGAGATGGACTTTGGCGCGTGGGAGCTGCGCCACTGGGATGACATCACGCGGGACGAGATCGATGCCTGGAACGCCGACCTGCTTCACTACCGCCCGGGCGGCGGCGAAAACGTCATGCAGGTCGCCGTGCGCGTGGCCGAGTTTCGCGCCGACATCCAGCGCGCAGGGCACGCCGAGGCACTCGTCATCTGCCACGCCGGCACCATGCGCCTGCTGCACGCCATGTCCGGCGGCGGTACATTGGAGGATGCTGCGCTGCGTGCGGCATCGACACCACACCAGATCGGCTATGGCGAAGTCATGGTGCTGGAAATATGACAATGCCCGGTTCAACCACCTTATAATGAGCGCGTTTTGGTGCTCGCACCTGCGTTCGCAGGTGCAGTTAAACGGGAAACACGAAGCCCTTCACACGGCCAACGCGTGCTGCCCCCGCAACGGTAAGCAAGTGCTGCAGCCTCTCATCGGATCCTGCGGCAAACCGCCCCCTCATACCACTGTGCTTTTCTGAGCATGGGAAGGTCGGACGGCCATACTTGTCAGCCCGGATACCGGCCAAAAGGTGGATACGCGCACAGCGCGATCCTTTGAATCCAGCCCACGGGGACGTCGGCGGGATGCCTTTGATAAGAACCACTCATGAATTTTCCAGTAAGCCGGCAAGCGGCCGCTGTGTCGCTCGCACTCGCCCTCATCTCGTCCACCGCCATCGCCGAAGTCGCTGACACCGTCGTCGTCACCGCCACCCGCACGCCGCAACCCGCTGCGGACCTGATCGCCGACACCACCGTCATCAACGCCGAAGAGATCGCGCGCTCGGGCGCCGGCTCGGTGGCCGACATCCTGCAGCGCCAGCGTGGCATCGAGATCACCCGCAACGGCCCGGCCGGCACCGCCACCAGCGTCTACGTGCGCGGCGCGAACGCCAACCAGATCGTCGTGCTGCTCGACGGCGTGCGCATCGCCTCGGGCACGACCGGCACCGCCAGCTGGAATGCCATCCCGCTGGGCGCCATCGACCGCATCGAAATCGTCTACGGTCCACTGAGCACGCTGTACGGCGCCGATGCCATCGGCGGCGTGATCCAGATCTTCACGCGCAAGGGCGAAGGCGCACCTGTCGTCACCGCTTCGGTCGGCGCGGGCAGCAACGCGACGCTGCAGGGCGACGCAGGCATCTTCGGCAGCAGCGGTGGCCCGAATGCCATCAACTATGCCTTCGGCGCCGGCTACGAAGAGTCGGATGGCTTCTCGTCCACGCGGCCCGGTGCGTCGGGCTACAACGCGGACGAAGACGGCTACCGCCGCCGCAACGCCAATGGTCGTGTGTCGATGGCGCTCGCGCCGGGTCACGAGATCGGCGCCCAGTTCCTGGCCAGTCGCACGTACAGCCAGTACGACGCCAGTGGTTCCGGCAGCTACGATGTGCACAGCGACACGGACCTGAACACCGCCGCCGTCTACATGAACAACCAGATCCTGCCGAACTGGCGCAGCACCATGCAGTACGCGCGTTCGGAAGACAAGTCGGGCAGCTTCAGCAACGCCACGGCCAGCGGCGCCAGCCAGGTCGACACCAAGCAGAACGAATTCTCGTGGCAGAACAACGTCGCCATTGGCCAGGACACGCTGCAGCTGCTGTTCAACCACCGCAAGGAAGAAGTGGCGTCGATGCGCAAGACACGCATCACCAATTCATATGCAGCGGCGTATTCGGCCAAGCGCGCCAATCACCTGTTCGATGTCAGCGCGCGCCAGGACCGCTCGGTCTACGGCAGCCAGAACACCGGCGCTGCAGGCTACGGCTACGAATTCGGCAACGGCCTGCGCGCCACCGCCAGCATCGGCACGAGCTTCCGCGCCCCGACGTTCAACGAGTTGTACTTCCCGAACTACGGCCTGGAGACGAACAAGCCGGAAAAAGGCCGCAACCGTGAAGTGGGCCTGCGCTACGACGGCAATGGCTACAAGCTCGACGCCACGTACTTCCACAACCGCCTGACCGACATGATCGTATCAAGCACGCCCTGCCCGGATGGTATAAACCGCAGCTGCGCCTACAACGTCAACGAAGCAACGCTCGAAGGCTTCTCGCTGGCCGGCAGCACGCGCCTGATGGACGTGAACCTGCGCGCCAGCCTCGATTGGCAGGATCCGCGTGACGACACCACCGGCCGCCAGCTGGCGCGCCGCGCGAAGAAGCACGCCAACTTCGCGGCCGACTACGTGATGGGCCAGTTAAAGAGCGGCGCCGAGCTGACCGTGTCGGGTGACCGTTTCGACAACGCGCCCAATACCAGCCGCCTGGGTGGCTACGGCTTGCTGAACCTGTACACCACGTACCAGTTCACGCCCGACTGGTCCTTGCTGCTGCGCGTGAATAACGTCGCGGACAAGAACTACGAAGTGGCGCGCAACTACGGCACCAGCGGCCGCACCTGGTTCGCGTCGCTGCGCTACGGCATCCGTTAAGCTGGCATTTTTCGCCCGCGGCGCACGCGCCGCGGGCATCGATCAACTATCAGGGCCCGCATGCAAGCACCCGTCCCGTCATTACGCCAACGCGCCACGCTCATCGTCGGCGCCATGCTGGTCCTGGCCATCGCCACCCTGCTGTTCTCGGGCATGACCGGTTCCATCCGCGTGCCACTCAGCGATATCCCCGACGCCCTGCGCCAATTGGCCAGCGGCCAACCCGAATCCCTGTCCGCATCCCTGCTCGACCTGCGCGCCAGCCGCGCGCTGGTGGCCTTTGCCACCGGCGGCGCCCTCGCCCTGGCCGGCCTGATGATGCAGGCGCTGTTACGCAATCCCCTCGCCGACCCGTATGTGCTGGGCGTCTCGTCCGGCGCGTCAGTCGGCGCCCTCCTCGCCCTGCTGCTCATGGCGTCCACGCTGATGGTCGATGCGGCCGCACTGGTGGGCGCGATTGGCGTCTCCCTGCTGCTGTACGTGTTGGCGCGGCGCGACCTGCGCAGCGGCCAGGCCGCCGAAGGCGGCGCCTCGATGCTGCTGCTGACCGGGGTGATTGTCTCGGCCCTGTGCGGCTCCCTCGTCACCCTCATGCTGTCGATCGCGCCCGAGGGGCGCCTGCGCAGCATGATCTTCTGGCTGATTGGCGACCTGGCCGGCGCGCCGCTGCGCCTGGCGCCGTGGATCGTGCTGGTCGGCGCGCTACTGTTTGCCATGCGCAGCGCACGCGCCATGAACATGGTCGCGCTGCACGCCGAAAACGCCGTCACGCTGGGCGTGCGCGTGAGCGCGCTGCGCAAGGGCCTGTTCTTCGTGTCGGCGCTGCTCACGGCGAGCGCCGTCACCAGCGCCGGTTCGATTGGCTTCGTCGGCCTGATCGTGCCGCACGCCTGCCGCTTCGCCTTCGGGCCCGATCACCGCGTGCTGATTCCCGCCGTCGTCCTGAGCGGCGGCGCGTTCCTGGTGCTGTGCGACACGCTGGCACGCACGATCGTCGCGCCGCAGCAGCTGCCGGTCGGCGCCATCACGGCGATGATCGGTGCGCCGGTCTTCCTGTATCAACTGCACCGCATGCGCAAATGACCGTCATCGCCACCCACGACCTGCGTCTATCCATTGCCGGGCGCACCCTGGTGCAGGGCTTGAACTGGTCCGCGCAACCGGGCGAATGCTGGAGCATCATCGGCCGCAACGGCGCCGGCAAGAGCACTTTGCTGCGTACGCTGGCGGGCTTGCACCAGCCCGACGGCGGCGCGGTCCACATCGGCGGACGCGCCCTGGCAGCCTGGCCGCTGACCGACCTGGCGCGCGAGCGCGCCTTTCTCGCCCAGTCGCGCCACGACGCCTTTGCCTACACGGTGCTCGAGAGCGTGCTCTCGGCGCGCCACCCGTACCACGCCAACCGCTACTGGGAAGGCAGCGACGACCATCAGATTGCGCTGGAAGCCCTGGCGTCGATGGACGTGAGTGACCTGGCGGCGCGCGACGTGCGCACGCTGTCCGGCGGCGAGCGCCAGCGCGTGGCGATTGCCGCCCTGCTGGCCCAACAAACCCCGTTGCTGCTGCTCGACGAGCCAGCCAATGCGCTCGACCTGGCGCACCAGGTGAGCGTGACAGGCCTGCTTGCGCGCCTGTGCCGCGAGCAGAATCGCACCGTGGTCATGATCGGCCACGACCTGAACCTGGCTTCGCGCATCTCGACCCACGTGCTGCTGCTGATGGGCGATGGCCGCTGGCATGCCGGCACCAACGAACAGACCATGCAGAGCGCGCTGCTGGGCGACTACCTCGGCCACCCGATCGAGATGATCGAACATCACGGCCGCCGCATCTTCATCCCTCAAGAGGATTCCGCATGAACGACATGACTTCCGAACAAACCGCTGCGCTGAACGAGCGCCATCGCGTGCGCATGGAGCGCAAGAAAGCCGTCATCGACGCAAAGATCGCGTCGGCCGACAAAGAGATCGGCATCATCATCGTCAATACCGGCAACGGTAAAGGCAAGAGCTCGAGCGCGTTCGGCATGGTCGCGCGCGCACTGGGCCACGGCATGCAGGTCGGCGTGGTCCAGTTCATCAAGGGCGCGCTGTCGACCGGCGAGGAAACCTTCCTGCGCCGCTTCCCGGACGAAGTGCGCTTTCATGCGATGGGCGAAGGCTATACCTGGGAAACCCAGAACCGCGAGCGCGACATCGAAAAAGCGACCGAGGCATGGGCGCTGGCCAAGCAGTTCCTGTCCGATCCGAGTATCGGCATGGTGGTGCTGGACGAACTGAATATCGCGCTCAAATACGGGTACGTCGACGTGCACACCGTGATCGCCGACCTGCTGGATCGCCCGACCATGCAGCACGTGGTGATCACGGGCCGTGGCGCGCCGCCCGAACTGGTGGCGATCGCCGACACCGTCACCGAAATGAACGTCGTCAAGCACGCGTTCAAGGCGGGGATCGGCGCCCAGGCCGGGACGGAGTGGTAATGAACCCGCATCCCGGCGCGCGCGTGGTGCTGGTGGCGGCAATGGCCTCCGGCCAGGGCAAGACTACCGTCACGGCCGCATTGGCGCGGCGTTTGATCCGCATGGGCAAGCGCGTGCGCGTGTTCAAGTGCGGTCCCGACTTCGTCGATCCGGTGATGCTGGAAAGCGCGTGCGGCACGCCCGTCCACAATCTGGATTTGTGGATGGTCGGCCTTGAAGCCTGCCGCCAGCGCCTGCAGGCCGCCGCTGCGGAGGCCGACGCGATTCTCGTCGAAGGCGTGATGGGCCTGTATGACGGCGCGCCATCGAGCGCCGACCTGGCGCGCGCGTTCGGGATTCCGGTGCTTGCGGTACTGGATGCATCGGCGATGGCGCAGACGGCCGGCGCCGTGGCGCAAGGCTTGCGTGACTATGGTCCCGTGCAGATGGCTGGCGTGATCGCCAACCGCGTCGCCAGCAGCGGCCACGCGGCGATGGTCAAGGAGTCGCTGCGCGACATTCCCCTGATCGGCACCCTGGCGCGTCAGGAACATCAGCTGCCCGAGCGGCAACTGGGCCTGGTGCTGCCGGGTGAAGTCGAAGAGCTGCAGCGTATCCTTGACGCGCTGGCCGACAGCATCGAGTTCGATGAGGCGGCGTGGGATGCGCTGCCTGTGATGGTGCCCGCATTGGCACCGGCGCACGCCGTCCCGGCGCAGATCGACACGCCGCTAGCCGGCCGCACGATCGCAATCGCGCATGACCCGTCGTTCATGTTCGTGTATCCGGCGAACGTCGAGCTGCTCAAGGCGCTGGGCGCGCAGATCACCTACTTTGCACCGCTGTCGAACGACGCGGTGCCGGACCATGCCGACGCCGTGTACCTGCCGGGCGGCTATCCCGAGCTGCATGGCGCGGTGCTGCAAGGCGCAACGCGCTGGCGTGATTCGATCCGCGCGGCCCATGCGCGCGGCGTGTCGATCGTGGCCGAATGCGGCGGCATGATGGCCCTGGCCGATGGCTTGACCGACAGCGATGGCCGGCGCTGGGAGATGGCCGGCGTGCTGCCGGGCGAAGTGGCGATGCAACAGCGCCTGGCTGGCCTCGGCATGCATGCGCTGGCCACGCCGGAGGGCGAACTGCGCGGCCACACCTTCCACTATTCGCTGCTGGCCACCGACGTGCCGCCGCAGGCACATACCGTCAAGCAGCGCACGCAGACACCGGGCGAAGCGGTGTACCGCGTCGGTTCGCTGTTCGCGTCCTACTTCCACGGTTACTTCCCGTCCAACCCACGCGCGGTTGCCGCGCTGTTTGGCGGTGCGCCATGAGCGCGACGCTGGTCTTTGGCGGCGCACGCTCGGGCAAGAGCGCCTTCGCCGAACGGCTGGCGCGCGAGTCGGGCCGGGAAGTCGTGTATATCGCCACCTCGCGCGCGGGTGATGGCGAGATGGCGGCGCGCATTGCGCTGCACCGGGCGCAGCGGCCGCCCGAATGGCGCACGGTCGAAGAAGAACTGGCGCTGGCGCAGACGCTGCGCGCCGAATGCCTGCCGGGTCGCCTGGTGCTGGTCGATTGCTTGACGCTGTGGCTCAGCAACCTGATGTTCTGCGATGGCCGTGAGTATCCCGAGGTCGGCGCTTTGACGCTGCCGGACCGGTTTCATGAAGAACGCGCGGCCCTGCTGGACCTGCTCGATGCGGGCTTGCCGGGCAACGTGGTCTTCGTGTCGAACGAAGTCGGCATGGGCATCGTGCCGTGGGGCGCGATCTCGCGCAGCTTTGCCGACGAAGCCGGACGGCTGAATCAGGCGGTGGCTGCGCGCGTGGACAGCGCGGTGCTGGTCGCGGCCGGCCTGCCACTTTTTCTGAAGGGTTCCCTGTGCTGACTGGCTTGTCGTTGTCGACGGTGGCGCTGCTGCTGGTGGCAGGTAGTGCGCTCGACCTGTTGCTGGGCGAGACGCGGCGCTGGCATCCGCTGGTGGGCTTCGGCAATCTGGCGAACTTCATCGAGCGGCGCCTGAACCGAGGCAACCTGCGCCTGCCGCGCGGTGGCCTCGCATGGACGTTCGCAGTGCTGCCATTGACTGCCTTGTTCGTCGTGCTGACCGATGTCGCCGGCCTGTGGCTGCACGCGGTGCTGCTGTACCTGTGCATCGGCCTGCGCAGCCTGCGCGATCATACGATCCCGATCTACGAGGCGCTGCGCAGCGGCGATCTGGCCCAGGGGCGCGCACTGACCGCCCGCATCGTCAGCCGCGACACTGCCAACGCCAGCGAGTCCGACCTGGCCAAGGCAAGCGTCGAGTCGCTTCTTGAAAACGGCAACGACGCCGTGTTCGGCACGCTGTTCTGGTTCATCCTGCTGGGCGGGCCAGGCGCGGTGCTGTTCCGGCTCGCCAATACGCTCGATGCGATGTGGGGTTATCGCAGCGCGCGTTTCAATCTGTTCGGCCGCCCTGCAGCGCGCATTGACGACGTGTTGAATTATCTTCCGGCGCGCCTGACCGCGCTGTCGTATGTGCTGCTGGCCGGTGCGGGGCGTGCGCGCGCCTGGCACTGCTGGCGCACGCAGGCGCCGGCATGGAGCAGCCCGAACGCCGGGCCGGTGATGGCCAGCGGCGCCGGCGCACTGGGCGTGTCGCTCGGCGGCGCGGCCGTCTACGATGGCGAGGTCGAACAGCGCCCGCCACTGGGCGCCGGGCCGGCCGCCTGCGCCGGCGACATCCGGCGCGCCTGGCAGCTGGTGCTGCGCACGACACTGCTGTGGCTCGGCGTCGTCTGCCTGCTGGCCGTGTTATCCGTGATCGGGGCGCCGCATGCTTGAACATGGCGGCAACCTGCGCGAGGCCGCGCGGTATGACGGGCGCGACGACTGGATCGACCTGTCGACCGGGATCAACCCGCATGGCTATCCGGCCCCGGCGCCTTCGCCCGGGGCCTGGCTGCGTCTGCCCGAGCCGGATCCGGCGCTGCTGGCGGCGGCCTGTGCGTACTACCAGGCGTCGCAAATGCTGCCGGTGGCCGGCACCCAGGCTGCGATCCAGGCCCTTCCCCGCCTGCGTGCACCGTCGCGCGTCGCCGTGTCGGCGCCATCGTACGCGGAGCACGCGCACCACTGGGGTCAGCACGGCCACCTGCTGCGGCAAATCACATACGCCGAACTGGAAGCGGCGGTCGACGTCAGCGATGTCGTCGTCGTCGTCAATCCGAACAACCCGACCGGCGAGACAATCGCGCCGGAACGCCTGCTCGACTGGGCTACACGCCTGCAGGCGCGCGGCGGCTGGCTGATCGTCGACGAAGCGTTTGGCGACACCACGACGGCGCTCAGCGTGGCAATGCACGCATCGCAGCCCGGCCTCATCGTGCTGCGCTCGATCGGCAAATTCTTTGGCCTCGCCGGCCTGCGCCTGGGCTTCGTCGCCGCGCACGACAGCCTGCTGCGCGATCTGGCGGATCTGCTGGGGCCCTGGACCATCAGCGGTCCGGCGCAGGAAATCGCGCTGGCTGCACTGACCGATAGCGCCTGGCAGCACGCAACGCGCACCAGTCTGCGCCAGTCGGGCGAGCGGATGACGCGGCTGTTGCTGGAGCACGGTATCGCCAGCAGTGGCACGACGTTGTTCCGCTGGTGGCCGCAAATACAGCCCGAAGCCTTCCACGCCCACATGGCAGCGCGCGGCATCTGGTGCCGGTTGTTCCGGGATGCCGGGCGCGGTATCCGCGTCGGCCTGCCGGCAGGCGAACCTGAATGGCACCGCTTTGAACACGCACTTCATGAATGGAACCAACGATGAAAACAACGATGCTGACGGCTGCCCTGACGGCGGCGCTGATCACAGGCCTGTCGATCACCTGTGCGCAGGCCGCGATCACGGTCAAGGACGATGGCGGCCAGACCGTCACGGTCGCCAAGCCGGCGCTGCGCATCATCTCGCTCGCGCCGAGCGTGACCGAGCTGCTGTTCGCGGCCGGTGGCGGCAGCCGCGTCGTGGGCACCGTGAACTATAGCGATTATCCGGAAGCCGCCAACCGTATCCCGCGTATCGGGTCGAACCGCGAGATCGACATGGAATTATTGATCTCGCTGAAGCCCGACCTGATCGTGGCCTGGCGCCACAACAGCTCGGACAGGCAAATCGAAATGGTGCGCCAGCTCGGCATCCCTGTGTTCCAGAGCGATGCGCAGACGCTGGGTGCCATTCCGGACAGCGTCGAACGGCTTGGCCAGTTGATGGGGACCGATGCGGCAGCCAAAACGGCGGCGGCCGCGCTGCGCACGCAGCTGGCCAGCCTGCGCAAGCAGTACGCAGGCCGCGCGCCGGTGCGCGTCTTTTACCAGGTGTGGGACAAGCCGCTGTACACGCTCAGCGGAAAACACATCCTGACCGATGCGATGCACCTGTGCGGCGGTGTGAACGTCTTCGACAAGCTGGCCGTGACAGCGCCGGTGGTCACGCTCGAGAGCGTGCTGCAGGAAAATCCCGAAGTGATCATCGCCACGGCCGAAAAGAACTACGGCGGCGTGCAGTTGTGGAAGTCGTACGGCACCATGACTGCCGTGAGCCGCAATAATCTGTTCACGCTCGACGGCCATTTGCTTAATCGCGCGGGGCCGCGCATGATCCAGGGCACAGCCACCATGTGCGAGGCGCTGGAGCAGGCACGCCAGCGGCGCCCGAAATGAGCACGTTCCCCTACCGGACCCTGATGGTGCAAGGGACGACGTCGGACGCCGGCAAAACGACGGTGGTCGCGGCGCTGTGCCGGCTATTGATGCAGCGCGGCGTGAAGGTCGCGCCGTTCAAGCCACAGAACATGGCGCTGAATAGCGCGGTCACGCGCGATGGCGGCGAGATCGGCCGCGCCCAGGCGCTGCAGGCCATCGCCGCCGGTATCGAGGCGCACACCGACATGAACCCGGTGCTGCTCAAGCCATCGAGCGACACCGGCGCCCAGGTCATCATCCATGGCCGGGTGCGCGCCGACATGAATGCGCGCGACTACCACCAGTACAAACCGATCGCGATGGGCGCGGTGCTCGAATCGCATGCGCGCCTGCTGGCCCAGTACGAGGCCGTGATCGTCGAAGGCGCCGGCAGTCCGGCCGAAATCAATCTGCGCGATCGCGACATTGCCAATATGGGCTTTGCCGAAGCGGTTGACTGTCCGGTGATCCTGGTTGCCGACATCGATCGCGGCGGCGTGTTTGCGCACTTGGTCGGCACGTTATCGTGCCTGTCGCAGTCTGAGCGCGACCGCGTGATCGGCTTTGTCATCAACCGCTTCCGGGGCGACATCAAGCTGCTCGAACCGGGGCTGGATTGGCTCGAGGCGCAAACCGGCAAGCCGGTGCTGGCGGTGCTGCCTTATCTGCACGGACTGTTCCTCGATGCCGAAGATGCCGTGCAGGCGGCGCAAACGAGCAAGGGCGCGTTTGGCGTGGTCGTGCCAAGCCTGCCGCGCATGAGTAACCACACCGATTTCGATGCGCTGCGCGCGCATCCCGACATCGACCTGCGTTTCGTGCGCGAGGGCGAAACGATTCCCGGCGCCGACCTGATCATCCTCCCGGGCAGCAAGAACACGCGCGGCGATCTGGCCTGGCTCGATACGCATGGGTGGCGTGAGCAGATTGCGCGCCACCTGCGTTACGGCGGGAAGGTCATCGGCGTGTGCGGCGGATTCCAGATGCTGGGGAAGACAGTTGGCGACCCACATGGTGTGGAAGGCGCGCCGGGCGTGTCGAACGGACTCGGACTGCTTGATATCGATACCGAGCTCACACGTGACAAGCAATTGACGCGGGTCGAAGGACTATGTGCATTCGTGCCAGGCGATACGTCAGGTCGCGTCAGCGGGTATGAAATCCATATGGGCGTATCGAGTGGTGCGGCGATGACGCGGCCTGTGTTTGCGATCGACGGGCGCGGTGAAGGCGCGATGTCGGCCGATGGCCAGATCATGGGGACGTATCTGCATGGCCTGTTCGATCATCCGGATGCCTGCAGCGCGCTGCTGCGCTGGGCAGGGTCGCGCAGCGAGCAGGTGGTCGATACTGCGCAGCTGCGTGAAGCCAGTCTGGATCGGATTGCGGTGTCGGTGGAAGGATTGCTGGACAGATTAATTGGCTTGCGGGATCGCACATAAGGAGGCGCAATTCGCCTGGATGCGAAAAAGCCCGCCGGTGTGAATCAGCGGGCTTTTTTTGCAGATAGGTCGTCGTATATTGGACCAGCTGAATACAGCACCCCAAAGCGAAAAGCCCCACTCAGATCACTGAGTGGGGCTTTTCTATATAACTAGCCTGACGATAACCTACTTTCACACTGGTTGCAGCACTATCATCGGCGCAAAGTCGTTTCACGGT
>NZ_JCASIM010000002.1:0-961983 GCF_059685775.1 Telluria sp. LT1R51-2 | reverse complement strand
TTGGCATTTCTGCCACCCTGCCTTGCGGCAGGGGTCGCTCACTCAAAATACTGACCGTTACTCATTGCTGAGCAACGTATTTCTTTTTTGTGAACATTTGATAATTTAAGTAATCAAAGACCGAAGTCTTTGGCACCTTCATCAAACGCCCACACTTATCGACTGTTAATTTTTAAAGAACTTTATTCGGTGCTTCATCTGCCGTTTGCTTCGAATCGTTTTGTTCGCTGCAGCAGAGGAATGAGATTATGCTCGACCTGCTGAGCTTCGTCAACAGCTTATTTTTCAGTTGTGTGACAAATCCGGCGCGTTTTGACCCTCGCTGCGGATGAAGTCGACGAAGGCGCGCAGCGGCGCCGGCACCAGCTTGCGGCCCGGGTAATACAGGAACGGCCCGGAGAACTGTGGCCACCATGGCTGCAGCACGGGTTCGAGCAACCCTTTTGCAACATAGGGCGCCAGCCAGTCCTCGAACAGGTACACCACACCCAGCCCCTGCACGGCCGCATCGATCGACAGGTCCAGCGCGCCGCCGATCTGTACCAACAATTGTCCGTTGGGTTCAACGGTGATGGTCTCCCCATCGCGTTCAAACACCCACTGGATCATCGCCCCGCTGGCAAAGCGCGCCCGGATGCAGGCACATGGCGGCAAGTCACGCGGATGTGCAGGCATGCCATGCCGGGCCAGGTACGCGGGTGATGCCGCCGCCGCCATGCGCTGGATGCGCGGCCCGATCGGCACGGCAATCATGTCCTGCTCGAGCCGCTCTTCATACCGGATACCGGCATCGCACCCCGCGGCCAGCACATCTACGAAGCTCTCCTCCGCGACCACCTCGAGGCGGATCTCCGGATACCGCGCCAGGAACCGTGGCACGATGGCGGGAAGCACCAGGCGTGCTGCACTCATCGGCACATTCAGGCGTAACAGGCCCGTCGGCGTGTCGCGAAAGCCATTGATCACATCTAAGGCGGCGTCGATCTCCTGCAATGCCGGATCGAGCCGTGCCAACAGGCTGCTGCCCGCCTCGGTCAACGTCACACTGCGCGTGGTCCGGTTGAGCAAGCGCACACCGAGCCGCGTTTCAAGACGCCGCACTGCTTCGCTCAGACCGGATGCGCTGCCATCCGTCGCACGCGCCGCCTCACGGAAGCCGCCGGCACGCGCCACTGCGACAAAGGCGGACAACTCTCCCAGATCGGTTTTCATTGTTCGTTTTCTCGTACAACCTGTGTGGATTTGCCTGGATTGTCACACAGACGCATGCGTCGTATCGTGATTCCACTTACCCACAAGAAGGAAAACCATGTCCAACATCGAACAGGCAGGCACCTATACACTCGGCGACCGCACCGTACGCCGCCTCGGCTACGGCGCCATGCAACTGGCCGGCCCTCACGTGTTCGGTCCGCCGAAAGATGCAGAAGCTGCCCGCGCCGTGCTGCGCGAAGCGGTCGAGCTTGGCGTGAACCACATCGACACGTCCGATTTTTACGGTCCGCACGTGACCAATCAATTGATCCGCGAAGCGCTGCATCCTTATCGGGATGATTTGGTGATCGTGACCAAGATCGGGGCGCGCCGCGGCCCGGATGCCAGCTGGCTGCCCGCTTTCTCAGCGCCAGAGCTTGAACAGGCCGTGCATGACAATCTGCGCAACCTGGGACTGGATGTACTCGATGTGGTCAACCTGCGCGCGATGTTCGACATGTCCAAGCCGGCAAAGGGATCGCTCGAGGCGCCGCTGACCAAGCTGGCAGAGCTGCGCCAGCGCGGCCTGATTCGCCATATCGGCCTGAGCAACGTCACGCCGCAGCAGGTGGAAGACGCCCAGCGCATCGTGCCGATCGCCTGCGTGCAGAATATGTACAACCTCGTCCACCGCCAGGACGATGCCCTGATCGATGCGCTGGCTGCAAAGGGGATCCCTTACGTGCCCTTCTTCCCGCTGGGCGGCTTCACGCCACTACAGTCGGATGCCCTGTCCGGCGTGGCGCAACAACTCGGTGCGACACCGATGCAGGTGGCGATCGCCTGGCTGCTGCGCCGTGCGCCGAACCTGCTCCTGATCCCCGGCACATCGTCCGTAGCGCACTTGCGCGAGAACCTGGCCGCTGCGCAACTGGTGCTGCCGGACACTGCGATGACGGCGCTGGACGGTATCGCTACTCCCGGAGCGTGACGGTCGTGTAATTTGGGTCGGCCTTGATCTTCTCTTGCGTAAAGGGAAGGCTCGGCCAGCTCTTGCGCGAATACAGCAGTGTCTGGTCGGCATACCATGGCGAGGCCGGGTCGACCGACTGGCCATACGTCAGCATCGCCTGCGCCACCGGCCCCTGCTCGTCGAACGTCACGGTCTGCAGATAGCTCTGGCCCCAGTGCGCACCGACATAGCCTTGTTCCGTCAAGCTACTGCGCATCGTCAGCGAGCCATACGTGCCTTCCTGATTCCCATTGCCCCCATGCAGTGGAATACGCACGCCGTTGCGTGGTTCGACCTGGTAGTCGCCCAGACGGCCATCGAGCGGCACGCCGAGCGACTGCAGCTTGTCGGCCGCTGTCCTGAGCGCCGCCAGCATGGCGGGTATGGCCGCCGGCGCCACGCCGGCCGGCGTATTGACCGGATCCGCCGGATCGAACGGCCGCGCCCACTTGTTCGGGATCGCCGTTGCCAGCGCCCAGAATTCGCGGAACAGCACCGCGCCCCGGCTGTCGATATCAGCGCGCCGGTCCCACGCTTGCAGTGTCGTGCAGGCTTGCTGCATCAGCGTGCTACTTGCGCTGCTGCAGGCGGTCAATAACTCGGGCAGCACGAGCTCGGCCGCATAAACGCGGTTCGAGAACGCCAGCGCCTGCATGTCAGCGAGGTTCAGCTTGCTGCGCTGGGCCACCAGATCCTCGACCTGGCGGAACCCGATCCGCGTGCGCAGGCTTTGCTCGGCATTCACACGCCCATACAGCGGCGAATAGCCCAGCGGCGCGGGACCAGTGAGCAGCGCCTTCGGATTGGTCAGCCAGTAACTGTCATTCGAATTGCCGACGTAATCGGTGCGCATCATCCACGGCGCCGTGGCCGGCGCATAAATGCCAGCGGGCGCGCCCACATCCTGCCCCCAGCCGCAGCTGCTTTTCGACCCGTCGAACAGCAGCGCTGCCTGCAGCAACAGGCAACCGTTGACGAACTTGTCCGCATTCATGTGCGGCACGACACTGGCGTCCGCATACAGCGTATTGCCATCACGGTCTGCCGCCACCGTGTTCACCCATGGCAGCCCCACCACCTTGTCGAGCGAATCCTTCAGCGTGCGTACACTGGTGGCGGTACCAATGCCCAGCCATTGCTCGAGCATCCGGGTATTGCTGCGATTCGGGTCGGCCAGCACATACGCGGCCTGCGCTGTCCAGGTCAGGCCCGCCGCCGGCCGGCTGATGACGGCGCCCTGGTGGCTGAAATAAAAGGTCTTGGTGCGCCGGCCGACCAGGCCATCGGGCAGCAGCGCCTCGACCGTCACCGTTTTCGACGTCATCGTGCGCCGCGCCCCGTCATACAGATAGGTGGTGCCAGTGGCGTCGCCGGGGTCCAGCGCCAGCCGGAACGTGGTGAAGTGATTGGCGAACGTGACCGTGTGACTCCAGGCCACGTCGCGGTTGAAGCCGATGACGACGGCCGGCACGCCGCCGATGATCACGCCCATCGCGTCGTAGCGCCCCGGCACGGTCAGGTGGGCCTGATAGAAGCGGTCGGTCGTGGTCCATGGATAATGCGGGTTGCCAAGCAATAGCCCGCGCCCATTGGCGGACAAGTCCTTGCCCACTGCCAGCGCATTGCTGCCGAAGCCTTGCCGGTTGAGCAGGTCGAGCTGCGCGACCAGCGACGACGCATCGATCTTGCGTGGCGACACTTTAGCCAGCGTCACGGTGGCGCCAGGAACCCGGCCAGCCGCAACGAAATCACGGGCAAAGGCCTGGCCCGATGCGTGCAGCGCTTTTTCCGCCACCACCAGCATCATGTCGTCGAGCGAAATCGGGCGCACCCATTTCGTGTTGGCACAGGCCGCTGGCAACTTGCTTCCCGCATCCTTCAGGTACCGGTTATAGCCTTCGACATAGCCTTCAAGCAGGTCACGTGGTTCACGTGCGCCGCTGGCATAGCCGGCGCGCAATTGCTCGATGTCGAGGTAGCCCTTGAAGAAGAAGTCGCTGTCCTCGTTGTTCAAGTCCATGAACCCGCTGCCGCCGCCATACTCGTCGCCGGTGCGCTGGCGTGGCCGGGCGTCGGCGCCAAAGAACAGCGAGCGCTCACCGCGCACGGTCAGCACCGCATCGGCGAACATGCAGACATTGTCCTGGGCATAGGCATACGCCAATCCATACCCGAGGCTGCGGAAGTCGTCGGCCCGCACATGCGGCACACCATGCGCGGTGCGGGCGACGTCGACGTTGATGCGGGCGGCGGTGGCTGGGGGCGGCGGCTGAACAGCCGGATCATCATCATGATCCCGACCACAGGCGCCCAGCGCCAGCACGAGTGACACGACAAGGAGGCGATAGGGCGCAGCAGGATGACGACGTTGCATGAGGGACGCTTTCTGCGGCAGGCGCCGCGCGATCAAACCATGACGAAGTAAAACTATTGCAATACTTTAACCCTAAAATAGTGCCAACGTGCTATTTCTCTCGCATGAATGCGGCATCGGCGCGACAAACACGGCGCGACAAAAGCGGCGCTCCAAAGCAAAAAAGCCCACCAGACACCTGGTGGGCTTTCTCTATATAACTAGCCTGACGATAAACTACTTTCACACTGGTTGCAGCACTATCATCGTCGCAAAATCGTTTCACGGTCCTGTTCGGGATGGGAAGGGGTGGGACCGATTTGCTATGGTCATCAGGCATAACTTGCTGGAAAACTGTTCCTCTACTGGGCAACAGGCTTCCTGAATTCCGGCTCGCATTCTAACAAGCAATGTCCGATACCGCCAGCTTTATCGCACACGCCGTTAAAAACGCGGCAAGGCCTGCACCGGGCCAGCCTGCAAGCCTGCCTGGCGCATCGCCACCTGCACGGCCTTGATGCGCGCGGCCATCGACGGATGCGACGCCAGGTAATGCACCACGGCCGGCGTTGCGCCCTCCTCGCGCTGCAAGGCGGTAAACAATTCGGTGGCGCCGCCAGTATGGCCGTAGCGACATTGCAGAATCGCCAATGCGCTCGCATCGGCAGCAGCTTCACGGGCCCGCGAATACCCGGACTCCCCCAGATGCTGCGCCGGCGCCAGCACACCTGCCGTCCCGCTGCCGTCGCCCGTGAGCATGGCGGCGGCGGTAATCAGCACCACCCGCCGGCCGACTGCGCGCAGGTGATCGCGGTTGGCCATGTGCGACAGCTCATGGGCCAGCACGAACGCCATGCCGTTTTCGGATTGCACGTTGTCGAACAGCGCCGAGAACACGACCACCACGCCGCCCGGCGCCACCATCGCATTGGGCGTGTCCGAGCGGTTCACGCGCACCGTGACCGGCCCGCTGACACCGGCGCATTGACGCATGCCATCGACCAGGCCCTGGGCCCAGACTTCGCGCGTGCGCATTGCCGGCTCGCTCGCGGGCGGCGTCCATGCCACCATCTGCGTCAGCTGCGCCTCGGTCTCCGGTCCCATCCGGTCCACCACCACATCGACCAGCCAGCCCAGCACCAGATAGCCGACGATCACTGCCGCGGACAGCCCGGCCAGGATCAGCACGAAATCCTTGAGCGGATGGCCGGGCGTGACGTTGTCATTGTGCTCGGGCAGCGACGCCTGGTATTTCATGGTGCGGCGCTCTGTTCCACGTAATAGATGGCGGTGCCGTAGGCCAGTACCTCGACGCCATTGATCTGCCGCTGGTTGCCAGTGAGCGGCATCGTTTCGAGGCGCACGTTGACGATCTCGTGGGCGCCCGGGCAGCTTTCCTTCAGCCGCAGCACCGCTTCACGCTTGGCGCGATCGAGCAGCGTTTCATACGACTGCACCGGCCCGCCCACCAGCGAGCGCAGCGCCGAAGCCGCCTTCTTAAAGTGGTCGACCGCCACCACCACGCTGCCCGTGACCAGCTCGGTGCGTGCCACCGGCCCAGACCCAAGCAATGTCTTGAGCGACGTGGCCGGCAAGTGCAGCCACGTTTTTTCCCTGGCGATGATCGAGCGGTAATGCCTGGCTTCGGCCATGCGTCCAAAGACGTAGCCCAGCCCAATCGGCACCGACCAGAAGACAATCAGGAAGATAATGTCCATCAGCCCACCGTCACCGCAGTGCCGTAGACATAGATCTCGGCGGCGCCGGCCGCCACCGACGACGTCGAGAAGCGCACATTGACGACGGCGTTGGCACCCATCTGCGTGGCTTGCGCCTGCATGCGCTCGGTGGCCTGCGCGCGCGATTCTTCCAGCAACTCGGTGTAGCCCTTGAGCTCGCCACCAACCATGTTCTTCAGCCCCGCCATGATGTCGCGGCCCACGTGCTTGGAGCGCACCGAGCTGCCGGAGACAACGCCGTGGCACACCGTGATGGTCTTGCCCGGAACGGTTTCGATATTGGTCATGAACATGGAAGGCACTTTCTGAATAAGGAGTCGTCGATTGTAGGCGCCGATCTTTATTTGAAGCAATGTCAACTGCATAGTCACGCGATTGACTGCGGCATCACAGTAAAATACCGCCTTCAACTCCCCTCCAGCCTCCCGCCACCATGTCGATCCTGCTCACCACCCTGAACGCCCGCTACACGCACGCCTCGCTTGGACTGCGCTACCTGCTGGCCAATATGGGCCCGCTGCAGGAGCAGACCCGTATCCAGGAATTCGTCACCGGCGCCAAGACCGCCGATCTCGTCGAGCGCATCCTGGCGCACGCGCCGCGCATCGTCGGCTTTGGCGTGTATATCTGGAACGTCGAAGAAACCACGCGCCTGGTGGCAATGCTCAAGCGCGTCGCACCCGCCGTGAAGATCATCCTGGGCGGCCCCGAAGTCTCGCACGAGACCGGCGAACAGGAAATCGTTCAGCTGGCCGACTACGTCGTCACCGGCTGGGGCGACGTCACGTTCCCCAAGCTGTGCGGCGAGATCCTCAATGGCCCGAAGCCCCTGATGAAAATCCACGCCGGCGTACAGCCGCCGATGGACGCGATTGCCCTGCCCTATGCGCTGTACAACGACGACGACATCGCCAACCGCACCCTGTACGTGGAAGCCTCGCGCGGCTGCCCGTTCAAGTGCGAGTTCTGCCTGTCGTCGCTCGACAAGACCGCCTGGCCATTCCCGCTCGACGCCTTCCTGGCCGAGATGGAAGCAATGTATGCACGCGGTGCGCGCCTGTTTAAATTCGTCGACCGCACGTTCAACCTGAACGTCAAGACGAGCCTGCGCATCATGGACTTCTTCCTCGACAAGATCGCGCAATATCCGGACGACCCGATTTACGCCCACTTCGAATTGGTGCCAGACCACCTGCCCGATGCGCTGAAGGACACCATCGCCAAGTTCCCAGCCGGCGCGCTGCAGTTCGAGATCGGCATCCAGAGCTTCAACCCTGAAGTGCAGGCGCTCGTGAGCCGCCGCCAGAACAACGAGAAGGCGGCCGAGAACATCCGCTGGCTCACGCAGCATGCCACCGCCCACCTGCACGTCGACCTGATTGCCGGCCTGCCCGGCGAAGACGTGGCCAGCTTCGCGCGCGGCTTCGATCAACTGGTGGGCCTGGGCGCTGAAGAAATCCAGTTCGGCATCCTCAAGCGCCTGCGCGGCACGCCGATCATCCGCCACACCGAAGCCTTTGGCATGGTCTACGACCCGTATCCGCCATACACCGTGCTGGCGACGGACAAGATCGACTTTGCGACCATGCAGCGCCTGGTGCGCTTTGCGCGCTACTGGGATCTGGTGGCCAACTCCGGCCGCTTTGCCAACACCACGCCGGTGCTGCTGGGCGAGGCGCCATTCGACAACTTCATGGCGTTTTCGGACTGGATCTACAAGCGCACCGATGCGACGCACCGCATTGCGCTGGATCGTCTGGCCAAGCTGGTGGCCGAGTACTTACAGGTGCGCGGCATGGCGGCGCATGAAGCGGCCAGCCTGCTCGCCAGCGACTACGCCGGCAAGGTCGACGCGCCAGCGCGCACGCCGCAACCGGCCCAGGAAGCTGCCCGCGCGGTGGCCCCATCGCGCCAGGCGCGCCACCTCGCCGCCTGATCGCGCAACCAACAATGTGGCAGCAGGCGCGATTCTCTTTTACACTGCCGCAATGCAGATTGAAAATGCGCCAACATTAACCATTCAACAGGCCGCCCATGGGGTGGGCCAATCTGTCATCGCCAGCGGGGTCTGGCAAGTCCACGGCCTGTCGCAGCACGGTATATTGAAGGGCATCACGCGCCAGCTCGCGAGCCTGAAAGACAAATCCGCCTGCACCTGGGACCTGTCCGGCGTCGATAGCCTGGACCACATCGGCGCCCAGATGTTCTGGAATACCTGGAACAAGCAGCGCCCACCGCGCCTCACGCTCGACCCGCGCCAGGAAGACCTGTTCAAGCGCATCGAAGCAGCCAGCAAGATCACGCTGCCGCGCCAGCGCGTCAGTCCCTTCGACTGGCTGATCAAGCTCGGCGCCGGCATGCTCGACTTTTTCGCGCACCTGCGCAGCTTCATTGGCCTGATCGGCATCGTGATCCAGGACCTGTGGCGCTTTGCGCGCCGCCCCGCCACCGGCCCATGGCGCGAAATCTCGGCCAATATCTATCACTCGGGTTTCCAGGCGCTGGGCATCACGGCGATCGTGGGCTTCTTGATCGGGATCGTGCTGTCGTTCCTGTCGTCGCAGCAGCTGCGCATGTTCGGCGGCGACGCCTACCTGGTCAACATCCTCGGCATGGCCGTGATCCGTGAACTGGGCCCGCTGCTGGCGGCGATCCTGGTCGCCGGCCGCTCCGGCTCGTCGATCACGGCGCAGTTGGGCGTCATGCGCGTGACCGAGGAACTCGATGCGATGCTGGTGATGGGCGTCTCGCACGGCTACCGACTGATCCTGCCGAAGGTAATCGCGCTGGCGATCTCGATGCCGCTGTTGGTCGTCTGGACCGATGCGATGGCCCTGCTGGGCGGCATGGTGTCGGCAAAAATCGAGATGGGCATGTCGTTTCGCTACTTCCTGCAAAAGCTGCCCGATGCGGTGCCGTTCGTGAACTACACCATTGGCCTGCTCAAGGGCGCGACCTTCGGCGTGCTGATCGCGCTGATCGCGTGCCACTTTGGCCTGCGCATCAAAGCCAATACCGAAAGCCTGGGCCGCGGCACCACGACCTCGGTCGTCACCGCGATCACGGTGGTGATCCTGGCCGACGCGGTCTACGCGATCATCTTCAGCAACACGGGATTCTGATGGCCGACACCCAAGCACAATCCCCCCAGCGCCTGAACCTGCGGCCCGACGAAGACGTGGGCAAACCCGTCGTCGAGATCCGCAACCTGTGGACCCGCTTCGGCCGCACCGTCGTGCATCAGGACCTGAACCTCGAGATCTACGACGGCGAGATCCTGTCGATCGTCGGCGGCTCGGGCACCGGCAAGACCGTGCTGCTGCGCCAGATGCTGGGCCTGGAGCGCCCGTCGCAGGGCAGCGTGCACGTATTCGGCGAAGACATCAGCGCGGCCAAGCCCGAGCAGCTGCAACGCATGCGCAACCATTGGGGTATGCTGTTCCAGCAGGGCGCGCTGTATTCGGCGCTGAACGTATTCGACAACATCGCCCTGCCAATGCGCGAGCTGCATGCGCTGCCCGAGGACGTCATCCGCGACGCGGTGCTGCTCAAGATGGACATGGTGGGCCTGGGGCCGGAGCATGCGGCCAAGATGCCGTCCGACCTGTCCGGCGGCATGGTCAAGCGCGCAGCGCTGGCGCGGGCACTAGCGCTCGAGCCGCAGCTGCTGTTTCTCGACGAGCCGACCGCAGGCCTGGACCCCGACCTGTCGGACGCCTTCGTCACGCTGATCCAGACGCTGCACCGCGAACTGAAACTGACGGTGGTGATGGTCACGCACGACCTGGACACGCTGTTCGCGCTGTCCTCGCGCATCGCGGTGCTGGCTGAAAAACACGTGCTGGCCGTCGGACCGTCGTGCGACGTGCTCAAGGTCGAGCACCCGTTCATCAAACACTTTTTCCTGGGCCCGCGCGGCCAGCGGGCACTGAAAGTGCTCGACGAGCGCCGGGCCCAGAACGAATCGGAGACACACTAGTATGGAAAACAGGTCACATGCGCTGATGACCGGCATCTTCACGATCGCTCTGTTGGTGGCGACGGTGCTGATCGGCCTCTGGTTCAACCGCGACAAGACCGAACTGGTGCAATACGAGATCGTCACCACGCAGTCGATCCCCGGCCTGAACCCGCAAGCCACGGTGCGCTACCGGGGCCTGGAGATCGGCCGCGTCGACACCATCGACTTCGATCCGCGCGTCACCGGCCAGATCCTGATTCGCCTGTCGGTCGACGAAGCCTCGCCAATCACCAGCACCACCTATGCCTCGCTTGGCTACCAGGGCGTGACGGGCATCGCGTTCATCCAATTGAACGACGAGCGCACCGGATCGCCGCGCCTGGCCACCGGTGGCGAGCGCATTGCCCGCATCCCGCTGCGTCCGGGCCTGCTCGACCAGCTCGAAGACCGCGGCCTGGCAATCCTCGTCAAGGCCGAACAGATCACGACCAGCCTCGACGAGCTGCTCAGCCCCGAGAACCGCGCCACGATGCTCGGTGCGTTCGAAAGCGTGGACCGCGCCGCCGAGGCCTATGCGGCGATTCCGCAGCGGCTCGATCCGGTGCTCGACCGCTTGCCGTCACTGATCACGAAGGTCGATCGCAGCATGGACTCGATCGACACGCTGGCCACCAGCGCCACGTCGATGACGCGCAACTACGACAACCTGGCCACGCGCCTGCAAGCCCCCGACGGCCCGATCGAACGCCTGAACGGCACCATCGGCGCGCTCGGCGCGGCCACCAGCGAGCTGGAACTGGAAACGCTGCCGCACGTGGTGCAGATGACCGACGAAGCACGCGCCTCGCTGCGCGCCGTGCGCCGCACCGCCAATTCGTTCTCCGACCGCCCGCAAAGCATCCTGTTCGGCACACCGGGCGACGCGCCCGGACCGGGCGAGCCGGGCTTCGCGCCCCCGACCAAATGAGGACCACCGTGAATCTCCGCCCCTACCGCCTCGCCGTTGCCGTTACCGTTGCCGGCGCCGCGCTGCTGGCCGGCTGCGCCAGCAACAAGGGCGCGCCCAATACCATCTATGACTTTGGCGCGCCATCGGTCCAGGTGTCCACGCCCGTGCAACCGGCGTCGCTGCCCCCGATCGTCGTGATGGACGCCACCGGCGGCGCTGTCCTCGACAACGAGCGCATGGTCTACCGGCTGAACTACGCCGACCCGCTGCAAGCCCGTACCTACGCCGGCAGCCGCTGGAGCGGCACGCCGCTCGACCTGATCACGCGCCGCCTCAAGGTGCGCCTGGCACAGGCCGGTGTCACGGTGCTGTCGGCCACCGACGCGGCCAACCGCGTGCCGATCCTGCGCATCGAGGTCGACGACTTCGTACACGCGTTTTCCAGCACCAGCGCAAGCGAAGGGCAGATCCTGCTGCGCGCGTCGGTCCTGGCCGACCATCGCCTGGTAGCGCAGAAAAGCTTCGCGCACAACGCCCCTGCCCCGAGCCAGGACGCCGCCGGCGGCGTGGCCGCACTGGCCGCCGGCACCGACCGGATCGCGCTCGATCTCAAGAACTGGCTGTCGACCCTCGACCTGCAAGGCAAATGAGCGACGAGGCCATCTCCGCCGAAGTCGCGGCCGGGCGCTCGCGCGGCTCGCCGATCGTGCGCGCCGCGCTGATGGCGTATCTGCTGCTGATCATCTACGCCAGCTGGTTTCCGTTCACCGGCTGGCGCGATACCGGCGTGGCGCCGCTGGCGTTTCTGAACCTGGTCAAGCAACGCTACTTCACGGGCTTCGACGTCGGCGTCAATATCGCCGGCTACATCCCGTTCGGGCTGCTGCTGGTGCTGTCGTTCTATCCTCGTGTGCGTGGCGTCTGGGCAGTGCTGCTGGCCGCCGTGATCGGCATCTTCACCACCGGCGTCATGGAAACGGTGCAGAATTTTCTGCCCAGCCGCGTGCCGTCGAACCTCGACTTCGTCACCAATGCGGGCGGCGCGCTGCTCGGCGCCGTGCTGGGCGCCTTGTGGGCCCCTGGCCTGCTCGATCGCAGCCGCCTGTTCAAGCTGCGCCAGCGCTGGTTCGCGCCACATGCGAGCCAGGGGCTGGTGCTGGTGGCCATGTGGCCGCTGGCGCAGATCTACCCGCAAAGCTATCTGTTCGGCCATGGCCAGGTGCTGCCGATCGTGTCCGGCTGGCTGTCGTCGTGGTTCGATACCGACATCGACATTGTCGCGATGCTGCGTCCCGGTGTGACGATGAGTGTCGAGCAGTACTGGCTGTCCGAGACCATCATCACCGCCTGCGGCATGACCGGCGCGGCGCTCACGCTGATGTGCCTCGTGCGGCGCGGCGCCCCGCGCTTCTGGCTGATGATCGCCCTCCTGGCGTCGGCGCTGGTGCTCAAGGCGTTTGCCAGCTCGCTGCTGTTCCGGCCCGATAACGCGTTTGTCTGGGTGACGCCGGGCGCCGAAGGGGGCTTTTTGATCGGCATGATCATGCTCTCGGGCCTGGTGTTTGCGCCGCAGGTGGCGCAGCGGCGCCTGGCGGTGGTGACGCTGATACTGGCGCTGGTGGTCGTCAACACGATTCCGGTGAACCCGTATTTCTCGTCCACGCTGCAAGGCTGGGTGCAGGGCAAATTCCTGAACTTCAATGGTGCGGCGTGGTTCCTGTCACTGAGCTGGCCATTCTTCGCGCTCTGGTTCCTGCTGCTGCCGTCACATAAACTCAATCGCCAGTAAGATAATACTTCTGCCTTTTTCGACGAGAACGCCATGACCGACCAACCGTTTTACCAGCACCACGTCTTTTTCTGCATGAACGAGCGCGAAGGCAAGGATGCGCGCCAGAGCTGCGGCAAGTGCGGCTCTGAAAAAGCCCAGAAACACGCCAAGAAGCGCATCAAGGAACTGGGCCTGAGCGGCGAAGGCAAAGTACGCATCAACCAGGCCGGTTGCCTCGACCGCTGCGAAGAAGGCCCCGTGCTCGTGGTGTACCCGGAAGGCGTCTGGTACACCTATGTCGATAACGAAGACATCGACGACATCATCGATACCCACCTGGTCGGCGGCAAGGTCGTCGATCGTCTCAAGATCTGACCATGAACATCCACTCGCAAAAATTCTATCTCGACGGCGACGCCGGCAAGATGCAATGCCTGCTCGACCTGCCCGACGAGGCCCCGCGCGGCATCGCGCTGGTCGCGCACCCGCACCCGCTGTACGGCGGCACCATGGAAAACAAGGTCGCGCAGACGCTGGCGCGCACCTTCGTCACGCTGGGTTACGCCGTGGCGCGCTTCAATTTCCGCGGTGTCGGTGAATCCGAAGGCGTGTACGACGACGGCAAGGGCGAAGTGGACGACATGGCGATCATGTACGAGCACATGCGTGCGCGCTACCCCGACCTGCCGGTGACGCTGGCCGGTTTTTCGTTCGGCACCTTCGTGCAGGCGCAGTTCGCGCTGCGCCTGGAGGCCGAGGGCCGCGCGCCCGAGCGCCTGGTGCTGGTAGGCACCGCGGCCGGCAAATGGCCGATGCCGCCCGTGCCGCAAGACACGATCCTGATCCACGGCGAGCAGGACGACACGATCACGATGCAGCAGGTATTCGACTGGGCGCGCCCGCTGGATATCCCGGTGATCATCATTCCAGGCGCCGACCACTTCTTCCATCGCCGGCTCGGCCACATTAAAAATCTGGTCGTTCAACTGTGGCGCCGTGACATTTAACGGTCACAGTCCCCTATAATCATTCCCTTCTCTTGAGGCAGTGCCCCCGGGCATTGCCTTGCGCTCTACCACCGCTCCACCTTTTACAATGACGAACGTTTCCATGAAAAAACTGTTAGCGGCCTTTGCCGCCAGCCTGGTAATGATCTCGGCCAGTGCGCAAACCGTGCCGGCTCCATCCATCGCAGCCAAGTCGTGGTTACTGCTCGACACCACAAGCGGCCAGGTCATCGCGTCGCAAGACCAGAACATGCGCATCGAACCGGCATCGCTGGCCAAGATCATGACCGCGTATGTCGCGTTTTCGGCGATCCGCGACAAGCGCCTGTCGATGAACCAGATGGTCAATGTGTCCGAGCGCGCCTGGAAAGTCGACAGCAGCAGCTCGAAGATGTTCATCGACCCGCGCGTGCCGGTCTCGATCAGCGACCTGCTGCATGGCCTGATGATCCAGTCGGGCAATGACGCCGCCGTCGCGATCGCCGAAGCCGTCGCCGGCGACGAAGCCACCTTCGTCACGCTGATGAACCGCGAAGCGCAGCGCCTGGGCCTGAAGTCGACGCGGTTTGCCAACCCGCACGGCCTGCCGGATGCGAACAACTACTCGACCGCCGCCGACCTGGCCAACCTGGCCTCGCACGTGATCCGCGACTTCCCCGAGTTCTACAAGATCGACTCGATCAAGCAGTTCACGTACAACAAGATCACCCAGCAGAACCGCAACCGCCTGCTGTGGCTCGATCCGACCGTCGACGGCATGAAGACCGGCCACACCGATTCGTCGGGCTACAGCATGATCTCGTCGGCGCGCCGCCCGAACGGCAGCACGGGCGAGCGTCGCCTGGTCGCCGTCGTACTGGGCACCAGCTCGACCGAGGTGCGCACGCAAGAAAGCCAGAAGCTGCTGAACTGGGGCTTCCAGAACTTCGACACCGTCAAGCTGTACTCGAAAGGCCAGGCGATCCAGACCCCGCAGATCTGGAAGGGTTCGCAGCCGACCGTCAAGATCGGCTTCACGCGCGACATCCTGGTAACCGTGCCGAAGGGCGTGGCCGGTAAGCTCAAGCCGGTGCTGGAGCGCCGCGATCCGCTGGTCGCACCGCTGGCGCGCAATGGCGCGGTCGGCACGCTCAAGATGACGGTCGACGGCAAGCCGCTGCTGGTGCTGCCGGTCGTCGCGCTGGAAGAAGTCCAGGAAGCGAGCATCTTTGGCCGCGCCTGGGATTCGATGCGTCTCTGGATGCAGTAATCCGGTCGCCAGATCAGGCAAGCCCGCCCGCGCAGCTGCGCCGGCGGGCTTTTTTCATGGGAGCCCGGCAAGGGGTTCGCCGTGGCAGGGCTATAATCGTGTAATCCTGTCATGACGAAAGAAACACGATGTCGCCTGCCCTGCCTGCCGATCTGCGCTGCCCCCGCACCCTCACGCGTGAAGGCGGCCCGACGCTCTCGCGCATCGTCGCCGGCATGTGGCGCATGACGGAATGGGCGATGCCGGTCGCGGCGCGCGTCGAGTTCATCGAACAATGCATCGCGCTGGGCGTGACCTCGTTTGACCATGCCGACATCTATGGCGACTACGGCGTCGAGATGCTGTTCGGCGAGGCCCTGCGCGCCCAGCCTTCCCTGCGTGCCCGCATCGAACTGGTGAGCAAGTGCGGCATCCGGCTCATGTCGGCCAAACATCCCGGCCACACGATCCAGCACTACGACACCGATGCGGCGCACATCATCGCGTCGGCCGAAGAATCGCTGCGCCGCCTGCACACCGACCACCTCGACCTGCTGCTGATCCATCGGCCCGATCCGCTGATGAACTTCGACGAGATTGCCGAAGCGTTTACGCGGTTGCAGGCGGCCGGCAAGGTGCGCCACGTGGGCGTGTCGAATTTCACGCGCCACCAGTTCGAGTCGCTCAATCGCCGCGTCGCCCTGAGCACCAACCAGGTCGAGTTCTCGCCGCTCGTGACCACGCCCCTGTTCGACGAAACCTTCGACGGCCTGCAAGACCTGGGCATCGCACCGATGGTCTGGTCGCCGCTGGGTGGCGGGCGCCTGTTCGACCCGGCAAACGAGCGCGCGGCGGTGCTGCGCCAGACGATCCAGGGCATTGCCGAGCGCTTGAACCAGCCGTTTGCCAGCGTGGTGTTCGCGTGGATCATGCGCCTGCCAAGCCGCCCAATTCCGCTGACCGGCACCGGCCGCATCGCGGCAATTGCCGACGCGGTGGCCGGCACCACCTTTGAACTGACGCGCGAAGACTGGTTCCATATCCTGCGCGCCGCGCGCGGCCACGAGGTCGCCTGATGCTCGAGGCCCACGTCAAGATCGTCGAAGGCAAGGCGTTGACGGCACCGCAAAAGAAGGATCTGCTGAACCGGCTGGCGCGGATCGAGGGCCAGCTGCGCGGCGTGCAAAAACTGATCGCGCTGGCCGACACGCCAGTGGACTGCGACGCCGTGGCGCAGCAGATGGCGGCGGCGCGCAAGGCGCTCGACCGCTCGTTCGTACAGTTGCTGACCGCATCGATCGTGACCCAGACGAGCGGCGCGGCCGACTTGCCGGAAGCGCGCGAACGCGCCGCGCATCTGGCGGCGATGCTCGACAAGTTCGCCTGAACGAAAAAACGGCCCTTGTCAGGGCCGCCGGTTCACTCTTCGTCGTAGACTTTCGGCTGCGCCACCCCACGCCAGCCCATCTTCCAGCCGAGATTGAGCAGCAGCGTCAACGTCACGTACACCAGGAAGAACAACACGAAGAAGCGCGTCTGCAGCACGGCCAGCAAGACCGCGCAGACAGCGACGATGACGATCATCAGCTTCCCGCTCGGGTGCTTGGAACTGGGGAAGCGGATGGTCGAGACCATCAGCGCGCCAACCACCACCATCAGGGCCGCCACCATGAACGCCTGGGCCATCTGGGTGACCGGATCGGGCCAGGCCACGACCACGGCCGACACGCAGGCCGCGCCGGCGGTGATCGGCATGCCGACGAAGTAGCGCGGGTCGGTGCGGCCCTGGCTGATATTGAAGCGCGCCAGGCGCAGCGCGCCACAGGTGACGAATACGAAGCAGGCCAGGCCGCCCATGCGCACCAGCGTCGGATGCACGTCGTTCAGTTGCGTGAAGCCGTAGCAGTACAGCAGCAGGCCCGGGGCGCAGCCGAAGTTCATCACGTCGGCGATCGAGTCGAGCTGCATGCCGAAGCTGGACTGGGTATTGGTCGCGCGCGCCACGAAGCCATCGAGCGCATCGAACACGCCAGCCAGCACCAGCAGGATGGCGGCCAGACGGAAGTCGCCCGGATCGCCCACGCGCGCATTGTCGACCGAGATCACGATACTGGCGAAGCCGCAGGCAATCGACAGCAACGTGACGGAACTCGGCAGGGCGAATTTGGCGCGTGCGAGGCGTTGTTGGTTAATAGGCTTCAATGGTCGACTCGACAAGATAAATGATGGCTTATTCTACAGGCTGCAAATCAAGGTGGTTGCGCGTTGACGTCACCACCCGCCATGACGTCGGGATTTGCCCTAGAATATCGAATTAAGCCCGTATTGACAGGAGTTGCAAGATGAGCTATACGCTCCGTTGGCAGTTAATGATCCCAGCCCTGGCTGCCGTCCTGGGCCTGGCTGCCTGCGGCAGCAGCGATAGCGACAGCCCGTCCGCCCAGGTCACCGGCGGCACCGCCGTCAGTCCTGATTCTTCCGTGGCCGCCGACCCCACTGGGATCGCGGCGCCCACGCAGACTGGCAATATCGCCGTCGACGGGCGCAACTGGATCAATTACCGGCGCGGCCAGATCGGTGTACCGCAGGTTCCCGAGAACGCGCAGATCAACAACGCCGCGCTCGGGCATGCCGAATACCTGCGCGTCAATAACCTCATGAGCCACGACCAGGTCGCCGGGCGCCAGGGCTTTACCGGCGCCGACCTGGGCGCGCGCCTGAACGCAGCCGGCTACACGTTGCGCGCCGACCGTGGCTATGCCTACGGCGAAGTCATCTCGGGCAGCCGCAACGGCTCGGGCTTCTACATGGCCGAAGAACTGATCACCGCGATCTATCACCGCTTCGTGATCTTCGAGCCGATGTTCCGCGAGATCGGCACCGGCGCGGCCACGGCCAGCAGCGGCTACCGCTACTTCACCGCCGATTTCGCCAGCCGCGACGGCTTCGGCCCCGGCATCGCACGCGGCACGCTCGTCACCTGGCCGTTCAATGGCCAGACCCAGGTCGTGCCGAACTTCTTCAGCAATACCGAGCAGCCCGACCCGGTCCCCAACGCCAACGAAGTGGGCTATCCGATCAGCGTGCACACCAACCTCGACGCCAACGTCACGGTCACCAGCTTCACCGTGCGCCCGCGCGGCGGCAGCGAACTGACCGTGCTGCGCGTCCTGCCCCTGTCCGACAACAAGCCGGCTGCGGCCATCATCCCGCTGCAGCCGCTGCGCGAGGCCACCGTCTACGACGTCAGCTTCGCCGGCACAGTCAACGGCGCGGCCGTCACGCGCAGCTGGTCGTTCACCACCCGGTGACAGGCGCCCCGAGTGGCGACACCGCCGCCGTCATCGACCTGGCGACAGCCCTGGACCGGGTCATGGGCGACCGTGCAATGTTCCTGCGCCTGCTGGCGCGCTTTGCCGGCGACTACCGCGACCTGATCGCGCGTCTGCAAGCCGCCATCGCTGCCGGCGACGCCGTGCTGGCGCAGCGCATCGCCCACACGCTCAAGGGCGCGGCCGGGATGATCGAGGCACTCCCGCTGCGCCGCCTGGCGCTCGACGTCGAACTGGCGCTCAAGACGGACGGCGCCGCGCCGGTCGCGCTGATCGATGCGCTGGACTGTGAGTTGACACGGGTGCTGGTGGAAGTGGATGCGCTGCTGGTGGTGCCGGATGCACCGGCTTTGTCGGCAGCGCCGTCGATGGTCTCGTCACCGCTGCCGGTCGATGCACGCGACCTGGCGCGGCTGCGCGCGATGCTCGATATCGGCGATGGGCGCGCGCCCGAGCTGGTGGCGCTGCTGCGGCCACGCCTCTTGGTCACGCTGGGCGCCAACCGCATGGCGGCGCTGGAAACGGCAGTCAGGCGCTTCGATTTCGAGCATGCGTTGATGCTGCTGGCGCATGCGGGAGCCTGAGTTCAACGCGTGAACTCGGCCTCTTCGTCGAAGGCATCGGCGCAGGGTTTGCCGCAGAACCGCCGCACGCTGTCGAGCGGCTTTTCACAGTACCAGCACGAGCCCTTGGCGGGCAGGTTGGCGCGGGTGGGCGCGGCGCTCACGGCGGCGGCTACCGAGACGGGCGGCGCCTGCAACGGCCGGCCACTGTCCGGAAAACTCTCATAAGTCGTTTCCAAGATCCACCCCCTGATACGGCAACCTGAAGTCAGAGAAAGATTACTTCAGTGGAACTCCATGCCCATGAGAAAGCGCAAGCGGGAGCCCGACTGGCGAACCCATCCTGCGGTTCGTTGCGTATCAGTGTGCTCCCAATGCAATGCGGGTGCAATCCCTGATCTGCCGTCCTGATGCAATTTGACGCAAGTGCAACATGCGGATCGGGTGGCGTTACTTCGCCGGTTCGAGCGTGACCAACAGGCCCGTGCGGGTTGTCTGGATGCGCGTCGGAACGAACTGCACGCCGGCGTAGCGCAAGTCCTTCTGGTCGAACGCATACACCGGCATGTCGCGCGCGACGGTGTCGATCAGCGTATTGGCCACGCGCGCCAACTGGCGCTCGGCATCGGGATTGCCAAGCTGCAGGCGATCGACACGCGGCTCGGCCATCATGACGGCGGCGCGCCCTGGATCGATATACAGGCGGCCCGAGAACGCAACGTTGCCAGCCCAGGCGCGTGCAAACGGCGGCGCGACCGACGCATCGACGGCGAGCGCGACCCGGTCCTGATCAGGCACCAGCGACAGTTGCGGGCGCGTGAGCTGGACATCGAAGATCTCGAGCAAGCGCTCGTTGATCGGGAAGCGCTTGTCGAGGCTGGATTGCAACTTGTGCAGCGGCAGCTCGACCTGGCGCGGGCCGAGGACGCTGGCGCAGGATGACAACAGAGTGGCGCTGACCAGCATGGCGGCGAGCCGCAACAGCGTGCGGCGCGCAGGATGGGAGGCAATGAGACTGATTCGCGTGTTCATACGCCCAAGCCTAGCATGCCCGGCGGTATTGGCGCGCGACGCGTCGCGACAACAGCGGTGGGCGATACGCAGATGCGAGCCGTTGCGCTTTGGACAGCTACCGCTATTCGCACAGGCATTTCATATAAGTTGATGCGCTGGCGACGCGCAAGACCGTCTCAAGTTTTGGACGACACAATACTCACTCACAATTCATCGGAGGTGGGTATGGCGAATCGTATGAAGTGCGCAGTTCTATGCGCGGTCCTGACGCTGATATGCGGCGCGGCGGCGCGGCCATTTGGAGCATTCACATGGCACCTGTCGGGCGATAGGTTCGTAGCAAAGGTGGCCGGACAGCCAGGCGTGGATAAATGGCGCCAGCAGCCCGATGCGGCGTTCCAGCAGCGGTATGCAGAGGGCTATCAGGCCGGGGTTGTCGATGCAACGCAGGGGCGGCTGTGGTGCGCGCCGCCCGGTATGAAGCCGCTGGAAATCGATGATCGTATATGGGACGAGCTGCGCGGGCGCGCTGGCTCGATGCCGGGCAATGCAGCCGCCGAGCTGATAGCGCTGTATGTGGCTCGCTTCCCTTGCGCCGACGGGAGATGACATGCGAGTCCCATTTGGCGTACTGATGAAAAACTACCCGAGTAACCGCGTCGTCAGCCGCAATACGTTGTTCCAGCAGATCGGGTGGGATGACCTGATAAAAAATTCCGACTACGGCAATACCTGCGCGATCCGCGTCAGTTTGGCGCTGATTCGGTCGGGCATTACAATCCCCGGTGGTCGCATTCCCATCAGGACTGGGGCACTCAAGGGCAAGATGATCGAGCCGGGACAGGCAAAGCTGTCGATGATCCTGTCACGCCCCACCATGCTGGGCAAGCCCGAGAAGTTGAGCGGCAGCGGGATGATCGAAGATGTCGGCCACCGTAGTGGCATCGTGTCGTTCTTCCGGTTGAGCCCTGGCATCTACGAGGGTGGCCATATCGACATCGTCGCGCCTCAGCTCGGCGGGATGCAGGTGTGCGGGTCGGCGTGTTACTGGACTAGCAAAGAGGTGTGGTTTTGGCCGCTGCGATGATCAAATCAACCATTGGCAACTATCTATTTTCCGATACAAAATCGCCCAAAAATCACCCCCAGCAAATCATCCGGCGTGAACTGCCCGGTGATGCTGGACAGTTGATCCTGCGCCAGCCGCAGCTCTTCGGCAAACAGGTCCAGCGACTGGTCATCCTGCATTGCATGCTGGCGCGCCAGTTCCAGATGGTCGCTGGCCGCGCGCAGCGCAATCAGGTGCCGCTCGCGCGCCAGAAACAGCGATTCGCCCGTCTGCTGCCAGCCGGCGATGCGCAGCAGTTCGGCGCGCAGCAGGTCGATGCCGAGCTTTTCGTGCGCCGACAGATACAGGTGCACGGCGTCCGTGCTTTCATCTTTTGATGGCTTGTGGCCCGACAGGTCGATCTTGTTCCAGATGCGCACCACCGGCACGTTGGCCGGGAAGGCCGCGACGATGGCTTCGTCGGCCGCGCTCGGGCCCAGGTTCGCGTCCAGCAGGTGCAGGATCACGTCGGCCTTGCCCACTTCGCCCCAGGTGCGCTCAATGCCGATGCGCTCGACCACGTCGATCTCGTCGCTGATCGCGCGGATGCCGGCGGTGTCGATGATGTTCAGCGGGATACCCTCGATCTGGATCGTCTCGCTGACCTTGTCGCGCGTGGTGCCGGCAATCGGCGTGACGATCGCAACGTCGGCCCCGGCCAATGCGTTCAGGAGTGACGACTTGCCCACGTTCGGCTGCCCGACCAGCACGACATTCAACCCTTCGCGCAGCAGCGCGCCTTGCGCCGCCTGGCGGAACACGTGTTCCAGCGCCGTGATGATCCCGGCCAGCTGGCCGCGCGCGTTCGATTTTTCGAGGAAGTCGATTTCTTCTTCCGGGAAGTCGAGCGTGGCTTCGACCAGCATGCGCAGATTGGTCGTCTGGTCCACCAGCGTGTGCACCACTTGCGAAAACGCGCCCGACAGCGATTGCGACGCCGACTTGGCGGCTGCTTCGGTGGAGGCGTCGATCAGGTCGGCCACCGCCTCAGCCTGGGCCAGGTCGAGCTTATCGTTGAGGAACGCGCGGCGCGTGAATTCACCCGGTTCGGCCAGGCGCAGGTCCATGCCGCTGCCCGCTTCGAGCACACGCCCCAGCAGCATCTGCAGCACGATCGGACCGCCGTGGCCCTGCAGTTCCAGCACGTCTTCGCCGGTGTACGAATGCGGGCCCGGGAAGTACAGGGCCAGGCCCTCGTCGATGATGTCGCCGTTGGCGGCCTTGAACGGGATATAGGTTGCATGGCGCGGCGCGAGCGTCGCACCGGGGAACAGCGCAGCGATCAGCGCGCCCAGTTCCTTGCCGGAGGCGCGCACGACGCCGATGCCGCCGCGGCCCGGGGCAGTGGCGATGGCGGCGATGGGTGAGGTATCGAGTTTCATGGGGCGATTGTAAGGGATGCGCGCGGCCGGGCCTATCGGCGGACCGCGAAAAAGAAAAAAGCCCGCGCACAAGGCGCGGGCTTTTCTCGACGACGCCGGCAGATTACTTGGCTGCGGCCGTCTCGAACTTGCGCGTGATGACCCACTGCTGCGCGATCGACAGGATGTTGTTGACCACCCAGTACAGCACGAGGCCGGACGGGAAGAAGAAGAACACCACCGAGAACGCGATCGGCATGAACAGCATCATCTTGGCCTGCACCGGGTCGGTCGGCTGCGGATTGAGCTTGGTCGTGATGAACATCGACACCGCATAGATGACCGGCAGGATGTAGAACGGGTCAGGCTGCGTCAGATCCTGGATCCAGCCGATCCATGGCGCGCCGCGCATTTCGACCGATGCCTGCAGCACCCAGTACAGGGCGAAGAACACCGGCATCTGCACCAGGATCGGCAGGCAGCCGCCCAGCGGATTGATCTTCTCGGTCTTGTACAGCTCCATCGTGGCTTGCTGCATCTTGACCGGATCGCTCTTGAAGCGTTCACGGATCGCCTGCATTTTTGGCGTGACCACACGCATCTTGGCCATGCTGCGATAACCTGCCGCCGACAGCGGGAAGAACGCCAGCTTGATCAGGATGGTCAGGGCGACGATGGTCCAGCCCCAGTTGCCCAGCATCGCGTGCAGCTGCGTCATAACCCAGAAGATCGGCTTGGCGATCACGGTCAGCATGCCGTAGTCCTTCACCAGCTCCAGGCCCGGGGTGATGGTTTCCAGCGTGCGCTCGTCCTGCGGTCCCGAATACAGGCGCGAGTCAACCGACACGGTGGCGCCAGGCGCCACGGTGCCCATCGACTGCACGGTACCGATCGCATACAGGTTGGTGGCGATCTTCTTGGTGAAGATGTCGCGCGGCGTACGGTCGGCCGGAATGAAGGCCGACACAAAGAAGTGCTGCGAGATCGCGACCCAGCCGTTGTCGGCCTTCAGCGCGTGATCCGCACTGCCCTTTTCGATCTTCTCGAAGGTCAGCTTCTGGTACTTGTCCGCGTTCGTGTACAGCGTCGGGCCGGTGTAGCTTGGCATGAACCACGAATCGGTGGCCGGCTTGGTGCCGTCATGCTGCAGCTGCAGGTACAGCGATGGCTGGACCGGCGCGGTGCCGATATTGGTCACGTCGTGACGCACGCCGATCAGGTAGTCGCCCTTGCGGAACGTCAGCGTCTTGGTCAGGCGCACGCCGCCCTGCTCCGCATCCATCACGACCTGCACCTGGCCATTCGCGCCCAGCGTACGCACGCCAGGACGGACGGTGAACGGCGTGGTGTGGTTCGGCAGCACGCCAGCGGCAGTGGTGCCGATCAGGCCAGTCTGGCCCAGATACACGTTCGGACCATTCACGCTGAACAGGACCTGGTTCTTGGTCTTGTCGAAGTGATCACGGTACTGGAGCATCTCGAGGCGCTTGATCACGCCGCCGACCGGGTCGATGTCGACCTTGACGACGTCGGTGGTGACGGTAACGACCGGGCTTGCCACGGCGGCCACTGGCGCGCCGCCAGGAACAACAGGCGCACCTGGCGTGGCCGGTACACCGGGCACGGCATTGCTGCCCGCTTGCGGTGCAGCCGGCACATCGGATGGCTTTTGCTGGGCAACCTGGGCCGGACGCGCCGGCGAGAACATCGACTGTTTGCCGTTAGCCACCATCCAATTGTTCCAGAGAACAATCAGGGAAATGGCGAACACGATCCACAGGACAGTACGTTTATTGAATTCCATTGGAGTCTTCAGGAGTGGTTGCAACCGCAAGCGGCTGAATGGGATTCCTTGGCGCCGTGAGGCGGCACCGGGTCGAGGCCGCCGGCGTGCCACGGATGGCAGCGGCCCACGCGGCGCACGGCCAGCCATGAGCCGCGTGCAGCGCCGTGGACGCGCAACGCTTCGATCGCATAATGCGAACAACTGGGGTAGAAACGGCAGCGCGGCCCGAGCATTGGCGAGATCAGCAGTTGATAACCGCGCAAGATCCCGACAAACAGCGAGACGAGCAGCGTTTTCATGCTGCGTCCACCGGCGCCGGGCGCCGCAGCTGCGACGCGAACAGGCGCGTCAGTTCCACCTTCAACGCGGCCTTCAGGGCCCGGTTCGTGGCCGGGCCATCCTTGCCGTTGACCGGCCGCGACAAGCGGACAATGCAATCGACAGGCGGCAGGCCGGTGGTGCGGAACAGTTCGCGCGTGATGCGCTTGATCGTGTTGCGCGTGACAGCGCGCGGCGCAAAGCGCTTGGCCGCAACGACGCCCAGCCGCGCATGCGGCAGTGCGTTCGGTCGCGTATAGAGCACGAAATGCGCCGTTTTTTGCGCTGGCCGCAAACGAAAAACGGATGAAAATTCATCCGTTTTAACGATGCGCCGAACGCGCGCGAAGTCGTGCGAACCTTCGCCTGTCATCACTGACCGCAACGTGCGGTGTGTGACTTAGACAGCCAGACGCTTGCGGCCTTTGGCGCGGCGAGCGTTCAGGACTTGACGGCCACCACGGGTAGCCATACGTGCGCGGAAGCCGTGCGTGCGCTTGCGACGGACGACGGAAGGTTGGTAAGTACGTTTCATGGTGGTCTCGCTTAAAGCAAAATAAGATGCAAAATCGGGTCTGACTTGGGTCAGATTCGGCGCCGATGACAATTTCGCAGATTAAGCTCGCGTCATGCCACAGGTCTCTCTTCGCCCGACTACCAGCCGCTGAAATTATCAGCCTGACACGGTGCACGGACGGGGAACCCTGAATTAGACTCTAATTCGCGCCTCAGTGTCAAGGTTGATGTTGTTTCGCAAGCCGCCCCTATCGCCCTTCCTGGCCCGCTTGCCGGGTGCCCCGACAGGCCGGCTCGGTGGAAAATTTGTGTAGCGCCTGTGGATAACTTTGTCCGGTGCGGGTAAAATAGCGTGTTACGTATCAACAAGCGAAGTAATGGAAAATTTTTGGCAGACCTGTTCCGCGCAGCTAGAGCTCGAGCTCACGCCACAGCAATATAGCGCGTGGATCAAACCGCTGGTCGCCCTCGACTACGAAGACGGCAAGCTGCGCGTGGCCGCACCGAATCGCTTCAAGCTCGACTGGGTCAAGACACAGTTTGCCACCCGCATCACGGAGTTGGCAGCCCAGTACTGGGAAGCGCCGGTCGAGGTGCAGTTTGTGCTCGACCCTAAAACGCACCCGTCGCGCAACACGGCCAGTGCCGGTGCGTCCGGCTCCACCGCGACCGTCGACTTCAACGCCCCGCGCCCGGCGCCCGGTGCTGAACACCCGAGCCCGAACAGCGGCAACGGCCCCAGCCACAACCAGAACCTGAACATCGCCAACTCGCCGAAACGAGAGCAAAGCCGCATCAACACCGAGCTGACCTTCGACAGCTTCGTGACCGGTAAGGCCAACCAGCTGGCGCGCGCCGCCGCGATCCAGGTGGCGAACAACCCGGGCGTGTCGTACAACCCGCTGTTCTTCTATGGCGGCGTCGGCTTGGGTAAGACCCACCTGATCCATGCGATCGGCAACCAGGTCATGGCCGACCAGCCGAACGCGCGCATCCGCTACATCCACGCCGAGCAGTACGTGCGCGACGTCGTCACCGCCTATCAACGCAAGGGCTTCGACGACTTCAAGCACTACTATCACTCGCTCGACATGCTCTTGATCGATGATATTCAGTTCTTCGGTGGCAAAAGCCGCACGCAGGAAGAATTCTTCTATGCGTTCGAGGCGCTGATCGCCGCGAAGAAACAGATCATCATCACGTCGGATACCTATCCGAAAGAGATCACGGGCATGGACGACCGCCTGATCTCGCGTTTTGATTCCGGCCTGACGGTGGCGATCGAGCCGCCGGAGCTGGAAATGCGCGTCGCGATTCTGCTCAAGAAAGCGCAATCCGAAGACGTGACGCTGTCGGACGACGTCGCCTTCTTCGTGGCCAAGCACCTGCGCTCGAACGTGCGTGAACTCGAAGGCGCGCTGCGCAAGATCCTGGCCTACTCGCGTTTCCACGGCAAGGACATCACGATCGACGTCGTCAAAGAGGCGCTGAAGGATCTGCTGTCGGTGCAGAACCGCCAGATCTCGGTGGAGAACATCCAGAAGACGGTGGCCGACTTCTTCAACATCAAGGTCGCGGACATGTACTCGAAGCGCCGGCCGGCCAACATCGCCCGCCCGCGCCAGATCGCCATGTACCTGGCCAAGGAACTCACGCAAAAGAGCTTGCCGGAAATCGGCGAACTGTTCGGCGGACGCGACCACACGACCGTGTTGCACGCCGTGCGCAAGATCGCGGGCGACCGCCAGAAGAATCCCGAATGCAACCACGAGCTGCACGTGCTGGAACAGACCCTGAAAGGGTAATCCGGCAGCAGCCGGGCAGACGCCTTGTGTTTGCCGTAGGCAATGGCACAATATCGTTTTAGTAATAATTAACCAATCAAACGTACTGAGGATAAAATGCAACTGGTCAAATCCACCCGAGATACGCTTCTCCGGCCACTGCAGATCGTGAGTGGTATTGTCGAGCGTCGGCACACTATGCCGATTCTGGCCAATATCCTCATTCGCAAAGATGGCCAGAACGTGTCGTTCCTGTCGACCGACACCGAAGTACAGATCACCACGCACGCCAATATCGGCGCCGGCGACGAAGTCGCCGGCACGACGGTCGCGGCGCGTAAACTCCTCGACATCCTGCGCGCGCTGCCGGAATCGGGCGACGTCACGATGACGCTGCAAAACAAGCGCCTGGCCGTGCAGAGCGGCAAGTCGCGCTTCGCGCTGCAGACGCTCGCTGCCGAAGAGTTCCCGACCGTCTCGATCGCCGACACCTACAACGCATCGGTCACGCTGCCGCAAAAGACGCTCAAGCACCTGTTCAACATGGTGTACTTCTCGATGGCGCAGCAGGACATCCGCTACTACCTGAACGGCCTGCTGCTGGTGCTCGACGGCAGCAATATCATTGCCGTAGCGACCGACGGTCACCGCCTGGCCTTCTGCTCGGTGGAAACCGAACAGCAGTTCGAGCGCCAGGAAGTGATCATCCCGCGCAAGACCATCATCGAACTGCAGCGCCTACTGGAAGAAAGCGATGAAACGGTCCGCCTGGACATCGCCGCGTCGCAAGTCAAATTGACCTTCGCCGACATCGAGCTGGTCTCGAAACTGGTTGAGGGCAAGTTCCCTGACTACACGCGCGTGATTCCAAAAGGTTACAAGAACGACTTCACGATCAGCCGCGATGAGCTGCTGCGCTCGCTGCAGCGTGCCGCGATCATGACCAGCGACAAGTTCAAGGGCGTGCGCTGCATCATCGAGCCGGGCGTCATGAAAATCAGCTCGACCAATGCCGACCAGGAAGAAGCAGTCGAAGAACTCGAGATCGACTACGGTGGCGATTCGATCGACATCGGCTTCAACGTGACCTACCTGCTCGACGTGCTCAACAACCTGAAGTGCGACCAGGTCAACATCGCCCTGGGCGACTCGAACTCGTCGGCGCTGATCTCGATTCCCGAGGTCGGCGACTTCAAGTATGTCGTCATGCCGATGCGTATTTGATGCCTCGAACGGGCCGCTCCGGCGGCCCGGATGCAGCGTACCGCACGCTTCGCGTGCCGGTCTGAAATACTCAGTTTTAAAGAAAGTAGTCCATGTCCGAGAATACCCCAGCAGAAAATATCCCCGCCATCCCGGTGGATGATTATGGCGCCTCCTCGATCCAGATCCTGGAAGGTCTGGAAGCGGTGCGCAAGCGCCCGGGCATGTACATTGGCGACACGTCCGACGGCACCGGCCTGCACCACCTGGTCTTCGAAGTGCTGGACAACTCGATCGACGAATCGCTGGCCGGCCACTGCACCGAAATCCATGTCACGATCCACTCGGACAACTCGATCTCGATCACCGACAACGGCCGCGGCATCCCGGTCGGCCTGAAAATGGACGACAAGCACGAGCCAAAACGCTCGGCAGCCGAGATCGTCCTGACCGAATTGCATGCCGGCGGCAAGTTCGACCAGAACTCGTACAAAGTTTCCGGCGGCCTGCACGGCGTGGGCGTCTCGTGCGTGAATGCACTGTCAAAACTGCTGCGCGTGACGATCCGCCGCGACGGCAAAGTGCACCAGATGGAATTCGTACGCGGCGTGCCGCAAAACCGCGAACTGGCGATGGTCAACGGCATCGAAGTCTCGCCAATCAAGGTCATTGGCGAAACCGACAAGCGCGGCACCGACGTACACTTCTGGGCCGACGAGACCATCTTCAACCACGTCGAGTTCCACTACGAAATTCTGTCCAAGCGCATCCGCGAACTGTCGTTCCTGAACAATGGCGTGAGCATCAAGCTGACCGACCAGCGCTCGGGCAAGGAAGAAATCTATGCATTCGAAGGCGGCACGCGCGGCTTCGTCGAATACATCAACAAGACCAAGAACGTGCTGCACCCGACCGTCTTCCAGGCGACCGGCGAGCGCATGTCGGACCAGAACACGAACATCTCGGTCGACGTGTCGATGCAGTGGAACGACGCCTTCAACGAGCAGGTGCTGTGCTTCACGAACAACATCCCGCAGCGCGACGGCGGCAGCCATCTGACGGGCCTGCGCGCGGCCATGACGCGCGTGATCAACAAGTACATCGACGAACACGAGTTCGCCAAGAAGGCCAAGGTCGAAATCTCCGGCGACGACATGCGCGAAGGCCTGACCTGCGTGCTGTCAGTGAAAGTGCCGGAACCGAAATTCTCGTCGCAGACCAAGGATAAGCTGGTGTCGTCCGAAGTGCGCGGCCCGGTCGAAGAGATCGTCGCCAAGACGCTGACCGACTTCCTGGCCGAAAAGCCGAACGACGCCAAGATCATCTGCGGCAAGATCGTCGAAGCCGCCCGCGCCCGCGAAGCCGCGCGCAAGGCACGCGACCTGACGCGCCGCAAAGGCGTCATGGACGGCCTGGGCCTGTCGTCGAAACTCGCCGACTGCCAGGAACGCGACCCGGCGCTGGCCGAACTCTACATCGTCGAGGGTGACTCGGCAGGCGGCTCGGCCAAGCAGGGCCGCGACCGCAAGTTCCAGGCCATCCTGCCGCTGCGCGGCAAGGTGCTGAACGTGGAAAAGGCGCGCTTTGAAAAGATGCTGTCGTCGGAGCAGATCACGACCCTGATCGCCACGCTCGGCACGTCGATCGGCCCGGACGAGTTCAACGTCGAGAAATTGCGCTACCACCGCATCATCATCATGACCGATGCGGACGTCGACGGCGCCCACATCCGCACCCTGCTGCTGACGCTGTTCTACCGCCAGATGCCGCAACTGGTCGAGCGCGGCCACATCTACATCGCGCAACCGCCGCTGTACAAGGTCAAGGCCGGCCGCGACGAACGCTATCTGAAGGACGACATCGAAGAAGCCAGCTACATGATGACGTTCGCGCTGAATACCGCGTCGCTCATCCCGCGCGACGGCGCCGAGCCGATCAGCGGCGAAGCGCTGGGCGAACTGGCACGCCAGTACAACCTGGCCAACACCATCATGATGCGCCTGACGCGCGTGATCGACCGGGCCGCACTGACCGCGATCTTCAGTGGCGGCGTGGCACTGGACCTGACCACGCTCGAGAACGCTGAAGCATCGGCACAGGCGATGGAAAAATCGATCAACGACCCGGCCGTCAAGGTCAAGGTGCGCTCGGACGACCTGTCCGAAAAGCACGCGCTGCGCATCGAACGCATCTACCACGGCAACGTGCAGGTGACGTCGATCGACGCCGACTTCGTGGCAGGCGCGGATTACGCGGTGCTGGCCAACTCGGCAGCAACGTTCCAGGGCCTGATGGGCGAAGGCGCGATCGTGCGCCGCGGCGAAGGCGAGCGCATGAAGGAATTCGCCGTACGCGACTTCCACGCAGCGATGCTGTGGCTGCGTGAAGAAGCCGAGCGCGGCGTGTCGAAGCAGCGTTACAAAGGTCTGGGCGAGATGAACCCGTCGCAGCTGTGGGAAACCACGATGGATCCGACCGTGCGTCGTCTGCTGAAGGTGCAGATCGATGATGCGATCGCGGCGGATCAGATCTTTACGACGTTGATGGGGGATGACGTGGAACCGCGTCGGAACTTTATTGAGGCGAATGCACTGCGGGCGGGGAATATCGACGTTTAAGATGTTTGCTTGAACGATCGTCCAGAAAGGGCCAACCATTCGGTTGGCCCTTTTTCATTGGATGCGCAACAGGCACCGTTACATGGCGTGCAACCCGTGCTAGTATTGACGCTGGGCAGTGCAGGCCGCCCAGCTCTCGCGAAAGCCAACGCACCTGCTCAGGAAAATCCGTTTCAGGAGTCATACCTGTTCAATCACAGTCGCCGTAGCGAGAGCGGCAACATCATGTGAATAGGATCAGGCATGCGTCCCCAAACTCAGCAACAAATCCCGCCCGACACCAACACCGACTTTTTGCGCCGCCACGCCCGTGGCATGTTGCGCAGCGCGCACTCGGACCAACCCAGCAAGGCACTCCCTATCGTCCGCCGTGTCCACGCAGCGCGCGCGTTTTCGATGCCACGCCTGACCGAGCTTTACCATGCTCGCGCCAAGCTACAACTCAAGCATATGTTTCGCACGCTGGCAGCGGAACTCGGCTATGCGAGTTGGGATGCCTGCAAACGCGATATCGATCGTCGCCCGAGCGAGATTCTGGATCGGTTCCGGCTCGACCTCGGCGCGTTCGGCGACCATGAGCATGTCTGGTTTGCAGACCAGCCCGCGGCGGCTGCATGGCAGCGCCAGCATGGTGGTCGGATGATTGTGTATGGTACTCAGGCTGTCATGATGCCGGCTTGAACGGTCAGTATTGGGGATGGCCGGCCGTCTGAGCGGCCATCCTGGTTGGTTTCTTTTAACGACCACGACGACAATTCGCAAATGTTGTTGCTGAGATATTGAACAGTCGATAGACTGGGGAGAACGTTATGTTCCTCCCGTCATGTCCGAATCCGTCCATGAGTCACCCGTTATCAGTAACAGTCCATGGACGGACGATGAATTGTTGCGTGCTATCGAAGCCTACCTCGACATGCTGCGGGCCGAATTGAATGGCCAGCCATACAGCAAGGCCCAGATAAACCGTGATTTACGGGCCGGCCCACTTGCGACGCGGACCAAGGGCTCCATTGAGTTCCGTATGCAGAATATATCGGCGGCGCTGTATGAGCTGAAAATGCCTTGGATCGTGGGCTATCTGCCTGCGAAAAATATCGGCACCACCGTCAAGGAAAAGATGATCACGCTGCTGCATACGAGCGGCATCGAATTTCTTGAGCCGTTCGTTGCAACAGCCGATCCGGCAAGATTGGCCAGGAACGTGACGGCATTGCGGCAGCAAACGCTTGCTACGCGTCCACTCGGCAGCTTTCAACCAGCCATGGTGTCGACGATTGCGACCTCTTACGTGCGAGACCCGGCGGTGAAAGCATGGGTGCTGCAAGTCGCAAACGGTCGCTGCGAACGTTGTGATGCTCCCGCACCGTTCATGGGCGGAGACGGCCTGCCCTACCTCGAAGTCCATCACGTCATGCCACTGTCGAGCCACGGTTCCGACACTACAGCAAATGCGGCCGCCCTCTGCCCAAATTGCCATCGCCGATGCCACTCGTCGATCGACCGCGATGAATTCAAGCTCGCCTTGTATCAAAAAATTGCTCGGCTGATCGTCGAGGTGCCGGCGTTGGATTAACGTGCCAGCTAACGCTGATTGTCTCGCGGCTCGATCTGTTCGTCGTACACATTCAGCCGTTTTTTCACCTTGGCATCGCTGCCATATTTCTTTTTGAGCGAGTGCAGTCGCCGATCAGTACCGCGACAGCGTTTCTCGATCTGGCTAGTGACTTCTCGCATCCGCTCCACCTCTTCAGGATCGGGTAGCTCGCCACGAAAGTGATCGCACGCATCGCGTTGCGCAATGAACTGTCTGACATCGTTTGGCAGTTTTTCCGCTGCGAAAACGGGCGAGAGGGAGAACAGAAGAAAAGCAGGAACGAGGACGAGCGTCTTCATCAATCTCCCTATCGCTGACGTGCTGCTTACCGCAGCCGAATCTTGACCACCGCATTCCCCGACGTCACATACAGCAACCCTTTGCCATCCGTGACAATGCCGCGAACATCGCCCAAGCTCCCTGGCAGATCCCCCACTCGCAACGTCGTCGCCCGCGTCGTCCCCGCCACCGTCGTCACCACACCCGCCGGCGTCATCTTGCGCACCAGGTTATTCACCGCATCCGCCGCATACAGATTGCCCTGCGGGTCCACCGTCAGCGCCACCACCTGCTCGAAGCGCGCCGCGTTGCCGGTGCCGTTCACCGCGCCGCGAACGTTCGGCGCACCAGCGATCGTAAACAGATTGTCCGAGCCAAAATTGGCCGTCGGATTCCAGCGACTGATCTCGCGCTCGAGGTCGAACAAGTACACGACATTGCTACTGTCCACCGCCACCCCGCGCGGCGCCAGCGTGCGCGTGCCGAACAGGTCATTGACCGTGTTCTGCCCTTCCAGAATCCCCGTCCCGCCCGCACCGATGGCGAAGCGGCGCGTGCCGTAGTTGTTGGTGATGTAGAGATTGTTGTTGGCGTCGACGGCAATCGCGCTTGGCGTGACGTCAGGCCGGCTCGCTGTCGCGACGTTGCTGCCAACCGGGATCGTCGTCACCGTCGCGACCTGGCCCCCCGTTGTGATGCTGCGGATGTTGACGTCATCCGCCACATACACCGTGCCACCACTCCCCACCGTCAACGCAACCGGATTGACGAAGCGCGCATTGGCGGCTGCGCCGTTGATCAGCCGGCTCTGCCCTGCACCGCCGGCCAGCGTGGTCACCACACCGTCCGGCGTGATCTTGCGGATGACGTAGTTGCCGCGATCCGCCACATAGACATTGCCGCTACTGTCGATCGCCAGCCCGTGCGGATTGTTGAAGCGCGCCGCCGTGCCGGTGCCGTCCATGGTCCCGTCGGCAGTCGGGTCGCCCGCGAAGACTGACAACGCCGCCGTTTGTGCCGGCGGCGGCTTGTCATCGTCCTTGTCTTTGTCTTTCGGGATGCCGTCGCCGCAACCGGCCAGCAGCGCCATCAAACCAAGGGCGCCAAGCAGATTCAGGCGCAAACGGGACACATCGATAACAGGGCGGCGCATTGGCAAAATCTCCAGAAAGTATCTCGAACGATGCTATCACGGGCCTTTGCGCGCGGTGGTGCTGCCGGTGATGGCTGGTGCATAAACTGCGTCGGACATTCCCCTGCGGCGTGTCAGATGCAGGGGACGTACTTGGGTTCCCGCCTTCGCGGGAACGACGTTTTCACGTTGACTGGAAAATAATGCCACCTTGAATTCCCGTACTTTCTTTTCCACACGCGCCTATTGTCCGCTTGACATACGGCGCCGAGTTCCTTAAAGTCGAAATTATGTCTTTCACCCTGCATCTGTCGAACACTCTCCCTGCCGCCGGCGCGCTATCGCTAGCTGCACTGCTACTACGCGCCTGATCGTTCGGCCGTACGCCCGGCACACGCCGGTCTCCACAGCAGCAGGAAAGTCGCAGATGTCTACCACGCCAATTTTCGCTTCATCGTTTTTCCTCACCGGGTCCATCCTGGCGGCGAACGCTCGCGTCCAGTCTGCACTGGCGCTAAACCTACCGACCGGTTGCCGGGCCTCGCGTTTCGTGGCCCGCCCGGCAGCCTCCGCCACCCGCAGGCGCGTCCGCGCCGCCCAGTGACCAAACCAATCAGGAGCATCCGATCATGTTGACCAATCCCGCCGCCAAGTACCGTCCCTTCCCTGCCATCGACCTGGCAGACCGCCAGTGGCCAAGCCGCACCATCACCACGCCGCCGATCTGGATGAGCACCGACCTGCGCGACGGTAACCAGGCATTGATCGAGCCGATGAGCCCGGAGAAGAAGCTGCGCTTCTTCAAGATGCTGGTCAAGATCGGCATCAAGGAGATCGAGGTAGGCTTCCCGTCCGCCTCGCAGACCGACTTCGATTTCGTGCGCATGCTGGTCGACGACAAGCACATCCCGGACGACGTCACGATCATCGTGCTGACCCAATCGCGCGATGAGCTGATTCGCCGTACCGTCGAATCGGCCGTCGGCGCCAAGCGCGCGATCGTCCACGTCTACAACTCGGTCGCGCCGGTGTTCCGCCGTGTGGTGTTCAATATGGAGCGCGACGAGATCGTACAGATCGCCGTCAAAGGCACGCAGCTGATCAAGGATCTGACGTCCCAGCATCCGCAGACCCAGTGGGGCCTGGAGTATTCGCCGGAATCGTTCTCGACGACCGAGCTGGATTTCTCGAAGCAGATCACCGATGCGGTCAGCGCCGTCTGGCAGCCGACGCCAGCCAACAAGATGATCGTCAACCTGCCGTCGACCGTCGAAGCGGCCACGCCGAACGTCTACGCCGACCAGATCGAGTGGATGTGCCGTAACCTGAACAACCGCGAATCGCTCGTCATCAGCGTCCACCCGCACAACGACCGCGGCACCGCGGTTGCTGCTGCCGAACTGGCCGTGATGGCTGGCGCGGATCGCGTCGAGGGCTGCCTGTTTGGTAACGGCGAGCGCACCGGTAACGTCGACTTGGTCACGCTGGCGATGAACCTGTACACGCAGGGCGTGCACCCGGGCCTGGACTTCTCGGACATCGACGCCGTGCGCCAACTGGTCGAGGACTGCAACCAGCTGCCGGTGCACCCGCGCCATCCGTATGCGGGCGATCTGGTGTTCACGGCGTTCTCGGGTTCGCACCAGGATGCGATCAAGAAGGGTTTTGCGAAGCAGCAGGCGGACGCGATCTGGGAAGTGCCGTACCTGCCCATCGATCCGGCCGATCTGGGTCGCAGCTACGATGCGGTCATCCGCGTCAACAGCCAGTCGGGCAAAGGTGGCATGGCCTACCTGCTCGAGCAGGAATACGGCCTGCAACTGCCGCGCCGCCTGCAGATCGAGTTCTCGCGCGTCGTGCAGCGCCAGGCCGACGAGAGCGGCCGCGAGATCAACCCGGCCGACTTGCACGCGCTGTTCGCGCGCGAGTACCTGGATCAGCAGGAGCCGTATCACTACATTGCGCACCGCATGACCGAAGACAGCGCGCATGACGTGCAGCTCGAAGTCGATGTGGCGCGCCACCATGCGCCGCAGGTGTTTTCCGGGCGCGGCAACGGCCCGATCGATGCGTTCGTCACGGCGCTGGGCCTCGAGATTCGCCTGATGGATTACCACGAGCATGCGATCGGCTCGGGCGCCGATGCCCGTGCAGCGTGCTATGTCGAGCTGCGGGTGGGCAATGGCCCGACGTTGTTCGGTGTCGGCATCGACAGCAATATCGTGACGGCGTCGTTCAAGTCGGTGCTGTCGGCGGTGAACCGCCATGTGGTGAGTGCCGAGCCGAATTCGGACGCATTGGCGGCATAACGAGATCGCGTGGACGGGGCAACCCCGTCCAACTCAACGCCCGCTCATCCGATCCACAATCTGCAACGACGCGCGCTCGCTCATCACCAGCACGAGCTTGAGCCGCGCGCGTGTCATCCCCACGAACAGCTTGCGCAGCGTCTGCTCGTCGAGCTCCTCGAAATCGATCTCGGTAAAAATCAGCGCCGGCGCCGACTGCCCCTTGAAGCGGTACACCGATTCGGCCAGCAATCCGCCTTCGCGAAACACCGGCGTGCCGAACAAGTCGTACGCGCCCGTGAACGAGCGCAGCGAGTGCGCGTCGCTCAACCGATCGAGCTGCAAAATCGCCGACTTTTCGCGGCCGCGAAACGCGCAGATCGCGATGTCCTGGCGCCCGAAGCCGGCCGCGAGGCACGACGTCACGGCGCGTCGTGTCTGCGCCAGCATCGCTTCGACGTCGCCTTCGGGATAGGTCAGCTCTTCGATGTCGGCGCCCTTGAACGGACTGCCCGCCTCCACCGGCTGGTGCGATGCGCCGATGGACGTGAGCATGTCGACGATCTGGCGCGGGCTGCGGTAATTGACATGCGAATGCAGCGTCACCCAGCCCGGCAGCGGCACCATCCCGCGGCCATACAGGTTCTGGTCCGGGTCTTCCATCCAGATCGCGCGGCCGCCCTCTTTCAGCATGCGCAGCACGATGTCGCGCCACGCCACTGAAAAATCCTGGCCCTCGTCGACGATGACGACGTCGAACTGCCAGGTTTCGGGCAAGGTGGCGTCGGCCATCGACGCTTCGATCTTTTCCCACACATCAGCGGCCCCGTAATCGGGCGTGATGTCCTGCGCGCGCAGCCAGGCGTCGGACAGCATGTGGAAGGTCGCGACCCGCCCGCCGGCCGGCACCAGCCGTTCGATGTGGTCGGCCAGCGGCCGGTTGAAGCAGACATACAGCGGGCGCAGGCCAGCGTCGATGGCGGCGCTGTATTCGGCCAGCGCCAGCTGCGTCTTGCCGCTGCCGGCGGTGCCGATCACGTGCAGCCGGAATGGCGAGAAGTCGAGCCGGCGCGCCCAGGTGGCCAGGCCGCCCGAGAGTTTGGTGACCATCGCTTCGGCATTGCCGATCATGGCGCTCGGATCGGGCCGCAGGTTCAGCGTGTCGCCCAGGAAGCGCGTGACCTTGTCGAAGTCGTCGGTGCGCTCGGTGATGGGCAGCGCCTCGCGGATCACACGCGCCAGCTTGGGTTTGTTCGATGCGTCGATGATGTGGTCGGCGTCGATGCCGGCCAGCGGCTGGTCGCGCACGATGTAGTCGGGGCAGTACAGCAGGTAGTCGATCGACAGCTTTCCCTGGAAACGCTTGGCCAGGCCCTCGATCGTGGCCAGGATCTGCGTGCGCACCTTGCGCGGCTTGCCCTGGTAACTCTTGACCAGGCCTTCCGGCGTCTCGTTCAGAAAGCCGGCGACCTGCTCAATGACCAGGATGCGGCCATTCGGTGCGAGCACGATGAAGTCGACGTCGCCATACACCGAGTAACCCTGCTCGACGTTGGTCCAGTGCACACCGTGGTAGATCACGTAGGGCGTGTCGGCCAGGCGTTGCTCCAGATAGGCGAGCGTCTCGATTTCGCGGGCGGCGGCGCCCGTGACGGACAGTTCGCGCCAGCCGCTTGGTTGGATATGGGCCATGGTGTCCGCTAACGTTAATAAGATAGAAACTATTGTAAGACTGTTTCCACGATAGCCACACACCGTTGTCCATACCACGCACCCGGTGCGCGGAAAGCTGTCGAATGGTTGCCTGAGTGAAAAATCTATTGTGGCTGTACGGCAATCCAGTGCACACTTTCGTTCATCCCGTTTCGTGCAGGTTTCCTTGTGTATTTCACTTCCCCGTTCTCGCTGATCCTGCGCACGGCGCTGGCCCTGTTCGGCCTGCTGCTCGCGACCGGCGCCGCTCAGGCCGGCGTGACGTACCGCTTCGGCGGCGCGGCGGTGTATGGCTGCTCGCTGTCCGGCAAGGTCTACACCTGCCCCAGCAGTGCGGGTATCGCTTCGGACGACAAGATCGTCATCGACTCGGGTTACACGGTCAGCGTGCGGTCCGACTTCACGTTCGGCTACAACCAGGGTCTGACGATGTCGGGCACCGCACGCCTGACCAGTACGGGCAACCTGAGCATCGCGGATCTCCCGCCTGGCAATCTGAATGTGTCCGGGGGTTCGTTCAGCGCTGCCAAAACCTTCACCGCGGGTAATCAGGTGCAGACCTTCAAGGCCGACATCAGCGCCGCGTCGCTGGTGCTGGGCAGCGGGTCGACCTTGCAGATTACCGGTACTTTGGCGTCCACCGGTGCGGTCACGATCGGGTCGAACACGACGATCACCGGCTCCGTTAGCGGCACCACGGTCTCCATCGGCACGCCGGTCAGGATCACGGGCGACGTCGACGCGTCCACGAGCCTGTTCTTGGGCTCGGGCAGCACGATCGACGGCAACGTCGACACCGGCCAGATGACGCTGCAAGCCTCGGACGCGCTCATCACGGGTAATGCAGCAGTCGACTTTGCAAAGCTGGAATGGAACGGCCGCGTGGCCAAGAAAATCATCTGCAATACAGGCACGCGCCCCGGCATGTGCGACTGCGTGGACAACCAGAGCGGCAATCCGGTCAACACGCCCAAAGGGCCGACGTGCGAGGCGGCCAAGCCGGCGGCGGGCACATTGCAATACCTGTTGATCACGCACGACGGCAGCGCCGGCACCTGCACCAGCGAAAGCGTGAGCGTGACCGCCTGCGCCAACGCGGGCTGCAACGCACCGCACTTTAGCGGTGGCGCCAGTGCCACGCTGCAGCCGGGCGGCGCTGCGGTCGTCATCGGTTCGACTGGCACCACGACGGTCAATGCGACGAGCATCGCGACCGGCATCACCAAGCTCGCGCTGACCGGCACCTCGGCCCCCGTGCAGTGCTACAACAGCGCCAGCAAGACGTCGAGCTGCGACATGAATTTTACTGGCGACGTCAACTTCGAGATCAAGGTGCCCGACCATAAAGCTGGCAACACGATCAACGCCACGATCCAGGCGCTCAAGGCGAATGCGACAGCCACCGCCTGCATCCCGGGCTTCAACAACGAAACGAAGAACGTCGAATACAGCTGCAACTACGTGCTGCCGACCTCGGGCACGCTCAAGATGGGCCTGAACGCCCAGTCGTTCGCCTGCAATGCCACCGGCACCACGCCGCTGTCGACCAGCTTCGACAGCACCGGCACCGGCAAACTGACGCTGGTTTATCCTGACGCCGGCAAGGTCGCGCTCAACGCCAGGCTCGACAAGATCACGGGCAAGAAAGAGTTCATCGTGGCGCCGGACCATTTCGACTTCGAGTACCCCACATCGATGCGCGCCGGCGCCGACTTCAGCGTCAAACTCCTGGCCCAGAATCTGGCGGGCAACATCACGCCGAATTTTCATGCGGCCGGCCTGAACGCCGACACGGTGCTGGGCAAAAACGCCACGCTGACGTCGCTCGGCCCCGATTGCATCGGCGGCGGCCTGACCGGCAACCTGCCGCCGGTGTCGGTTGAATTCACGCAAGGAGTGGCAACGGCCACGATGAATTTCAACGAGGCGGGCTTCCTCGACCTGGTCGCCGCCCGAAACGATTTTCTGGGCAGCGCCATCGACACCAGCAGCACGACCGGTGGCCTGGTCAACAACGTGTGCGCGGCCAAAGTCGGCCCGTTCGTGCCCTGGGCCTTCCAGGTCGAGTTGAACGATGCGGCGCGCAAGACCGCCAATTTCTACTATGCGGGTGAGCCGATCATGCTCAGACTCACGGCCATCAACCGCAAGGGCGAGCTGACGAAGAATTATCCGACAGGTGTCGGCGCCGGTCAGACCATCAAATTCAGCGCGCTGCAGGAGAACGGCACGGCCTTCACCACGGCCCCTGGTACGCTGAGCGGCACGTATGCGGCCAAGGGCTTTTCGTCCGGCGTGACGCCGTTGACGCCGTCGACGGACAAGCCCATCCCGCAGGCTACGTACGCGTTCACAAACGTCAAGCAGGCACCGATGCAGATCCGCGTGCGCGCTGACAATGGCCAAACCGATACCGCCCTGCTCATCACGTCCGCTACCGCACCGGTGGGGACAGGTCTGGCCGAAACGGAGCAGGTGCGCCCCTGGATCCGTACCGGCCGCGTGCGCATCGGGAGCCGCTTCGGCCGCACCGGCACGAGCCCGGTCGAGCTGCCGGTGACGGTCGAGTACTGGAGCGGCAGGAGCTGGGTGCTGAACGATCAGGACGGCTTTACGGTGATTCCGGCGGATGCTTTCGCACTGACGGCATCGACGGGTAACACGCTCTCCAGCAGCAAACAGACGGTCAAACTCACGAAAGGTGCAGGCGTGCTGCCGCTCACGAGCAGCCAGCCGGGCTCGATCGACGTTGCCATCAACCTCGGCGCGTCCGGACTGGATACCTCATGCCTGACAACCAAGAGTTCCAGCACCGCCAGCAAAATGCCCTGGATGCGCACGCTCGTCACCTGTGATGGGCAAGCGGCAAGACAGGGAGATCCGTCCGCGCGCGCCACCTTCGGCATCTTCCCGGCCGAAAACCGTCGCATCATCCACGTGCGCGAGGTGTTCAATTGAAGCGCCAAGGCGGCTTCACGATGGTCGAGCTGATCATGGTGATGGTGATGGTCGGCGTCCTGGCGGCGATCGGCATCCCGAAACTGATGGGCGGGAACACCACCGGTGCGCTGGTCTTCGGCGATCAGGTGGCCAGTGCGCTGCGCCATGCACAGACGTCGGCGGTGTCGCACCGGCGCGTCGTGTGCCTGGCAACCACAGCGCGCACGCTGGTTATGCGCATCCGTACCGCACCTTCGACCACGACCGAGCTCTGTACGGCTGCCTTCGGCCCGTTGTTGCAACGCGCCGACAACGACACCTACGACAGCAGCGATGCGACGGTGACCATGACCATGACCGGCGCCCCTGCCAACCTGTACTTCCAGCCCGATGGCACGATCACCGGCACCCCTGCCGGTGCGCCGCTTGGCGGCGTCAGCATCGCCATCCAGCTCGCTGGCAAGACCCAGCGCACGATCGTTTTCGAAGGAAGCACCGGCTATGTCGAATAAGCGCCGCATGGCCGGCGTCACGCTGGTCGAACTGTTGGTGGCCATGGTCATCGTCGGCGTCGCGCTGGCGGGACTGGTGTCCGTCTATAACCGCGCCAGCATCGCCAGCACCGACCCCCTGATCACGCAGCAGATGCTGGCAATCGGCGAGACCATGATGGAAGAGGTGATGCTAAAGCCGTACGCTGGCAACAACGTACGTGAAGCTCTGCGTGCACAGTACGACGAACTCGATGATTACGCCAGTTATGCCAAACAGACGGTGACCGACGTCGACGGCAATGCCATTGCCGGCCTCGAACGTTACCGGGTCGCCGTGACGGTGGGCCCTGCGGGGCAGACGCTACCCAGCGTGGCGACTTCGGATGTGAAGCGCATCGTCGTCACCGTCTGGAACGGCAACCAGAACCTGGTCCTGACCGGATGGAGAACCAAGCCATGACGCAATCGTTCATCAAGTCACAACGCGGGTTCTCGCTCGTCGAGCTGATCGTCGTCATCGTCCTGATCGGGATCATCGGCGGCATCTTCGCCATGCAGGTGCTGCCGGCAATCCGCGCTTACCTGGCAGTGGGCCAGCGCGCAGCATTGACGGGCCAGGCCGATACTGCGCTGCGCCGGATCGTGGCCGACGTGCGTCGCGCCGTACCCAACTCGCTGCGGGTCAGTGGCAGCCAATGCCTGGAGCTGGTTCCCAGCAGCGATGGCGGGCGCTATCGCAGTGACCAGGATTACAGCACGGCTACCGCGTCGGGCGACTTTCTCGATGAAACCACCAAGAAGGCCTCGTTTGACGTTTTGACCAGGTGGAACAAGCAGCCGAGCGAAAATGACAGGATCGTCATTGGCAACCAGAATGCAAGCGATGTGCACGGCGGGGAGAATGTTGGGACTGTGCAAAGCGCAGTCCTGTTGTCCACTCCTGTTGCCGCGTACCGCATCACGCTTAAAGACACCGGCGTGCGCACCCCGGACGGCTACACGGGCGCACGCTTCACGGTCGTGCCAGGCAACGAGCAGACGGTCGCCTATGTCTGCAATGTCAACACGGGCACGCTGCGCCGCATTACCTATCCGTCCCTGTCAACGGCGCCGCGCTGTGCAGCGGCGGGCAATGCGGCGCTGGTTGCCACTGGCGTTACTGCCTGCAACTTCGTCTATGCCGCCAACCAGGGCGCCACGCAGCAAAGCGGTTTCGTCCAGCTCCAGCTGACCCTGAGCGGCAAGGGCGAATCGGTGCCGATCACGCTCGGTGCCCACGTGGACAACACGCCATGATCCGCTTGTATACCAACGCACGTGCCCAATCCGGATTTGCCTATATCGCGGCGATCGTGCTGCTGGTGGTGGTGGCCGGGATGGCGACTGCGCTGCTGCGTCTCACCGGCACCCAGCAGAGCACGGTGAATCAGGCACTGCTCGGCGCCAAGGCGGGCCTCGCTGCGCGCGCCGGCATCGAATGGGGCTTCAGGACCTGCCTGACGACGGCGGGCATCACCGACCTGAGCCAGTTCAAGAGCGAAACCGGATTCAACGTCAGCGTCGACTGCCAGTTCACGGACTACCGGGAAGGCGAGCGCGCATCCGGGCAGACGAGTGTGTCGCAGGTAAAACGCATCGTGCAGATCAATGCTGTCGCCTGCAATGGCAGCGCTGCGCGCTGTCCGGACGCCAATGCAAACATCGTTGCCGGCCCCGAATACGTTGAACGCGCACGGATGGCCACCATGTGCATCGTACTCAATGCAGGTATTCCGGATGGCCCGTGCGAAACCTGATCCTGCGCGCCGCCGGAGGATTGTGCAATCTTCCCGGACCATCGCACGCCCTGCCGGTGGTCTAATGGCACGTTGTCCACCGACCCGAGAAACTGCCCATGCAAGCGATCCGCGACCTCGCCACCCAGATTGCGCAGCACGTCCCCGGCGACGGCCTGCACGAAAGCCCGGTCCCCGGCATGTGGCTGATCCGCAGCGGCCAGACCACCAAACCGCTGCGCGTTCTGCACACGCCGGCGGTGTGCATCATCGCGCAGGGCGCCAAGCTGGTCTCGCTGGGCGGCACTGACTACCGCTACGACACGGCCAAGTTTTTGGTGGTGTCGGTCGACCTGCCGGTGACCGGTTGCGTGACGCTGGCGACCGAGGACGAACCCTATCTGTGCCTGCGGATCGATCTGGATGCGCAGTTGCTCGCCACGCTCGACCTCGAACTGCCGGCGCGCCCCGCCGCGCGCGGCACGCCGCCAGCGCGCGGACTGTTCCTGAGCGAGACCACGCCTGCGCTGCTCGATGTCGCCAGCCGCCTGGTGCGCCTGCTCGATGCGCCGCACGACATCGCGGTGCTGGCGCCGCTGCTGCTGAAGGAATTCCACTATCGCCTGCTCACGGGCGAGCAGGCCGACACGGTGCGCTACTGCGCGCGCGGCGACGGCCGCATGGCGCAGGTAACGCGAGCGATCTGCTGGATCAAGAACCATTACAACCGGCCACTGAGCGTGGGGCGCCTGGCTGGCGAAGTGGGCATGAGTTCATCGACGCTGCACGAGCACTTCAAGACCGTGACGTCGATGAGTCCCCTGCAGTACCAGAAGCAGCTGCGCCTGCAAGAGGCGCGGCGCCTGATGCTGGCCGGATCGACCGACGCCGCAAGCGCAGGCCACGCAGTCGGCTACGAAAGCAGCTCGCAGTTTTCACGCGAGTACGCGCGCCTCTTCGGCCTGTCGCCAGGGCGCGATGCGACCCGGCTGCGCCAGTCGCTGCAGGCGGGCGGCCTGCAGGCGATGCGCTGACGGTGACGGCGACGGCCTGGCGACATGCCGGCGCTGCGGTCTCTATAATCGTCGCATGACTTCTATTCCACTGACCCGCGCATGAGCTATCGCCTGGCGATCTTCGACTTCGACGGCACGCTGGCCGACTCATGGCCCTTCTTCATGAGCGTGTTCAACGAGATCGCCGATCAGCATGGTTTCCGGCGCGTCGACGCCGCGCAGGCCGAGCAGCTGCGCCACTACGGCCCGCGCGACATCATGCGCCATGTCGGGATGCCGGCCTGGAAGCTGCCGATCGCCTCGCGCTCGTTCATCGACCGCATGCGCGGCGCCACTGGCCGCATCGTGCTGTTCGACGGCATCGCCCACACACTGCGCGAGCTCGATCGCAATGGCGTGCAGCTGGCAGTGGTGTCATCGAATGCCGAAGACAATGTGCGCGACGTGCTGGGGCCGGAACTGGCAAGCCTGATGGGACAGTACGAATGCGGCATGTCGATCTTCGGCAAGGCGGCGCGCATCCGCAAGGTCGTGCGCCGCGCCACGGTGCCGGCGATCCAGGCGTTGTATGTCGGCGACCAGACCACCGATGGCGACGCCGCGCGCCGGGCCGGGATTGCGTTCGGGGCGGTCGGCTGGGGCTATGCATCGATCGAAGCGCTGCGCCGGGTGGCGCCGGAGCGCGAGTTCGGCACGCCTGCGGATCTGCTGTCGCTTGGAGGCCAGGCGTGCCTGCCACAGAATTGCCCGCACGCATAGGCCAGTTGCTATACTCGGCAGCAACTGCATCAATGACCAACGGACCTTTCATGCGCCTTCCACTCATCTTCCTGGCTCCGCTGCTGCTGAGCGGCTGCTTTATCGAGACGTCGACGTATGTGATCGACCTGAATACCGATCACGCGATCACGCTGAAGGTGGAGAAGGACAATTTCTGGACGAAGGAAGGCACGCTGCGCGTCGTCATGTCGCGCCTGCCGGATTGCCAGCGCCAGTACGAGCTGGGCTCGGTATGGCTGGCCGACCTGCAGGTCGAGCTGTTCGGCAACGGCAACAACGTCTACACGCTGCGCGCAGACGACCAGGCGTGGCAGATTGACACCACGACCTGCAGTGAACTGAAAGCGCCCGACCCGGATGCGGTCACCGGCCTGCCACTGGGCATCTTCACGCTGGACAGCGACAACAAGCTCAGTTTCGAGAAGCCGGAAGCGGCCAAGGAGTAACGGCTCAGTAGCGCTGCATCAGCGCGCGCAGGCGCGTCAATTCGAGCTCGCGGCCTGATTTTTCAAGCACGTTTTCGAGCAGTGACTGGCCGTTCTCGCGTTGCATGGTCCACTGCGTGAAATACTCGTGCACGGTGCGCCACGGCGGAAAATCCGGCGGCATCGCGCGCCAGGTGGCGCCGTTGTGCAAAAAATAGAGAACGGCGCAAAACACGTCGTACAAATCGTGTTTGCGCGGTCGTGTTTTGCGGCGCGCCGCTTCAAGCATGGCGCGCACGCCCTCGAAGTGTTCGCGGGGAATATCGCTGGGGTAGACAGCTCGGTCCATGGTGACCTCCAAAACAGCTTGGAGGCCTGGATCTGGAACAGGTTCCCTAGCTGTATTTACAGTCTACCCGGAATAGCTGAACCTAGCTAGTCCCGCGCCAGGGCAAGAAACTCGGTGCGCAGCGCCAGGTTCGGCTGCAGCTCGCCCAGCAGGGTCGACGTGATGGTTTCTTCGCCGATGGCGCGGATGCCACGGCTTTCCATGCACAGGTGGCGGCACTTGATGACCACGCCCACTGCTTTTGGTTCCAGCACTTCCATCAGCGCATTGGCGATCTGCATCGTCATGCGTTCCTGTACCTGCAGGCGCTTGGAAAAGATATCGACCAGGCGCGTCAGCTTCGACAGGCCGACGATTTTGCCGTTCGGCAGGTAGCCAACGGTGGCCTTGCCGAAGAACGGCGCCAGGTGGTGCTCGCAATGGCTGTAGACCGGGATGCCGCGCACGACGATCAGCTCGTTGTATTCTTCGGCGCCATCTTCGAACGCCTTGAGCACTTCCACCGGGCTCTGCTGGTAGCCCGAAGTCCAGTGTTTCCAGGCCTTGGTCACGCGCGCAGGCGTTTCGATCAGGCCGGGACGGTCCGGATTCTCGCCCAGCGATGTCAGCAGACGACGCCAGTCGTGTTCGGTGAAAGCTTCTTTGTCAGACATGGTGCACCCTAAAATAACGATTGCCGCCAGTATATAGAAAACGTCTCGCCCCGGTCGGGGTGGCCCTATTCTTGCGCTAAATCATCTCCTGCATGCGACATATCTCATAACGTTGAGCACAATCATCATTCAGGGAGAGCGTCATGTTCGGCAGCACGGTCATGGAAGTGGTCATCGGCATGGCCTTCTGCTACGGCTCCCTGGCGCTGACGGTCGCCACCCTGCAAGAGGCATTGTCGGCTGCGTTCGGCCTGCGCGCCGGCATGCTGCGCGCCTGCATCCAGCGCATGCTGCGCGACCCGCAGTTCACCGGCACGGCGCGGGCGGTCTACGCACACCTCTTGATCAGTGCGCATGACGACTTCACCGACCCGCACGCGCCGCGCCATCCCGGTCCATCCTACATCGAACCGGCCAACTTCGCGCTGGCCCTGATCGACGCCATCCGCGGAGGCGGCGCAGCGCTCGATGCCGCCATCGCCACCGTGCCCGATCCGCAATTGCGGCGCACGCTAAGGACGCTGTACGTGCAAACCGGCGGCGACCTGCAGCGCTTCCAGGCAGCGCTCGGCGGCTGGTTCGACAGCACGATGGCGCGCCTGTCGGGCGCCTATAAACGGCGCCAGCTGCTGGTATCTTTCCTGCTGGCGCTGCTGCTGGCCATCCTGCTCAATATCGACAGCATCCACCTGTTCCAGACGCTGTGGCGGCATCCGGCTTTCGCTGCCGGCATCAGCGCCGTGCCTGTCGCACTCGATGCGCACCTGGTGAACGATCTGGCGACGCTGCCGATCGGCTGGGACAGCTTTCCGCCAGTGCTGAACGCGGCATTCGCGCTACAGGTCGCCGGCTGGCTGATCACGGCCAGCACGACACTGTTCGGCGCGCCGTTCTGGTTCGACATTCTTCAGCATGCGATCAACCTGCGCAGTACCGGCACCAAGCCGGCCCCGGTGCAGGTCGGGCACGCCATGGCGCATCACGCCGGTCCGGCAGTGCCGGAATACGATCTCACGGCCGGTACCACCCCTGCCCGCGTGCCGATGGTGTCATAGCGCTGCGTCAGGCGTTACCTCCAGGCGTTACCTCCAGGCATTACGTGCCGGACGGCCGGTGCGCGTCGATCAGCACGCTCGAGATCGACATCTGCGGCACCCGTTCCGGCCACTCGTCATCCGGACCGAACCAGCGCGCCTCAGCGATTTCTGCCGGATCCACACGGATCTCGCCGTCAAGATAATCGGCCGTGAACGCCAGCATCAGCGAATGCGGGAACGGCCATGACTGGCTGGCAAAGTAGCGCGGATTGTGAACGCGCAATCCGACTTCTTCGAACACTTCGCGCGTAATGCATTCTTCGATCGACTCGCCCGCTTCCAGGAAGCCGGCCAGTGGCACGAAGCGCTGCGTTGCATGCAGCACGTGCTTGGCCAGCAACACCTGATCGCCCTTGCGAATCAACACCATCATGGCCGGCGAGATACGCGGATAGGCCATGTGGCCGCACTGGAGACACTTGAAGCAGCGCTCGCCGGTGGCCAGTACCGTGCCGCTGCCGCACACGCCGCAGTAGCGGTGAGTGCGCGCCCATTCGGCGACCTGGGCAGCGCGACCGGCCACGCCCACCAGCGATTCATCCATGACGCCAAACAGCGCGCGCAAGCCACGCCACGCATACCCTGCCGGCAGCACCGGTTCAGCATCGAGCCAGCCGGTCTGGCAATAGCGACCGTCGAGCAGACCGAGGGGTTGCAGGTATTCGCGCAGGACGCCAATCTGATCGAGGACAGCGGCATCGGGCAGCGCCGGCCCGTCTTCACGCACCAGCAACTGTCCCTTGTGAAACAGGAAGTTCAGTGGTGCCGGATCGGGGTGCGGGGCAAACAGTGGGGTAAATGAGGCGGGCGTATGCAGCATGGTCGATGGACGGTCAATGAGATCATCAAATCATACCGCCTTTCATGGTTATGGATCCGGTGCGGTTGCCCGCACATTGTCTTGAATGACGAGGATGGATTACAGGATCATCAGGACTATCAACCAGCATGGATGGCAGCAACCTGAGTACACCCTGAACTGAGATTGAACCGATGTAATCGATGATCGCTGCCCTGGATATGTATAGACAGGTTATGTTGCACGTTGTTAATTTCCGCCCGGCTTTTGCCAAGCCTAATTATTCTCTAAGTCCCTAATTTGTTAGAGAAAATTGTGTGGTCTTCATGATCAGAGAGCGTTGTATTCCGGATGAAATCTCACGGATTTCCACGCAGAAATATCGCTTTTCGTCCAGAATAGCTAGCTATCTATCTAAATCGTATTGTCATGGACAAACTGTCATCACTGGTCGGTCGCCACTCATTCAACGCCCGTATTTTCTATAACGGTGCGTTTTGCGATACCAATCACTTCACTGAAAACGGTGTCACCGGCCAGCTGCACGTGGTGCGCGAGGGTCCAGTCGATTTCATCCATGCAGATGGTGAGGTCATCACCGTCACCGAGCCGTCGCTGCTGTTTTATCCACGCGGCGCCAGCCATCGTCTGCAGGTGCATCCCGGCCACACCGCCAACCTGCTGTGCGCCCATATCCAGTTCCAGGACGAGATGAGCAATCCGCTGTCGCGCGTGCTGCCCAACTGCCTGGTCATGCCGCTGAGCGAAATTGCCGGACTGCGCTCGACGCTCGACCTGCTGTTCAGCGAAGCCAGCCAGGCCGAACCGGGCCGCGAGGTGATCCTGGATCGCCTGTGCGATGTGTTGCTGATCCAGGTGATCCGGCGCGAATTCGACAGCGGGCGCTTGTCGCTGGGCTTGCTGGCCGGCCTGTCGGACCGCCAGTTGTCGCTGGCGCTGACCGCCATCCACGAGCGCCCGCATGAACCATGGAGCCTGCAATCGCTGGCCAAGGTAGCCTGCATGTCGCGCGCTGCGTTCACCGAACGCTTCCGCGACGTGATGGGCATGCCACCGGGCGAATACCTGACGCGCTGGCGCATCGGCGTCGGCAGCCGTCTGCTGCGCCAGGGCATGCCGGTCAAGCAGGTCAGCAGCCGCGCTGGCTATACCAGCCCTTCCACGTTCACGCGCGCCTTCACGACGATGATGGGCGCCTCGCCGCGCGAGTGGCTCAAGCAAGCAACGGGCTGATCCAGAAACGACAATGCAGACGGGCCTTGCGGCAACGTCTGCATTGATGTTTGCAGGTCAGGCATGCGGCCATTCAGGGCCGCACAACCATTACTTCAGCATGCGGGTACGGCATGCCACCATCGCGATCACGATCGACAGCGCGCCGATATAGGCAATGGCTGCCTGCATGCCGATGAAGTGGGCAACGGCGCCGATGGCTGGCGGGCCCATCAGGCTACCGCTGTACGCCATGCTGGCCACCGCGGCCAGGGCTGCCGGGCCTTGCGCGCCGGCCGCGCTGAACACGAACGGGAACACCAGCGCCAGGCCAACACCCGCAACCGCGAAGCCGAGTAGCGCCACATAGGCGTTCGGGGCCAGCACCGCGAAGAACAGGCCGGCCGCCGCGACCATCGCGCCGGTGCTTACCAGGCGTTTGGCGCCATGGCGCTCTTTCAGTTTGTCGCCAAACATGCGCGAGATCAGCATCATCACCGAGAAAGCGGACAGCGACAGCGGCGCGAGGCCATCCGATGCGCCGAAGTGTTCTTTGAGGAACATGCCGCTCCAGTCGGCGATGCTGCCTTCAGCCATCGAGCCGAAGAAACCCAGCAGGCCCAGCAGCACCAGCGGACCACGAGGCAGGGCAAACGATTTCTTCTCGACCTGGACGCCGACCTCGTCGGCTTCCAGCACGCTGTAGGCCATCCACAATACGACGGCCAATGGGCCGGCCAGCATCAGGAAGTGGGTGGCTGGCGCAATCTTGAGGCTGGCCATCAGGCTGCCCAGCGTGGCGCCGGCCAGGCCGCCAGCGCAGCACAGGCCGTGCAGACGCGACATTTCCGACTTGCCACTGACTTTTTCGCGGCGCGCTGCCGCCGAATTCATTGCCACGTCAAAGATGCTGGCGGTCACGCCCAGCATCAGCACCGACGTCATCAGGCGCGGTACCGTCGGCGCCATGCCGATCGACACCAGCACACTCAACAGCGCCATGCCCGCGAGCAGGATGGTCTTGCGGGCGCCGAAGCGTTTCATCATGAACGATGACACCGGATACGACAGCACAGCGCCCAGGCCGCCGCAGACCAGCACCATCGACAATGCCGCATGCGACACATTGACGCCGGCGGCCAGCGCGGGGATACGGCCAGCCCACGATCCCATGATCAGGCCGAACAGTGCGAAGACGAGTGGGAGGGAATATTGCTGGGCTTGGACGAGGACAAACGACGAACGGCGCGGCGCGGAAACAGGGGTGTGCATGAAAGCGGTGAATTGTTAAATTATTGAAGTGTCAAAGGATTGCCAAAGTGCTCTTCAGAAGCCAGCCGCGCGTGAAATATTTACTTCAAGCATCTGATGGAGCGCAATTCTAAACACCTTTTTCCGCTATGGTTTTCTAAGCGGAAAAATATTTGCAACCGTTGTTTTGCACTCACACATGAATGATGAAATCATTGGCTTGGACATATCACCAGATAACGATTACATATCGAAAGCCGCCAGAAAATCCTATTTATCGAGGAATATGTAACGATTTATTGCGTCTCTTGCGGTATTAAAAGGATTACTATTCGCGATCTGAATTTATTGCGACGCACCAAACAGCGTAAATCCTGGTGCCAATACGGCACTCCAATGACCTGCTAAGAGAAGAAAACGTCGTGACAAAGATTTTTCTCAGGAAAGTACCTTGCCGCGACCAGACCATCAATTGAAGCAAACGCCAATTGTTAAATAAAGACTCAAAAATGCCATTTATTTTTAGTGCATCGACACAAAAAAAGGCTGCCCACAGGCAGCCTTTCTCGTCATCGGCACGGTCTTGGTTTCCCAAGCGGCCTTATCTTAAAACAGTTGCAACAGATCAAAGCCGGGGTCAGGTCTGACATTCGGACACGACCTCAGCCTTAACGACTTCCAATACCGCCATGCCCAATGAAGCTGGCCTGGTACTAATCCGTTCGAACTACCTGACTGTCGAGATCGTGTCCGAATGTCAGACCTGACCCCGGCTGTTTATCCTGACTGTCGAGATCGTGTCCGAATGTCAGACCTGACCCCGGCTGTTTATTCTGCTTTCCCAGGCAGTCGTGCCTTACACCAGTTGCAGCGTCACGTCGATGTTGCCGCGGGTGGCGTTCGAGTATGGGCATACGATGTGCGCGCGGTCGATCAGCGTTTGCGCTTCGTCGGCTGGCACGCCTGGCAGGCTGATCTTGAGCAGCACTTCGATGCCGAAGCCAGTCGGGATCGGGCCGATGCCGACCGTGCCTTCTACTGCGACGTCCGGCGAAATCTTCAGTTTGTCGCGGTTGGCGACGAATTTCATCGCGCCCAGGAAGCAGGCCGAGTAACCCGCAGCGAACAATTGCTCAGGGTTCGTGCCAGGCAGACCATTGCCACCGAGTTCTTTCGGGGTGGTCAGCTTCACATCCAGTGCGCTGTCGGACGACACGGCGCGGCCTTCGCGGCCACCCGTTGCGGTGGCGTTGGCGCGGTAGAGAACGTTTTCGATTGCCATGATAAGACTCCTTGAGAGGGTGGCGGATGACCGCCGAATTATGTAACGCTATTAGATAGCGCGCTATTTAAATGGGTTGTTGCCTTGGCCCGCCGACCCGCTTACCTGTTGTGGGGTACGTTCGGCGCTGCCATGAACAACATATTACATAGCTCGCTACTTAATAGCAAGCGATTTTATTCGAGCCTGTTGTGCCAGCTTGCCGACAACACGGCGCCTACACCAGCCGGACTGATTCCCGCACCACCAGACTCAACCCCGGCACATTGGCAGCCGGTTGCTGATGCCCCAGCATCGCCAGCATGCGCCGCCCGATCCCGGTGCCGACTTCATACAGCGGCTGGCGCACAGTGGTCAGTGGCGGCGTCGTGTACATCGAGCTTTCCAGATCGTCGAACCCGACCAGCGAAATGTCTTCGGGCACGCGGATATTGCGGCGGTACAGCGCCAGGCGCGCGCCGTACGCGGTCAAATCGTTGGCCGCGAAAATCGCGCTGAAACGCACATTGGCCACCAGCAGGCTGTTCAGTGCCAGCAAGCCGCTGGACTCGCTGAAGTCGCCCGTCACGACCAGCCGCGGGTCGCTCGCGATACCGTGTTTGGCCAGCGTATCGTTGTAGCCCGCCAGGCGCTCGCGCGCGTCGCGGTGATCGGGTGGCCCGGCAATATGGGCAATGCGCCGGTGCCCCTGGCTGATCAGGTATTCCACCGCTTCGCAGGCGCCGCCGTAGTTGTCCAGGCAAAACGCCTGCGTGCGCTCGCCCTGCACTTCGCGCCCGAACGCCACGATCGGCACGCGACGCGAAAAGTCGAGGATCTGCTTGTCGCTCATATTGCCGGTCAGGATCGCCACGCCATCGACGCGGCGCCCGATCAACAGTTCGACCCGCTCGGCTTCTTCGTCGGCATGCCAGTGGCCGCTCATGATCAGGAGCGCATAGCCGGAGGCCTTGACTGCATCTTCGATGCCGACCATGGCGCGGTTGAAATAACCGCTCTCGAGCGACTGGGTCAGCACGCCGATGGTGTTGGTGCTGCCCATCTTGAGGCTTTGCGCCAGGCGGTTGGGCTTGTAGTTGAGCTCATCGATGACACGCTCGATCGTGCGCCGCTTGTCATCCGACACTTTCGCCGTGCCGTTCAGGAAACGCGAAACGGTCGCCGGCGACACGCCTGCCCTGCTGGCGACCTGGTACAGCGTGGTGATACCGCTATCGATGTTTTTCATGAAGCGTTCTGGACAGGTCCGGGGCAATTTGTTGCTTGAAGTATATCACGCAGCTTTCACATAAAAAGGCCGCTGAACCATGCTTATGAAACGCTTTCATAAACAATCCGTCGTTGACCTGCAACAAACCCACTACTCCCTATCATAAATACTAATTGACATTTTTTTACCGTTGAAATTACTATGAAACCGTTTTCAAGATTGATGAAACCGATTTCTTATCAGTCCTAACGCAAGCAGCATCCATAAAACTATATCGGAGACAAGCATGACAATCATGACGCCCCAACTGGCAGGGGTCCGTACGCCCTCGTCCGCCCCTATCCGCCTGGCCATCCTGACGCTGCTCTCCAGCATCGGTACAGCCCACGCACAATCGGCTTCAGATCCGGCATCGCCTGCCGCCGCCACCCCGGCCGCCGTCGTCGACAATGGCCGCATCGCCGAAGTGGTCGTGACCGCCACCAAGCGCTCGACCTCGCTGCAGCGCACCCCGATCGCGGTCACCGCGCTGACCGCCGCCACGCTGGCCGACAACCATGTCCAGACGCTGCTCGACGTCGTCGCACTGGTCCCGGGCTTCCAGGCCACGGCCCAGGGTGACCACGGCGTGACCACGATGACGCTGCGCGGCATCGGCAACGACAGCGCCAAGACCGAATACGCCGACCCTGAAGTCGCCTCGTTCGTCGATAACGTGTACTCGCCACGCGCCGAAGGCGCCACTGCCCTGCTGTTCGACGTCGAAGGCATCGAAGTGCTGCGCGGCCCGCAAGGCACGCTGTGGGGCCGCAACTCCACCGTCGGCGCCGTCAACATCCAGACCGTCAAGCCGGAGCTGAACAGCCGCTCGGGCTATGTCGAAGGCGGCATCGGCGACTACAACCGCATCGGCACGCGCGGCGCGGTCAATGTGCCGCTGTCCGAAACGGCCGCACTGCGCTTTGCCGTTGTGCACGAGCGTCATGATGGCTATGTCGATTACCAGCAATTCCCCAACCCGTCGATCGCGCAACAGCGCGCCGCCTACCTGGCTGCCGGCGGCGCCGCTGCCGGCTTCCGCCCGATCAATCCGAACAACTACGTCTCCGGCGGCGACAAGTACAGCGCCCAGGACCAGACTGCTGCGCGCATGTCGCTGCTGTGGCACCTGGCGCCGAACCTGCGCTGGAACATCGCCTACGAAAAATTCATCGACCGCGGCACCCCAAGCGCCAACCTGATGCAGACGCCGCGGGCGGGCCAGGACCACTGGTCGACGCTGTCCGATTCGTCGCCATGGGTCAACCGTGACAGCGACAACGTGCGCAGCCGCCTGAGCTGGGACATCAGCCCCGACCTCGCGCTGCAATACGTGGCCGGCTGGTCCAAGTACAGCGGCGACATGCGCTTCGACCAGGACGGCGGCACGATCCTCCCAACCTCGATCATCTCGGGCGGCAAGTTCCAGGAGCACACCACGACCGACTCCAACTACCGCAGCTACAGCCACGAAGTGCTGCTGCAGTCGGTCGGCACGCGCGCCATCGACTGGCAGGTCGGCGCCTACTACGGCAAGGAAAAGAACAATATCCGCTTCGATATCGGCGGCATGAACGGCACCGAAGATGGCACCGTGGCATGGCAGGGTTCGTTCATCCAGCCCGACCAGACCGTGGAAAACTCGGCCGTCTTCGGCCAGGCCACCTGGAACCTCACCGACGCCTGGCACCTGACCGGCGGCGTGCGTTACACCCACGACAAGCGCGTCCACATTGGCGGCCGCGGCTACACCTGGGCGTACGACGCCAGCGCGCCACAACTGCCGCTCAATCCGCAGATCGATCCGCGCGATCCGGTCAACGGCTACCAGTCCGGCGTGCCGAACGATGGCCGCTACAGCGACAACAAGGCCACCGGCCTGCTGCGCGTGAACTACGACATCGACCGCAGCAATATGGTGTATGCGAGCGTGTCGACCGGCTACAAGGCGGGCGGCGTGCAGGATCGCGGCTTGCCGTACCAGCCAGAGACGCTGACCAACTTCGAGATCGGCTCGAAGAGCACCTTCATGGATGGCGCGCTGCGTATCAACAACGCGCTGTTCTACATGGACTTCAAGGACTTCCAGTTCAATTCGCCGGTCAGCTTCTCCGACGGCAGCCGTGGCCTGGCCATCGAGAACGCCGATGGCGCGAAAGTCATGGGTCTGGAAACCGAGATCGCCGCCCGTATCGCGAAAGACGGCCGCCTGTCGATCGCGCTGGCGGTGCTCGACACCAAGCTCGGTCACCTGGTCGCCGGCTCGAACGATTATGCGCTGCCACCGTGCACGGTCGACACCCGCATCGAGACCTGCCTGGACGTGAGCGGTCACAAGCTGCCGCACGCACCGAAGTTCTCGACCACGGTGCAGTACCAGCACACGTTCCGCCTGGCCGATGGTGCTACCCTGGTGCCGCGCATCACGGCGCGCTACGAGGATGACGTCAGCCTGAGCGTGTTCGACCTGGGTCCGGAAGACCGCCAGAAAGCCTACGCCAGCGCCGACCTTGGCCTGCGCTACGCGAAGGACAAATGGTGGGTCGACGCCTTCGTGCGCAACGTCGGCGACAAGAAGATCAAGACCAGCGCCTTCAACGGCTTCGGCCCTTGGCTGGCGCAGTACAAGCCACCACGTACGGTTGGCGTGAATACCGGCTTTGATTTCTAAAAGCTGAAGCATGGCAGCGCGCCCGGTCGGGCGCGCTGCTTTTTTTGTTTGACCTGAATCCGTCCTTCGCAGCGATCCGAGAGTTCCATGACCAACAGCCCCGACTTCGACTTCCGCAACAATTTTCCTTCCGACTTCACCTGGGGCGTGGCCACCAGTTCCTTCCAGATCGAGGGCGCTGCCGCCGTCGATGGCAAGGGGCCGTCGATCTGGGACACCTTCTGCCTGGACCAGAACAATATCAAGGATGGCAGCGACGGCATTGTCGCCTGCGACCACTACCACCGCTACCAGGAAGACGTCGGCATCATGGCCTCGATCGGCGTGGATGCGTACCGCTTCTCGTTCGCCTGGGCGCGCGTCCAGCCGGATGGCAAGGGCGCCTGGAACGAAGCGGGCTTCGATTTCTATGACCGCCTGCTGACCGAACTGGCGAGCAAAGGCATTCGCGCGCACGCGACCCTGTACCACTGGGACCTGCCGCAAGGCCTGCAGGACGATGGCGGCTGGCTCAATCGCGAGACCGCCTACCGCTTCGCCGATTACGCACGCGAAATCGCGCGCCGCTTCGGCAACCGGTTAGAGGCCATCGCCACCCACAACGAACCGTGGTGCACGGCCAACCTGGGTTACGGCAATGCGCAGTTCGCACCCGGCGTGGCCGACCTGAATCAATCGATCCAGGTCTCGCACCACCTGCTGCTGTCGCACGGCCTGGCCATGAGCGCGATGCGCGAGGTTGGCAGCAGCGCGCAGCTGGGCATCGTATTGAACCAGTGGACCGCCGATGCAGCCACCGATTCGCAGGCCGACCGCGACATGGCCGAATTCGAATATGCACGCTCGGTGCAGTGGTTCATGGACCCGATCTTCAAGGGCCGCTACCCGGAACTGGCGCTGCGCGGCCATGGCGAGAACGCCCCCGTCGTCGCTGACGGCGACCTGGCCATCATCCACCAGAAGATCGACTTCCTCGGCTCGAACTATTACTTCCGCTCGTGGTGCAGCGCCAGTACGCCGCCCGTACCGGCGCCGGCGCGCCACGGCGTGACCGACATGGGCTGGGAAATCTTCCCCGAAGGCCTGTCCGAACTGCTGCTCAAACTGAAAGCCGAGTATCCCGACCTGCCGCCGGTGTACATTACCGAAAACGGCATGGCCAATCCGGACGTGCTGGAAAACGGCCGCGTGCACGATACGGCGCGCATCGCCTACGTGCGCAGCCACCTGGCCGCGCTCAAGGATGCGATGGATGCGGGCGTCGACGTGCGCGGTTATTTCCTCTGGAGCCTGCTCGACAACTTCGAGTGGAATTCGGGCTACGCCAAGCGCTTCGGCATCGTGCACGTGGATTATGCGAACCAGCAGCGCACGCTGAAGGACAGCGCGCTGTGGTACCGCGAATTCATCGCCAGCCGCATCAAGGCTTGATCAACGGGATCATCATGCGCCCTGCCAAAACCGTATCACCGCTGCTGTGGGTCCCGACCGGCTACTTCACGATGGCGCTTGGCTACGTGATGCTCACCAGCGTCACCGCCATCATGTTCAAGAATCTGGGCATGGACAACGGCCGCGCGGCCCAGTATTCGAGCCTGTTGATCCTGGCCTATACGGTCAAGCCGCTGTTCGCGCCGTTCGTCGAGATGTACCGCACCAAGAAGTTCTTTGTGCTGTGTTCGCAGCTCGCCATCGGCGCCGGCTTTGCCGGCGTGGCGCTGCTGATGGAACTGCCCGGCTACATGACCTTTTTGATGGCGATCTTCTTTGCGCTGTCGTTCATCGGCGCGACGCAGGACATCGCCAGCGACGGCGTGTATGTCACGTCGCTCGACGCGCGCGCGCAGTCGCTGTACTGCGGCATCCAGAGCCTGTCGTGGAATATCGGGCCAATCGTCGCCGCCGGCGGCATGGTCTACCTGAGCGGTTACCTGCACACCCACGTGTTCGGCCATGACCCGGGCGTGTTCGGCCCGGACTGGATCGACGCCTGGCGCATCATCTTCCTGCTCGTCGGCGGCCTGACGCTCTTGATGGCGCTGTGGCACTGGCGCTTCATGCCTGAAGGCGCACGCGCCGCCGACACGCCATCGAGCGCGAAGGACGCCGGCCGTATCCTGGTCGATGCCTTCGTCACGCTGTTCCAGAAGCGCGGCGTGTGGCGCATGATCGCGTTCGCGTTCCTGTTTCGCTTCAGCGTCGGCCTGCTGGAAAAGATCGGTCCGTTCTTCATGGTCGACCCGGCCTCGAAAGGCGGCCTCGGTCTGTCCAACGAGATGCTGGGCCTGATCTACGGCACCTATGGCCTGGCCGCGGTGCTGGTCGGCTCGCTGCTGGGCGGCCTGTATGTCGCCAAGCGTGGCCTGAAGTCGACGCTGTTCGTGCTGTGCTGCGCGATCAACATCCCGAATGTCGCGTTCCTGGTCATGAGCATCTACACGCCATCGAGCCTGGTGCTGATCACGCTGGGCGTGGCCATCGAAAAGTTCTTCTTCGGCTTCGGTGCGGTCGGCTTCATGATCTACCTGATGCAGCAGCTCGCACCGGGCAAGTACACGACCACGCACTATGCGTTCGGCACCGGCCTGATGGGTCTGTGCGGCATGGTCACGGGCGTCATCAGCGGCCACCTGCAGGAGATGATGGGGTACGTCGCCTACTTCGGCCTGGTGATGGTCGCGACCATCCCGTCGTTCATCGCCACCTGGTACGCGCCGTTCTATCACGATGACGGCAGCACGCCGGCGGCAGGCATCGACACGGATGGCAAGACGGTGCCGGCATGAAGCGCACCGTGCTCGCCGCGGCGCTGCTGACGCTTGCTGCCGGCGCCGGGTCTGCAGAGATCAAGGTCAATGCGGTGGGCTTCCTGCCGCAATCGCACAAGCTGGCCGTGATCCCGCAGGCGGTCGGTGCGAACCGGTTCGAGGTCGTCGATGCTGACGGCAAGGTCGTGCTGGATGGCGCGCTGGGCGCGGCGAGCCGCTGGGCGCCGTCGGGCGAAACCGTACGCGTGGCCGACTTCAGTGCGCTGACGCAGGCTGGCGCCTATCGCGTGCGCGTGGGCAGCCTGGTCTCCGATCCGTTCACGGTCGGCCAGGATGGCTACCGCGCGCTGGGCGACGCGGCCCTGAAGGCGTTCTACTTCAACCGCAGTGCGATCGCCCTGACGCCGGAATATGCCGGCGCGTGGGCGCGGCCCGCCGGCCATCCCGACGACAAGGTGCTCGTGCATGCGTCGGCAACATCAAAAACACGCCCGCAAGGCACGGTCATCGCCAGTCCCAAGGGCTGGTACGACGCCGGCGACTACAACAAGTACGTGGTCAACTCGGGTATCTCAACCTACACGCTGCTGGCTGCACTCGAGCACTTCCCCGATGTCTTCAAGCGCGACATCGGCATTCCCGAATCCGGCAACGGCGTACCCGACATCCTCGACGAGGCGCTGTGGAACCTCGACTGGCTGCTGACGATGCAGGACCCGGCCGATGGCGGCGTGTACCACAAGCTCACCAACCTGCGCTTCGACGGGATGGTCATGCCGCACGCGGCGTCGACCACCCCGCGCTATGTGGTGGCCAAGAGCACGGCGGCGGCGCTCGATTTCGCCGCCACGATGGCCACCGCCAGCCGCGTGCTGGCGCCGTACGACGCGAAGTGGCCCGGCCTGTCGCAGCGCATGCTCACAGCGGCGCAGGCCGCGTGGCGCTGGGCCGAGGCGCACCCGAACGTCGTCTTCAAGAACCCGAAGGATGTCGTCACCGGCGAATACGGCGACGCGCAGCTGGCCGACGAATTCGCGTGGGCCGCGGCCGAACTGTTCATCGCGACCGGGCAGGATGTGTATGCGCAAGCCTTCATGCGACGCGACGCGGCCTTGAGCACACCGGCCTGGGACAATGTGGCGGCGCTGGGCTGGATGTCGCTGGCACACCACCGCGCCAACCTGAAGCCCGGCATCGACCGCGCGCTGGTCGAACGCCGCATCGATGCATTGGCCAGCCAGCTCGCAGGCAAGGCCGAAAGCGGCTACCGGGTGCCGCTGGCATCAAAAGACATCGTCTGGGGCAGCAATGCGGTGATCCTGAACCAGGGCATGATGCTGCTGCAGGCCTATCGCATCAACGGCACGCCGGCCTATCTGCAGGCGGCGCAGTCGAGTCTCGATTACGTATTGGGCCGTAACGCCACCGGCTACACGTTCGTCACGGGCTTTGGCGCGCGCCCGGTCATGCATCCGCACCACCGGCCATCGATCGCCGATGGCGTGGCCGCGCCGGTGCCGGGCTGGCTGGCCGGCGGCCCGAATCCGGGCCAGCAGGACGCCAGGGACTGCCCGCCGTATCCGGGCAAGCTGCCGGCGCTGTCCTATCTCGACCACGCCTGCAGCTACGCCGCCAACGAGGTCGCCATCAACTGGAACGCGCCGCTGGTGTACGTGACCGCGGCGCTGTCCGCGCTCACGCCCCATGCCATGACCGACACTGCCACCGTCTCGCTTGCCGCGCTGCTGCGCGAAGAACAGCAACTCCAATTTGATCGCTTCGACGATGCCACCGCGCGGGCCGTCGGCGCGCAGCTCGTTGCGCGCGCCGAGCGCGAACACAAGACCGTGACGATCCAGGTCTCGCGCGGCGACACCGTGCTGTTCAGGCAGGCGATGCCGGGCGCGTCACCGGATCACGCCGACTGGATCCGCCGCAAGAACAATCTGGTCGGGCGCACCGGCCACAGTTCGTTCTATACCCACAATGAAGTGCGCCAGGCCGGGGGCGACCATGACGCGCTGCCGGGCCTGGACATGCGCGACTATGCCGCTCACGGCGGGGCCTTCCCCGTGATCGTGCGCGGTCAGGGCGTGGTCGGCACGGTGACTGTGTCGGGGTTGCCGGGGCCGGACGACCATGCGCTGGTGGTCGCGGCGCTGAAGGATTACCTGACGCCCGTTTCGCCGTAACGGCGGAGCCTTATTCGTCGTTCAGGCTGCGCGCGACTTCCTGTCGGTACAGTTGCCAGGCAAAGCGCCACACCACCACGGTCACGATGAACAGCTTGGTCCAGACCAATAGCCAGATCACGGTGGTCAGGTCGATGCCAGGGTAGGCCGTGCGCACTGCAGCGGTGGCGATCATGATCAGCACGACCGGCGCCAGCGCCAACATCAGCGGCCGCACCAGCGGGCGCCGCGTGCGGGTAAAGGGAGACGTCATCATGGCGGGGATAGGTTGTTTGCATCGCCGGACAGGATTGACCGGGACGAGCCTGACATCCTACCAGCCTGCGTGTCGAACCAGGACGACTACCAAGAGGCCAGCTTTACGCCGCTTTACATTTGCCACCCTGTTGTGCAGTCAGTACCAGGTCGTTAAATACATACGATTCGCCACAGGACAAACATCATGGTTTCCAGCATCAGCAGCAGCACCGCAACCCAGGCCACCTACGCACCGGCCGCCAGGAAGACACCCGATGAGACGGTTGCCACCCCCGGCCCGGCCGCCACGACCGACGACCAGACAGCCGCCAGCGCAACGACCCAGAGCGCCGAATCGGCCGCCAGCGCGCGCCTGGGCGACCAGTTGAGTGCCCAGGCCGACGCATCGCGCGTGCAGCGCGCCGTAGACGAAGCAGGCACTGAAAGCGACACGACAACGGCAACCGGGAGCGAAGCGTCGAGCGAGGCAGCCGCACCCGCAGGGGGAGCAGCGGCCCCGACCGGCGGCGCGGCGCCGGCTGCATCGACGGCCACGTCCACCACGGCGTCAACGACCAACGACTACGTCGCCGAAGCCGACACCGATTCGGACAAGACCGTCAGCGACGACGAGCAGGCTGCCTACGAGACCAAGCTGCGCCAGCAGGCCGAGGCAGCTGCCGAAACCAAGGCGGCCGCCGCAAAAGAAGCCGATCCACAGGATGCGCTGACGGCCGAAGTGCGCGCCACGTATGGCGTTGACAAGGCCGCGGAACCGGCGTTGAACATCACGGCTTGATGCCTGATTTTGTTGCGCTGCACCCGAAGTTACAAGCAGTAAAATCGAAATAAACGACGAAACGCGTTGTAGTCAGGTCGTCAACTACGGTAAAGTGTCGCATTCCGAGAAGTATTTCACGAGGCGGCGCATGCCAGAATTTAGCCCAACTACGCCCCCCGGATCGTTGATTGCCAACCATCTGCACGCCTGCTCCGCCAGGCTGCAGGTCGTACTGCGGCAGACAGCCAACCAACTATCACCTTCGCTGGTGACCACGATGGTACGCAACGTACCCGTGGCGCCGGCGACGCTTGCCCATGGCGCGGCGCATCCATCACGGCTGCGCGCGCCGGAGAACACCATGAACCAGTTCCAACCTGCCCTGCGCCTGTGCGCGCGTCGTTACATGTCGCACTGCCCCGAAGGATGATGTCGATGACCTCACTGCCACTGATCCTCCTCGTCCTTCTCCCCTTCGCGGGCGCCATCATTTCCGCCTGCCTGCCCAACACCTCGCGCAACCGGCCCGCCGCCGCTGCCGGCGTGTTCACCCTGGCAGCGCTCATCATCGCCATCTCCAAATTCGACGAACTCGGCGCCGGCCAGGTGGTATTGGAGCGCTATGAGTGGCTGCCGCTGTTCGGCCTGGACTTCATCGTGCGCATGGACGGCCTGGCCTGGCTGTTCTCGATCATGGTGCTCGGCATTGGCCTTTTGGTGATCCTGTACGCGCGCTACTACATGTCGAAGAAAGACCCGGTGGCGCGCTTCTATGCCTACATGCTGGCATTCATGGGTTCGATGATGGGCGTGGTCCTGTCCGGCAACCTGATCCAGCTGGTGGTGTTCTGGGAGCTCACGAGCCTCACGTCCTTCCTGTTGATCGGCTACTGGCAGGACAGTAACGATGCCCGCCGCGGCGCGCGTATGGCGTTCACCGTCACCACCGCCGGCGGCCTGTGCCTGCTCACCGGCGTGCTGATCCTGGGCCACATCGTCGGCAGCTACGAGCTCGATGCGGTGCTCGCCGCCGGCGACCAGATCCGCGCCCATTCGCTGTACCTGCCGGCCCTGATCCTGGTGGCGCTGGGCGCGCTGACCAAGAGCGCGCAGTTCCCGTTCCACTTCTGGCTGCCCCATGCGATGGCCGCGCCCACGCCCGTCTCGGCCTACCTGCACTCGGCCACGATGGTCAAGGCCGGCGTGTTCCTGCTGATCCGTCTGTGGCCGGCGCTGGGCGGCACGCCCGAATGGACTTGGCTGATCGGCGGGGCCGGCGTCATCACGCTGCTGCTGGGTTCCCTGTTTGCGATCTTCCAGAATGACATGAAAGGGCTGCTGGCCTATTCGACCATCAGCCACCTGGGCCTGATCACGGTGTTGCTGGGCATCGGCTCGCCGCTGTCGGTGGTGGCAGCGATCTTCCACGTCATGAACCACGCGATCTTCAAGGCCTCGCTGTTCATGGCTGTCGGCATCATCGATCACGAGACGGGCACCCGCGACATGCGCGTGCTGCGCGGCCTGCGCCGCGCGATGCCGGTCACCGCAGCGCTGGCGATCGTCGCATCGGCCTCGATGGCCGGCGTGCCGCTGCTGAACGGCTTCCTGTCGAAAGAGATGTTCTTTGCCGAAACCGCCCACGTGGGCGGCACCGAAGACTGGAAGATGTCGTATGCAGCGGTGGCGATGGGCATCTTCAGCGTGGCGTATTCGCTGCGCTTCATCAGCGTGTTCTTCGGCCAGCTGGCCAAGGACCTGCCGCAGGAGCCACACGAGCCGGTACGCTGGATGCGCTTCCCGGTCGAATGCCTGGTGGTGCTGTGCATCGCCGTGGGCGTGATGCCCGAGCGCGTGGTGGGCGACATCCTGGCCGTGGCCTCGAGCTCCGTGCTGGGCGCAGCCATGCCGGCCTACGACCTGGCGATCTGGCACGGCTTCAATCTGGCGCTCGGCATGAGCGGCGCGGCCCTGGTGCTGGGCGCCCTGCTGTACTGGGTGCTGCTGCGCCGCCACGACCTGCGCGAACGCACGCGCGTGCCGGTGCTGCACCGTTTGAAAGGCGCGCAGGCCTACGAGAGCACGATGCTGGCGCTGTCGCTGGGCGCGACCTGGATCATCCGCCTGACCGGCACCCGGCGCCTGCAGCCGCAGCTCCTGGTGCTGATGTCGTTCATGATCGTGGTGCCGCTGCTGCTGGTCGATCCGTGGTTCAGCCTGCCAGCGGTGAACCTGCTGAATATCGAACCGCTGTTTGCCGTGCTGTGGCTGATCGGCGCCGCCTGCGCCGCCGGCGCGGCCTACAAGGCCAAGTACCACCGCCTGGCGGCACTGAGCATGGTCGGCGGCACCGGCATCGTCACCGCGATCACCTTCGTCTGGCTGTCGGCGCCCGACCTGGCGCTGACCCAGCTGATGGTCGAAACCGTGACCACGGTGCTGATCCTGCTCGGCCTGCGCTGGCTGCCGCCGCGCCTCGTGCCGAAGGTGCTCAAGCTCACGAAGGCGCCGCCAAGCACGTGGTTCCGGCGCTCGCGCGACAGCCTGATTGCCGTTGGCGGCGGCCTGGGTATCGCTGCGGCCAGCTACGCGGTGCTGATGCGCAGCCCGCCGCCATCGATCGGCGAATTCTTCGTGCTGCGCGCCCTCACCGAAGGCGGCGGCTCGAACGTCGTCAACGTGCTGCTGGTCGACTTCCGCGGTTTCGACACGCTGGGCGAAGTGACCGTGCTGTCGGCCGTGGCGCTGACCGTGTATGCACTGCTGCGCCGCTTCCGCCCGGCCACCGAATCGATCGCGATTCCCGTGCAGCAGGCCAGCGACGTCGATCCGACCAAGGACCAGGCGCCGGCCGCGCAGGCGCGCAGCGGCTACCTGATGATCCCGGCCGTCTACCTGCGCCTGCTGCTGCCGGTGATGGGCGTGATGGCGGCCTACTTCTTCATGCGCGGCCACAACCTGCCTGGCGGGGGCTTCGTCGCCGGCCTGATCTTTGCCACCGCGCTGATCGTGCAGTACATGGTTGCCGGCACCGACTGGGTCGAATCGCACCTGCGCCTGCGCCCGCACCGCTGGATTTCGTGGGGCCTGTTCTGCGCCTGCTTCACCGGCATCGGCGCCTGGTTCCTCGGCTACCCGTTCCTGACCAGCCACACGGCCCACCTCGACCTGCCCGTGCTGGGTGAACTGCACGCGCCGAGCGCGTTCATGTTCGACCTGGGCGTGTTCCTGGTGGTCGTCGGATCGACCATGCTCACGCTCGTCGCGCTGGCCCACCAGTCGCTGCGCAGCCACCGCCTGGCCGCCGACGCCACGCGCGTCACCATTCCACCTGCCAAGGAGATCCTCTGATGGAGCTTGTTCTTTCGCTTGCCATCGGCATCGTGTTCGCCTCCGGCATCTGGCTTGTCCTGCGTCCGCGCAGCTTCCAGGTGCTGTGCGGCCTGATGCTGATGTCGTACGCCGTCAACCTGTTCATCTTCGCGATGGGGCGTCTGTGGATCGATGCCCCGCCGCTCACCCCGGCCGGCACCCTGCCCAATCCGGCCATCCTGGCTGACCCGCTGCCACAGGCGCTGGTCCTGACCGCGATCGTGATCGGCTTTGCCACCACCGCCCTGTACCTGGTGGTGATGATCGGTTCGCGCGGCCTGACCGGCACCGACCACGTTGACGGCAAGGAGCCCGATCTATGAGTCTGCACTGGACCCAGCACCTGATCCTGGTGCCGGTAATACTGCCGCTACTGGTCGGCGCCGCGCTGGCCCCGCTCACGCAGGGCTGGCACCGCCTGAAGTTCTGGCTCAGCTACGCCTCGATCCTGGGCCTGGTGGCCAACGCACTGGCGCTGGTCCACATGACGGACGGCGGCGCCTGGCAAGACGGCATGGGCATCTACCTGGCCGGCAACTGGAGTGCGCCGTTCGGCATCGCGCTGCTGGCCGATCGCCTGAGCAGCATCATGCTGCTGCTCACCGCCCTGCTGGGCCTGGCGTCGCTGCACTTCACCAAGCAGCGCTGGGGCCGGATCGGCGTGCATTTCCACACGCTGTTCCAGTTCCTGCTGATGGGCATCAACGGCGCCTTCCTGACGCACGACCTGTTCAACCTGTTCGTGTTTTTCGAAGTCATGCTGGCCGCCTCGTATGGCCTGGTGCTGCACGGGTATAACGCCGAGCGCATCCGCGCCAGCATGCAGTACATCGCGATCAATCTGGCCGCCGCGCTGCTGTTCCTGCTGGGCCTGGCGCTGATCTACGCGACCACCGGCACGCTGAACATGGCCGATGTGGCGGGCCGCGTGCCGCTGCTGGCGGGCGATGACCTGGCGCTGTTCAAGATCGGCGCCACGATGATGGCGCTGACCTTCCTGACCAAGAGCGCGATGTGGCCGCTGGGCTTCTGGCTGCCCACCACCTACGCCGCCGCATCGCCGCCGGTCGCGGCCATGCTGGTGCTGATGACCAAGGTCGGCGCGTATGTGGTGCTGCGCCTGTGGCTGCTGATCTTCTCGGACGACGCCGGCGCTGCTGCCGGATTCGGCAAGGATGCGCTGCTGTACGGCGGCATGGCCACCATCGTGTTCGGCGCCGCCGGCATGCTCTCGACCGATACGGCCGGACGCATGGCGGGTTACGCCGCGATCATCTCGTCCGGCACGCTGCTGGCGGTGATCGGCTATGGCCAGCCGAACCTGGTCACCGCTGGTATCTATTACCTGATCGGCTCGACGCTGGCGGTGGCCGCATTCCTGCTGTTGATCGAGCTGATCGACCGCATCCGCACGCCGCGCTCGGCGATGCTGGCGCTGACCATGGAAGCCTACGCGGTCGAAGACGCCCCGGTCGAACCGGTCGGACGCTGCGTGCCGGCCGTGATGGCTTTCCTGTCGCTGGCCTTTGCCGCGTGCGCGCTGATGATCGCCGGGTTGCCACCGCTGCCGGGCTTCATCGCCAAGTTCGGCATGTTCCATGCGGTGCTTCATCCGCAGGTCGTGGCCACCGCCGCGAACGGCGTCATGACGGGACCGACGACGATTCCGGTTGCCGGCTGGACGCTGATCGCGCTGATCGTGCTGTCGGGCCTGATCGCCGTGATCTCGATGATGCGCTTCGGCGTGCGCACCTTCTGGGCCAGCGGCGTGCTGGTGCCGCCCAAGCTGCACCGCACCGAAGTGATGCCGATTATTTTCTTGCTGGGTCTGGCGATCGGGATGACGATCCAGGCCAACGCGCTGTTTGGCTACCTGGCGCGCGCCAGCGACGCGATCCATCGTCCGGCAAGCTATATCGGCCGCGTGCTGTCCGAACCGAGTCTGCCCGGACCGGCATCCTCGCCCGCCCCCACCATCAACCTGACACCGGAGGCGCCATGAAGCGCTGGCTCCCCCATCCCGTCGTCTCGCTGCTGCTGTGCGGCCTGTGGCTGCTGCTGAACCAGACATTCTACCCGGGCCACGTCCTGCTCGGCGCCCTGCTCGGCATCGCCGCGCCGATCCTCACGCGGCATCTCAACCCGCTCGGTTACCCGCGCCTGCGCGCACCCGTCGTGGCGCTGCGCCTGCTCGGCTTCGCGTCGGTCGAGGTCGTGCGCTCATGCTTCAACGTCAGCCGCGTGATCCTGTTTGCCGATTACGCCAACCTGAAGTCGGAGTTCATCCGCGTGCCGCTGACGATGCGCGACGAGTACGGCCTGGCCGCGCTGTCGTGCCTGATCAACATGACGCCGGGTACGGTATGGACCGAGATCCAGCCCGACACCCATGAGCTGGTCCTGCACGTGTTCGACCTGCACGATGCAGACTGGTGGGTCGACACCATCCAGACCCGCTACGAGCAACCCCTGATTGAAATCTTCGAGAAGAAAGGCCCCCATGGCGACCCTGCTTGAACTGTCGATCGGCTACGCCCTCGTGTGCGCCATGGCGGCAATGCTGCTGTGCGCCATCCGCCTGCTGATCGGGCCCTCGGCCCACGACCGCGTGCTGGCGCTCGATACCCTGTGGATGTGCGGCATGCTGCTCGCGCTGGTGCTGGGCATCCGCTTCGGCACGCAAATCTATTTTGAGGTGGCGATGCTCACCGTGCTGGTCGGTTTTGTCTCGACCATCGCGATCGCCAAGTTCCTGATGCGCGGGGAGATCATCGAATGAATGGCATCGAACACTTGCCCGACTGGGCTGCCCTCGTCGTCTCGCTGCTGCTGATCGTGGGCGCGAGCATCGTGCTGATTGGCGCCCTGGGCCTGCTGCGCCTGCGGACTTTCTACCAGCGCATCCACGGCCCGGCCATCACGGTCACGATCGGCGCCGGCAGCCTGCTGCTGGCCTCCATGCTGTACTTCACGATCGCGCAATCGCGGCCCGTCGTGCATGAAGTGATCATCACGCTGTTCATCCTGCTCACGGCGCCTGTGGTGTCGATGATGATCATGCGCGCCGCCGTCTACCGCGACCTGCGGGCCCGCCGGCCCGATGCTGGCGCCACTGCCGGCGATGTCTACTCGATCGTCGACGAAGAATAAGTCACGGGCCGGGGCCGATCTACGCTCCGGCCTGCCTCTTCCGTAGAGTAAATACAACACTCCTGTCATGAGGTTGGCGCATCGCAGCAATGATAGCGCTATCAAGTCGCGCGTACACACGCCGAGTCAGCGCCATCGAATCTCCCCGAAATTTCCCACAAGACACCCGCACTGCCCCGCCGGATTGCATTGCGTTGCAACATCGATAATCAGTTTACAAATTCTACAACCTCGACAACACTGAAAAAAAGCGCGATGTTAGCGCTAACGAATTGAGGAGATACGATGTCGGCAAGCAGCACATCCCCCGCCCTGCGCTGGGTCGTCATGGGGGTCAGCGGATCGGGCAAGAGCACGGTGGGGGCCATGCTGGCCGCCCACGACGGCGTCCCGTTCCTCGAAGGCGATGCCTATCATCCGCCCGCCAACGTCAGCAAGATGAGCGCCGGCATCCCGCTCGACGACGATGACCGCGCCGGCTGGCTCGCCAGCCTGGCCGGGGAAATCCGCACCGCGCGCGAACAGGGTCACGGCCTGGTGCTGTCCTGCTCATCGCTGAAGCGACGCTACCGCGACCTGCTGCGTGACGCCGATCCTGCCCTGCGCTTCGTCCACCTGGCCGGCCCGCGCGAACTGATCGCCACGCGCATGACCTCCCGCCCCGGCCACTACATGCCGCCATCGCTGCTCGAAAGCCAGCTGCGGATCCTCGAACCGCTGCAGCCCGACGAAACCGGGCTGACCCTCGACATCACGCTGGCGCCGCAGGCGCTGGTGGAACGCATCACGGCCAGCGCCTGATCGTCAGCGCAGCCCTTACCCATTTGCCAGCAGGCGCAGCCACCCACCCATAGAGGCGGCGCGCTTTCAACCAACGAGCATCGAGGAGACAACCATCATGCGCACACCCGTTCAACGCACTCTCATCAGCCTGGCCGTGGCCAGCGCCTGCTGGATGGTCGGCGCCGCCGCCCACGCCCAGCAGGCGCAAACCGAGCCTGCCACCGACACCGCACCCGAGGCGACCGCGCCGGATGCCAGCCTGGCTGGCCCAGTGGCAGCGGCAGCGGCAGAACCGGCCTCCACGTCCGTGGTGCGCATCTCGGGCTCGCGCATCGCCGCGCGCGGCTTTTCGCAGCCAACGCCCACCACGAGCCTGAGCGCCGCCGACCTCGAAAAGGCCGCCAAGCCGAACCTGTTCAACACGCTGACCGAACTGCCGGCGCTGCAGGGCAGCACGGGCCGCACGACCAGCACCAACAGCACCAGCAGCGGCATCCAGGGCCTGAGCTCCCTCAGCCTGCGCGGCCTGGGCACCATCCGGACCCTGACGCTGCTCGATGGCCAGCGCGTCGTCGGCGCCAACGTCACGGGCGTGACCGACGTCAGCCAGTTCCCGCAACTGCTGGTCAAGCGCGTCGATGTGGTCACCGGTGGCGCCTCGGCGTCGTACGGCTCGGACGCCGTGGGTGGCGTGGTCAACTTCGTCACCGACAAAACCTTCACCGGGTTCAAATCCAACGTCCAGCTGGGCCAGACCAAATACGACGACGACCGCGGCGCCACGGTGCAGGCAGCCTGGGGCCGGGCGTTCCTCGACAACCGCCTGCACGTGACGGCCAGCGGCGAATTCACCAAAGAAAACGGCATCGAATCGCCCGGCATTGGCGGCGTCGGGCCGAACGGCCGCACCTGGTACCAGAACCCGGCCTATTCGGTGCGGCCACTGAACCAGACCGGTGACGGCCTGCCGCAATACCGCGTGATCTCGAACGCGCAGCAATACCAGTACTCGAAATACGGCCTGATCACGAACGGCCCGCTGCAGGGCACCGCATTCGGCGACGGCGGCGTGCCGTACCAGTTCCAGTATGGCTCCAACGGCCGCCCGACCGGCACCGGCGCGGTCACCAATTGCGTCAATCCATTCTGCATCGGCGGCGACTTGAGCGGCAGCGTGGGCTCGGGCACCAATCTGGCGATGAACTTCAAGCGCCAGGTGGCCTACACCCGCGTCTCGTACGACCTCGATGCGGACAACCAGGTCTACTTCACCGCCAATTACGGCCAGGTGGCCTCGCGCTTCTCGCCCAACCCGGGCGCGGCCAAGAACGCCAACCTGACCGTCCAGTGCTCGAACCCGTTCCTGCCGGCGTCGATCCTGGCCGCCTGCGCGCAGAACAACATCACCAGCTTCCAGTACGGCACCGCGAACGCGATCTTCCCCGAAAACATCGACGTGCAGCCGACCCGCACCCAGCGCCGCTTCGTCATCGGCGCCGAAGGCCGGTTCGACCTGTTCGGCAAATCGTGGGCGTACGACGCCTACGTCACGCATGGCGAGAACAAGACCAATCTCGACGCCAACAACATGACGATCAACCGCCGCTACAACGCCGCGATCGACGCCGTGCGGGCGCCGAACGGGCAGATCGTCTGCCGCAATCCGGTGGCCGCCGCGTCGGGCTGCGTGCCGCTCAATATCATCGGCAACAACCCGGTCGATCCGGCCGCCTGGGCCTATATCGCGCCCGAGAACGGCCCGCGCCAGCGCACCACGCAAAGCCAGGATGTCGGCAGCTTCAACATCAATGGCGAATTGTTCGAAGGCTGGGCCGGTCCGGTCTCGGTCGCCACGGGCGCCGAATACCGGCGCGAGAAGTACCGCGTGCGCGGCGACGCCTACGGCAACGGCGTGTCGCCGGCGTCGCCGAACAACGCCATGTATCCGGTTGACCCGCTGCTCGACACCACGGTCGGCAACAACTGGTACGCCGGTAACTTCCACAACGGCGAGGGAAGCTACAACGTCCGTGAAGCCTACGTGGAGCTGAACATCCCGCTGTTCAAAACGGCCACCTGGGGCGAAGCGAACCTGAACCTGGCCGACCGCGAAACCAAGTACAGCACCGCCGGCAGCGTGGGCAGCTGGAAGATGGGCGCCACCTGGCAAACGCCGGTCGACGGCCTGCGCCTGCGCGGCGTGACGTCCAAAGACGTGCGCGCACCAAACCTGAGCGAGCTGTATGCCGCGCCGGTCGTGGTCAACAACGTGGTGCAGTACCAGGGCAACACGATCAGCGTGCAGGAGCGCACCGTCGGCAACACGGCGCTGCGGCCCGAGATCGCGCGCAACAACTCGTTCGGCATTGTCCTGAGCCAGCCAACGTGGGCGCCGGGTTTCTCGGTGTCGCTCGACTACTTCGACATCAAGGTCAAGGGCGTGATTGCGGCACTGACGATCCAGCAGGAAGTCGATCTGTGCGTGGCCGGCAACCAGGAAATCTGCGCAGCGATGGTGCTCAACAGCCCGGGCAACAACTACGTCACGCTGCAGAACTTCAACCTCGCTTCGCTGCAGACCAAGGGCTTCGATATCGAGACCTCGTACAGAACAGGACTCGAACGAGTGAACCTGCCGGGGCGCTTCACGTTCCGCGCGCTGGGCACGCGCAACCTGCACTTCATCACCGACACGGGCGTGGTCGGCACGATCCCGGTGGACGCAGCCGGCTCGAACATGAGCAACACGCCGAAGTGGAAGGTACTGGCGCAGCAAACCTGGGAGCACGACAAGCTCAGTCTGACGCTGACCGAACGCTGGGTCAGCGACGGCACCTACCGCAACGACTTCATCGAGTGCCAGACCGGTTGCCCGGTGTCGACGCTGATCCACCCGACCATCTTCAACAACCGGATGAAGGGCGCGACCTACTTCGACCTGGGCGGCAGCTACAACGTGTCCAAGCAGTTGCAGCTCTACTTCAAGATCGACAACCTGGCCGACAAGGATCCGGAACCGGCGCCGCAGGCCAATGCCAGCTACGGCATCAACCCGGCGCTGTACGACGTGGTCGGGCGCACGTACCGGGCCGGCCTGCGCTACGGCTTCTGACCGGCGGCGGCATGCTCGATATCGTCTCGGTACTGCTGGCGGTGGGCCTGCTCACGCTCTTGATCGCGTGGGGCAAGGTGCAGCCCCTGCTGGCCTTCGTGGCGGCGTCGCTGCTGGCGGCGCTGCTGCTGGGGGTGCCGCTGGCGCGCATCCCCGGCGCCATCGAAAAAGGCATCGGCGACCTGCTCGGCTCCCTGGTGGTGATCATCTGCCTGGGCGCCGTGTTCGGCAAACTGATCGCCGACAGCGGCGCGGCGCGGCGCATCGCCACCTGCCTGGTCGATGCACTGGGGCCGCGCCGCCTGCCGATCGCGCTGACGATCACCGGCTTCGTGGTCGGCATTCCGCTGTACTACAACGTCGGCTTCGTGCTGCTGGTGCCGCTGATCTTCTCGCTCGTCTACAGCTCGGGGCGTCCGGCCGTGGCGCTCGCGATCCCGCTGCTGGCGGGCCTGTCGATCGCGCACGGCTTTTTGCCGCCGCACCCGTCGCCGGTGGCGCTGGTGGCCGCGATCCACGCCGACATGGGCACCACGCTGCTATACGGGATCCTGGTGGCGGTGCCGACGTTGATCATCGCCGGCCCGGTGTTTGCCATGACGCTCACGCGCATCCAGGCCAAACCGGCCGCCATCTTCCAGGAGAGCCAGCAGGCGCCGATTGCGCAGCTGCCCGGCGCGTTCAACAGCTTCGCCACCGCGCTGCTGCCGGTGCTGCTGCTGGGCGCAACGACGCTGCTGACGATGGCGCGGCCCGACCTGAATGGTGTGCTGGTGTTCTTTGCCAATCCGCTGGTCGTGATGCTCGTGTCGTATGCGGTGGCGATCGTCTCGCTCGGCCTGGCGCAGGGCCGCTCGTTCGTCACGGTGATGCAGGGTCCGGCCGAGGCGATGCGCGAGATCGCGCCGATCCTCCTGATCATCGCCGGCGCCGGCGCGCTCAAGCAGGTGCTGGTCGAATCGGGCGTGAGCGCCGATCTCGGCGCGCTGCTCTCGGACTTGCCAGTGTCTCCGCTGGTGCTGGGCTGGCTGGTGGCGACCGTGATCCGCATCTGCCTGGGTTCGGCCACCGTGGCGGGCGTGACGGCTGGCGGCATCGTCGCCCCGCTCGTCCAGAGTTCGGGCGTCGACCCGAACCTGATGGTGCTGGCCATCGGCGCCGGAAGCCTGATGTGCAGCCACGTCAACGACTCCGGCTTCTGGATGTTCAAGGAATATTTTGGCCTGTCGCTGCAGGACACGTTCCGCTCCTGGACGCTGATGGAAACGCTGGTCGGTGTCTTCGGCCTGCTGTTCGTCCTGCTGCTGTCCCAACTTTTATCGCTGTGATCCGTTTCAAGGAAACCACCATGATGACAAGGCTGTTTGTACTGTCGCGCGCCCTCGCGTTTTTGCTGTTTCTCTCCGCCACCGCATCCGCCGCGTCACTGTCGGCCTATCCTGCCATGCCGGTCGACCCGCGCGCGATCGTCGTGCGCGCCACCGGTGACGGCGTCACCGACGACAGTGCTGCGCTGCAGGCGGCGATCAACAGCGCGGCCAACGGCGGCCAGGGCGGCGTGGTGTTCCTGCCGTCCGGGCGCTATCGTGTCACGCGCTCGATCCTGATTCCGCTGGCGGTGCGCGTGTATGGTGTCGGCCCGACACGCCCCGTGTTCGTGCTGGCTGAGAACACGCCTGGCTTCCAGAAGGGTGTCGCAAACATGGTGATCTTCACTGGTGGCGACCAGTACAGCGTAGGCAAGGTGCCGATGCCGGTGCCGAGCGCCGTGCCGTTCAGCGCGGAAGAAGGCAAGGCGGTACGCAACGCCAATTCATCGACCTTCTATTCGGCGCTGTCGAACGTCGACTTCGAGATCAAGGACGGCAACCCGGCCGCCGCCGCGGTGCGCATGCACACGGCGCAGCACTCGAACCTGAGCCACATCGATTTCCATATCGGCTCGGGCCTGGCAGGCGTTTATCAAGTCGGCAACGTGGCCTACAACCTGCGCTTTCACGGTGGTCGCTACGGCATCCTGAGCGAGAAGACCTCGCCCGCCTGGCAATTCACGCTGCTCGATTCGACCTTCGATGGCCAGCGCGATGCCGCGATCCGCGAACATGAAGCGAGCCTCACGCTGGTCAATGTCGACATCCGCAACACGCCGGTCGGGGTCGAGATTAACCGTGGTTATGGCGACTGGTTGTGGGGCAAGGATGTGCGCTTCGAGAACGTCAGCCGCGCCGCGCTCATCGTCAGCAACGAGAACAATGTGTACACGCAGGTCGGCATGGAAAACGCCAGCGCGCGCAACGTGCCGACGTTCGTGCGCTTTCGCGACAGTGGCAAGACGCTGGCCGGCAAGGGCCACGACTACCTGGTGAAGGAATTCAACTACGGCCTGTTCATCCAGCAGATGGGCGAGCCGGGCCAGTTCTCGACCAACTACAAGACGGCGGCGCTGCCGGCCAATGCGGCACCAACGCGCGCGCTGCGCGCCCTGCCGGCATCGAACGACTGGGCCAATGTGCTGGAGTACGGCGCCAAGGGCGACGGCAGCACCGACGACACGGCGGCGCTCCAGAAAGCCATCGACAGCAAGCGCACGGTGTACCTGCCGCTGGGCTTTTACGTCGTCAACGACACGATCCGCATGAAACCGGACACGGTGCTCATCGCGCTGCATCCGGGCCTGACGCAACTCGTGATTCCGAATGGCTCGCCGCAGTACCAGGGCATCGGCAGCCCGAAGGCACTGTTAGAGAGCGCACGTGGCGGCGACGGCATCGTCTCGGGTCTCGGCCTGGCCACCGGTGAAGTCAACAACCGCGCCGTGGCGCTGCTGTGGCGCGCGGGTGAGCAGTCGCTGGTGGACGACGTACGCATCCAGGGCGGCCACGGCACGCGCCTGTACGACGGCAGCCGCGCCGACCCGTACAAGAAGGACGCCAAATTCGACACCACCGCACACTGGGATCGCCAGTATCCGAGCGTCTGGGTGACCGACGGCGGCGGCGGTACGTTTTCGGGTATCTGGTCGCCCAGCGGCTATGCGCAGGCCGGCTTCTACGTCACCAATACGACGACGCCTGGCAAGGTCTACGAACTCTCGGCCGAGCACCACATCCGCGCTGAGATCGTGCTGGACAACGTGCAGAACTGGGAATTTTTAGCGCCGCAGACCGAGGAAGAAGTACGCGACGGCGCCGACGCGGTATCGGTCGAAATCCGCAACTCGAAGAACATCCTGTTCGCGAACTACCACGGCTACCGCGTGACGCGTTCGTACAAGCCGATGCCGGCCGCGATCCTGGTCACCAACTCCAGCGACATCCGTTTTCGTAATGTGCACGTGAACGGCGAGAGCGGCTTTGCCAGCTGCGATGACGCCGGCTGCGCCACCTATCTGCGCGCCAGCAAGTTCGCCTACGAGAACGCGATCCGCGACGTGACCAACAAGCTCGATGTGCGCGAGCGCGAATTCGCCGTGTTCGACTACAGCGGCGCGCAGCGCAAGGCGCCTGCGCCGTTGGGCAAGTTGGCCAAGCTCGAAGGCGGCTTCTATTCGATCGCCGGCGGCGCCGTCGATGCACAGGGCAAGCTGTACTTCGTCGACCGCCACTGGAAGCGCATCTTCAGCTGGACGAAGGATGCGGGCCTGGTCGTGGTGCGCGATGCGCCGCTCGATCCGGTCAACCTGGCGATCGACAACAGCGGCAACCTGATGGTGCTGTCGTCGTACGGCCCGCAGGCGAGCGTGTATGCGTTCGATCCACGCAAGCCTGGCCTGGACATGACGATGATCCAACCGACGCCCGTAGCGGCCCGCAACGGTAGCCGCATCGCGGTACCCGTCAACTTCTGGCAGAACGGCGAATTCAAGGACCAGCTCAATCCCGATACCTACGAATTCACGACGCTGGCAGAGATGTTCGCGCGCGACGTAGCGCTCCCGAAAGCCAATGAATACGTCTCGCCTGACGGCAGCCTCGCACTGCCGGCCTACCGCGTACTGCGCCAGGGCGCGGAGGACCATCTGGGCTGGCGCTGGGCCGATTCGCTGCAGACGCACGGATTCGTCACGGCCCCGGTGGGCGGCCGCGTCGTATTCACCAACGGCTCGGAAAACCGCACCTTCAGCGGCGTGGTGGGCGCTGGCGGTGGAATCACTGACCTGAAGCTCGTGGCCAATCGCGGCGGCGAAGGCGCAGCAGTTGCACCGAATGGCGACGTGTATGTGGCCAACGGCCAGGTCTTCATCTATGGCAAGGACGGCAAGCAGAAGGGGCGCATCGACGTGCCGGAGCGGCCGCTGCAACTGCTGTTTGGCGGCGCAAACCAACGCACGCTGTTCATCCTGACCCACCACGCGCTGTACGCAACGCAGATCAACTGAGGACACCACGATGAGACGCATCACCAGGGCGCTGGGCGCAGCGCTGTTGCTGGCAGCGGCAGCGGATGGCATGGCCGAGGACCAGTTCAAGTTGCTGGTGCTGGCCATGCCCGGCAAATACCACTACGAGTACATCCCGATTGCGCGCGACAGCCTGGAGCGCATGGCCAAGCTGCACGCGTTCGAACTCACCTACACCAACAAGCCGCAGGTGTTCGAGGGCGACCTGACGCAGTACGCAGCCGTGATGTTCCTGAACACGCCGGGCGAAGAACTGAACGCGGCGCAGCGCGCCAAGTTCGAGGCCTATATGCGCGGCGGGGGCAACGCGATCGTCGTACACCGCGCCGCGATCACGCCGCCAAACGACTGGGTCTGGTACGAAAAAATGGTGGGCCGCTCGGTCGGCCCGCACCCGAAGCTGCAGACGGGTGTGGTGACGGTCGTCGACCAGAACTTCCCCGCCACCTTCGGCCTGCCCGCACGCTGGATCTGGAGCGACGAGTTCTACGTCACCACCAATCCATATCAGGTGAAGATCGACACGGTGCTGAGCGTGGACGAGTCGAGCTACGACACGACGAAGATCTGGCCGGGGCAAACGGTCAAGGGCATGGGCAAGGACCACCCGATCGCCTGGCACCACCGGCATGAACAGGGGCGCGTGTTCGTTACCACGCTGGGCCACAATGGCGAGATGTACCGCGATCCGCAGTACCTGAATCATCTGCTGGGTGGGATTTACTGGAGTGCGACGGGGTTGGGGGAGAAGCGCTGATCGGGTGTGCAAGCCAATCGCGCTTTGTGGTGCAGTGACGACCGTTGGACGCGTGGATGGCATAGCCATCCACCCTACGCTCCGATGTAGCGTGGACGGCTATGCCGTCCACGCGTTCAAACCAACCTCGCTCAATCGCGTACCACGCACGTCGGCGTGTGCCTGGTCACGTCACTCACGTCCACTTTCGCAGACGCTTCCACCCCAGCACCAGCCCGGTCGACGTCAACGCAGCGCCCAGCGTGCACAGGGCAATCACGGCCACGTCCCATACCGGCCGGCGTCGTAGGAACGCGAAATCCATCTGGTGCATGCCGTTGAACAGCCAGCGGTTCCAGCGCGTGTTGCGGTCGACGAAACCGGCCACGCGACCATGCACCGCATCGATGTAGAACACCGGCGCGTCCGGCAGGGCAAAACGGGTGCGCAGCACCGGGAAGGACGCCTGCCTGTGGTGGCCATAGTAATAGTCGTCAGCGTCGCCCAGCATCGTCGTCGTCATCGCCACACCAGGTCGGATGGCTTGCGCGCTGCGCAGCAGCAGCGCTTGCGGCAGCACGCTGGACACGGCGCCATCCTGCGCGCGCAGCAGCGTGCGCACGGTGCGCCCCAGGGCGCTCAGGTACAGCGTGCCGCCCACGCGGCGCCATTCCAGTTCGAGCGTGCCGGGATGCGCCCGCAGCAATGCGGCCGCATCGATTGCCAGATCATCGCCCGTCAGCGCCCCGCCTGCGAACGCCAGGCGGTCCTGCGCGGTCGCGCCAGGGTTGGACGGAAAGCCGAAAGGACCGACCGACAGCCAGCCGCTGAACAGCCAGGTGATGACGAGCACACCGCCGCTCAGGCCCAGCCAGTGGTGCCAGCCCTGCCACCCTTTGTACGGCGACATGCGCCCGCCCGCATAGCGGCGCTGCACGCGCAGCCGCTGGATGCCCAGCACCATGCCGGTCACGGCCAGCAGCAGTGCGACGCCGGACGTCGACATCACGGCCAGGCGCCATGCTTCGTTGTGCTTGCGCAGTGGCGTGACGTAGATCCAGTGGACGACGGCGCCAACCCAGTTCCAGGCGCGCTCGCTGCGTATCGTGTCGCGCACCAATTCGCCGGTGCGGCTCGAGACGTACACCACGCTGCCAACGTCATCGTCGGCCGTGACGCGCAGCAGCGGCTGGTGCACGCGCACCGCGCCGAATGTCCACTGGTCCACGTCGATGGCTTCGAACGACAGCGTGCGCGCATCCGGCGCCGCGCTGCGCGCACTGCTCGCGGCCACCAGTTCGTCGACCACGAGCGCCTCGCCATCATCGGCCCACACCGAGTTCCACGTGCCGTCATGGCCAAAATGCCAGGCCGGCCGGCCCGCCACCGTATTCAGGCGCACCGCATCGGGCATGCCCTGCAATGCCGTCTCGCGCCATGCCGCATCCGCGCTCACCTGGATCCGCGCCGGATCGAGCGGCGCAAGCCACGTCCGGCGCTCCGCCTCGGTCAGCTCGGGATACGGGACATACATCATCACGATGCCCGAGCCAAACCACAGCAGCACCAGCAGGCCGATACCGATCCCCAGCCAGCGATGCCACAGGTGCAGCTGGCGCTTCATCGAAGCCATCGCACGCCCGATCAGTAACGCCAGTGGACGGTCAGCTCGGCATGCCGCTCGTCACCCAGCAGCGACTGGCTCGGACCGTAGCCGGTGATCGCATACAGGCGGTCGGTCAGGTTGCGCAGGTTGAGCTGCACCTGCACATGACGATTTACGGTCCAGCCGAACGACGCGTCGAGCGTCGTGTACGCCGGCAGCGTCTGCGTATTGGCGTTGCTGATGAAGCGTTCGCCCACGTACCGCAGGCCGGCGCTCGTGCGCCAACCTGCGGTGCGGTACGTCAGCCACAGGTTGGATGACAGCTTCGGTACGTCGGCGGGCCGGTTGCCGGCGCGCGAGATGCTGCTTCCCCCTGCGCCCGACTCAAGCAGCGCATCAAATTCGGCCTTCGTGTACGCCAGATTGCCCTCGATCCGCCAGGCCTGCGCCAGGCGCACGCTGGCGCTGACTTCCGCACCCTGCGACGTCTGCGAACCGCCCTGCCTGGAGATGGCAGCGTTGTCCGGGTCGCGCGTGATGATGTCGTCTTTCTCGATGCGGTACAGCGCCGCGGTCCATTCGGCCGCGCCGCCATCCAGCACCCCCTTGATGCCCGCCTCGACCTGGCGCGCGTCGGTGAGCTTGAAGCGGCTGTTGGCCAGGTTCATCGACAGGAGGCTCGTCACCGGGTCGCTGCCGGTGCTGAACTGGCCGTACAGCGACGTGGACCGATCCAGCTTCCAGCTCGCGCCAAGGCGCACAGCGGTCGAGCGCAGCGTCGCGTTGTGGTTGCCGCTTGCAGCACGCAAGTCCTGATAATCGACCCGGTAGCGGTCATGGCGCGCACCGGCCGTGAGCAGCAGGCGCTCGTTCACGCGGTACGCGTCTTCCACGTAGAACGCGTGCGTCAGCGTGTCGGTCGCGAAGTTCGGCACGAAGGCATCGGTCGCGCCGCTGAAACTGCCCGGATCGAAGCCGGTCGGCGCCACGGTCGACGCGCCGCCGTACGGCGCATTGTTCGTGTGCCGGAAGTTGATCGTCGAGACTTCCCAACCGGCGACGATCTGGTTGGCGCCGTGCTGGTAACGCGCTTCCAGCCGGTTTGCGGTCTGCTCCTGATTGTGGCGGATGCCGATGTAGTCGCTGCGATCGACCACATTGCGCACCGGGTCATAGGAGTACGATTCGATATTGCGCCAGTCGCGGCGCGCCTTGAAGTACGCCAGCTCATTGCTGATCGCAAGGTTCGAGGCAGCCTGCCAGTCCAGGCGCGCGACGGCCTTGTCGTCGACGTAGCGCAGCACGGCGTCGCCGGCGTTGTAGTTCTCGTCACGCAGTGCTTTGGCTAGGGCGCCGTTCACCAGCGGCGTGCCGAAGTAGCGCACCGGTTCCTGCTCGGCGTGATCGAGTTGCGCCGACAGCGTCACACCTGGCGCCAGCGTCGTGGTCATGCTGGTCAGGATCTTGCCGTGGCGCGCGTCGCCGCGTTCGATGAAGCCGTCGCTGCGGCCGGCATAGGCATCGATGCGGAATGCGCCCTGCTCGCCCAGCGCGCCGGTGGCGCCCACGCCGGCGCGCAGCGCCTGGCCACCGCCGATGCCGCCCATCACTTCAAGCGACGCTTCACGGCGCGGCGCCTTGCGCACGGCATTGATGATGGCGCCGGTCGTACCGCTGCCATGGACCACCGAACCGGGGCCGCGCAGCACCTCGATAGTCTCGTAACCCCACGGATCGGATGGATAGGTGGCCGTGCCGGAGCCGACCAGCAGGCGCTGACCGTTTTCCAGCAGCGCGACCGAGCTGTTGCCGTTGAAGCCGCGCGCCGAATAGCTGATGCCACTGCCGGGCGAGCTGCTGTCGGTCAGGCCGGTGGTGCGGGTCACGGCGTCCTTGACCGACAGGTCGCCGCGCGCCGCGATCGTTGCGGCGCTGATGGTCTCGGCGCTGGCGGGCAGGTCGAGCGTGCTGATATCCAGACGGCTGCCGGTGCTGTTGGGGCGGTCGAACGCCAGGCCGTCGTCGTCCGCACTGGCGTGGATGGTGACGGTGGGGACGGCCTGGGCGAAGGCGCCGGTGGCGCACAGCAGGCCGATGGTGGCCGGCAGCGCGCGCAACAAGGTTGTTTTCATCATCTGCTTTATTTTTTTGCGGGGGTTTCCGTGGGCTCGATCAGCACCAGCTTGCCGGTTTTTGGATCGCGATAGACTTCGCCGACGCGGTCGTAACCGCTGCCGTCCTGCGTGACGCCGCTGGCGGGGCGCTCGATCTGGCGGCCTTTCTCGACCGGTTGCGGTGGTTTGATGGCCCCTTGCGAGCCGGCGATCGCCGCGATCAGGCCGCAGGCAAAGACCAGCATCACGTCGACCAGGTTGACCAGGCTCGCGCGCGGGTCTTCGTCGCTCTGGTCAAAGCGCGCGTCGAGATGGCGGTACAGGCGCAGACGCCCACGTGCCGGGGCGCTCATGCCAGCGGCTCCATCGCGTCCAGCGTCTCTTCGTACCAGCGGCGACGCAGCTTGCCGATCACCAGGCCGGCAATGCCGGCAACGAGGCCCAGCACGGTCGCATCGAAGGCAACCGTCACGGCGCTGGCCAGCTTGGCCGGATCGCCTTCACCCAGCGCGGCCAGGCCAGGCCCGAGCGGAATGATCGTGGCCATCAGGCCCAGCATCGGCGGGATGCGCGCCAGCAGGTCGGCGCGCTCCAGACGGTGACGGGCCAGCTTCTGTACGTGCTCGACGTTGCCGGATGCGCGCAGCCGGGCCAGCCCGTGAAAGCGTTCGCCGACGGCGATGCCCGATTCGACCAGCGCAATGGCGCAGCCGGCCAGCAGCGCCACCAGCGAAGGCGTGAGCAGCCAGCTGACGGCGTCGTGCAGCCAGGCATAGGACAAGTGATCGATCATGAGGTACTCCTTACAGGTTGAGGGATGCTGCGGCCGCGCCACAGGCCGAGCGCAAACAGGGCAAAGCAGGTCGCCAGGATGACCAGGACCTGCACGATGCGCAGGCCAGGGAGCGGCGCGGGTTCGGGTTGTTGGTTGAGTTCATACACGCGCATGGCTGGCGGGGCCGCGGGTGCGGGCGCAGAAGGCGCCTGTCCTTGCTGCGCGTCGGCGCGTGGTGGCGCCGCGGCCGGTGATGCCGCCGCTGCCGGCGCGCCGGCCGGCACCGGGACCGCAAGCGCCGGCAGCATCTCGCCGCGCGCCTTTGCCAGCGTCACGCCAAGCTGCTGCGCGTCGCCGCGATCGAGTTGCGGCGCCAGCCAGCCCCACATCGGGTGATCGGGCGACGTGTGGCCACTGCCCGGCAAGCCATTGGCGGCAACCAGGCGCGCCAGCTCGCCGCCCATCGTGCGGATCGTTTCCGGGTCGGTCTTCCAGAAGCCTTTTTCGGCAGCCACCATGAACACGGCCAGCATGTGCGCCTTGACGTGCGCGTTGTGGCGCTGGCCCAGAAATTCGGGCAGGCCGAGCTTGTGCACATCGTCGAAGTAGACGGCCTTGACCTCGTCCCAGGCCCAGTTTTTCACGAGGTCCGGGCGCGTGACCTGCCAGCCCCACAGGTTCTCGATGAATTCCTGCCCCATCGTCCGTGCGCCCGAGTAGCCGTTGTCCATCAACGGGCGCAGCCACGCCGGGTTCAAAAAGCGCCCGCGCAATTCGCCCAGCAGCGCGGTGGCCAGCGGCTCGACGTCGGCCTGGCCGGGCCGCCCGTGCTGCAGGATCAGTGCGTCCGGCACGCGGCCGGTGCGCGTCTCGACGGCCAGCGACAGGCCGCCCAGATAGTCGAAGGCGTCATTGTTGTCGAGCAGGCCGTACAGATTGCTGGCGCGGCCGTGGTAGGTGCGGTGGATGCCGTCCAGCGCCACGTCGAAGGCGCGGTGCTGCGCGTCGCCGTCGGCGTCCAGGCCGTACGCGTGGCCCATGCGATTGCGGTAGGCGCGGCCGATTTCCTCACGCTCGCGCCAGGCGCCCGAGCGTTCGGTCAGGCGGTTCACGCCCGTGCCGTACGCGCCCGGCGCATCGCCGAACACGCGCAGCGCGGCGCCCTGCCCCGCTTCGATGGTCGAGGCACTGCCCGCGACCAGCGCGCGCTGGCGCACCAGCCACTCGCGCGCGACCCGGTTGTCCTGCACGGCCTCACTACCCCAGGCGGCGCCCTGGAGTGGCGCCAGCGCGGCTTGCAGCGCCTCGCGCAGGACCGGGTCCTGGCGCGCCATCGTCTCGGCGGACGCCGCCAGAGCCAGCCGGCCGGCGCGGTCGATCAGGCGGATCAGATTCGGGTACAGGTCGCGGAACAGGCCAGACGTGGTCACCAGCGCATCGCGCCGCACGGCGCCCGGTACCAGGCGCACGTCGGTGACGATGCCGCGCGCATTCCATACCGGCTCGGCGCCCATCATGGCCAGCGCGAAGCCGACCATCACGCCCTCATCACGCACGGCGTCCGACGCCCACAGGATGATGCCTTCGCTGCCTTGCTCCCGCGCGGCGTCGCCCTTGCTGCGCGCCATCGCCTTGGCCGCCATCTTTTGTGCCAGCCCGAAACCCAGGCGCGTCGGCAGGATGTCGCCATCGACCGCGTGGAAGTTGCGGCCCGTCGGCAGCGCCTCGGGCGAGCGCAGAGGATCGTTGCCCTTGCCCGGCTCAATGTAGCGGCCATCCAGGCCCGCGAGCAAACCCACCATTTCGCGCCGCGGCGAGTCGCGCAGCTTGTCGGCGATGGATGGGTCGTCGATGCCGCTCTTGGTCATTGAATCGAGCATCAGGTCGAGGGACTTCTGGTCCCACGGCCGGCCAAACACGTGCAGGCCGAACGGCATGAACTTCTCCTGCAGCTTGGTCAGGTAATGGCCGACCTCGTGCGCCAGCAAATCGTCATCGGCAGCATCAAAGCCGATGCCCCGCACTTCGAGCACGTCGGACATCGACGCTTCGAGTTCGGCGCGCAGGTTCAGCGCCACGACGCGCTCGCGCATCAGTTGCGCGGCCTGCGTCTTGAGCGATTCGGACGACGCGGCTTCGAAACTTTCGACGATCTGGCGCAGCGACAGCAGCTCGTCGTACAGCGGCGTCGTTGCCAGCGGTGGCGTCAGGTGGTCGACGATGATCGCCAGGCCGCGGCGCTTGGCCTGCGTGCCTTCGCCCACGCCGTCGACGATGTACGGGTAGATGCCCGGCAGGTCGCCTGCGATCACGCTGGGATAATCGTCGCTCGACAGGCCCACCGCTTTACCGGGCAGGAATTCAAAGGTCGAGTGGCGCCCCACGTGCACGACGGCGTCGGCCTTGAAGCGGTCGCGGATCCAGTGGTAGAAGGCCAGGTACTGATGCGGCGGCGTGATGCTGGTATTTGCGTGCAGCAGTTCTTCATCGACTTCCCAGCCGCGCGGCGGCTGCGGGCCGATGAACACATTGCCGAACATGAGGCCCGGCACCAGCAGCTTGCCGCTGTCGACCATCACCTTGCCGGGCGCCGGGCCCCAGCCGCGCATGCCTTCGATGCCGTAGCCGATCAGGCGGCGATACAGTGGTGCGAGCGCCTTGCACGGACTGGGTTTACTGTCATCGAGACAGGCGCGGTAGCCGTCTTCGAGCGCATGCAGGTCGCGTGTGGCCTGGACGCGCTGCGGATGGTCGACACCTTCGACCAGGTGCAGCAATTCCTTGATGATCGTCTCGGCCTGCTTGCGGCCCGGCGCGCGCTCGCCCTGCGCTTCGGCGACCAGCACGTCGGCATGCAGGCGGCCCAGCATGCCGTCCTTCATCTCGCCTTGCACGCGCGGTGCAAGCGTCGCGAACCAGCGCGCGTAGTCGGCCGCGCTGACGCTATTGACGGTGGCGCTCATCTCGCGCAGCGCGGCGCGGTCTTCGGGCAGGTTCACGCCGTGCGCCATGATCATGTCGAGCAGCGCTTCGGGCGTGGCCGGCAGATCGCCGACCGTGTAGCCGGCGGCTTTCAGCGCATGCAGCATGTCGAACAGTGACGCCGGCACATTCAGGTTGTCGGCGCCGATATTCTGGCGGCCCGGCGGGTGGTTGTAATAGACCATCGCGACACGCTTGTCGGCATTGCGCTTGGCACGCAGCGCCAGCCAGCGGCTCACGCGCGCCGTCATGCGATCGACTTCGGCCGGCAGCAGCACCGGCGGGCGGTTCTCGATGCCGGTCAGGCGATCGCGCTGCGACTGGCCCAGCGCCGCCACCACCATCGGCTGGCCGATGCCCTGCAGCTCGGGCAGCGCGACGCGGTACTGGACCGAGTCCGGCGGCAGGCCGTCGGGCGAGAGCTGCCATTGCATGGCGGTGCGGTCCGACAGGCGGATCGCCTTGAACACGGGAATATCGAGGCGCTTGAAGGCTTCGCTGACGACTTCGCGGCCTTCGGCGGCGCCGACGACGAAGTCCTGCAGCACCACCAGCGCCGCGGGCTTCGCTGGCGCGATCAGCTCGGGCAGGCGCACCAGCGCTTCGCGCGAGGCGCCGCCCCAGCGTGTGAGCAGCTGCACGCAGGCCTGGCCCTGTTCTTCGATACGACGGCACAGCGCAGCCGGCACCATCCCATCCATGTTCGCCAGGTCGAGCACGACGACGGTCGGGCGGTCGTTCAGACCCAGCTTGGCGGCGTTGCCCCAGGCCGCGGCATCCTGCAGCTCGTTCTGGCCGACGCGCAGGCGCAGTGTCGGCTCGGGCAGCGGCGCGCCCAGGGCTGTCGATGGATGCAGCAGGTTGGCGATGAGGGCGGTGGTGTTGTCCACGCCGCCCGCTTGCCAGACGCGCCGCGCCGCGAGCCAGTGGCGGGCGGCGGGATTGGCCTCTGCCGCCTGCAGCGCGGCAGGCGCCGGGGCTTCGGCTGCGAGTTCGCGCAGCAGCTCGGGCGCGAAACCGGCCAGGCTGCCGTGCGCCGCGCGCGTCATCAGGTTCAGGCTTGCTTCGCCATTGAAGGCCAGCACCGCGGTGCCTGGTTTTGCGTGACGCGCCAGCGCATCCTTCATGCGGCGCGCCGGATCGCCGAACAGGGACACTGCCAGCACCGTGTCGGCGCCGGCGATCCACTGGCCCACCTCGCGTTCGCTGGCGGCCATCAACTGGGCCGGCGTGCGTAACTGAATCCGGTCGCGCGGGTGGCTGGCCAGGTGGCGGTGGGCAGCCTCGATCGCGCCCGGCGCGGCGCGCTCGGTGACCACGGCGAACATGGTGGCGGCGTGGCTGTGGGCGCAGGCGAGCAGGGACGCGAGCAAAAGCACCAGCGCAGTACAGGCGCGGGCAAGCGAAGCAGTGTTCATGTGAACGTCGACCTTTCAGCTGCGCGCCATCAGCGCGCATGACAACGGGCAGACGTCTTCCTTCCACGCTGGACGCAACAAGCCATGCGCACGCGTACGTGCGAACGCCTGCGCGAGCGCATTGGCAACACAGAAGGAACGACGAACTACCAACCGGCACGCCCACACCCCGGGACGTACGCAATGCATCGTGAAGGCCGGTCTTCTGGCTTGCCGTCATCCTTCCCGGGTCCTGCCTTCCCGTGCACGGGGCACAGTGGCGTTCGACGAGGGTCGTCAGGCATACAGCAGCGGGGGCTGCGCCGGACTGGCGTGCGATGGATTCGCACACGTCACCGGCTTCCCGTTTCACCTTCCTGCAGACGAGCAGGACGGCACCATTCACTTGATTGGGCGCGATTCTACAGCCAGGGTGCGCCACTGTCACCGCATTCTTTGGCCTCTAGGGAAGCACTGATTAATTCATGGAGGCGGACTTGGCACGGAAAATAGCCACCTTGCGGCGTTGCAAATTCTCGCAATAGCTCGCTATTGCTGCGATTTGCGCCTTGCATGGCGGCTTTTTCCGCAGCCAATTCCATCCCCCAGAATAAATCAGTGCTTCCCTAGCCTAGAATGGCGGTATCGTCCGGCCAGGCCGGCACCCACTCCTTCTTCGCGACCGTTCACATGATCACACGACAAGACTGCCTGGCCCTCGACGCGGCCGATCCGCTGGCTCCCCAGCGCAATGCCTTTGCGCTGCCGGACGGCGTGATTTACCTCGACGGCAATTCGCTCGGCGCCCGCCCCCGCGCGGCCCTGCAACGCGCGCAGGACGTGATCGCCGCCGAATGGGGCAATGACCTGATCCGCAGCTGGAACACGGCCGGCTGGTACGACCTGCCGCAGCGCCTGGGCACCCTGATCGCGCCGCTGATCGGCGCTGCGGTCGATGAAGTGGTGGTCACCGACTCGACCTCGGTGAACCTGTTCAAGGCGCTGGCTGCGTCACTGAAAATGCAGGCCGACGCGCCGGCGCACGCCGCCCGCCGCATCATCCTCACCGAGCGCGACAACTTCCCGAGCGATATCTACATGGCCGAAGGCCTGATCGGCTGGCTCGAACGCGGCTACGAGCTGCGCCTGCTCGACAGCTGGGCCGACCTGCCGGCCGCCCTCGAAGGCGATGCCGGCGCACAGGTGGCGGTCGTGATGCTCACGCACGTGAACTACCGGACCGGGCGCATGCTCGACATGAAGACGATCACGGCGCAGATCCACGCCGCCGGCGCGATGGCGATCTGGGACCTGGCCCATTCGGCTGGCGCAGTGGAAGTCGACCTGAATGGCGCGCAGGCCGACTTCGCGGTGGGCTGCACCTATAAATTCCTCAACGGCGGGCCGGGCGCGCCCGCGTTCATCTGGGTGCCGCAGCGCCACCACGCGCAATTCACGCAGCCGCTCACAGGCTGGTGGGCGCACCGCCAGCCGTTCGCAATGCAGCCGGCGTTCGCGCCGGTGGCCGGCATCAAGCGCGCGATGTGCGGCACGCAGCCGGTGGTGGCGCTGGCACTGATCGAATGCGGGCTGGCCGTGTTCCAGGACGTGACGATGGCGGCGCTGCGCAAGAAGTCGCTGGCGTTGTCGGACCTGTTCCTGGCGCTGCTCGAACAGGAATGCGCCGCGCATCCGCTGGCGCTGATCACACCGCGCAATCACGCGGACCGTGGCAGCCAAGTGAGCGTCACGCATCCGCATGGCTACGCGGTGATGCAGGCCCTGATCGCGCGCGGCGTGATCGGCGACTACCGCGAGCCGCAGGTGATGCGCTTTGGCTTCACGCCTCTGTACACGGGGTATGACGATGTGTGGCAGGCGGTGATGGTGCTCAAGGATATCCTGGACCGCAGCGACTATCAGGTCGATGCCAAGCGCACTGCGGTGACCTGAGCGATTCTCGAGCGATTCTCAAGAGAGGACACGATGCCCCGCCCTGTCAATCCGGATTCGTCCAACAACAATGTGGATGCGGGCGGCTGCCCTGTCGCGCAGCCCGGCTACCACGGCGCCAAGCTCGATTTCAGCAGGGACATGAGCTACGGCGACTACCTGTCGCTCGACACGATCCTCAACGCCCAGCATCCGCTGTCGCCCGAGCACAACGAGCTGCTGTTCATCGTCCAGCACCAGACCAGCGAACTGTGGATGAAGCTGATGCTGCACGAGCTGCACGGCGCGCGCGACAACATCGCGCGGGGCCAGTTGCCGGCAGCGATGAAGATGCTGGCGCGCGTGGCCGCGATCATGAACCAGCTTGTGCATGCATGGGATGTGCTGGCGACCATGACACCGCCCGAGTACACGGCGATCCGCCCGTACCTGGGCGCGTCGTCGGGGTTTCAGTCGCACCAGTATCGCGAGATCGAATTCATCCTGGGGAACAAGAACGTCACGCATTTGCAGGTGCATCAGCACAAGCCTGACGCACACGTGGCGCTGCAGGGCGTGCTGGACAAACCGTCGCTGTATGACGAAGCAATCATGGTGCTGGCGCGCAGTGGATTGGCGGTGGATGCGGCGCGGCTTGCCGGGCCATGGCATCAGGCGACGCAGTCCGATCCGTCGGTGAAGGCGGCGTGGATGGTCGTGTATCGAGATACTGACCACTACTGGCCGCTGTATGAGCTGGGTGAGAAGCTGGTGGATATCGAGACGGCGTTTCGCTTGTGGCGCTTCCGGCATGTGACGACGGTGCAGCGCGTGATCGGTTTTAAAACCGGCACCGGTGGCACGGACGGCGTGGGGTATCTGCGCAAGATGCTCGATGTCGTGCTGTTCCCGGAGTTGTTCGAGTTGCGCACCGAGTTGTAATCATCTTTATTCAAGGACCGCCTGCCATGATTTCCCATCTCGACCATTTGGTGCTGACCTGCACCGACCTTGATGCGACCAAGCATTTCTATACGGAGGTCATGGGCATGCGTCTGGAAACTTTCGGCGCGGGGCGCATCGCCTTCAAATTCGGCAACCAGAAGATCAACCTGCACCAGCGCGGCGCCGAGTTCGAGCCGAAGGCGCACCTGCCGGTGCCGGGAGCGCTGGACCTGTGTTTCATTGCGTCAGTGCCGCTTGATCAGGTGATTGCGCACTTGGGCAACTGCGCCTGGCCCATTGTCGAAGGGCCAGTGGAGCGGACTGGGGCAACCGGCAAGATCCGCTCGGTGTATGTGCGCGATCCGGATCTGAATCTGATCGAGATTTCAGAGATGGCTGGCTGATAGAGTTGCTGCATCTCTCTCACCCGACGGGTGTAGACTGGTCTGCGCTTCAGATCCGAAGCGCTACCGGAGGGCATATGAAAGCAATATGGAATGGTGAAGTGCTGGCGCAGTCGAATGATACGGTCGTTGTCGAGAACAACCATTATTTTCCACCGGCCTCGTTAAATCGCCAGTTTTTCAGCGACTCGAGTACGACGACCAACTGCCCCTGGAAGGGCACAGCGAGCTACTACAACGTCGAGGTGAACGGCAAGGTCAACAAGGATGCGGCCTGGCTGTATGCGGCTCCAAAATCCGCTGCGGCAAATATCACTGGCCACATCGCGTTCTGGAAGGGTGTCGATGTGACGCCCTGAAGCGGTGAACCAGGGCCTGCCAAAATCCAGCGCGCATTCAGCCCGCATGTATTTCCGCAAGCACTTCACGCGCGCCCGTCCATGCGCGCACGCCGTAACGATCGTTATCCAGCGGGTGCAGTTTGCCGCGCCCGCTCATCATGTCGCGTAGATATTGCATGCCCTGCCACGCAGGAAACGGCGCGTCACTTGCCGGCGACAGCTTCCGGGTAATCGCGATCATCGCCGACAACGCACCAATGCTCCCAACGCGCAGTGTGGCGTAGCGCTGGCCCGTCACGTCGGTCATGATGCGGGCGAGGTCGACAGGCGACACGGTATCCCCGGCAATACGAAGAATGCGCGGCGCGGTGTCGTCCATCGCGGCAGCCGCAGTGAACGTCGCGACATCGTCCTTGCTGGTGAAATCGAGCTGCTGCTGCGCATCGCCGAAGTGGATGACGCGCCGGATTCCGGCGGCGATGATGGGCGCCTGGCCAGCCAGCAGATCGATGAAGCCGCCATTCAGGACAGAGGTGGCGCGGATGGGCGCTGCGTCCAGTGTTGCCATGAAACGGCGGCGGAGGTCGAGGTTGCGATTTTCGCCGGGGATCGTGTTGGTGAAGTCGAGTGAATAGTCGCTTGGGATAAAGCGGGCGACGCCCTCGGCCACTGCCGCGTCGAGCAGACGTTGCTGGGTATCGATCACCACTGGCGCCAGGCCATTGAGTGCCGACACGAGGCAACCCGACCCGCGCATTGCCGCGCGCAGCGCTGCCGCATCCCGCATCTCCACTGCTTTGACATCGACGCCAAGCGCGCGCAGGGCTGCCAATGTGTCGGGCGCTGTGCCGGGGCGAACGATGGCGTTGACGCTGGCGCCCTGCGCTACCAGCGCCCTGCCGATTCGCGCACCGAGGTCGCCGGTGATGCCGGCAAGCGTGATGCGCTGTGGCTGGGAACGTTCGTAAGGTGTGTTCTGCATGCGATCTCCTTGGTTGGGCCACATGATATGCCGGGCTTGATGCCACCATAAGGCTGGCGGAAGGGAACATGCTGTTCCATTCAACGGAACGGCTAAGCGCCGGAGTTGGCGTCGGGCGCAACCCACATGTGCTCTTGCAGCGCATCGATGAACAACCTTACTTTGGACGATATGCTGCGGTTCCTGGCATACAGGGCGTTGACTGGAATACCGTCGCTGTGCCACCCGGGGAGCAGGCGGACCAGATGGCCGGACTGCAGGTGCGGCCTCGCCAGAAAATCAGGCAGCCGCCCTACCCCGGCACCGCCCAGCACCACTGCCTGGAGTACCGCCGGCTCGGCTATCGCAGTTCCCGGCGCGACCGCACAATGCGCTTCGGCGCCGTCGTCCGTGCGGAATTTCCAGCTTGTTTCCCCTGCGCGGCAAGCGATGAGGCGATGCGTCTCCAGTTCCGCCACCGTGGCCGGCACGTCCCGCCCGTCGAGGTAAGCCGCACTGGCGCAAGGCCACAGTTCGATGACGCCAAGGCGGCGCACCATCAGGTCGGAGTCGGCCAACGCACCGAGCCTGATCGCGACATCCGCATCGCCGCGCGCAAGGTCGATGATGCGGCTATCGCTGTCGAGTACGACCGACACGTCGGGATACCGCGCCAGGAACGATGGCAGCATCGGTGCAACGACGCCCAGTGCGAACGTGAAGGCCGCATTCACCCGCAACACCCCCTGCGGCTGGCCTGCCAGACCATCCACTGCCAGTTGCGCTTCCTCGGCACTGTCAAGCAAACGGCGCGCGTGCGGCAGGAACAGCTGGCCTGCATCGCTGAGCCGCAGGCCGCGCGTCGAGCGCTCGAGGAGCACGACACCGAGCTTGCCTTCAAGCCGCACCAGTGCCCGACTGATCGTCGATTTCGGCATGGCTCGCAGACGCGCCGCAGCCGACAATCCGCCCGCGTCGACGGCCTGAATAAAGATTCGGACATCGGTCAGGTCAAGCATCGGGGCAGCGTTGCGTCATGAATGTCGTGGCGGTGTCAGTTTTCAAGTGTGTTGCCATTGTGAAGAAAGCGCGTGCCGTAGCCGACCAACGCCACCTGGCGCGGGATTGATCGTTCATCCAGGTGTTTCTCCGAATCGTTATCCAATCAGGGCTGACCGGCATCGCATGTCAGCCGCGCCATGCGCCAGTTTATCGCGCACCCTGCACGGATAAAAAAACGCCGTGAGTCACAGACCCACGGCGCTTCGATCGCTTCAACAACATTCGGTCTCAGAACGGAATGTCGTCATCCATATCCGAGAAGTTCGGTGCCGGTTTCGGCTGCGGACGTGCTGCCGGTGCCGGTGGCGCCTGGCGTGGCGCTTGCTGGCGTGGCTGCTGTGGCGCCGAGTAGTCGTCGTCCATGCCGCCACCGCCCATACCGCCACCCATGCCGCCGCCGTCGCCGCCCATGCCCTGGCGACCGCCCAGCATCTGCATGTTTTCAGCGATGACATCGGTTGCGTAGCGCTCGATGCCGTCCTTGTCGGTGTACTTGCGGGTCTGCAGGCGACCTTCGACGTAGACCGACGAGCCTTTTTTCAGGTATTGCGCGACGATCTCGGCCAGGCGGCCGAAGAACGAAATACGGTGCCATTCGGTCAGCTCTTTTTGCTCGCCGGTGTTGCGGTCTTTGGATTTGTACGAGGTGGCGACCGCGATGTTCGCGATAGCGTCGCCGCTCGGCATGTAGCGCACTTCCGGATCGCGGCCGAGGTTGCCAACGATGATGACCTTGTTAACTGATGCCATTTGATTACTCCTGCTGGGTATGATCAGCCCTGACTCTGCGTGGTTCTAGGCGTTAGGGAACGTGGTAGTACAGCTCACCATTATGAGGCCGATATCGACTTTTGCCATAGCGTTTTATTGGCGCGTGTCAGCCGCAATGCTGGCGTCATGTTCCACTTTTTGTTGTCAATCCGACCTCTTCCATAGCTCGACAGGGAAATTTATTTTGCGAATCTGAATGCTTTGTCATTGAACCGTTCCGAGGGCGACCCACATACGGCGGACATGTCGTTGTCCAGGCCATCGCGCCACCCGGATGCGCTTGCCGATCCGGCAATGCGCACATTAGAACCACTGGACAAATATACAGCCGTAACAAAAACCAGCTACACTAACGGGTTCTCCCCGATTGGCCCGCTGACCCGGTCGCTTAGCGTTCGCGGCTCCGCCACGGTGGCCCACATAAACTAATAGAAAGTCTGCCCAACTTAATGGAAGAAATTCGCATTCGTGGTGCCCGCACGCACAATCTGAAGAACATCAATCTGGATCTGCCGCGCAACAAGCTGATCGTAATCACGGGTCTGTCGGGCTCCGGCAAGTCGTCGCTCGCTTTCGACACCCTGTATGCCGAAGGCCAGCGCCGCTACGTCGAGTCGCTGTCGGCCTACGCGCGCCAGTTCCTGCAGCTGATGGAAAAGCCCGATGTCGACCTGATCGAGGGCCTGTCTCCGGCGATTTCGATCGAGCAGAAGGCGACCTCGCACAATCCGCGCTCGACCGTCGGCACCGTCACCGAAATCCACGATTACCTGCGCCTGCTGTATGCGCGCGTCGGCACGCCGTATTGCCCGCAGCACCCGCACCATCCGCTGGCCGCGCAGACCGTGTCGCAGATGGTTGATTCGGTGCTGGCCATGCCGGAAGGCACCAAGCTGATGATCCTGGCGCCGGTCGTGGCCGGCCGCAAGGGCGAGCATGGCGACCTGTTCCTGTCGATGCAGGCGCAGGGCTTCGTGCGGTTCCGTATTGCCAGCGGCGTGGCCGCGGCCAAGATCTACGAGATCGACGAGCTGCCCAAGCTGAAAAAGACCGAGAAGCACACGATCGACGTCGTGATCGACCGCATCAAGGTCAATCCGGACATCAAGCAGCGCCTGGCCGAGAGTTTCGAAACCGCACTGCGCCTGGCCGATGGCCGCGCGGTAGCGTACGAAATGGACACCGAGAACATGACCGTGTTCTCGAACAAGTTCGCCTGTAATGTCTGCGGCTACTCATTGCAAGAGCTGGAACCGCGCCTGTTCTCGTTCAATAACCCAATGGGTGCCTGCCAGGAATGCGACGGCCTGGGCCACATCGAGTTCTTCGATCCGAAACGGGTCGTGGCCTTCCCGCACCTGTCGCTGGCGTCCGGCGCCGTGAAGGGCTGGGATCGCCGCAACCAGTTCTACTTCCAGATGCTGCAAAACCTGGCGTCGCACTACGACTTCGACCTCGACATACCGTTCGACAAGTTACCGGCGGCATCGCAGGATGCCGTGCTGTTCGGCTCGGGCAAGACGGCGATCCCGTTCAGCTATGTGAACGAGCGCGGCCGCACCGTGATTCGCGAACACACGTTCGAAGGCGTCGTCAACAATCTGCAGCGCCGCTATCGCGAAACCGATTCGATGGCCGTCAAGGAAGAGCTGGCGAAGTTCATCAACGAGAAGAAGTGTCCGTCGTGCGAAGGCGCGCGTCTGCGCACCGAAGCGCGCTACGTGAAAATCGGCCAGGGCGCCCAGCAGCGTGCGATCTATGAAGTGTCCGACAAGCCGCTGCGCGATACGCTCGAGTTCTTCGAAACGCTGGAACTGACCGGCGCCAAGAAGGACATCGCCGAGCGCGTGATCAAGGAAATCATTTCGCGCCTCAAGTTCCTCAACAACGTCGGCCTGGATTACCTGTCGCTCGACCGCAGCGCGGACACCTTGTCCGGCGGCGAAGCGCAGCGTATTCGCCTGGCGTCGCAGATCGGCTCGGGCCTGACGGGCGTCATGTACGTGCTCGACGAGCCGTCGATCGGCCTGCACCAGCGCGACAACGATCGCCTGATCGCAACCCTGAAACACCTGCGCGATATCGGCAACAGCGTGCTGGTGGTCGAGCACGATGAAGACGCGATCCGCACTGCCGACTACATCGTCGACATGGGGCCGGGCGCGGGCGTGCACGGTGGGCAGATCATCGCCGAAGGCACGCTCGAGCAGATCATGAAGAACGAGCATTCGGTCACGGCCCAGTACCTCGATGGCCGGCGCCGGATCGAAGTGCCGAAGAAGCGTACCAAGGCCGACCCGGCGCGCCAGCTGGTCATCACGGGTGCCAAGGGCAATAACCTGAAGGATGTGACCCTGACGCTGCCGGTGGGCCTGATGACCTGCATCTCGGGCGTCTCGGGTTCGGGCAAGTCAACCTTGATCAACGACACGCTGTACCCGGCGCTGTCGCGTCACCTGTACGGCTCGCAGACCGAGCCGGCCGAGCACACGTCGATCCACGGCCTGGAACACTTCGACAAGGTGATCTCGGTCGACCAGGCGCCGATTGGCCGCACGCCGCGCTCGAACCCGGCGACGTACACGGGCCTGTTTACGCCGATCCGCGATCTGTTCTCGACGGTGCCGACGGCCAAGGAACGCGGCTACAGCGCGGGCCGCTTCTCGTTCAACGTCAAGGGCGGACGCTGCGAAGCGTGCCAGGGCGATGGCGTGATCAAGGTCGAGATGCACTTCCTGCCGGACGTGTATGTGCCGTGCGATGTCTGCCACGGCAAGCGCTACAACCGCGAAACGCTCGAAGTGAATTACAAGGGCAAGAACATCACCGAGGTGCTGGAACTGACCGTCGAGGATGCGCACGAGTTCTTCAAGCCGGTACCGGTGATTGCGCGCAAGCTGCAGACGCTGCTGGACGTGGGTCTTGGCTACATCAAGCTGGGACAAAGTGCGACGACCTTGTCGGGCGGCGAAGCGCAGCGCGTGAAACTGTCGCTCGAGCTGTCCAAGCGCGACACGGGCCGCACGCTGTATATCCTGGATGAGCCGACGACCGGCCTGCACTTTGCCGACATCGACCTGCTGCTCAAGGTGATCCATCGCCTGCGCGACCAGGGCAATACGCTGGCGATCATCGAGCACAATCTGGACGTCATCAAGACGGCGGACTGGGTGGTCGACCTGGGGCCGGAAGGCGGCGCCGGCGGCGGCGTCATCGTGGCGACGGGCACGCCGGAAGACGTGGCCAAGAACAAGGGCAGCGCCACCGGCAAGTATCTGAAGCCATTGTTGAAGGCGCCTGCGAAAGCGTAATACGCTGCTTCAGGCAGCACGATCAGACAGGGGCAACGCCAGCGGCGCTGCCCCTGTTTTTTTATGCGCGCAAGGCCTGCATTGCCGCGCTAATGAACGCGCCCATGCGCTCGTCGACCATCCCGGATTGCCGCAATGCCGGCTCGTTCTGCAGGGCTTGCCGGATCTTTTGCTGGGTCGCGGGCTGGTCGCCTGCAAACGAGCGGAACAGATCGAACCACGCCAGCGCCAGCGCGCGTGCCTGCGGCGAGTCGGGCGCATGGCCTTCGTCCATCGCCGTGCGGACCTGCGCCACCAGCGGCGGCCACTCGGCATCGCGCTTGCCGAAGTTGGCGCGCATGAAAGCAAATTCATCGTCGTCGAGATAATTCCGGTAGATCGACAACTGGTGCGCCTTCGATGCCGCCAGGATGAACGTCATCATCTGCGGCGAAATGCCGGTGCGCTCCTGCACGCTGGGTTCGTGTTCGTGCATCGCGTTCAGCTTGGCGAACAGGATCGGATTGTTCCCCGTATCGCGCCTGACCATGGCCATCCACTGCGTCGCCAGAACCTGCGCCTGCGGATCGCCAGGATCGGTGCCGGCATCCATCAGCGCCTGCACCTGCGCCACCAGTGCCTGCCACTCGGGCTCGACATCATCGGCCTGGGTATAGATCGGTAATTGCGTGAGTTCTTCCTGCGAAAAATATTTGTCGTACATGGTCATGTGCTCCAGTGTTGTCAGCCAATCGGCCAGATCCGGTTCTTGTCCATCGGCCAGTTGCCCCTGCAGTTGTGACAGGCGGCTGCGCAAGGCTTTGGCCTGCTGGATCTGCTCGGTCAGCAGGCCGATCTGGCGCGCGACGACCGTGGCCAGCGACAAGTCGGCTCTGGTGAGGGTGGTTCCGATGTCGGCCAGCGCCAGCCCGAACCTGCGCAATGCCAGAATGCGGTGCAGGCGGGCGATGTCGGCTTCGTTGTACAGCCGGTAGCCGGCATCGGAGCGCGCAGAAGGCGATAACAGCCCGATCGCGTCGTAGTGGTGCAAGGCACGGACCGTCAAGCCAGTGCGTTTTGCCAGTTCCCCAATTTTCAGCAGCATCGTCGTCATCCTTTCTTCATGCGCCAAGACAGGATGGAGCCTGACGCCACGTGAGGGTCAAGCCTACAATGAATTGCGGCAACGCCATCAGCAAATAGCTGAGGCCAACGATCACAGCACCACAAATGAATCAGGGGCAGCGCCACCGGCGCTGCCCCTGTTCTTTTTTTATATTTTCACCGTCGCGAAGACGGCGCCTCCCCCACCAGGCAGTTCGAGCTTACGCTCAAGCAGCCAGTTGTTTCTCCAGCCGGTCACGCGTGGCCACCAGCTCTTGCGGCAGGTGGTAGGCCAGCTTCTCGAACAGCTCGGTATGCAGTTTCAGTTCTTCGCGCCAGGCATCCTTGTCGATCGACGTGATCTGCGCAAATTGCTCTTCGCTGAAGTCCACGCCTTCCCAGTTCAGGTCGGTGTAATTCGGCGTGGTGCCGAACAGGTGCTCGGTGCCGCCGGTGGCGCCGGCGGTGCGGTCCAGGATCCATTTCAGCACGCGCATATTATCACCGTAACCTGGCCACACGAAGTTACCCTGCGCATCGGTGCGGAACCAGTTGACGCAGAAGATCTTCGGCAAGGCCGCCGGATCAATGGCTTCGACTTTCTTGCCCAGATCGAGCCAGTGCTGGAAGTAGTCGCTCATGTTGTAGCCGATGAATGGCAGCATCGCGAATGGATCGCGGCGCACGACGCCCATCTGGCCGGCAGCGGCGGCGGTGGTTTCGGAACCCATTGCGGCGGCCATGTAGACGCCTTCCACCCAGTCGCGCGCTTCGGTCACCAGCGGCACGGTCGTCGAACGACGGCCACCGAAGATGAACGACGAGATCGGCACGCCAGCCGGATCGTCCCAGGCTGCATCGATCACCGGATTCTGCGTTGCGGCGACCGTGAAGCGCGCGTTCGGATGCGCCGCCTTGGTGCCCGATGCCGGCGTCCAGTCCTTGCCCTGCCAGTCGATCAGGTGGGCCGGTGCTTCCTTGGTCATGCCTTCCCACCAGACGTCGCCATCGTCGGTCAGCGCGACGTTGGTGAAGATGACGTTTTCACGCAGCGAAGCCATGCAGTTCGGATTGGTCTTGTCGTTGGTGCCCGGGGCCACGCCGAAGTAGCCGGCTTCCGGGTTGATCGCGACCAGCTTGCCATCGGCGCCCGGCTTGATCCAGGCGATGTCGTCGCCGATGGTCGTGACTTTCCAGCCGTCGAATGCCTGTGGCGGGATCAGCATCGCGAAGTTGGTCTTGCCGCAGGCCGACGGGAACGCGGCGGCGATGTATTTCTTGTCGCCTTGTGGCGATTCGACGCCCAGGATCAGCATGTGTTCGGCCAGCCAGCCGGTGCCGCCCTGCTGCGCTTCCTGGTACCCCATGTTCGACGCGATGCGCAGTGCGAAGCACTTCTTGCCCAGCAGCGCATTGCCGCCGTAGCCCGAGCCGAACGACCAGATTTCGCGGGTGTCTGGGTAGTGGACGATGTACTTGGTGGCATTGCATGGCCATGCGACATCGGCCTGGCCATCGACCAGCGGCATGCCGACCGAGTGCACGCACGGGACGAAGTCGCCGTCCTGGCCCAGCACGTCGTACACGGCGCGGCCCATGCGCGTCATGATGCGCATATTGACGGCGACGTATGGCGAGTCGGACAGTTCGACGCCGATGTGGGCGATTGGCGAACCGAGCGGGCCCATCGAGAACGGCACGACGTACAGCGTGCGGCCGGTCATGCAACCGTCGAACAGGCCGTGCAGCGTCTGGCGCATTTCGGCCGGTTCCATCCAGTTGTTGGTCGGGCCGGCTTCTTCTTTCGTGGCCGAGCAGATGTAGGTGCGGTCTTCGACGCGCGCCACGTCCGACGGATCGGACCAGGCCAGGTAGGAATTCGGACGCTTGGCCGGGTTCAGCTTTTTCATCGTGCCGGCGGCAACCATCTCGGCGCACAGGCGGTCGTATTCGTCTTCCGAACCGTCGCACCAGTAAATGCTGTCAGGCTTGGTCAGCGCAGCAATCTCAGCCACCCAATTGATGAGTTTTTGATGTTTGATGTAAGCTGGGACGTTCAGTGCGGCGACGCCGCCCATCACGGGTTGGTTCATGGGGATACCTCCAAATGCCAATTAAGAATTCGGGTGGACCGTTACCTTGCATCGTCTTCGGCCGGGGCGCCCTGCGGTCGATCACGACGTTGGGCAAGCACTCTGCGGCAGAAGCAGGAATTAACACTTGACGATACAGCGGGCAGGTCGGCAGCTTCGAGTGAAGCTGTGCGGTGCGTCTCGTGAGCACCGTTGGATACGTGTCATTCGCTTAAGTTCTGCGCCGATTGTACACCCGCAAAACGACGTTTCGACGGCTTTCACTACAAAAAAGTAGGAAAAATACCCGACTAATGTAGTAGGCTATTTGGGCATTTGCCCTATCGTGTTATTTGTTTACAGGCAGATCATACAATTGTGACAACACCATTGAAAATCGCGATTCTTGATGATTATCAAGATGCTGCACGCCGTCTCGCGTGCTTTCCCCTGCTCGATGGCCACGAGGTCAAGGTGTTCCAGAGCTCGACCCGTGGCCTGGGCCAGCTTGCCATCCGGCTGGCGCCGTTCGATGCATTAGTCCTGATCCGCGAACGCACCGCCTTCCCTGCGGCCCTGCTCGCCAAGCTGCCCAACCTGAAACTGATTTCGCAAACCGGCAAGGTCAGCGGCCACATCGACGTGGCGGCCGCGACTGCGCGCGGCATCGCGATTGCCGAAGGTGTCGGCTCACCGGTTGCGCCAGCAGAATTGACGTGGGCGCTGATCATGGCGGCCAGCCGCAAGATCGTGCCGTATGCCACCAATCTGAAAGAAGGACTGTGGCAGACGGCCTCGACCAATCCGGTGCTCAATGGCGTGGGCCGCGTGCTGCACGGCCGCACGCTCGGGCTCTGGAGCTACGGCAAGATCGGCAAGCTGGTGGCCGGCTATGCGCGGGCGTTCGGGATGCGCGTGGTGGTGTGGGGCAGCGACACCAGCCGGCAGGCGGCAGTCGCCGATGGCTTTGAGGCGGCGCCATCGCGCGAGGCGCTGTTCGAAATGGCCGATGTGCTGAGCCTGCACTTGCGCCTGGCCGAATCGACCCGTGGCATCGTCACGGCAAGCGATCTGGCACGGATGAAGCCGGACGCACTGTTCGTCAACACCAGCCGCGCCGAGCTGGTGGCCGATGGCGCATTGGAAAGCGCCTTGAAGAAAGGTCACCCGGGCATGGCGGCGCTGGACGTGTTTACCAGCGAGCCACTGGGACCGGATTCACCGTTGCTGCGCATCCCGACCGTGCTGGCGACGCCCCACATCGGCTACGTCGAACAGGACAGTTACGAGCTGTATTTCAGGGCGGCGTTCGAGAATATCGTGCAGTTCGCGCAGGGTACGCCGACCAATATTCTCAATCCGGAAGCGCTGGACAAACGCTGATTACAAGACACCGCAGGCTCAGCGCAGTTCCGGCTCGCCTTTGATGTTGATCTTCGGCGCCGGCAGCACATGCGTGCCGGTCCAGAGCCCGGCCCAGCCTGGCGGCCAGCCGATATCCGGCCCGGCATAGGGTTTGAGGCCCGCGCGCACCGGGACGATCGGCACCGGTGGCGCTTCGATCAGGCCGCCACCCGGCGGCCGCTCCATGTTCAGGCTATACATGTAGCCGGGCAGCAGCAGGTCGCATGCCTGTGCGAACCACGCTGTGTGATCCTCGTCACGGCCCAGCGCCTCGGCCAGCCCTTGCGGATCGAATTTGGCCAGTGCATGAATCAGCTCATCGGTGCTCGCGCCCGGCACATCGTTCCAGCCCATCACCGGGTTGTTGTTGTACTCGGCGCCCGAGCCATACCAGCCTTCGCGCCAGGTGCGCTGCATCCAGTTGCGCGGCCCTGTGAACAGGTGCCAGCGCCAGTGCAGGCCGGACGGCTTGGGCCACGAGTACAGATACAGTTTCTGGTAACCGGCCTCGTGCAGCGCGCGCACGACGGCCATCAGGCGCGCGTGCGGCATGCGGTCGGGCGGGGCGCGCCGGAACAGGATCGGCTCGCCGTCGGCGTGCTGCACCTCGTCGTTCGACAGGTTCAGGTCTTGCGCGCGCGACTCGTTGCCAAAGCGCGCCGACACCCACCCGGTGAGCAGGTTGACATGCGTGATCACGCCATAGCCGCGATGGCGCTGGAAGATCACGGTTCCGGGGGCAACTGCTTTCATGGCAAATATGGAAATAGACAGGAGAAAAGGAAAACGATGGGGAAAATACTCATCCGATCCGGACGATTCTAGCGCAGTCGCCTGGAGATCGCTGATGGTTTGGCGATATCATGAGGACCTTTTTTCAGCGAGTGGATAAACCAACATGACTTTGCGACTCATCGCCACCGGCGGCACTTTCGACAAGCATTACAACGAACTCAATGGCGTGCTGGGCTTCGCCGAAAGCCATTTACCCGAGGTCATCAAGCGCAGCCGCATGACGGTGCCGGTAGCGCTGGACGTGCTGCCGCTGCTTGATTCGCTCGAGATGGCCGATGCCGACCGCGAGCGAGTGCTGACGACGTGCCAAGCCGCATCCGAGAAGGCCATCGTGATCGTGCATGGCACCGACACGATGCGCGAGACGGCCGCTGTGCTGGGCGCGGCGGGCCTGGACCAGACCATCGTGCTGACCGGCGCCATGATCCCTTACTCGATCGCCAATTCCGACGCGCTGTTCAACCTGGGCTTCGCCTGCGGCGTCGCACAAGTGCTGCCGGCCGGCGTCTACGTGGCGATGAACGGTCAGGTGTTCCCTTGGGATAACGTGACCAAGAACCGCAGCGCCGGCGTGTTCCAGGAATTATAAAGAAAAACGAAAAACGGCCGGACGCCATGTCCAGCCGTTCGATCCGGCCGACGCCCGCTCGGGGGCCGTGTATCTGACGCCTGCTTACGCCTTGGCTTCGCCGCCCAGCGCTTCGACAATATCGGCCAGCATCTTCGACAGCTCCCCCGTCATCAGGACGATATCGTTGTCGAAACGTTCGTCGTCGTTGTGGGTCGCGCTTTCGCCTTCCTTGATCACGTCAAGCGGCTTGATGCCCTTGATCGCCAGGGACTCGGTCAGCACGAAGCTGACGCGGTCGTTCCAGGTCATGGCCAGGCGTGTGCACTGCTTGCCGGCGGCGATGTGGCGGCGGATGTCGTCCGGTTCCAGCGTGTGCTTCACGTAGCGTACTGCAGCGCGGCTCTCGCCCGTAGCGCGCAGTTCGGTGTCCTGGTCGATCGTGAAGCCGTACGGCGCTTCATCGGCTTCGAGCCAGCCGGTCATCACGGCAACCGGCGAGCGTTGCACACGGAGCGACTCAAGCGGCATCTTGTCGACGGCCTTGAGCAGCAGCTTGACGACATCGTCGGCCTTGGCCGGGCTGGCCGCATCGACCACGAGCCAGCCATTGACCGGGTCGATCCAGGTCCAGACGTTGCTGCGCAGCGTGAAGGCGCGCGGCAGCAGTTCGTCGGCCACGCGCTCCTTCAGTTCCTTCATGGCTTTTTTGCCAGGCGGGAAGCCCTGCGCTTCTTCCATCTCGGCCGCCTTGGCCTTGGCCACCTGGTTGATGACCGATGCTGGCAGCAATTTCTTTTCGGTGCCCAGCATGATCAGCATCTGCTTGTTCACGACATGGACCAGGCCGCCATTCGGGCGCGGTGCGTCCCAGCCCTGGCGCAACAATTCGTTGCTGTTAGCAGGCACGAAGCTGCCCGGCTCGAGAGCCTTTTCCAGCTGTTCAGGGGTGTAGGCCCAAGGGGCCGGCAGGCGGTAGATCTGGAGATTCTTGAACCACATAGGCTTAATCCGATTGTTTCACTAATACAAGGGAACGACATTCTACGCTGCACAGCAGCCGCAGCGTCAAAAATGTCAGGGGGTTGTCGCGTCATCCAGAGAATCGTCGAACAGCCGTAACTGCTCCACAATCTCGGTGTCGCCCAGGCGCACGCCGACGCCCAATAATCGCACCGGCCGGCTGGCGCGCGCCCAGCCGGTCTCCAGTAAACGCGCATACGTCGGGATCATTGGCGCATATCCCACACATTCGACGGTTGTCTGCTGGAAGTCCGAAAACTTGATCTTCACGAACAGCTTGTTGATGAATTTTTCAGCATTTGCCCGCTTGATGCGGCCCAGCAAATGCTCGTGCAAGTCGGGCAGCAGCTTCAGGCAGGCGGCCAGGTCGGGCACGTCCGGCGTGTAGGTTTCTTCAGTGCTGATCGACTTGCGCTCGCGCGAGGTATTCACTTCGCGATGGTCGATCCCGCGGCTCAGGTCATACAGCCGCACGCCGAAGCTGCCCATGTGCTCCTGCAGCTTGTCCAGACTCCAGCCGCGCAGGTCGGCGCAGGTCTGGGCGCCGAGCCGGTTGAGTTTCTCGGCCGTGACCTTGCCCACGCCGTGCAGCTTCTTGACCGGCAGCGCCGCAACAAACGCGTCGACTTCTTCGGGCCGCACCAGGAACAGGCCGTCGGGCTTGTTCCAGTCGCTGGCAATCTTGGCGACGAACTTGTTCGGGCCCACGCCGGCCGAAGCCGTGATGCCCACCGTCTCGACGATACGGCGCCGGATCTCCTGTGCGATCAGCGTCGCGCTGCCCTTGCAGTGCGGCGAATCAGTCACGTCCAGGTAGGCCTCGTCGAGCGACAGCGGCTCGACGATCTCCGTGTAATCCTGGTAGATGGCCATGATCTGGCTGGACGCGATGCGGTATTTCTCCATCGCAGGCGGAATCACCACCAGTTCCGGGCACAGCTTCATCGCCTGGGCCGTGGCCATCGCCGAATGGATGCCGAACCGGCGCGCCTCGTAATTGCAGGTGGCAACCACGCCACGCTGGTCGGCACGCCCGCCGACTGCCAGCGGCCGGCCGCGCAGCGACGGATCGTCGCGCATCTCGACCGATGCATAAAAGCAGTCGCAATCGCAGTGGATGATTTTTCGGGCTGGGGCGTTCACGCTGGCGGGCCGCCCCATGCGATCACACACTGCCGGGGTCGATGACTGTAATTGCATACAGTATCTTCTAAAAATCTCCCCCGTGCAAATCTTGCTTATTTCTTGGCAGCCTTCTCGGTGAACCCGTTCTTTACCTTGCTGAAGTCGGCCTTGCGGATCATCCCGTGCACGCCCTTGGTGCCGTCGACGACCTGGCTGACCTGGAAGTCACTGGCCGCGCTCAGGTAGGCAAATGCGGTGGGACGGTCCATCCCCAGCATCTCGGTCAGAAAGCGGATCGATTCACGTGTGGCGTCCTTCATCGCTTCGTCCAGATCGGGGTTCAGGCCGATCGTCACCCAGTGATCGGCGGTCTCGCCCAGCGGCCTGGCCAGGCTGCCCGAGCGCGATGGAATACCGGGGTCGCCCTTTTTCAGCACCGTGATGCGGAAGGTCGGGCGCATCGAATGCTCGAGTGCGGTCAACGCCACCTCGCCGTCACCCTGCGCCATGTGCGGGTCGCCCGTGTAGAAGTTACCGCCCTTGACCAGCACAGGCAGGTAGACGGTCGAGCCGACGCCCAGGTCGTTGATGTCCATATTGCCGCCGTACAGGCCGGGCGGCACCGAGTGCACCGGCTTGGTCGTGTCCGCCGCCACGCCCATCACGCCCATGAACGGCGCGGTCGGGAACGTCACTTCGGTGCCGTTGGCGGTCTTCATCACGGCTTCCCACTTGCCGGCCTTGGTGCGCCGGATCGGGGTGAACACCGATACATTGTTGTACGCGCCCGGGTTGGCGGCCGAGGCATCTGCTGTCGGCTTCGGCGTTTCCGGGAACTCGCCCGGCAACGCTCCCTTGCCGTGGCGATTCGAAATCACGCCATACGGCACGCGCGGCACGGCCGACAGCAGCTCGACCTTCAGCACGTCCCCCGGCTCGGCGCCGTCGATCGCCACCGGTCCCGTCACGATATGCGGCCCGTCCTTGGCAAAATCATGGGCCATCGACGAGCCCGTGATGGCGATGCCATCCTTGAGGACCATATTGGCCGGAATGCCCTGGCTGCCAAAATACGCCAGCGGATTGCGGCCCTGGTCCTCGACCAGGCCTTCATGCGACAGCGTATCGAAGACAATCGTCGCGCCGGACGGGATCGACAGCACCGGTTTGGTGGCCGCGTTCGGCAAGTAGCCCCAGGTGACCGTCTCCACCGTCGAGGGCACGTAATACACCTCGTGTTTGGTGCCGGGAACAACGACCCGCCCTGGCTTGTCGGCCAGCGGTTGCAGCGGGAGCTTGTCGGCGGTCTGGGCGAACACCGCCGTTGCGGGTGCAAACATGGCCAGGGCAAGGGCGGTCGCGAGCGTAATGGTGCGCAATTTCATGATGGACTCCGGTCGATGACTGCATGGCAGGGAACCCTGTATGCATGCAATCAACGTGCCATGTGAAATAACGCAGATCACGCTGCCAACCTGGCCGCGCACGCACCGGCAAGGTGCGAACCCGCAGCTTACCGTGTCACCGATAGCGCATACCGACCGTTGCTCGTGCCGGTGCCGCCGCTGACATAGCGTACCTGCAGATAGACGACTGCCGTGCCGGTGCCGATATAGGTCAGCCCAATGGCGTCGGCCACGCCCGCCAGGTTCACGCTACCACCCAGTTGCCTGCCTGCGCTGTCGTACACGTACAGATCGTAGTTGGCCGTAGCCAGCACCGCGCTCAGACTGGCTTTCAATGTCTTGCCGGCTGGCAGATCGACCCGGAAGTAATCGGTATCCGTCGTCGTACCGATATTACCGGTGATGCTGCCGTTGATCGGATTGGCCGTGGCGATCGTGTTGTTCCCTTCGCTTTCGGTAACCACGACGGGCGCAGCAATGCTCCTGGCCCCTGCCACCGCGGCGGCTGCATCAACGATGCCAGCGCCGCACCCGGCACAACTGGCCGGGAACGCGCGTGCCGTCGACTTCAGCCTTGTTGCGATCTCGTCCGGCGTCAGGTTGGTGTTGGTCGCCAACATCAGTGCGGCCACGCCGGCCACGTGCGGCGCGGCCATCGACGTGCCCTGGTAGACCGCGTAGGTATCCGCCAGCGGTCCGCTCCGGCCGCTGTTGAGTGTGGAAAGTATGCCCGACGCACCGTCGCCGCCCGGCGCGGCCAGCGCGACCTGGGCGCCGAAGTTGGAATAGCGTGCCCGCCCGCCAGTACGGCCTGTGGCGGCAACCGCAATCACGCCGGCGCAATTGGCCGGGCTGGCGTTGCTGACGTCCATGGCCGAATTGCCCGCCGCAGCCACCACGACCGCGCCGCGCGAGCGGGCCCCGTTGATCGCATTCTGCATCGTCGCAGTACAGGCGCCGCCCCCGCCCAGCGACAGGTTCAGCACGCGCGCCTTGTTGGGATTGGCCGGCACGCCCGCAACCGTACCGCCGGACGCCCAGGTGATGGCATCGGCAATGTCGGATGTGTAGCCGCCGCACTTGCCCAGCACGCGCACCGGCAGAATTTTGGCGTTGTAGGCCACGCCCGCCACGCCGACGCCGTTGTTGGTACGCGCTGCTACCGTGCCGGCTACGTGCGTGCCGTGCCAGCTGGATGGCTGGTCATAGAGCGGCTGGCCACCACCGCAGGCGCCGGCCGTGACGCCGTCGCCCGGGTCGCTCGCGTCGCTGTCGCGCCCATTGCCGTCATTGCCGATCGCGGCCGTACTGATGAAGTCGTAGCCAGGCAGGATCTGCCCACTCAGATCGGCGTGTGGACGGTAACCGGTGTCGATCACGGCCACCACCACGCCGGCGCCGGTGGAAATATCCCAGGCTGCCGGCAGACGCAGCCCGCCAACGGTATCGTAGTAGTGCCACTGGTCGGTGTAGCGCGGGTCGGTCGGCGTGGCCGCATACGTCAGGATACGGTCCGGCTCGGCATACTCGATGGCGGCATCGCGCATCATCATTTCGGTTGCCAATGAACGCACCTCGGCCAGCTTGTGCCGGCGATCGAGCCTGAACACTTTCGCGCCGTTCGACAGCGCGTGGCTTTCCCGCACCATCACGCCAAACTGCTGGCCGGCGCGATCGAGCCTGGCCTTGCGTTGGGTGCTGGTATCGGCCATGCTCGCCGCCAGCCCATTGCCGGCGGGCTGGGCATCACGGTACTTCACGATGACGCGGTCGGTTTCCACGATGGACTGCAGGTCCTGGGCACCCGCGCCGGTGCCAGCCGCGAACGCCGGAAGAGATGCCAGCGCCAACCAGAGAGTTGCGCACCGCGTGTATCCCGCAGTTTGTGTCGAATGTCTTTGCTTCATGATTTGTCCCCGTTCAAGTTCTGCATCAGGTATGTCGATGCATCCGAGTCATGGCTGACCAGCGGCATCGGTGCCGCACCCTAGCGGCTCAGCCAGAGTAGCCTGAAGGAAATATCATGTCGCGTGGAAATTCACACCCGGTCGGCATCGTTACAACACTTACACAAGTCGTTTCCTCAATAACATTTTTTCTTTGGCGCAACTTTGTAAATACAAAATATGTGACGCCCTTTTTCAGTTAATTAACAATCATGAACAGATAATCCTGACCGCAAAAAAAAACACGCGCGAACGATTCGCGCGTGTTCCGGAGTCAAGAACTGCCCTGCCCCATGGCATGCCAGGACGCAGGGGTCACGGTCTTACCAGTTCAGTTTCAGCGTATAACGGCCATTGGTTGCGCCGGTGCCACCTCCGTAATACGTCACACGGACATACCGGACCGCTGTGCTGGTGGTGGTGTTGGCCGAGCTGACGCTGTCGGTCGCGCCGGCACCGTTCTGGCTGGTGCCCAGCTGAGCGCCGGTGCTGCTGTACACGTACAGATCGTAGTCGGCCGTCGTCGACGTTGGGGTCAGGCTGGCTGCCAACGTCTTGCCCGCCGGCAGATCGACACGGAAGTAATCGGTGTCGGTCGTGCTGCCCAGGTTGCCGGTGACAGTCGTGTTGCTGGCAGTGACCGGGTCTGCCGTCGCCGTTGTGTTGTTCGACTCGCTCTCTGCCAGCGTGGTGACGGGTGTGCCGCCACCGCCACCCGTGGCCGACGCCACGGCAGCGGCCGCATCGACGATGCCGGTGCCGCAACCCGAGCAGCTGGCAGGGAACGCGCGCGCCGTCGACTTCAGTTTCGACTCGATCTCGTCCGGCGTCAGGTTGGTGTTGACCGCCAGCATCAGCGCTGCCACGCCGGCCACGTGCGGCGTGGCCATCGACGTGCCCTGATAGGCCGCGTAGCTGTCCGCAGCCGGTGCGCCGGTGCCACTGTTGAGCGTCGAGAGCACGCCCGAGGCGCCATCGCCGCCAGGCGCTGCCACATCCACCAGGGTGCCGAAGTTCGAGTACGACGCCCGTCCGCCGGTGCGGCCGGTAGCCGCCACTGCGATCACGCCCGAGCAGTTGGCGGGGCTGGCGTTGCTGACGTTGACGGCGTCATTGCCGGCAGCGACCACCACCACCGCGCCGCGCGAGCGGGCGCCGTTGATGGCGTTCTGCGTGGTTGCATCGCAGGCGCCGCCACCGCCCAGCGACAGGTTCAGCACGCGCGCCTTGTTGGCGTTGGCCGGCACGCCCGAGACCGTGCCGCCGGACGACCAGGTGATCGCGTCGGCGATGTCGGACGTGTAGCCGCCGCACTTGCCCAGCACGCGTACCGGCAGGACCTTGGCGTTGTAGGCCACGCCTGCGACGCCGGCGCCGTTGTTGGTGCGCGCTGCCACCGTGCCGGCTACGTGCGTGCCGTGCCAGCTCGATGGCTGGTCACGGGTCGGCTGGCCATTGCCGCAGGAACCGGCGGTGACCGCGTCGCCCGGGTCGCTCGCATCGCTGTCGCGGCCATCGCCGTCGTTGCCGATGGCGGCGGTGCTGATGAAGTCATAGCCGGCCAGTTGCTGGCCGCTCAGGTCGGCATGGGGCCGCGAGCCGGTGTCGATCACGGCCACGATCACGCCGGCGCCGGTCGAGACATCCCAGGCGGCCGGCAGGCGCAGACCACCCGCGGTTTCGTAGTAGTGCCACTGGTCGGTATAGCGCGGGTCGGTCGGCGTGGCCATGTGCGTCATGATGCGGTCCGGCTCGGCATATTCGATCGACGGATCGCGCGCCATCATCTCGGCGGCCAGGGACTTCACTTCGGCAAGATTGCGCTTTCGGTCGAGCTTGAACACTTTCGCGCCGGTGGAAATCGGGTGACTTTCCTTGACCACCATGCCGAACTGCTGGCCGGCGCGGTCGAGCTTGGCCTTGCGTTCGCTGCTGGTGCTGGCCACACGCGCAGCGAGGCCGTTCACGGCCGGTTGCGCGTCGCGGTACTTCACGATGATACGGTCGGTTTCCACGATGAACTGCGGTCCCGGGGACGCCGCATCGCCTGCGGCCGCCACGGCCGCGCCCGCGGCCAGCGCCAGGGATACCGCAGCGCACATCTTCAATACGACAGGACGAATCGAATGCGTTTGCTTCATTTTTCTTCCTTGTTCAAGGTTTTCCGTCGGGCGAAAGGGCTCGCCCGTATCGTTGTAAGTCCGGACATTGCCGGCGCCGCATCGAGGCGGCTCAGCCAGCGTAGCGCGAAAGAAAGATTTACCGGAACGCAAACCTGCGGGAGTGAAGCGTGCATACAACGGTTACATGCCTGAATTTTGCAAAACCATGTTTTGTTCGGCGAAGCATAAATTCGGCCAAATACTTGATACCTAAAATTTGTTGACGAAGGTTTATCGCATCGTTCTCAGATGCAAAAAAGGGCCGCGCAATGCGCGGCCCTTTCGGTTTGTGACACGCCAGCCTCTTGCGAGGCCGGGTAATTCTTAGAAATTACCCTTGAATTGCATGCCCCACTGGCGCGGCTCGTTGGTGAAGCCGGTCAGGTTGTTGAAGTCGATCGCGCCAGTGATACGGCGCTGGTCGAGCACGTTGCGGCCGAAGGCAGCCACTTCATACTTGCCATTGCCGAAGATGTAGCCGACGCGCACGCCGCCTTCGGTCAGTGGTGCACCGGTGAACTCGGTCGACTCGTACAGGAAGAAGTTGACCTTGCTGCGGTACGACCAGTCGGTGTAGAAGTACAGCTCGCCGTCACGGAACGGTACGCCGTAGCGGGCCGTCGCGTTGAAGGTCCAGCGCGGTGCCTGTGGCAGTGCATTGCCATCGATCACGACACGGCCGGCGCCGTTGATCGGATCGGTGATCGTGCACTGCGCGCAGCGGTTGACCGACAGGCTGCCGTCGCGGATCTGCGTGTAGTTGTAGCTCGCGCCGGCGCTCATGCGCAGGGCGGTGCTGATCGCTGCTTCGAAGTCGAACTCGGCGCCGCGGCCCTTGGTCTTGTCGGCGTTGATCAGGCGGTTGACGTTCGAATTGCCACCCACCACGGTCAGCTGCTGGTCTTCGATCGTGTAGTCATAGATCGAGAACGAGCCACGTGCGCGGCGCTCGAACAGGTCAGCCTTGATGCCCAGCTCGACCGACTTGATGGTCTCGGCATCGGCCACGGTGATCGGCACCGAGGCTGACGCAGCAGCGATACTCGGGGCGCGGAAGCCCGTTGCGGCGCGGCCGTACACGTTCACGTCAGGCGTGAGCTTGTAGGTGGCCGACAGATCCCAGCTGACCTTTTTCTTGTCCGCTTCGACCGACGACGGGCCGATCTGGACGACGTTGGTCGCTTCGATGGTGCGGAACTCTTTCTCGTCCTTGGTGTAGCGCAGGCCGCCGCGGATGGTCCAGTCAGGGGTCAGGTTGTACGTTGCCGAAGCGAACGCGGCCCAGGCCTTGTTCTTCTGGGTCGACACCAGGCGCGAGGTGCGCGCGTAGGTGGTGCTGTCGAAGTTGTCGCTGCCGCCGGTGACGTCTTCATCGAAGAAGTAGACGCCGGTCTGCCAGTTGAACGGGCCGGTGTTCTGCGATTCGACGCGGAATTCCTGGCTGTACTGGTCCAGATTGTTGATGTAGCCGTTGGTCTCGACCTGGAACGGGATGAAGCCCGGGCCGGTCGGCGTGCCGCCGTCGATGTCGCCGCGGCTCGAGTAGCCGATGATGTGCTCGTAACCGGTGATCGACGACAGCTTGTAGCCGCCCAGATCCCATTCCAGACGCAGGTTGATGCCGTTGGTTTTCAGGTCCTGGTCATTCTGGGCATTGCTGACGATCTGGTCCAGATCGGTGCCATCGGCGAAGGTGTTGCTGCCCTTCTTGATCAGGTTGGCGCGGAACAGACGCGCGCTGCCATTGGTCTGACGCTGGTGAAAGCCCAGGAGGCCGGTAACACCGTCTTTGCTGTACAGGAACTGCACGCGCTCGGCGTGTTCGTTGTAGCCGTCGAGCTCACCGCGCTTGGTGGTCTTGGCCGGGGTGCTGTAGTTGTCGACGTAGTCGTCGCGGTGCTGGCCAACGGCCGACACGCGCATTGCCACGTTGCTCGACAGCGGCACGTTGACGGCGCCTTCGGCATTGAACGTGTAGTGCGATGCCGCCGACACGTTGTAGTAGCCTTCGGTGCTGTTCAGGCGTGGCTTTTCGGACTCGAACTTGACGACGCCGGCCGGGGTGTTACGGCCGAACAGCGTGCCCTGCGGGCCGCGCAGCACTTCGACGCTGGCCAGGTCGAAGATCGGGAAGCCCTTGAGGATCGGGTTTTCTTGCACGATGTCGTCGTACACGAGCGAGACCGGCTGCGAGGCGAAGGTGTTGAAGTCGGTATTGCCGTAGCCGCGGATGTAAAAGCGCGGGAAGGTACGGCCGTTCGACGATTCCACGTTCAGGCTCGGCACTTTGCCGGCCAGCAGGCGGATGTCATCGCCACCGGAGACCAGGACGTCCAGTTTGTCACCCTTCAGGGCCGTTACCGACACCGGCACGTCGCGGATGTTCTCGGTACGGCGCTGCGCGGTCACGGTGACCGATTGCAGCTGCAGGGACTCGGGTGCCGGTTCGGCCGGGGCCGCCGTCTGGGCTGCAGCCTGGGCGATCGGCAGCAGGACGAGGAACGCCAGCGCTGCGCCATGGGAGCAGGTGACGCGCTTGTGCATCTTGGACATCTTGGTCATGGAGTATTTTCCTGGTGATGATAAAAGAACCGGTGTCTCCGTTCTTCTTTTCCAACGCCCCCCCGCCGGGTGCGCGGGCGGTGCTACCCCGCCCTCGGCAACGCGCATCTATGGCGCCCATCTTTGCGATGTTTTAAGGTTGCCGACTTGCTAAAGGCGGTATTGTCCGTGATGGTTATCAGTCGGGCAAGCAAATAACTCGTTGACGCCATGATTACAACACATGCATATCGTTGGCCGCGGCAGGGGGGGATGACCAGAAAAAATAGCGCTTTCGATATTTTTTCGAAAAACCTCTTGCAGACCCTCAAACCCACCCTCTATAATTCGGTCCTCTTCGACGCAATGACAAGCGTCAGTAGACATCAACGAGATGGGCGCTTAGCTCAGTTGGTAGAGCGGATCCCTTACACGGATTAGGTCGGGAGTTCGAGCCTCTCAGCGCCCACCAAGCATCTCGACGATGGATCGAAGGCTGATCTTAGTAAAACGGAGTGGTAGTTCAGTTGGTTAGAATACCGGCCTGTCACGCCGGGGGTCGCGGGTTCGAGCCCCGTCCGCTCCGCCAGCATCACTGAAGAAGGGTCCGATTCGTCGGGCCCTTTTTCTTTTTCTGCGTCGCTTTGCCACCCTGCTTTCACGCTAGGCCCGCTTGCGCACCAGCTCCCCGATTTCCACCCGATCCCGCCCCGCGCGCTTGGCCGCGTACAACGCATGGTCGGCGCGCGCCATCGCCCCGCCCAGATCTTCATGCGGATCGAGCACTACCACACCAATGCTGACCGTCATCCGGTAGGTCGGCCCGCTGGTGATGACCGTGGCTTCACGGATCGCCCGGCGCAGCCGCTCGGCCGCCTGCACCGCTCCATCGAGATCGGCGCCGGGCAGCAGCAGCGCGAATTCTTCACCACCCAGGCGGCCGATCGTTTCGTGCTCGCGCAGAAGATGCCGCACGGTGCGGGCGAACACGACCAGTGCCTCGTCGCCGGACGCATGGCCCCAGCGGTCATTGATCTGCTTGAAGTGGTCGATGTCGATCATCAACAGGCCAAGACCGGTACGCTGGCGCTGGGCCAGCAGGCGCGCGCCGTCGGCCTGCTCCAGAAATGCGTGACGGTTGGGCAGCCCGGTCAGGCAATCGGTCGAGGCCAGCTTCGCCATGCGCTGATCGTCCTTCTGCTTGCACAGCAACAAAAACCCAAAGCCGTTGACGATCATGAGCAGGTAGCCTGTCAGGTACGCCACCTGCTGGGCGATGCCGTGATCGAGCGGGCCCTCGCCCAGCCATCCCGACACGACCCAGACGGCAACGGCCGTGGCGAACAGCGCATCGTTGACGCCGATGATCCGCTGCAGCAGCGAAGCGCTGCGCCGGCGCAGGAGCGCCCACGCCATGGCGGCGGCGAAGAACGCCACCACGGCGCCCACGAGCGCACTGAGCTGGACGTGATCGGCCCCACGCACTGCGCCAGCCACAACGATGGCAGAAGACAGCAGCGTGATCGGCAGCAGCACCCGGCCCCAGCGCGCGAAGCCGAAAAAAACACAATAGGCCGCCATTTCCAGCGACATCGCCAGAATCCAGACGAGGCCCTCCAGGCCGACGATCAGCGGCCAGCCCAGCAACGGACTCGCCCAGCCGATCAGCTGGCTTACGCCCATGCCGAGCCGCGCCCACATCCACAGGCGCAGCCCGGGACTGGGCGCCGCACAGTGGGTATATCCCGCCATCAGAACCGCAAAACCGACGTTGCCGATACCGAGTGCAAGAAGAAAAGTCTGTATATCAATCACTGCCTGTCCTTGAAAAGGCACTTGCGCTCCGCCTCGCCTCCCAGCGCGTGCGGAAATTACAAAAAGACCATTTATGTTGCTCTATGGAATTATGTTACACGTTTTTTAATGCGGGCGAGCGCACGCTTGACGCGGGCTATGGACATGCCGCCACACCGCCGTGCGCACGCGACGCTTTTTGATGCGTGGCAGCATACGATCGCGGATAATCAAACAGACAACAGACCGCACCACCCTGGAGCACGCCTTGATTTTTCGTTTTCTCAAACCGCCGCGCATGTCGCCGCGCCTGCATCGGCTCAAGAGCTCATCGCTGTTTGCGGCACTCACGCCGCTGGAACTCAAGATCGTCGATGGCTTGCTGCACGAGCGCCGCTATCTGAAAGACGAAATCATGTTCGACGAGGGCGAAGAAGGCCAGGCGCTGTACCTGTTGATGAGCGGCCGGGTGCGCATCAGCCGCCTGCACGAGGGCATGACGCAGGTCGTGGCCGAACTCGAACCGGGCGGCTTCTTTGGCGACCTGGCGCTGCTCGACAACTCGCCCCGCAATGCCCAGGCGCGCGCCCTGGAACCGTGCGAAGTGGCCGTGTTCTTCCGCGCCGACTTTCTGGGCCTGATGGAAACCGACGCCGTGATCGGCTACAAGATCTCGCTGGCACTGGCGCGCCACATTGGCCTGCGCCTGCGTGAATGGATGGGCACGGGCCGGCCGCAGCTGGAAGCGCTGTGAGCACCCACCTCGACCCTGCCCACGGCCCCGAGCGGGCCGGCCCGGTCGTCTGGACCGGCATCATCGGCGGTACCTGCCTGCTGCTGCTCGTCGTCCAGAAGCTGCTGTGGCTCGCCCTGCCCTTCATCTTCGGCGCTGTCCTGTATTACATCCTGCTAGGCCCGATGCAGCGCATGGTGCGTTCAGGCTTTGGCCGCAACGCCGCCGCGTTGTGGGTCTGCACGCTGTTCTTTGCCCTGACCGCGCTGGCGCTGACGGCGGCCATGGCCTGGGGCGACGGCCCCGAAGAAGATTCATGGGAAGCGACGATCAGCCTGTATCTCGACGGCGGCGTCGCCTTCGTGCGCAACTCGATGGGTTTGCTGGAAGCAAAATTCCCGCTGCTGGCCGAGATGCGCCTGACCTCGACCGTCAACCGCGCGTTCACCACCTACACCAGCGACTTTGCGCAGAATCACCTGGGCGACATCGTCGTCGGCATCGTGACCTGGGTGCCGTCGCTGTTCCTGGCGCCGTTCCTCAGCTTCTTCCTGCTGCGCGACGGTGTGCGCTTCAAGAAGTTCCTGGCGCGCGCGGTGCCGAACGCCTACTTCGAGCCGGCGCTGTACCTGCTGCACGAAGTCGACCAGACCGCACGCCGCTACTTCGAAGGCCTGCTCAAGCTGACCGTGCTCGACACGATCGTGCTGGCGCTGGGCCTGTGGATCATCGGCGTGTCCTCGCCCCTGCTGCTGGGTTTGATCTCGGCGGTGCTGGCGTGGGTGCCGTTCGTCGGCTCGATTGCCGGCTGCGCGCTGGTCGTCATCGTCGCGTCGACCGATGCGCCGGGCAACCCGCTGATGGCCTACGGCGCGATTGGCGTGTTCGTGCTGGTGCGGCTGCTGGACGACTTCATCTTCATGCCGGCCACGCTGGGACGCAGCCTGCACATCCATCCGCTGGTGACGGTGCTGATGATCTTTGTCGGCGGCATGCTGGCGGGCGTGGTGGGACTGATGCTGGTGTTGCCGCTGCTGGGCGTGGTGATGGTGATCGGCGAGACGCTGGGCGTTCTGGTCACGCACCCGCGCCTGCGGGCGCGCCACCGCTATGCCAATTCGCTGCGCACGCGCCAGGCCAGCATGGACCTGGACATCGCGCGCGAACGGCGCGGCGCGCCAACGCCGAATGCGAAACTGAAGACCAAACCGTAACGGGCAATAAGGTACTGTCGAAAAAAAACCGGCGCATCAAGCGCCGGTTTTTTTTGGTGCTTCGAGCGCGCTTACTTGCGCACGGTCTTGGGCTTGGCCTTGATGGTCGACAGGATCGAGGGCTTGACCTTCGACGGCGGCGCCATGAACGGCGTGGTGGCCGGCGTACGGTCGGTGCGGCCGCGTGGTGCGCCGGCGCCCATCGTGCGCTTCGGCGCACCATCGGCTGGCCGCCCTTTCGGCGCCATGCCCGGCCCACGGCGCTCTTCGCGCAGCGAGCCGCTGGCCATCTCGCCGCCCGGGGCCGGGATCAGGTGCCGGTCGCTGTTACCGATCAGGTCGCCACGACCCATGCGATACAGGCCCTCGCGCAGGATCGGCCAGTTCTCGGGATCGTAATAGCGCAGGAACGCCTTGTGGAGTTTGCGCGTCTTGCCGCTCTTTGCCGTCTCGACGATTTCCGAATCCTCGGTCACCTTGGCCAGCGGGTTGCGGCGCGAGTGGTACATCGTCGTGGCCATCGCCATTGGCGTCGGCGTGAACGTCTGCACCTGGTCGAGCTTGAAGTTGTTTTTCTTCAGCCACAGCGCCAGGTTCAGCATGTCTTCGTCGGTCGAGCCCGGGTGCGCCGCGATGAAGTACGGGATCAGGTACTGCTTCTTGCCGGCTTCGAGCGAGTACTTGTCGAACATGCGCTTGAACTCGTCGTACGCGCCGATGCCCGGCTTCATCATCTTCGACAGCGTGCCCGCTTCGGTGTGTTCCGGTGCGATTTTGAGCAGGCCGCCCACGTGGTGGGTAACCAGCTCTTTGACGTACTCGGGCGAGCGCACGGCCAGGTCGTAGCGCAGGCCCGAACCGATCAGGATCTTCTTGATGCCTGGGATCGCGCGCGCCTTGCGGTACAGCGAGATCAGCTTGCTGTGGTCGGTGCCCAGGTTGCTGCAGATGGTCGGGTACACGCACGACAGGCGGCGGCAGCTTTCCTCGATCGTCTTTTCCTTGCACGCCAGGCGGTACATGTTCGCGGTGGGGCCACCGAGGTCGGTGATGGTGCCGGCGAAGTTCTTGGTCGTGTCGCGGATCAGTTCGATTTCGCGCAGGATCGACGGCTCGGAGCGGCTCTGGATGATGCGCCCTTCGTGCTCGGTGATCGAGCAGAAGGTGCAGCCGCCGAAGCAGCCGCGCATGATGTTGACCGAGTAGCGGATCATTTCCCAGGCCGGGATGTGCGCCTTGCCGTAGCTCGGATGCGGCGCGCGGGCGTAGGCCATGTCGTAGACATTGTCCATCTCGTCCATTGCCAGCGGCAGCGGCGGCGGGTTCAGCCAGACGTCGCGGTCGCCGTGCGCCTGCACCAGCGCGCGCGCATTGCCCGGGTTCGACTCGAGGTGGAACACGCGCGACGTGTGCGCGTACATCACCGGGTCGACGCTGACGGTTTCAAAGCTCGGCAGGCGCACGACGGTCTTGGCCGCTTTTTCGCGGGCCGCGGCCTGGCGCTGCTCGCGCGTCATGATCATGATCGGCTTGACCTCGGGCTCGGGCGCCGCGTTGTCCAGCGCGCAGGCTGTCGGGTCTTCCAGCGCCATCGCGTACGGGTTCGGCTGCTTGTCGATGCGGCCCGGCACGTCCACGCGGGTGGAATTGTGCACGCTCCACTCTTCGTCCGGCAGCCAGCCCAGCGGCACCAGGAACGCCGTGCCGCGCAGGTCGCGGATCGTCTTGATGTTTTCGCCCGCGGCGATGCGGCGCGTCAGGTCGACCAGCGCGCGCTCGGCGTTGCCGAAGATGAGCAGGTCGGCCTTCGATTCGAACAGCACCGAGCGGCGCACTTTATCGGACCAGTAATCGTAGTGGGCGATACGGCGCAGCGAGGCTTCGATACTGCCGGCGATCACCGGCACGCCGGGGAATGCTTCACGGGCGCGTTGGCAATAGACGGTCACGGCGCGGTCGGGGCGCTTGTTCGGTGCGCCTTCGGGCGTGTAAGCGTCGTCGGAGCGGATCTTGCGGTCGGCCGTGTAGCGGTTGACCATCGAATCCATATTGCCGGCGGTGACGCCCCAGTACAGATTGGGTTTGCCCAGTGCGCGGAACGGCTCGACCGAGGTCCAGTCGGGCTGGCTGATGATGCCGACCCGGTACCCCTGCGCTTCGAGCAGCCGGCCGACCAGCGCCATGCCGAAGCTCGGGTGGTCGATGTAGGCGTCACCCGTGATCAGGATGATGTCGCACGAATCCCAGCCCAATGCGTCCATTTCGGCGCGGGACATCGGGAGGAAGGGTGCGGTCGGGGCGCGGCTGGAGCGCTTGGCGACCGTCGCAAAGAGATTGGCAGGGGAGTTCATTGCCCGGCATTGTACCGGAAAACCATTTACGGAGCATGGAAGGCCCCGAAAAATGGCTTAAAATCAATGACTTGTGGCTATTAGCCTACTATTTCAGCAGCGCAGGTCAAATGCCCATGTTCGACAGGATCTGGCCCAGTTCGCGCAAGCCGTGCTCGACGCGCGGGTGGCGGGCGGCAAAACTGGCTGCCAGCTCTTGCGTGCGCGAGCCCAGGCCGTAGGTATTCGCATCGAGCTCCTGCTCGGCGCGGCGGTCGAGCACTTTCTCGATATCGCCATCGAGCTGGCGCAGCAGCGTTTCCAGTTCGACATCGGTGTCACCGGTTTCCTGCAGTTCGCGGTGCAGGGCTTTCAGGCGTGCCTTCAGGTCGGCATCGTGTTCGGGTTGCATCGTGGTCTCCGTGGATTGGTCGATTTCATTGTAAGGCATGGAGGGCGTGGGAGAGAACACGGCCGTGCGGAGAGCGAAATGAACAGGGGCCCCCGCCTGCGCAGGAGCCCTCGTTGTTCGGCAACGCGCGATGCCGTTAATTACCCGTCAACCCACGACGCTCCAGCAGCGGCTTGATATCCGCATCCTTGCCGCGGAAATTACGGTACATCTGCATCGCGTCCAGCGTACCGCCCCGCGACAGCAGCGTCTTGCGGAAATGGTCGCCGTTCTTGCGCGTCAGGCCGCCATTGGCCTTGAACCACTCGACCGTGTCGGCGTCGAGCTTCTCGGCCCACAGGTAACCGTAGTAACCGGCCGAGTAACCGCCCGAGAACGTGTGCGAGAAGTACGTGCTGCGATAACGCGGCGGCACCAGCGCGAAGTCAACCCCGGCCTTTTTCAGCGCCTGCGCTTCGAACGCCAGCACGTCGGTCGGGATCTGGTTCGGCGCCAGCTGGTGCCAGGCCTGGTCCAGCAGCGCCGCGGCCAGATACTCGGTGGTGCGGAAGCCTTCGTTGAACTGCGACGACGCCTGCACCTTGTCCAGCAGCGCTTTCGGCATCGGCTCGCCGGTCTGGTAATGCTTGGCATAGTTGGCCAGCACTTCCGGCCAGGCCATCCACATCTCGTTGACCTGCGACGGGAACTCGACGTAGTCACGCGGCACGCGCGAACCCGAGAAGCGCGGATACTGCACGTCCGAGAACATGCCGTGCAACGCATGGCCGAATTCGTGGAACATGGTGCGCACTTCGTCGTAGGTCAGCAGCGTTGGCTCGCCGGCGGCCGGCTTCGGAATGTTCAGGTTGTTGGCAATGATGGGCTTCGTGCCCAGCAGCTTGCTCTGGCTGGCCCAGGCGTTGGCCCAGGCGCCGCCACGCTTGTTCGAGCGGGCGTACGGGTCGAGCGTGAAGATCGCCAGTTGCTTGCCATCGACGTCGAATACGTCGAACACGCGCACGTCTTCGTTGTAGCCCGGCAGGTCCTTGCGCTCCTTGAACGTGATGCCGAATTCCTTGGTGGCGGCAAAGAACACGCCATCGACCAGCACGCGGTTCAGTTCGAAGTACGGGCGCAGCTGGCTGGCGTCGAACGCGTAACGTTCGGCGCGCACCTTGTCGCTGTAGAAGCTCCAGTCATGGGCTGCTGCCTTGAAGCCACCCTTCTCCGCATCGATCACCTTCTGGATGTCGGCCGCTTCCTTCTTCGCGTTGTTCACGGCCGGCGTGGCCAGTTCGGCCAGCAGGCTGTTGACAGCGTCGGTGGTCTTGGCGGTCTGCTCTTCCAGGTTGTAGGCGGCGTGGTTCGGGAAGCCCAGCAGCACAGCGCGCTCGGCGCGCAGCTTGGCGATCTGCAGCACGGTGTTGCGGGTGTCGAATTCCCCGCCACGGCTGCCGCGCGCCATCGACGCGGCCAGCAGTTTTTCGCGGGTGGCGCGGTTGGTCAGCACCGACAGCGATGCCTGCTGCGTCGTATTCACGACCGGCAAAACGAACTTGCCATCCAGGCCGCGTTTCTTGGCTTCGGCGGCAGCGGCGTCGATGGCCTTGTCGCTCATGCCCGCCAGTTCGGCGCGCGAACCGACGACCAGCGCCGAGGCGTTGGCTTCTTTCAGCGTGTCTTGCGCAAACTTGGTCTGCAGCGCGGCCAGCTGGCTGTTGAAGGCCTTCAGCTTTTCCTTGTCGGCGTCCGACAGCTTGGCACCGGCGCGCTCGAAGTCATTGTTGTAGCGGTCCAGCAGGTAGGCCGATTCGCTGTCGAGCTTCAGGCTGGCGCGCTTGTCGTACAGCGCCTTGATGCGGGCGTACAGCTTGCCGTTCAGGCGGATCGCGTCGCTGTGCTGCGACAGCTTCGGCGCGATATCGCGACCCAGCGCGATCAGCGTGTCGTTGGTGTAGGAACCCGACAGCGTGCCGAAGGCGCCACTCACGCGGTTCAGCATGCGGCCCGAGCGCTCCATGGCCACGATGGTGTTCTCGAACGTCGGCGCAGCCTTGTTGTTGGCGATCTTCTCGATCTCCGCCGCATGCTGGCGCATCGCCTCAAGGTAGGCCGGCGCGAAGTGCTCGTCCTTGATTTTGTCCCAGGCCGGGTAGTTGTATTGCAGGCTGCTCTCTTTGGCGAACGGGTTGCTCGCATCGAACGGTGCCGCAGCGGTCATTGGTGCGGCAGTCGCTGGTGCAGGTGCGGCGAATGCGAAGTTGGCGACCGCGGCACTGACGGCGGCCGCCAGGATAAGGTGGGTATGTTTCATGTTCTTTTACTCTTCACGATGAGGATAAGGACCTGCTGGCAGCCGGCGCAAGCCGGCTGCCCTGGCGTCAATTCAGGCCGCGGCGCTCGAGCAGCGGCTCGATGACCGGATCGCGGCCACGGAAGGCGCGGTACATCTCGACCGCATCGACGGTGCCGCCTTTCGACAGCACCATCGTGCGGAAGCGGTCGCCGTTCTTGCGCTGCAGACCGCCGTTTTCCTTGAACCACTCGCCGGCATCGGCGTCGAGGCGCTCGGCCCACAGATAGCTGTAGTAGCCGGCCGAATAACCGCCGCCCATCGCGTGCGAGAAGTACGTGCTGCTGTAGCGCGGCGGGACCGGTGCAAAGTCCAGGCCCGCGTCCTTCAGCGCCTGCTGCTCGAACGTCTTCACGTCGGTCGGAATGGCTTTCGAACCCAGCTGGTGCCAGCGCTGGTCGAGCACGGCGGCGGCCAGGTACTCGGTGGTGCGGTAGCCTTCATTGAACTTCTGCGACGCGCGCAGCTTGTCCAGCAGTTCCTTCGGCATCACGGCGCCGGTCTGGTAGTGCTTCGCGTAGCTGGCCATCACTTCGGGCCAGGCCATCCACATTTCGTAGACCTGCGATGGCAGCTCGACATAGTCGCGCGGCACGCTGGTGCCCGAGAAGCGCGGGTACTTCACCTTCGAGAACCAGCCGTGGGTCGCGTGGCCGAATTCATGGAACGTCGTGCGCACTTCGTCCCAGGTCAGCAGGGTCGGCTCGCCCGGGGCTGGCTTGGTCAGGTTCAGGTTGTTGGTGATGACGGGCTTCTTGTCGAGCAGGAAGCTCTGGTCGACCAGCGAACTCATCCATGCGCCGCCGCGCTTGTTCGGGCGCGCATACGGGTCGACCACGAAGATCGCCAGGTGGGCGCCGTTTTCTTCGAACACGTCATACACGCGCACGTCGGCGTCGTAGGTCGGCAGGTCGGTGCGGCGCTTGAAGGTGATGCCCCAGAGTTTGGTCGCAGCGAAGAACGTGCCTTTCTCCAGCACGTTGTCGAATTCGAAGTACGGCTTGAGCTGGTTGGCGTCGAACGCGTACTTGGCGGTGCGCACCTTGTCGCTGTAGATCGCCCAGTCCTGCGCGGCCAGCTGGAAGCCGCCCTTCTCTGCATCGATCACGGCCTGGATCTCGGCCGCTTCCTTCTTCGCGTTGCGCACGGCCGGCGCGGTCAGGTCGCCCAGCAGCTTGTTGACCGACGTGGTGTTTTTGGCCGTCTGGTCTTCGAGCGAGTAGGCGGCGTAGTTCTCGTAGCCCAGTAGCTCGGCGCGTTCGGCGCGCAGTTTCGCCAGTTGCAGCACGACGTCGCGGTTGTCGAATTCGCCGCCGCGGCTGCCGCGGATCATCGACGTGGTGAGCAGTTTTTCGCGCGTGGCGCGGTTGGTCAGTACGGCCAATGGCGCTTGCTGCGTGGTGTTGACGACCGGGATGACGAACTTGCCTTCCAGGCCGCGCTTTTTCGCTTCGGCAGCGGCCGCGTCGATGGCTTTCTCGGGCAGGCCGGCCAGTTCGGCGCGGGTGTCGACGACGAAGGCCGAGGCGTTGACTTCCTTCAGCACGTTCTGGCTGAACTGGGTCTGCAGCGCGGCCAGCTTGCCGTTGTAGTCCTTGAGCTTGACCTTGTCGGCCGCGGACAGGTTGGCGCCGGCGCGCACGAAGTCCTTGTAGTAGCGTTCGAGCAGGAATGCCGATTCGGCGTCCAGGCCAAGCGTGGCGCGCTTGTCGTGCAGCGTCTTGATGCGGGCGAACAGGGCCGGGTTCAGGCGGATCGCGTCGCTGTGGGCCGCGAATTTCGGCGCCAGGTCCTTGTCCAGCGCCTGCAGCGTGTCGTTGGTGTACGAACCGGTCAGCGTGTAGAACACGGCGCGCACGCGCCCCAGCAGCTGGCCCGAGCGCTCCATCGCCACGATCGTGTTGTCGAACGTCGGCGCCGCCTTGTTGTTGGCAATCTTGCCGATTTCAGCGGCCTGCTCGCGCATGCCTTCGTCGAACGCCGGCGCAAAGTGCTCGTTCTTGATCTTGTCGAAGGCCGGGTAGCCGTACTGCAGGGTGCTCGGCTTGGCGAACGGATTCGAGGCTGGCAGCGCGGCGCTGGCCGACTTGGAAAACGCGATGGTGGCAAGGGCAACGCCGGCTGCGATCAGCAGCAGTTTTGGACGGTTCATGAAGTCTCTTGTGCGATGGGAGAAAAAGGGTACCTCAATGGCGCAGCGCGCCGCATGCACCGCTCGTGGCGGCACATGCGGCGCGCTGGCATCAGTCGTTCGACGGCGTCGCGGTCAGGCCGCGGCGTTCCAGCAGCGGGCCGATGACCGGATCGCGGCCACGGAAGTTGCGGAACAGGTCCATCGCTTCTTGCGTGCCGCCACGCGAGAGTAGCGTCTTGCGGAAATGGTCGCCGTTCTTGCGCGTCAGGCCACCGCTTTCGGTGAACCACTTGACCGTCTCGGCGTCCAGACGCTCGCTCCACAGGTAGGCGTAGTAGCCGGCCGAATAGCCGCCGCCCATCGAGTGCGAGAAGTACGCGCTGCGGTAGCGCGGTGGCACCGGCGCGTACGCGACGCCCGCATCGGCCAGCGCCTTCGCTTCAAAGCTCAGCACGTCGGTCGGCACCTGGCTTGGCGTGATCTGGTGCCAGCGCTGGTCGAGCAGCGCCGCCGCCAGGTAGGCGGTGGTGGTGTAGCCCTGGCCGAACTTCTTCGACGCGACGACCTTGTCCAGCAAGTCCTTCGGCATCGGCGCTCCGGTCTTGTAATGCTTGGCGTAGTTGGCCAGCACTTCAGGCCAGGTCACCCACATTTCGTTGACCTGCGACGGATACTCGACGAAGTCGCGCGGCACGTTCGTGCCCGAGAATTTCGGGTACTTCACATCCGAGAACATGCCGTGCAGCGCGTGGCCGAACTCGTGGAACGCGGTGACCACTTCGTCGTACGTCAGCAGCGTCGGCTCGCCGTTTGGCGGCTTCGGAATGTTCAGGTGGTTGCCGATGACGGGCTTCTGCCCCAGCAGGTGCGATTGCGAGACGTACTCGTTCATCCAGGCGCCGCCCTGCTTGTTGCTGCGTGCGTAAGGGTCGAAGATGAAGATCGTCAGCAGCTTGCCGTCGACGTCGTACACGTCGAAGGTGCGCACGTCGGGGTCGTAGGTCGGCAGGTCCTTGCGCTCCTTGAACGTGACGCCGTATTCCTTGGTCGCGGCGAAGAACACGCCATCGACCAGCACACGGTTCAGTTCAAAGTACGGGCGCAGCTGGCTGTCGTCGAAATTGAATTTCTCAGCGCGCACCTTGTCGGCGTACAGCGGCCAGTCCCAGCTTGCCACCTCGAATTTGCCGCCGTCCTTGTTGATTGCAGCCTGGATCTCGACGGCTTCCTTCTTCGCGTTGGTGACGGCCGGCTTGGCCAGGTCGCCCAGCAGCTTGTTGACGGCGGCCGGGTCACGTGCGGTTTCCAGCTCTTGCGAGTAGGCCGCAAAATTCGGGTACCCCAGCAGCACGGCGCGTTCGGCGCGCAGCTTGGCCAGGCGCAGCACCTGCTTGGTGGTGTCGAATTCGCCGCCCTTGGTGCCGCGCTCGAGCGAGGCTTTCATCAGGCGCTCGCGCGTGGCGCGGTGCGTCAGTACCGACAGGCCAGGCTGGATCGACGTGTTGACGATCGGGATCGCGAACTTGCCCTTCTGGCCGCGCTTGGTCGCTTCAGCAGCGGCGGCATTGATCTCGGCGTCCGACAGGCCCGCCAGCTCGGCGCGGGTGTTCACGATCAGGGCGGCGGCATTCGCGCCCTTGAGCACGCGCTGCTGGAAGTCGGACTGCAGCGAGGCGATCTCGCCGTTGTAGGCCTTCAGCTTGGCCTGGTTGGCCGCCGACAGGTTGGCACCGGCGCGCACGAATTCCTTGTAGTAGCGCTCGAGCAGGTGTGTCGATTCGGCATCCAGGCCGAGCGAAGCGCGCTTGTCGTGCAGCGCCTTGACGCGCGCGAACAGCTTCGCGTTCAGGTGGATTGCATCGGTGTGCGCCGCCAGCTTGGGCGACATCTCGCGATCGACCGCGTCGAGCGTGTCGTTGGTGTTGGCGCCGTGCAGATTGCTGAAGGTCGCGTTCACGCGCGCCAGCAACTGGCCGGATTTTTCCAGCGCCACGATCGTATTGTCGAAGGTCGGCGCCGCCTTGTCGTTGGCAATCGCCTCGACTTCGCGCAGTTCTTCGCGCATGCCGGCAGCGAATGCAGGCAGGTAGTGCGCATCCTTGATCTTGTCGAACGCCGGGTATTGCAGCGGCAGGCTGCTGGGCTTGGCGAACGGATTGGAAGCGTCGAGGGCGGGTGCGGCAGGCGCTGCGATGGCGGAACACGCCAGCGCGACGCCGGCTGCCACGATGAGCAGTTGAGGACGGATCATGAGGTCTTTCGCTAACACTGAGGAAGGGCGCTGTCGCCAACGGCTCGACAGCAGTGCGCTGAAGATCATAGCAGGCTTGCATGGCGCTTGTAACAATTAAAAAGTAGCGCAATGTATCAATCCGCAGCCGCTGTATTGACGGGATTTCGTGAGCCTCGTGCTAGCATCGGGGCCCCTTTGCAGCCCCTTTCCATGACCCTTTCTTCCTCTTCCTTCGACGCCATCGTGGTTGGCACCGGCCCTGGCGGGGCCAGCGTCGCGCGCGAACTGGCGCGCGCCGGCAGCCGGGTCCTGCTGCTCGAACAGGGCGGCGCCGCACCGCTCGCCGGCACCGTCACCCAGATGGCGTCGATGGCGGCCGTGCCCGGGCGCGGCGCCTTCATCCACCGCGATGCGTCGCTGCTGGTGGGTGGCACGACGCTGGGCGGCAGCTCGGCGGTCAATTTCGCCACTGCCGCTGCGCCACCGGCGGCGTACTTCGCTGCGTACGGCATCGACCTGGCCCCGAGCCTGGCCGCACTGCGCGCGGAACTGCCGCTCGCGCCCCTGCCCGATACGCTGGTCGGTCCCATGGCCACGCGCATCATGACGGCGGCGCATGCGGCCGGCATCGACTGGAAAAAACTCGACAAGATGATCCGGCCGGCGCTGTGCCGCAGCGGCTGCTGGCGCTGCACCTATGGCTGCCCGTACGGCGCCAAGTGGAGTGCCCGTGATTTCGTCGAGCAGGCGGTGGGGCTTGGCGCCGTGCTGCAAACAGGCAGCCGCGTCACGCGCGTGCTGCTGGAACAGGGCCGGGCCAGTGGTGTCGAGGTGAAGCAGGACGGGCAGCTGCAGACGATCCACGCGCCGCTGGTGATTCTGAGTGGCGGCGGGATCGGCAGCCCGCGCATCCTGCATGCATCAGGGCTGGGGCCGCGCGATGCGCCGTTCTTCAGCGATCCGGTGGTGGCCGTGATGGGCAGTGTGGCCGACATCGATGGCGGCGCCGAAGTGCCGATGGCGGCCGGCTGGCATGACCCGGAAGCCGGCATCGCGCTGGCCGACCTGACCTTGCCGCGCCCGATGTACCAGGCCTTCGCGACGCAGGTCGGGCGCGTGGACCGCTTGTTTGCGCACCGGCGCACCCTCTGCATCATGGTCAAGATTCGTGACGATATCAGCGGGCGCGTCGGACCGCGCTGGGCCGACAAGCGCCTGAGCGCTGGCGATCGCGCGCGGCTGCAGCAGGGCGAACGGATGGCGCGCACGATCCTGGAGGCGGCCGGCGCGCAGCACGTGTTCAAGAGCTGGCATTTCGCCGCGCATCCGGGCGGCAGCGTGCGCATCGGCGCCGGGGTCGACGCCGATCTGCGTACGCGCGCGCCGGGTTTGTATGTGTGCGATGCGTCGGTGATCCCGAAGCCATGGGGCTTGCCGCCGACACTGACCCTGCTGTGCCTGGGCCAGCGCCTGGGGCAGCACCTGACGCAAGTCGGGTGACTTAGTAGTGCGGGGGGCGTTCGTTGAGTGGCGCCTGGCCGGCGTCGCGCAGCGAGCGCAGGTGGTCGGCCAGCTTGCCTACCATCGCCTCGAGCTCGTCGATACGGCGCTCCTGGCGGTAGATGGTCTTGTTCAGCTCATCGAGCAGGTCTTCCTGCTGGGAGAGCTTGATTTCAAGATTGACGAAACGTTCTTCCTGGTCCACGGCGCACTCCGGTAAAACCGGCATTATGCCAGCAGTACAGGCTTGCCCGAGGATCACGCCATGGCAGGTTCAAACCCGACACCGCCGCCGCGCCACGGTCTACTCCGGAACCGGCCTCGGTGTTGCCAGCAAGGCTTTCAAACTCGCCAGTCTTGCCTTCGGACTGAGTATTTCCGACTCCATCGGCGCGGCCTCGCCGACGTCCAGCGCCATTTCCTTGATGAAACGGGACGGGTCGCAATTGACCAGCTCGCCAGCGCGTTTTCTCCGCTTGCACCAGCTCACGTGCAGCGTGCGCTGGGCGCGCGTAATCCCCACGTACATCAGGCGCCGTTCTTCCTGGATGCGCGCCGAGATCGTTTCAATGGAGGCGTCCGGGTCGCCTTTGTGCGGCAGGATCCCCTCTTCCACGCCGACCAGGTACACGTGCGGATATTCCAGCCCTTTTGACGCGTGCAGCGTCGACATGCGTACCGCATCCTGCTCTTCGTCCTGGCCTTCGAGCATCGACATCAGCGCCACCATCTGCGTCAGTTCCAGCAAGTTCTTTTCTTCACCATCGCGGTCGCGCCCGCCACGGCCGCGGTCCTTGAGCCAGTTGGTAAATTCGAGCACGTTCTGCCACTTGGCCTGGGCCGCGCGGTCGTCGAAGCCTTCGTACAGGTAATGCTCGTAATTCATTTCCTTCATCATGTCGTCGAGCACCTCGGCCGCATGGTCGCCGGCGCCCAGCGGCCCGGGCCGCGTCGCGCGGTCTTCCAGCTCGCTGATGAAGTGGCAAAAGTTGCGCACCGATCCCAGTTGCCGTTCGGCCAGCTTGGCCTCGATGCCGCCCTTGCGCGCCGCCTCGAACAGCGAGCAGTTCCACTGCTTCGAAAATTCGCCCAGCACTTCGAGCGTGGCCATGCCCACCCCGCGCTTGGGCGTCGTGATGGCGCGGATGAAGGCCGGATCGTCGTCCTGGTTGGCGATCAAGCGCAGGTAGGCAATGATGTCCTTGATCTCGGCCTTGTCGAAGAAGCTCTGGCCGCCCGACATCGTGTACGGGATGCGCTCCTTGCGCAGCGCCTGCTCCATCACGCGCGCCTGGTGGTTGCCACGGTACAGGATCGCGAAATCGGACCAGTTGTTCTTGCGCTGAAAGTGCTCGGACGAAATCAGCATCGCGATCTGGTCCGCTTCCTGGTCGTCGTTCTGCATGCCCATCACCTTGATCGGCTCGCCCAGGCCGTGCTCGGACCACAGCGACTTCTCGAAGATTTTCGGGTTGTTGCCGATCACCGCATTGGCCGCCTGCAGGATGCGGGTGGTGGAGCGGTAGTTCTGCTCGAGCTTGATCACGCGCAGGTCGGGGAAATCGACCTGCAGCGTTTTCAGGTTTTCGACGGAGGCGCCGCGCCAGGCGTAGATCGCCTGGTCATCGTCGCCCACGGCGGTAAACATCGGCTTCTTGCCCAGGCCCGTTACCAGCAGCTTGACCAGCTCGTACTGGCAGGTATTGGTGTCCTGGTATTCGTCCATCAACAGATAGCGCAGGCGGCGCTGCCAGCGGTCGCGGATCGGTTCGTTGTTGCGGAACAGTTCCACCGGCAGGCGGATCAGGTCGTCGAAGTCCACCGCCTGGTAGGCCTGCAGCGTGGCCACATAGCTGCGGTAGACGCGCCCGGCTTGCGCCTCGTCTTCGTCGCGCGCGGCCTTGATCGCGTCTTCCGGGTCGACCAGGCCGTTCTTCCACAGCGAAATCGTGTTCTGGATGCGGCGGATTTCCTGTTTGTCGGTGCTCAGCGCCAGGTCGGACACGATCGTGTAGCAGTCGTCGCTGTCCATGATCGAAAACTTGTCCTTCAGCCCCACCCCGGCTGCTTCCTGGCGCAAGATGCGCACGCCCAGCGAGTGGAAGGTCGACACGGTCAATTGCTTGGCCTGCTTCGGCTGCTTGAGCAGCTTGGCGATGCGCTCCTGCATCTCGAGCGCCGCCTTGTTGGTAAAGGTCAGCGCGGCAATGGTGCGCGGATCGTAGCCGCAGTGCTCGATCATGTAGGCGATCTTTTGCGTGATCACGCGCGTCTTGCCGGACCCGGCGCCAGCGAGCACCAGGCAAGGGCCGTCCAGATACAGCGCGGCTTCGCTCTGCGGCCCGTTGAGGCCGAACTTTGGTGCGTTTGACATGGGGAAGTTTTCGGTGGGACAGAGAGCGATTGTAACAATCTGGCGCGCACAGCGGGCGATGGCGCGCGGCAGCCAGGCCGGATTGCAACAGGGCGCCGTTGCGCGCCTGCTTCCCCGCATGCTCCTGCGAGGCAGACCGGGATCGGGTACCATGCGACCTTTGCAGCGCGCGACGCCACGCGCTACGCTGCCGCCCTATTTTTCTGGAAATCTGCCCCATGAAATTCGAACATCTCGTCGAAATCAACGATCCGATGAACCCGCTGCTCGACACGCTTACCCGCGAGCAGCTGTGGCACGGCCTGGTGCTGCGCGCCGAGCAGCCGAAACTGTTCATTCCGCACCTGGACACCTGTGAGATCCTCGAGCGCGACGCCGGCATCATGCGCCGCCGCCTGACCTTCGGCCCGCTGGTGATTGAAGACAAGGTGACCCTGACCCCGCTGCAGGAAGTGCATTACGACGTGCCGGCGCAGGGCGACATCGCCGCCTCGACGCTGCGCATGGTGATCGAGGCGCCCACCAGCGCCATGCTGCTGGTGCGCTTCTGCTACGACGACGGCATGGGCGAACACGTCGACCAGGCCAATGCGATGTACGACGAATTCAAGAAGTCGGCCTACGAAGAAGCCGACATCGACACCGTGCGCATCCTGCGCCAGCTGGCCGGCCAGGGCAAGCTGGCCACCACGCTGCTCAACTGATTCAGCGATCCGGCGATCCGGCGATCCGGCGGCGCAGTTTACAGACCCGGCTGGGAGTCGGCTGCGAGGGTGCTGCTTTCGCCCTGCGCCAGGTTGGTCGCCAGGTCGCGCAGCGCCGTGCGCACGCCCTCTTCGATCACCGGATGATAGAACGGCATCTCCAGCATCTGGTCGACCGTGAGACGCATCTGGCACGCCCATGACAGCAGGTGCGCCAGATGTTCGGCGCGCGGCGCGATCATCTCGGCGCCCAGGAACAGGCGCGAGCCGTATTCGGCATACACCCGCAGCATCCCCTTGTTCTGCAACATGACACGGCTGCGGCCCTGATTCTCGAACGACACACTGCCCACGGCGAACTTGCGTTGTCCGCCCGCGCACAATTCTCGATAGCTCTTGCCCAACGTGGCGATATTCGGCTCGGTGAAGGCCACCGCGATCGGCGTGCGGCGCAGACCCGGGCGCACGTCGGGGTAGCGGCCCGCATTGTCGCCGGCGATCTTGCCGTGGTCGGCCGCGTCGTGCAGCAACGGGCGCTCGTCGTTGGCGTCGCCCGCGATAAAGATATGGCTGGTACCGCACTGCATGGTGCGCGCATCAAAAGTCGGGATGCCGTCGTCGCCCCGCTCCAGGCCGGTCAGCTCCAGTCCCAGGTCATGCACGTTCGGCGTGCGCCCGGCCGCCATCAGCACGTACTGGAAGCGTTCGCTGCTCTCCTTGCCCAGCGCGTCGCGCACGCGCAAGACCACCTCGTCGCCCTCCTGTTCTGCACCCATGATCTGGCTCTGGAACGCGATGTCGACTTCGTCGCCCAGCACGTGCGCCGCGCAGCGCAGCACTTCGGGATCGCTGATGTTGGCGATGGAGCCGCCGCGCGCGTAGAAACGCACGCGCACGCCGAGACGGCTCAGGGCTTGGCCCAGTTCAAGGCCGATCACGCCGGTGCCGATCACGGCCACCGAGGCCGGCAGGTCGTTCCAGTAGAACACGTCGTCGCTGGTGACGATGCCAGGGCCGACGTTCTCGAGCTGCGGCAGGCGCAGCGGTGTCGAGCCGGTGGCGATGACGACGCGCCCGGCGTGGATCTCGGTATGGTCGTCGACCTGCAGCGTGCACGGGCCGGTAAAGCGCGCGTGGCCCTGCAGGCGGTCCTGGACGGGAATGGCTTCCACGGCCTCGAGCACGAAACCGACAAAACGGTCGCGTTCGCGCTGGACGCGCGCCATCACGGCCGGGCCATCGATCCGCACCTCGCCGGCATGCACGCCGAACGGGCCCGACGAGTGCAGCGTGTGCGCCGCTTCGGCGGCGGCGATCAGCAGCTTGCTCGGCATGCAGCCGACCCGGGCGCAGGTGGTGCCATAGTGCGCGCCCTCGATGACCACGGTACGCGCGCCCTGGGCCTTGGCCGCGCGATAGGCCGTCATGCCGGCGGTGCCGGTGCCGATGACGGCGACATCCACGTTCAGTTGTTTCATGGTGCTCTTTCACTGTTGACAGGCAAAACGATACGCTATTTCACGCGTCATGGTGGCGATTCGGGCGGGACGCCGCGCCAGCGCGCCAAAGAATCAAAACCAATAGGCATAAAACCATGTCGACCACTTTTACAGATTCCGAACACCAATTTATATTGCTTTAATTTTTCCTAACGGAATCAACAGGATGGATGGGTTCTTCACTGCGGCACGGTATTTGCATACACCCCGGGCTCAACCCAACCCAGGAGATGTCATGTCACTCGCTACGCTGAACAAATTGCTTGTTAGCCTGTCGCTGTTCGCTTGCTCATCCGTATTTGCCGCACCGCTGGTCGTCAACGTGTCGGGCATTACCAGTTTTGGGGAATACGGCGACGCCAGCAACACGGTGCTGACCTATAACGTCGGCGCCAATTCGATCATTACCAACGTTTCCTTTTCGGCCAACCTGACCGCGTTTTCGCCGAGCTGGTTGTCTGAACTGACCCTCGCGTTCGAAAACGCCGACCAGACCGATGGCGTGTACTTCAACCCCGGTTTCAACGATGACAGCCCGGGCACCGCAACGTATAACGGTTTCGCCGACCTGGTCGACCTGGACCTGAGTTTCGCTGTCGGCGCCGACGGCATCCTGCGCCTGGAATTCTTCGAAGGGTTCGATGATTTCGATGGCCCGGACGGCATCTGGAACTTCGGCACCATCACGTTCGGCGTGCAAACAGTCGGCGGCGAAGTGCCGCCGGGTGAAGTGCCTGAACCGGCCAGCGGCCTGCTGCTGGGCGCCGGCCTGGGCATGATGGGTTATGCCAGCCGTCGGCGTCAGGCAGCACGCAAGGCTGCCAGCGCAGCTTAAATATCGAGCGGGTCGACTTCGAGCGACCACTTCACGCGGGCCTTCATGGCCCGCAGCGCTTCCATCCACGCGCGCAGGAATGCCTGCAAGGCCGGGCGCGAGCTGGACTCCACCAGCAACTGGGCGCGGTCCATATTGTGCACCCGCGTCATCGTCATCGGGATCGGGTCATTGATCAGGATCCCGTCGTGCGCCAGGCAGTCGCGCGCGCTTTCCAGAAATGCAATTGCGATCGGCAGCTCGCGCGCCTCGGCCCGCAGCAAGGCCTGGTACATGTACGGCGGCAGGCCCGCTTCGCGCCGTTCATCGAGCAATTGGCCGGCAAAGCGCTCGTAATCGTGGCGCATCACCGCGCCGTACAGCGGGTGCTGCACGTAACGGGTCTGCACCAGCACCTCGGATGGGGCCCCGGCCCGCCCTGCCCGCCCCGCCACCTGCATCAGCTGCGCGAACAGGCGCTCGCTGGCGCGGTAGTCCTGCGAGAACAGCGCCGTATCCGGATTCAGGATGCCCACCAGCGTGAGCTTCTTGAAGTCGTGGCCCTTGGCGACCATCTGGGTGCCGATCAGGATATCGACCTCGCCCCGGTGCACGCTGTCGAACGCCGCCTGCGCGCTGCCCTTCAGGCGCGTGGAGTCGGCATCGATGCGCAGGATGCGCGCCTCGGGGAACATCGCCCGCAAGCCTTCTTCGACGCGCTGCGTGCCCCTGCCCAGCGGCTGGATGTCGACGTTGCCGCAGGTCGGGCATGAGCGCGGGATGCGCAGCTCCAGGCTGCAGTGGTGGCAGCGCAGCCGGTTCTCGGGCTTGTGCAGCACCATGAAGGCAGTGCAGCGCGTGCAATCGCTGATCCAGCCGCAGGCGTCGCAGGAGATCACAGGGGCATAGCCGCGCCGGTTCAGAAACAGCAGTGACTGCTCACCGCGCTCCAGGCGCAGGCGCAGCGCAGCGACCATCTCGGCGGTCAGGCCATCGCGCCCGCGGTCGCGCTCCATGTCGATCAGGCGCACACGCGGCAGCACCGCATCCTGCACGGCACGCTCGCGCAGGTCGAGCCTTGTATAGCGCCCCGAGCGGGCGTGGTGCCACGATTCGAGCGATGGCGTGGCCGAGCCCAGCACGATCGGAATCCCCAGCTGGTGCGCGCGCCAGACCGCCAGGTCGCGCGCCGAATAGCGCAAGCCTTCCTGCTGCTTGTACGACGGGTCATGCTCTTCGTCGATCACGATCAGCTGCAAGTGGGGCAGCGACGCCAGCAGCGACAGCCGCGTGCCCAGCACGATGCGCGCCTGGCCCAGGTGCGCGGCCAGCCAGTGCAGCATGCGCTCGCCCTCGGACAGGCTGCTGTGCAGCGTGGCGAGCATCATGCCCGGGAAGCGCGCCCGGATATTGCCTTCGAGCTGCGGCGTGAGGTTGATCTCGGGAACCATGATCAGGATCTGCGCCTGGGGATCACGCGCCAGCACCTGGGCGCAGGCTTGCAGATAGACCTCGGTCTTGCCGCTGCCGGTGACGCCCCATAACAGGAACGGTTTGAAACCGGTGGCGCCACCGATGGCGTCGGCCGCCTCCTGCTGGGCCGTGTTCAGCACGGGCATGCCCACTGCGGTCGCGTCCTGCCCGGCGTCGAGCTTGGCCAGTTTTTTGAGCGCGCGCCCCAGCGCCACTGTTTTGGGCACCCGCAGGTTCTTCGGCAGGCCGGGCAACGCGACTTCGCCGAGCGGGCGCTGGTAGTACTCGGCAGCGAACCGCGCCAGCGCGAGCCAGCGCCCGGACAGTGGCGCCAGTTCGCTCCGCACAGCCAGCGCATCCTTGAGTTTTTCGGGCGGCACATCGCTGATGGACTTGACCGCGACGATCAGGGCCATCACCTCGCGCCGCGCAAACGACACCAGCGCCAACTGGCCGGGCAGCGGTTCATCACCCGGCTGACAGGGCCAGCGGTAGTCGAAACTGCTGTTGAGCGGCGTATCGATCACGACTTCGAGAAAGCAGTACGGTTCGACCGGTGCGGGAGTGCTGGTTGACAATCTGGACCCTGTGCAAATCTGTGGAGAACTTTGTGAATAGTGGGGGACTTGACCCCATCAAAGGTTTACGTTAGATCAAGTCACAGACGAAAATTCTCGAATTCAAGATAATTTTAGTCTTCATAATCAACGACTTGCAAAATCACCCGAAAACCTGTTAACAACCTCGAGCACATTTCGCGCCTTGTGCATAACTCTGCAATTTTCCGTGGAAAACTCGCTGCGATGCGTCATAAAGTTAAGGCAACACATGAAGTTTCACGCTAAGTCTCGGTAAACCAAGCACTTTTCCCCGTCTTTGCAGCGCCTGTTGATAACTTTGTGAACAAGGCGCCAAATCAGGCTGAATTCCCCTGGACAAGGTTTAGCGAGAAGACAGCCAGATCGCATAAGCAAGAAAGAAAACACTTATGAATCATCGACTTGCGCGTAAACACGAAAAGTCGAGATGTCCACAGGACGGTTTATCGGATTTGCGGAAGTTGTGAACAAGTGAGGAAGTCGGCTTGCGATCGCGCTCTTGCGAGTGCGCAGCAAGCCGTGAACAGGATTACGCGGCGCGCTGCTTGCGGCTGAAGCTGTGCACTGCCTCGACCATTGCGGTGACCGATTCCGGCGGGGTAAATTGCGAGATGCCATGGCCCAGATTGAACACGTGACCGTGGCCATTCGATGGCGTGCCGTAGGCGGTCAGCGAGCGCTCGACTTCCGCTGCAATTTGGTCCGGCGCGGCAAACAGGATCGCCGGGTCGAGGTTGCCCTGCAGCGCCACGCGGTCGCCGACCAGCGCGCGGGCCGTGCCCAGATTCACGGTCCAGTCCAGGCCCAGCGCATCGGCGCCGATATCGGCCATCTGGTCGAGCCAGATGCCGCCGCCCTTGGTGAACACGACGGCCGGGATGCGCACGCCATCCTTTTCGCGCTGCAGGCCGGCCAGGATCTGCTGCATGTAGTGCAGCGAGAAGGTCTGGTAGGCGCCATCGGCCAGCGCCCCGCCCCACGAATCGAAGATCATCACGGCTTGCGCGCCGGCGTCGATCTGCGCGTTCAGGTAGGCGGTGACGGCCTTGGCATTGATGTCGAGGATGCGGTGCATCAGGTCCGGCCGGCTGTACAGCATCTTTTTGACGGTGTGGAACTCGCGCGAGCCGGCGCCTTCGACCATGTAGCAGGCCAGCGTCCACGGGCTGCCCGAGAAACCGATCAGCGGCACGCGGCCATTGATGGCGCCGCGGATCTGCGTGACGGCCTTGAACACGTAGTCGAGCGAGGCCATGTCGGGCACTTCCAGCGCGTGGACCTGCTCTTCGGTGCGCAGCGGACGCTCGAACTTCGGGCCCTCGCCGTCGGCGAAATACAGGCCCAGGCCCATTGCGTCCGGCACGGTCAGGATGTCCGAGAACAGGATCGACGCGTCCAGCGGGAAGCGGTCGAGCGGCTGCAGCGTGACTTCGGTGGCGTAATCGGGATTTTTTGCCAGGCCCAGGAACGAGCCGGCGCGCGCGCGGGTGGCGCGGTATTCCGGCAGATAGCGGCCCGCCTGGCGCATCAGCCAGACCGGGGTGTAGTCGGTCGGCTGGCGCAGCAGCGCACGCAGGAAGGTGTCGTTCTGGAGCGGGGCAAATTGTGGCATGGGAGGCATCGGTTTGATAGGCAGACGCCTATTATCGCATTCTTGGGGGCGCACTATAATGCTCGTCCACCCTTCGAAAAAGCCCCTCTATGACCGTTGCCACCAGCAAACAAGCCACGCCATGCGGCGCCTGGACTTCCCCGATCACTGCCGCCGTCGTTGCTGCCGGCGCCGTGCCACTGGCGCAGCCAATGCCCGACGGCGCCGCCATCGGCTGGCTCGAGGGGCGCACCAGCGAAGGCGGGCGCATGACGCTGATGGTGCACGACGCCGACGGCACGCGCGAGCTGACACCGGCGCCGTTCAATGTGCGCAGCCGCGTGCATGAATATGGCGGTGGCGCGTACCTGCTGAGCGGCGGCGGCGCCTGGTTCTCGCACCATGCGGACAACCGCCTGTACCGGGTCGAGAACGCTGGCCAGCCGGTTGCCGTCACGGCCGCCGACACCGGCCACCGCTTTGCCGACTTCGTGCTCGACGCCGGGCGCGATCGTCTGGTGGCGGTGCGCGAAGACCATTCGCCGGGCGCGACCTATCCCGTCAACACGCTGTGCGCGGTGGGCTTTGACGGCGCCGAGACCGTGCTGGTCGAGGGCAGCGACTTCTACGCCGCGCCGCGCCTGTCGCCCGATGGCCGCCAGCTGGCCTGGCTGTGCTGGGAGCTGCCGCACATGCCGTGGGAAGGCACCGCACTGTGGCTGGGCGACGTGGCCGCCGATGGCGCGATCGTCAACCGGCGCCTGATCGCCGGCGGGGCGGATGAAGCGATCTGCCAGCCCGAATGGTCACCTGGCGGCGTGCTGCACTTCGTGTCCGATCGCAGCGGCTGGTGGAATCTGTACCGTTACGCCGCTGACGCCGTTCACGCCCTGTGCGAGCGCGCGGCCGAATTCGGCGTCCCGCAGTGGAACTTTGGCGGGTCGCAGTATGCTTTCCGCTCCGAAGAACAGATTGTGTGCGCGTATATCGAGATGGGCGTGAGCCACCTGGGCATCGTCTCCACCCACGACGGCAGCTTGATGCCACTGGAAACGCCCTATGAAGACATCCGCGACGTGAAGGTCAGCGGTGACATCGTGACGCTGCTGGGCGGCGCGCCGACCATTGCGCCCGAACTGGCGCGCATCGACCTGGCCGGCGCGCCGCTCGAGGTGCTGGCGCACTCGATCCCGCAACTGCCGGCCACGTCGTATCTGGCCGTGCCGCTGGCGATCAGCTATCCAAGCGCCAACGGCCGCACTGCGTACGCGTTCTACTATGCGCCGGCCAATCCGGATTACGCGCCGCTGCCGGACGAACTGCCACCGCTGATCGTGATCGGCCACGGCGGCCCGACCAGCATGGCCACCAGCACGCTCAAGCTCTCCACCCAATACTGGACCAGCCGCGGTTTCGCGGTGCTGGACGTGAACTATGGCGGCAGCACGGGCTTTGGGCGCGATTACCGCAACCTGCTCCAGCACCAGTGGGGCGTGGTCGATGTCGAGGATTGCGTGGCCGGTGCACGCCACCTGGCGGCCATCGGTGCGGTCGACCCCGAGCGCCTGCTGATTCGCGGCAGCAGCGCCGGCGGCCTGACGGTGCTGTCGGCGCTGGCCTTCCACGACGTGTTCAAGGCCGGCGCCAGCTATTACGGCGTGTCCGACCTGGCCGGGCTGGATGCGGATTCGCACAAGTTCGAGTCGCGCTACAACGCCTACCTGACCGCGCCGCCCGAGCGCGCCCAGGCCGTGTACCGCGAACGCTCGCCGATCCACCACAGCGACAAGTTGCGCAGCCCGATGATCTTCTTCCAGGGCCTGGACGACAAGGTCGTGCCGCCGCAGCAGTCCGAAAGCATGGTCGACGCCCTGCGCGCGCAAAAGCTGCCGGTGGCCTACCTGACGCTCGAAGGCGAAGGCCACGGCTTCCGCAAGGCCGACAGCGTGGTGCGCACGCTCGAAGCCGAGCTGTATTTCTACCTGCGCGTGTTCGGCATTGCCGTGCCGGCCGACCTGCCCGCCATCGAGATCGAGAATCTCGACGCATGAAGGGTGGCCCACTGCCTGACGACGTGCGGGCGCAACTGGCGGCCTGCAGCGCCGAAGAACACGCGATCCTGACGCTGCTGGCGATCGCCGGCGAGCCGATGGGCCGCCAGCGCATCCTCGAGCACATGCGGGCACTGAATGCCCCGTTGCCGGCCGCGCAGTGGGCCGACGAACTGGCGCGCCTGAAGGCCGAAGGCCTGCTGGTGGATGCCAACGAACGCGGGCTGGGGCTGGCCCCGGTGGCCAGCTGGCCCGTGCTCGACTTTGCCCTCGACAGCGGCCTGTTCGACGTCGTCGCGGGTGCGTATGGCGCGGTGTCGACCGTGCGCCGCGACTGGCAGGGCCACCTGATGCTGCGCAGTTACCGCCAGGGCCTGGCCCTGCTGCGCATCGCGCTGCTGACGCGGCAAGACATCGACGTCGTCACGCCGCTGCTCGACGCCTGCCTGGCCTGCCATGAGGCGAGCTATCTGCATCCGCTGGTCGACGTCTGCGCGCGTCCGTTCACGCCGGCGCTGATCGAGCGCATCCACCCGCGCCTGCGCGAGACCGTCCTGCACGTCCTGGTCGTGCATGTGCGCAGCGAGCCGGCGCTGGCCCCGGCGGTGCGCGCCTGCGCCGAGGGCTACATCATGCATAGCAGCCCGGAAAGCCTGCTGCGCCGCGCGCTGGGCGAGCACTACATCCTGTGCGGGCGCCTGGACGATGCGCTTGACCTGGTCGCCGACATGACCGATTCACCGGGCCTGTTCCTGCGCAGCGTCGTGCAGCTGCTGCGCGACGATGTCGACGGCGGCCTGGCGGGCGTCGACGCGGCCCTGAAGCAGTTGCGGCGCGAGACCGGCAAGCGCAAGGCCACCTTCAGCGGCCATTGCGCGCACATCGCGGTGGCCGCCCTGTTGCGCAGCACTGAACCGGCGCACCGCAAGCTGGCCGATGCCTGGCTCGAGATCGAAACACGCGCCGTGCAGCGGCCCGACAACGCGATCTGGTTCCAGCTCGGCATGCTGCATGAAATCCGGCGCGGCACCGTCGACGCGGGTCTATTCGCCACCCGCAGCTGGGAACTGTCGCTGGAACCGACCGTATTCCGTGCGCTGATCCACTACTGGCTGGCGCTGCCCGCGTTGAACAGCCAGCGTGCGCGCCTGGAAGACATGCTGGCGCAATCCGAGCTGGCCGGGTTCGACCTGTGGTCGGCGCAGCTGGCCGGCGTGCTGGCCCAGATGGGCCAGGCGGGTTATCTGATTCACGAGGCGCGTGCGGGCGAACTGCGCCAGCGCCACCGCTTGCCCGACATGGCGCTCTGGTTCACGCGCGAAGAGCCGTGGGAGCGCCAGCTCAACGCGCTGATCAACCTGCAGCCCGCCCTTACGGTGGAGCAGGTCAAGGAATCGCGCCTGGTCTGGCTGATCCGCCACGACCCGCACCTGGGCGTGCAGGAAATCGAGCCGCGCGAGCAGAAGCGCGATGCGCAAGGCGCGTGGAGCCGCGGCCGCGCGCTGGGCCTGAAACGCCTGGCCGAAGAAGGCGCGCAGCTCGAGTTCCTCACGGCGCAGGACCTGCAGGCGATCAATGCGATTGCCGGGCGCCGTTACTACGCCGGCAGCGGCATCCGCTTCGAGCTCGAAGTGCACAAGGCGCTGGCCGCCCTGGTCGGCCATCCGCTGCTGTTCTGGATGGCCTCCCCCGGCACACGCGTCGAACTGCTGCCAGGCGAACCGGAACTGCTGGTGAAAAAACAGGGCGACAAGGTGTCGATCGCGCTGCAGCCGCCGATCGACAACGAAGACGGCGACGTGGTCATCACGCTCGAGACGCCCACGCGATTGCGCCTGGTGCGCATCAACGACGAACACCGCCGCATCGCCGCCATTGTCGGCGCCGGGCTGGACGTGCCGCTGTCGGCCGAGCGCCGCGTGCTGCGCGCCATCGGCGCGGTGGCGTCCAGCGTCACCGTGCAGTCGGACATCGGTGCGAGCAGCGCCGACATCGAGACCGTGCCGGCCGATGCGCGCATGCACATTCACCTGCGGCCCTACCAGCAAGGCCTGCGCATGCAGTTGCTGGTGCGCCCGCTGCCAGGCGGTGCCTACTACGGCCCGGGCGAAGGCGCGGCCAGCGTGATCGCCGATGTCGACGGCATCCGCACCGAAGCGCAGCGCGACATGAACGCCGAGCGCGAGGCCGAACGTCAGCTCGTCGGCGCCTGCGTCGTGCTGGAACAGGGCGAGCAGGAACACGGCGAATGGCTGCTCGGGCAACCGATGCTGGCACTCGAACTGGTCGAGGAGCTCAGGGGATTGGACCCGGCCTCGATCGTCGTGGCCTGGCCCGAGGGCGAATCGTTCCGCGTCACCAAAAAAGCGACCTCCAAATCGGTGCGGGTACAGATCCGGCGCGAGCGCGACTGGTTTGCTGCCAGCGGCGACATCGTCATCGACGAAGGCCGCGTGATGAGCCTGCGCACGCTGCTGGAAAAGCTGCGCGAGAGCGGCAGCCGGTTTGTCGCGCTGGGCGACAACGATTACCTGGCCCTGTCCGATGAACTGCACCGGCGCCTGATGGAGCTGGGCGCGTATGGCGAACTGCATGGCGACGGCATCCGCACCCACGCGCTGGCCAGCTTCGCGCTGGGTGAACTGGCGGGCGAGGCAGGCAGTGTCGACGGGGACAAGGCCTGGCAGGCGCACCTGACGCGCATGGCCGACAGCGCCGCCTTCACGCCCACGCTGCCATCGACCTTGCAGGCCGAGTTGCGCGACTATCAGCTCGACGGCTTCGAGTGGCTGGCGCGCCTGGCCCACTGGGGCGTGGGCGCTTGCCTGGCCGACGATATGGGTCTGGGTAAAACGCTGCAGGCGCTGGCGCTGCTTCTCACGCGCGCCAAGGATGGCCCGGCGCTGGTGGTCGCGCCGACGACCGTGTGCCTGAACTGGATCGACGAGGCGGCGCGCTTTGCGCCGACGCTGAACCTGAAACTGTTCGGGCCCGGCGAGCGCGCCGCGACGATCGACGACGCGGGGCCATTCGACGTCGTCATCGTCAGCTACGGCCTGCTCCAGCAGGAGGCGGCGCGCTTCAAGGGCCGCCGCTGGCACAGCATCGTGCTGGACGAGGCGCAGGCGATCAAGAACATGCACACCAAGCGCTCGCAGGCCGTGATGGCGCTGCAGGGCGACTTTAGAATGGCAGCCACCGGCACGCCCCTGGAAAACCACCTGGGCGAATTGTGGAACCTGTTCCGCTTCATCAATCCGGGTTTATTGGGCAGTGCCGAGCAGTTCCAGCTGCGCTTTGCCGGCCCCATTGAAAAAGCCCAGTCCGAGAAGGTGAAGGACCGGCGCGCCGAAGTTGCCGCCCGCGCGCGCCTGCGGCGTCTGACCGCGCCGTTCATCCTGCGCCGTACCAAGGCGCAGGTACTGGCCGAACTGCCGCCGCGCACCGAGATCGTCATCCCGGTCGAACTGAGCGCCGAGGAAAGCGCGCTGTACGAATCGCTGCGGCGCCAGGCGCTCGACAAGCTGGCTGCGCTCGAAGCACCCGAAGGCCAGAAGTCGATCGAGATCCTGGCCGAGATGATGCGGCTGCGCCGCGCCTGCTGCAATCCCGAGCTGGTCGCGCCGGGCGCCGGCATCATCAGCAGCAAGCTGGCCGCGTTCGCGCGGCTCACGGCCGACCTGATCGAGAACCGCCACAAGGTGCTGGTGTTCAGCCAGTTCGTCGACCACCTGAGCCTGATCCGCCAGCACCTCGACGCGCAGGGCGTGCGCTACCAGTACCTTGACGGGTCCACGCCGATGCAAGAGCGCAAAAAGCGGGTCGACGCGTTCCAGGCCGGCGACGGCGACATGTTCCTGATCAGCCTGAAGGCGGGCGGCGTGGGCATCAACCTGACGGCGGCCGACTACGTGATCCACATGGACCCGTGGTGGAACCCGGCGGTGGAAGACCAGGCCTCGGACCGCGCGCACCGGATGGGGCAGCAGCGCCCGGTGACGATCTACCGGCTGGTCGCGCGCGGCACGATCGAAGAAGGCATCGTCGACCTGCACCGCCACAAGCGCGACCTGGCCGACAGCCTGCTCGAAGGCACCGAGATGGCCGCGCGCATGTCACCAACAGATATGCTCGACATGCTGCGCACGGGACTGGGCAGATAACACTGCCTTGATAGAACAGTAATATTGCACTTTGTCCCGTTCGTGTCGGAATGTTTCATCCGTCCGCAAACGGCGGGTTTGGTGCTAACCTGCACGCGATTCGCGCCGTTGCGGATCACGAATTCACACTTGTTACAGGGCCGAATACGATGATAAAAACGAAAATCGCGCTGGCAGCCGTGCTGGCCTGCTTCGCACTGGCGCCGGCCAGCGCCGCCACCAAGCCAGCCAAGAGCAAGGCGAAGTCGACGAAGGTCGTCAAGAAGTCGACCAAGGCCAAGAAGGCCGTCGTCGGCGCCGCCGCCATTGGGGCGACCGCCGCTGCCGCCAGCACGAGTACAAATAACAGTGCCAGCGCCAGCGACAGCGCCGCGCCGGCGAAAGCCAGCGAAGGCCGCCTGGATCGCCGCATGTCCACGCTGAGCATGCAGTACCTGACTGCGCTGTGGCGCGTCGACCCGGAAGGCGGTATCTATGTCGGCAAGTTCGACCAGGCCGCGAACCTGACGCTGCCTGACCCTGCCACCCGCGCCAAGCAGCTGGCCTTTGCCAACGAGTGGCTGGAAAAATTCGGCAAGCTCGATCCGAAGCAGCTCTCGCCGCGCTACCGCACCGACCTGGTATTGCTGCTCAACAAGCTGGAAAAGGACCGCTGGGCGTTGACCACCTGGCGCGAGTTCGAGTGGAACCCGTCGGCCTACAACATCGCCGCGCCGCTCGACCTGATCCTCAATACCGATTACGCGGCCAAGCCGCAGCGCCTGCGCACGATCCTCAAGCGCCTGACCGATGTGCCTGCCTATTACGCGGCCGCACAGGCGTCGATCAAGACGCCGACGCGCGAGCACACCCAGCTGGCGATCAGCCAGGCGCCGGGCACGCTGGCGGTGCTGGCCGACCTGGGCAAGGCGGCGCAGGAATCGATCCTGACCACGCAGGAAAAGACCATCTTCGCGCAGCGCATCGCCAACGCCGGTACTGCGGTGCTGGGCTACGTCGACTTTTTGAGCGACATGGAAAAGCGCCAGGCCGCCAATGGCCAGGCCCGGCCGTTCCGCATCGGCAAGGCGCTGTACGAGCAGAAGTTCGCGCTCGACATCCAGTCGTCCAGCAGCGCCGAGCAGACCTACCGCAAGGCCCTGGCCACGCGCGAAGAGCTGCTCACGCACATGGACAAGATTTCGGACGAACTGTGGCCGCGCTACATGGCCGGCGTGACCAAGCCAGCCGAGCGCTTCCAGAAGATTGGCATGATGATCGACAAGCTGTCCGCCCGTCACGTCAAGCGCCAGGACTTCTTCACCGAGATCCGGCGCCAGATCCCGCTGCTGCAGGACTGGGTCATCAAGCATGACCTGCTGACGCTCGACCCGAGCAAACCCCTCGAAGTGCGCGAAACGCCGATGTACCAGCGTGGCGTCGCCGGCGCGAGCATCGATGCACCGGGCCCGTATCGTTCTAAGGACAAGACGTACTACAACGTCACGCCGATGGACAGCCTGACGGATGCCCAGGCCGAGAGCAGCCTGCGCGAGTACAACGAATGGATCCTGCAGATCCTGAACATCCACGAAGCGATTCCCGGCCACTATGCGCAGCTGGTGCACGCGAACCGCTCGCCGTCGCTGATCAAGTCACTGTTCGGCAATGGCGCGATGGTCGAAGGCTGGGCGGTCTACGGCGAGCGCATGATGCTCGAATCGGGCTATGGCGACAACGCGCCCGAGATGTGGCTGATGTACTCGAAGTGGAACCTGCGCAGCGTGACCAACACGATCCTGGACTACAGCGTGCACGTGAACGGCATGAACCAGGCGCAGGCGATCGATCTGCTGACGCGCCAGGCCTTCCAGACACGCCAGGAAGCCGATGAGAAATGGCGCCGCGCGACGCTGACGTCGGTCCAGCTGACCAGCTACTACAGCGGCTACGAGCAGATCATGGAACTGCGCGAGCGTCGCAAGGCGCAGCTGGGCGAGCGTTTCAACCTGAAGGCGTTCCACGACCAGTTCCTGAGCTACGGCAATGCGCCGGTCAAGATGATTTCGGAGTTGATGCAGTAAAAGTGTGAAGGGGGCGGCACCTTGAGGTGCCGCCCCCCCCGGATCGTGACGGGACGTTTGTTACGCCGTTTCTTCGGGTGCGCGCGTGGCGCGGGCGAACATCGGTGCGACCATCAGGCCCAGCTCGTAGAGCAGGCACATCGGAATGGCCAGCGCCAGCTGGCTGACCACGTCCGGCGGCGTGACGATCGCCGAGATGACGAACGCGCCGACGATGACATACGAGCGCACTTCGCGCAGCTTCTCGATCGGCACGATGCCCATGCGCACCAGGATCACGACGACCACCGGCACTTCGAACGAGGCGCCGAACGCCAGGCACATCGACATCACGAAATCGAGGTAGTTTTCAATATCCGGTGTGACGGCAATCGACGTCGGTGCAAACGCGCTGATGAAGTGGAACACACGGCCGAACACGAAGAAGTAACAGAACGCCACGCCGCCGATGAACAGCAGCGACGACGAAATCACGAGCGGCATCACCAGGCGCTTTTCGTGGGCGTACAAGCCCGGCGCAATAAAGGCCCAGGCCTGGTAAAACACCCAGGGCAGCGCCAGGATGAAGGACAGCAGCAGCGTGACCTTCATCGGTACCAGAAACGGCGAAATCACGCCGGTAGCGATCATGGTCGAGCCTGGCGGCAGCGACGCGATCATCGGTGCTGCGATCAGGTCGTAGATCTGCGACGGGCCAGGCCACGCCATCAGCGCGGCGCACACGATCGCAATGCCGATCGAGGCCTTGACCAGGCGGTCACGCAGCTCGACGAGGTGCGAGATGAAGGTATCTTCGCCGGCGGCTTGTTCAGTCATCAGCTAGGCGATCAGAAAAAAGAGGAGGTGGAATTCGTGCCGGCACCGGGACGGTACTTGCGCACGCGGGCCGCGCCCGACATCACATGGCGCTTGGTGCCATGGCGGTTCTTGTACCAGGCCGGCACGCTGGAAGTGCGCACCAGCTTCTTGCGGCGGAAGTCCTTGGCCTTGCGGTCGATGTCGGCCACGGTGGGCATGATCACGTGGGCAGATGGATCCGAGCCGCGCTCGTCCCACAATGCCTCGACTTCATCGACGTGGCTGGTCACGGACGAGCCGAATTCGCTCGTCGCCGATTCGACGTCGTTCTTGAACGACTGCGCGCGGTCCTGCACTTCCTTGTGCAGATTGCGCAGTTCGTCGAGTTCGATTTCACGGCTGACCTCGGACTTGATGTCATGCAGGTAACGCTGGGCACGCCCATAGAGCGTGCCAGCCATGCGCGCCACCTTGGGCAGCTTTTGCGGCCCGATCACGATCAGCGCGACAACGCCGATGATCGCGATTTTCGACAGTCCAAGATCGATCATGAGGACGCCGGGTTACAGGCGGGTCTTGTCGCGGGCTTCCACGTCGATGGTCGACTTGTCGGCCACCTGCTGCGTTGCCTGGACACGGGCGGCTTCTGCTTCGGCAGCGCGCTCTTCGTCACCCTTGACGCCATCCTTGAAGCCCTTGACGGCCTTGCCCAGATCGGAACCCATATTGCTGATCTTCTTGGTGCCGAAAATCAGCATCACGACCACCAGCACGATGACCCAGTGCCAAATACTCAATCCACCCATGTTGTTCTCCTGATGGCGCCTGGCGCCTGAAAAATTAGTGAAGCGCAAACTGCATACACACCGAGTATATGCGATGCGGGAGCCCGTTGCTCCTAATCGAACTTAACCCGAACTTAACCCAGACTTAGACGCTGCCTACAGTCCCAGCCCGCGCCATGGACGCGGACCGCCGTACATGTGCAAGTGCAGGTGATACACCTCTTGCCCGCCATCCGGACCGGCATTGATCAGCGTCTTGAAACCGCCACTTGGCGTGCCATCGGCCGATGTCTTGACCGCAATACCATTTTGCTCGGCAAGTTTCGGCGCCAGCGCCAGCATCTTGCCCAACAATGCCGCATGCTCGTCGGTGCAATCGGACAACGTGGCCACGTGCACCTTTGGAATCACCAGCAAGTGCACGGGCGCTGCCGGATTGATGTCCTTGAACGCCAGCACGTCGTCGTCTTCATAGACGATGGCAGCCGGAATTTGCTTGGCAACGATCTTGCAAAAAATGCAGTTATCCATTCGGTCTCCAGATGATTACATTGCATGACACGCAAGCGAGCACCGGCATCGTACCAAGGCTCCATGACATCGCCATGACGACGAGGCACTGATTATGACACCGGTTCAAACAGTTGGCACGCCGGCCGGCGCGCAGGCTCAGGCGTCGGTGCGTGCGGCTTTCTCGTCCAGCCCCGACACGCCTTCGCGCCGCGCCAGCTCGTCGAGCACCTGCTGCGGCGTGAGGTCGAACTTGGCCAGCAGCACCAGCGAGTGGAACCACAGGTCGGCGCATTCGTACAGCACCTTGGCGGCGTCGCCATCGACGCGGGCGTCCTTGGCGGCCATCACCAGTTCGGTAGCTTCCTCGCCGATCTTTTTCAGGATGGCGTCGTCGCCCTTGGCGAACAGCTTGGCAACATACGATGCGGCCGGGTCGCCGCCATTGGCGGGTTTGCGCGATTCGATCACGGCCGCGACGCGGGCCAGGGTAACGCTCATGGGGTCTTCTTGTCTTTTGAGTAAATCGTGTCGGGGTCCTGCAGCACCGGTTCGACACTGTGCCAGTCGCCGTTGTCGTACTTCTGGAAGAAGCATGAGTGGCGTCCGGTATGGCAGGCGATTCCGCCGACCTGTTCGATCTTGAGCAGGACGACGTCTTCGTCGCAATCCAGGCGGATTTCGCTCACCTTCTGGATGTGGCCGGACTCTTCGCCCTTGTGCCACAGCTTCTTGCGCGAGCGGCTCCAGTACACGGCTTCGCCCGATTCGACGGTGCGGGTGAGCGCTTCGCGGTTCATCCAGGCGAACATCAGCACGTCGCCGCTGGTTGCCTCTTGTGCGATGACGGGCACCAGGCCCTGTTCATCCCAGCGCACCTTGTTGAGCCATTTGGCATTCGTTGTCATTGCGTTACTCCAGGCGCATCGGGATACCGCGGTCATGCATGAAGCGCTTGGCTTCCCCGACCGTGTGCTGCCCATAGTGGAAAATGCTGGCCGCCAGCACGGCGTCGGCGTGGCCCTGCAGGATGCCGTTGGCCAGGTCTTCCAGGCCGCCGACGCCGCCCGAGGCGATCACGGGGATGCCCACGGCGTCGGACACGGCGCGCGTCAGGCCCAGGTCGAAGCCCGACTTGGTGCCGTCGCGGTCCATCGACGTGAGCAGCAGCTCGCCGGCGCCGAGGCTTTCCATCTTGCGCGCCCATTCGACGGCATCCAGCCCCGTCGCATTGCGCCCGCCATGGGTGAAGACTTCCCAGCGGCCCGGCGTAATCTGCTTGGCGTCGATCGCCACCACGATGCACTGCGAACCGTGCTTGTGGGCGCAGTCGAACACCAGCTGCGGGTTGGTGACGGCCGACGTGTTCATGCTGACCTTGTCGGCGCCGGCGTTGAGCAGCCGGCGCACGTCTTCCACCTTGCGCACGCCGCCACCGACGGTGAGCGGAATGAACACGGTCGAGGCGACGGCTTCGATGATCGGCAGGATCAGGTCGCGGCCGTCGCTCGAGGCGGTGATGTCGAGAAAGGTGATTTCGTCGGCGCCTTGTGCGTCATAGCGGCGCGCGATTTCGACCGGGTCGCCGGCGTCGCGCAACTCGTTGAAGTTGACGCCCTTGACGACCCGGCCGCCAGTGACGTCAAGGCAGGGGATGATGCGTTTTGCGAGCATGGAATCAGGCGCCAGCGCCTTCGGTCAGTTCATCGGCGCGGTCCTGGGCCGAAGCCAGGTCGAGCGTGCCTTCGTAGATCGAACGGCCGCAGATCACGCCCTCGATGCCTTCGTCCTGCACCGCGCACAGCGCTTCGACGTCGGCCAGCACGTGCACGCCGCCCGAGGCGATCACGGGAATCTTCACCGCGCGCGCCAGCTTGACGGTCGCGTCGATGTTCACGCCGCCCATCATGCCGTCGCGGCCGATGTCGGTGTAGACGATCGATTCGACGCCGTAGCCTTCGAACTTCTTGGCCAGGTCGATCACTTCGTGGCCCGACATCTTGCTCCAGCCGTCAGTAGCGACCTTGCCGTCGCGCGCGTCCAGGCCCACGATGATGTGGCCCGGGAAGGCGCCGCAGGCGTCGTGCAGAAAGCCCGGGTTCTTCACGGCGGCGGTGCCGACGATGATGTAGCTGATGCCGTCATCCAGGTAGCGCTCGATGGTGTCGAGGTCGCGGATGCCGCCGCCCAGCTGGACCGGGATTTCGTCGATGCCGTTGTCTTCGGCGTATTCCTGCACGATCTGCAGGATCGACTTGATGGCCGATTCGTTCTTCGGTTTGCCCGCAAATGCGCCGTTCAGGTCGACCAGGTGCAGGCGCCGCGCGCCCTGCTTGAGCCAGTGCAGCGCCATTTCGGCAGGATCTTCGGAAAACACGGTGGCGAGTTCCATATCGCCTTGTTGGAGGCGAACGCAGTGACCGTCTTTCAGGTCGATGGCGGGGATCAGCAGCATGGTCGTTGTCGGTAGAGTTAACGGGTTAAATACGAGGATGAATCAAGGATTCCAGTGGATGAAATTACGGTACAGGCGTAAACCCGCTGCCGCACTTTTCTCCGGGTGGAACTGGGTGGCGACGATATTATCGCGGCCGACAGCGCAGCAGAACGGGCCGCCGTAATCGGCTTCGCCGATCACATCATGCGCGTTTTCGGGCGCTGCGTAATAACTGTGCACGAAATAGAAGTAGCTGTTGTCGTCGACGCCATCCCACAGCGGGTGCGCGCGCGACTGGCGCACGCGGTTCCAGCCCATTTGCGGGACCTTGAAGCGCGAGCCGTCGTTCTGCAGTTTTCCATCCAGCTGAAAGCGCACGACCTTGCCCGGCAACAGGCCCAGGCCCGGCGTGCCGCCGTTTTCTTCGCTGGCGTCGAACAGCATCTGCTCGCCCACGCACACGCCCATGATCGGGCGCGTCTTCGCGGCGCGCAGCAGCGCGTCTTCCAGGCCCGATTCACGCAAGCTGCTCATGCAGTCGCGCATCGCGCCCTGCCCCGGCAGCACGATGCGGTCGGCCGCATCGAGGTCGGCGGCCGAGCTGGAAACGAGCACGTCGGCTTCGGGCGCGGCGGCGCGCAGCGCCTGGACCACCGAGCGCAGGTTGCCCAGTCCATCGACCACAACAATTTTATTGGCCATGTCGCGTCTCGCCTTACAGGCTGCCCTTGGTCGACGGGATGATGCCGGCGGCGCGTTCATCGAGTTCGCTGGCCATGCGCAGCGCGCGGCCGAATGCCTTGAACACGGTTTCGCACTGGTGGTGCGCGTTCACACCGCGCAGGTTATCGATGTGCAGCGTCACGCCGGCGTGGTTGACGAAACCGCGGAAGAATTCGCCGGTCAGGTCGACGTCGAACGTGCCGATCATGGCGCGCGTGAACGGGATGTGCATTTCCAGCCCCGGGCGGCCCGAGAAGTCGATCACGACGCGCGACAGCGCTTCGTCCAGCGGCACGTAGGCGTGGCCATAGCGGCGGATGCCCTTGCGGTCGCCAATGGCCTTGGCCACGGCCATGCCGAGCGTGATGCCGGTGTCTTCGACCGTGTGGTGCGCATCGATGTGCAGGTCGCCCACGGCTTCGACTTCGAGGTCGAACATGCCGTGACGTGCGATCTGGTCGAGCATGTGGTCGAGGAACGGCACGCCCGTGTTGAGCTTCTGGCGGCCGGTGCCGTCCAGGTTGATCGAGACGCGGATCTGCGTTTCGTTGGTATTGCGGGTAATGTCGGCGGTACGGGTCATTGCTCGGGCGCTTTTCAAGGTACGTAACTACGGGACGCTACTACAGGGAAGCCTTCAGGGCGGTCAGGAACTGGTCGTTTTCTTGCGGCGTGCTGACCGTGACGCGGATGCAGTTGGCCAGCAATGTGTGCATTTTACTCAAATTTTTGATCAGGACCTTCTCGCCGTGGAGAAGCTTGCAGGCGCGCTCGGCATCGGGCACGCGCAGCGCGATGAAATTGGCGGCCGACGGGAACACTTCCACGCCCGGCAGGCCAGCCAGTTCCGTGGCCAGGCGGGTACGCTCGACGTTGAGCAGCTCGGCCTGACGGTCCAGCACATCCAGATGCTCGAGGGCGAATTCGGCCGCCACCTGGGTCAGGATATTCACGTTGTACGGTGGACGCACCTTCTCGAATTCGGCCAGCAGGGGCGCGGCCGCCGTCATGTAGCCGAGGCGGATGCCGGCCAGGCCGAGCTTTGACAGCGTACGCATCACGACCATGTTCGGGTGCTGCGGCAGGCGGTCCATGAAGCTGACCTTGGCGAACGGCTGGTAGGCTTCGTCGACGACGACCACGCCATGCTCGCCCAGCGCGTTGATGATCGCTTCCATGTCGGCCGCGTCATACAGGTTGCCGGTCGGGTTGTTCGGGTACGCGAGAAAGACCAGCGACGGCTTGTGCTCGTCGATAGCGGCCAGCATCGCCGGCAGGTCCAGCGAAAAGTCGGGCTTGATCGGCACGCCGACAAAATCGGCGCCGGCAAACTGCGCCGAACGCGAAAACATGACGAACGCCGGCACCGGCGCCATCACCACGGCGCGCTTGGAACCGTCGCGTTCCTGGCGCGCAATCGTGGTCGCCAGGATCGTGATCAGCTCATCCGAGCCATTGCCGAGCAGGACGTCGTAGCCGGCCGGGATGCCCAGCTTGGCGCAGATGGCGTCCTTCAGCGTGCGGTACGACGGCACCGGATAACGGTTCAGGGCCGCGTCGGCCAGGCGCGCGCCGAGCTGCGTGCGCAGGTCGTCCGGCAACTGGTACGGGTTTTCCATCGCGTCGAGCTTGACGTAGCCAACCGAGTCCGGCACGTGGTATCCGCCCACGGCGCGCACGTCGGCGCGAATGGTGTTCTCGATCAGTTTGGCGATGTCGGTCATGAAGTTTCTTCCGTGGAGAGTGTGGCCATGGCGGCCTTGGCCGCCTTGCGTTTTTTTGCCCCGGTCATTGGCACCTCCGGCGCCGCCAGGCGCTCGTGGATGATGGCGCAATACGCGGGATTGAGTTCGAAGCCGGTGTACTGGCGCCCCAGGCGCTTGGCGGCGATGGCCGTCGTGCCGCTGCCCATGAACGGGTCGAGCACGATCCCGCCCGGCGGGCACGACGCCTTGACCATGCGCTCGATGATCTCGAGCGGCTTTTGCGTCGGGTGGTCGGCGCGCTCCGGATGCTCGCGGTGCAGGCGCGAGACGCTCCAGACGTCCTTCGGGTTGTAACCCACTTCGAGCCACTTGGCGCCGATGAAGATCGAGCGCGAGCGGGCTTTCTTGGTCGCGGCGTCATACGGGATGCGCACCGCGTCCAGGTCGAAGTAGTAATCCTTGCGGTTGGCGAAAAAGCCAATCGTGTCGTGCACCGACGAGAAGCTGCGCACGCTGCCGCCCATCGACGGCACGCGGCGGTCCCAGATAATCTCGTTCATCATCGTCATGCGTTTTTTCAGCATCACGAAGATCTCGGGCGTGAAGCGCCACGTGAGAAAAATGTACAGGCTGCCGTTGGGCTTGAGCTTCGGCACCGCCGCATCGATCCACTGTTCGGTCCAGGCCAGGTAGGCCTCGACGCTTTGCTGGTCCGAAGCGTTGCCATAGTCCTTGCCCAGGTTGTACGGCGGGTCAGTCAGGATCAGGTCGATGGACCCGTCCGGGATGCGCGCCAATCCTGACAGCGCATCCTCGCAGAATACCTGGTTGACCCAGTCGCTCATGATGCCTGGGGTGCAGTTGGCAAAGGAACGGGATCGAGTCGTAGTTCCGCGCTGCGCGCGTGCGCCTGCAGGCCTTCGCCATACGCCAGCGTGGCCGCGACCTTGCCCAGCGTTTGGGCGCCCGCTTCGCTGACCTGGATGATCGACGAGCGTTTCTGGAAATCGTACACGCCCAGCGGCGACGAGAAGCGCGCCGTGCGCGAGGTCGGCAGCACGTGGTTCGGGCCGCAGCAATAGTCGCCCAGCGACTCGGACGAGTAACGGCCCAGGAACATCGCGCCGGCGTGGCGGATTTTATCGGCCCACTGTTGTGGAGCTTCAGCCGAGATCTCGAGGTGTTCGGCCGCGATGCTGCTGGCGATCTCGCACGCTTCATCCATGCTGCGCACCTTGATCAACGCGCCACGGTCGCCCAGCGACGTGGTGATGGTGGCCGCGCGCGGCATCGTGGGCAGCAGCTTGTGGATGCTCGCTTCGACCTGTGCGATGTAGTCGGCGTCGGGGCACAGCAGGATGGCTTGCGCCAGTTCGTCGTGCTCGGCCTGCGAAAACAGGTCCATCGCGATCCAGTCCGGATCGGTGGTGCCATCGCACAGCACGAGGATTTCGGATGGCCCCGCGATCATGTCGATGCCGACCGTGCCGAACACGCGGCGCTTGGCGGCGGCGACATACGCGTTGCCGGGGCCGACGATCTTGTCGACGGCCTGGATGGTCTCGGTGCCATACGCCAGCGCACCAACCGCCTGCGCGCCGCCAATGGTGATCACGCGCGTGACGCCGGCAATCGCCGCCGCGGCCAGCACCATCTGGTTCTTCACGCCGTCCGGGGTGGGCACGACCATGATGATTTCCTTGACGCCCGCCACGTGGGCCGGAATCGCGTTCATCAGGACCGACGATGGATACGCTGCCTTGCCGCCCGGGACATAGATGCCGACCCGGTCCAGGGGCGTGACGCGCTGGCCCAGCACGGTGCCGTCAGGCTCGGTGAAGGTAAAGCCGGTCGACGATTCTTTCTGGCGCTCGTGGTACACGCGCACGCGGTCGGCCGCGATCTGCAGCGCGGCGCGCTGGTCGCCGGGCAGCGCAGCCAGCGCTGCTTCGAGCTCGGCCTGCTGAACGTCGAACTGCGCCATCGAGGTCGCGCCGCCGTTCGGGATGCGGTCGAATTTGTTCGTGTATTCGAGCACGGCGGCGTCGCCCCGCGCTTTTACATCGCGCAGGATGCCGGCCACGGCCAGTTCGATGGCGTCGTCGGTTTCGGCTTCAAACGCGAGCAGCGCGCTCAGCGTGGTGGCGAAGTCGGGTGCGGTCGAATCGAGCTTGCGGATTTGTACTGCCATTTTGCGTCTAGCCTTTTGCTTTGGAGGCGCGTTCGAACGCGTCCAGGATCGGTTGCAGGCGCTCGCGCTTGAGCTTGAGCGCAGCCTGGTTGACCACCAGGCGCGAGGAGATGTCCATGATCTTTTCGACTTCGACCAGGTTGTTGGCGCGCAGCGTGCCGCCGGTCGAGACCACGTCGACGATGGCGTCGGACAGGCCCACCAGCGGCGCCAGCTCCATCGAGCCATACAGCTTGATCAGGTCGACGTGCACGCCCTTGCGGGCAAAGTGCTCGCGCGCCGTGTTGACGAACTTGGTCGCCACGCGCAGGCGCGCGCCCTGGCGCACGGCGCTTTCGTAGTCGAAGCCCGCGTTGACCGCGACCGACATGCGGCATTCGGCGATGCGCAGGTCGATCGGCTGGTACAGCCCTTCGCCGCCATGCTCGAGCAGCACGTCCTTGCCGGCCACGCCGAAATCGGCGGCGCCGTACTGGACATACGTCGGCACGTCGGAGGCGCGCACGATCAGCACACGCACGCCCGGGTCATTGGTCGGCAGGATCAGCTTGCGCGAGGTCTCGGGGTTTTCCAGCACCTCGATCCCGGCAGCCGACAGCAGCGGCAGGGTGTCTTCGAAGATGCGGCCCTTGGACAGCGCCAGGATCAGCTGGGTCTCGTCCGTATTGCTGGTAAAAGTCATGGTGATTCGATGTGATTACTTGATGCGGACGATGTCGGCGCCCACCGCCGACAGCTTCACTTCCATGCGGTCGTAGCCGCGATCGAGGTGGTAGATGCGGTCGATCAGCGTCGTGCCTTCGGCGGCCATGCCGGCAATGACGAGCGAAGCCGAAGCACGCAGGTCGGTTGCCATGACCGGTGCGCCGATCAGGCGCGTGACGCCGTCGATGAACGCGGTATTGCCGTCGGTCGTGATCTGCGCGCCCAGGCGGTTCATCTCTTGCACGTGCATGAAGCGGTTTTCAAAAATCGTCTCGGTCACGCGCGAGGCGCCGCCGGCGATGGTGTTGACGGCCATGAACTGCGCCTGCATGTCGGTCGGGAAGCCCGGATACTCGGTCGTGCGGAACGACACCGGCTGCGGGCGGCCATCCATCTTCGCGCGGATGGTGTCCGCGCCAACAGTCAGCTGCAGGCCGATTTCACGCAGTTTATCGAGCGCCACGTCGAAGATGTCGGTGCGGGTATTGGTCAGCTGGATGTCGCCGCCGGTGGCCGCAACGGCGCACAGGAAGGTCGCCGCCTCGATGCGGTCCGAGATCACCGCGTGGCTGGCACCATGCAGTTCCGGCACGCCCTGGATTACCAGGCGGTCGGTACCGATGCCCTCGATCTTCGCGCCCATCGCCACCAGCAGATTGGCCAGGTCAGTCACTTCCGGCTCGCGTGCGGCGTTTTCGAGCACCGTCTCGCCGTCGGCCAGCGTTGCGGCCATGAGCAGGTTCTCGGTGCCGGTCACGGTGATCATGTCGGTACGGATGCGCGCGCCCTTGAGCTTAGTGGCCCTGGCGTGGATGTAGCCGCCTTCGATCGTGATCTCGGCGCCCATCGCGCGCAGACCCTGGATGTGCTGGTCGACCGGACGCGAGCCGATGGCGCAGCCGCCCGGCAGCGAGACCTTGGCTTCGCCGAAGCGCGCCAGCAGGGGACCCAGCACCAGGATCGAGGCGCGCATGGTCTTCACCAGTTCGTACGGCGCGACCAGGTTGTTGATCGCGCTGCCGTTCATGGTGACGTGTTCGTCGTCCAGATCGATTTTCAGGCCAGTCGTTTCCAGCAGCTTGAGCATCGTGCGCACGTCATGCAGGCGCGGCACGTTGGACAGGTGCAGGTCACCCGCGGTGAGCAGGCCAGCGCACAGGATGGGCAGCGCCGCATTCTTGGCGCCGGAAATCGCGATGTCACCTTGCAGGCGTTTGCCGCCAACGATCTGGAGCTTGTCCATGATTAGCCTTTGAATTCTTCAGGGGTCAGGGTTTTCATCGACAGCGCGTGGATTTCCTCGCGCATGCGGTCGCCCAGCGCGGCGTACACGATCTGGTGGCGCTGGATCGAGCGCTTGCCGACGAACGCCGGCGAGACGATCACCGCCTCGAAGTGCTGGCCGTCGCCATTGACGGTCAGGTGGGTGCATTCCAGGCCGGCGCTGAGATAGCCGTGAATCAGTTCGGGTGTGGTGGCCACAATAACTCCAAAAATTTTTAGTGGCGCAGCTTGTAGCCGCGCTTGAGCAGGTTGATCGCCATGGCCGTCAGCACCGCGAAGAACACGGACACAATGGCCAGGCTGGTCCACGGCGACACATCGGACTGGCCGAAGAACCCGTAACGGAACCCGTCAATCATATAAAAGAACGGGTTGAAATGCGAGACGGCCAGCCAGAATGGCGGCAGTTTTTGTACCGAATAGAACACCCCGGCCAGGAACGTGGCCGGCATGATCAAAAAGTTTTGGAACGCGGCCAGCTGGTCGAATTTTTCGGCCCAGATGCCGGCGATGACGCCCATCGTGCCGAGAATCGCGGCGCCCAGGATCGCGAACACGACGATCCACACGGGGGCGACAAACGTCAGGTGCGCAAACCAGGCGGTGATCGCAAACACGCCGGCGCCAACCGCGATCCCGCGCAGCACCGCCGCGCCGACATACGCCGCCAGGATCTCGGCGTGCGACAGGGGCGCGAGCAGGATGAACACCAGGTTGCCACTGATCTTGGACTGGATCAGCGACGACGACGAATTGGCGAACGCGTTTTGCAGCACGCTCATCATTACGAGGCCAGGAATCAGGAATGACGTGTAGGCCACGCCTTCGAGCATCTCGACGCGGCCGTCGAGCACATGGCCGAAGATGACGAGGTACAGCATGGCGGTGACGACCGGCGCGGCGACGGTCTGCGTGGCCACCTTCCAGAAGCGCAGCGATTCTTTGTAGAACAGGGTACGGAACCCGATGGAGAACAGATTCATTGCTTACCCTCTTCCATGATCTGGATGAAGATATCTTCCAGGTCAGCCTGCTGCAGTTGCATCTCGTCGATGACGGCGCCGGCTTCACGCAGGCGCGCCAGGATCGGCTCGACATCGGCGTAGTCGTTCACGCGCAGCGTGTATTTGTTGTTGCCGTTATTGGGTTCGTCGTGCGACACGAGCGGACGCAGTTCAGCCGGCAGTGCGCCGGACTTCAGATGCACGACCAGCTGCGAGCCCGAGACGCGGCGCAGCAGGGTGCTCATCGTGTCGAGCGCCACCACATTGCCCTGCTTGAGCATCGCCACGCGCTGGCACATGGCCTGCGCTTCTTCGAGATAGTGGGTGGTGAGCACCACCGTGTGGCCGCCTTCGCGGTTCAGGCGCGCGATGAACTTCCACAGCGTCTGGCGCAGTTCGACGTCGACGCCGGCGGTCGGTTCATCCAGCACGATGACCGGCGGACGGTGCACGAGGGCCTGCGCCACCAGCACGCGCCGCTTCATGCCGCCCGACAGCGCGCGCATGTTCACGTCCGCCTTGTCGGTCAGGTCGAGGTTGTGCATCACTTCGTCGATCCAGCCATCGTTGTTGCGGATGTCGAAGTAGCCCGACTGCAGGCGCAGCGTTTCGCGCACCGTGAAGAACGGGTCGAACACCAGCTCCTGCGGCACGACGCCCAGGCGCTTGCGCGCTTCGCGAAAATCGGTCACGACGTCGTGGCCATGGATTTTCACGCTGCCGGCGTCGGGCCGGATCAGGCCCGCGATGGTGGAAATGAGGGTGGTCTTGCCGGCGCCATTCGGGCCCAGCAGGCCAAAGAACTCGCCCTCTTCGATGGAAAGGGACACGCCCTTGAGTGCCTTGAAGCCTTTGTAGCTCTTCTCGACACGGTCAATCTGGATTGCAGTCATGCGAAATGGGAGGCGCGACGCGCGATAGTCAAAACAAAACGGAGGCCGGCTGGGGAACGCACCAGGACCGTGCAGGGAAACAGTCCATTATAGGTGAAATCGCAATGTCAAGCGGGCCAGGCGGAGAAACCCGGCGGGACGCCGTGCGGGCACCCATGGTGAAACGCGCAAAAAAAACGGGCAGCCTAAGCTGCCCGTATTCATGCTGGTGCGACCAGCGTGTCGACCCCGTACAGGGCCGCCAGCTTGTGCACGTTGTCCGGCACGTTGATGAACGTGAGACGGTGCCCGGCGCTTTGCGCGCGGCGCTGCCAGGCCAGCAGCAGGGCGACGCCCGACGAATCGGCGGACTTGACGCCTGCCAGATCGAACACGGTCTCGCCGGCGCTGATCGCCGCCTCACCCTGCGCCAGCGCCAGGCTGGCGCTGTCGAAGGTCATGGCGTCGATCGTCAGCATGGGGTTTGCCTCAGCCATTCGTTGCCGGTGCAGCCAGCGGCTTGGACGCCAGTTGCGCATTGCGGTCGGCCAGGCGCTTGATCAGACCATCGACGCCGGTCTTGCTGATCTCGCTGTTGAAGGTGCTCTTGTAGGTCTCGACCAGCCAGGCGCCCAGGATGTTCACGTCATAGATCTTCCAGCCGTTGCCGTTCTTGGCCAGGCGGTAGTTCAGCGTGATCGGCTCGCCGCGGGCGACGTTCACCTGCGAGCGCACTTCGACATCGGTATCGGTGGCGGCGGCGCGCATTGGCTTGAACTCGACGGTCTCGTTCTTGATGGTCGACAGCGCACCGGAGTACGTGTAGACCAGCAGGTTACGGAACTCGGTGGTCAGGCGCTTTTGCTGGTCCGGCGTGGCGGTGCGCCAGTGGCGGCCAGCGGCTTGCTGCGTCATTTTTTCGGCATCGACGTACGGCAGGATCTTGGTATTGACCAGACCCATGATCTTGCTGCGGTCGCCCGACTGGATGGCCTTGTCGCTCTTGACGCTGTCGATCACTTCGGCGCTGATGCGCTTGACCAGCACGTCCGGCGCTTCGGCGCTGGCGGCAGGCTGGGCGATCACGCTCGTGGAAAAGGCTGCGGTGACTGCGGCGGCGGCGATCAGGTGCATGAATGGTTTCATCGTATTCCTTTCAACTTACTTCGTTTCGGAAGGTGCTGGCTCGGCGACGTCATCAGCCTGGCGCGGCACATTGCCGTCGTAGACCTGGCTCTGGCGGCGTTGCAGGTAGCCGTCGCGCAGGAACTCGTAGCGGTCCAGTGCGGCGTCTTCCATCAGGCCCGAGGCGTCGAGCAGCGTGGCGCGTTTGTCGATGATGCGAACGCCCGTACCCACATTGCGCCAGTTGACCGGCGTCTTGTAGGTCCAGATGTCGCCCGCGAAATCGGCTGGCAATGCTGCGGTATCACGTACCGTAGATGGGCCCAGCAGCGGCAAGATCAAGTACGGACCGCTCGGCACGCCCCATTTTCCCAGCGTTTGGCCGAAATCTTCGTTGTGCTTCTGCATGCCGGCTTCGGACGCGATGTCCAGCAGACCGAAAATACCGAAGGTCGTGTTGACTGCCACGCGGCCGAAATCGGTCGCGCCGGCTTCGCCCTTGCCTTGCAGGAAGTTGTTGATCGAGCTCCAGGCATCCGACAGGTTGCCAAAGAAATTGTTCACGCCCGTCTGGGCGAAGCTCGGCAAGACCTTCTTGTAGACGGTCGCGGTCGGCTTGAGCACGGTGCGGTCGACGGCGTCGTTGAACGAATAGACGGCGCGGTTATAGCCTTCGAGCGGATCCTGCGGATTGTTCGCGGTGGTCGCGCAACCGGTCAGAACCAGGACAGCAGCGGCGGCGGCACAGAGACGCACGTGCGAAAGCGTGTTGGTGTAGTTCATTGACTACCTTCCTTTCCATCAGCAGCCTTGCTGTAGATAAATTGATTAATTAAGTCTTCGAGGACGGTTGCCGACTGCGTGCGAATGATGCGGTCACCCTCGGCCAGATTGTTCGTGTCACCACCGGCTTCGATACCGATATATTGCTCACCAAGCAGACCTGCGGTCAGAATCTTCAACGAACTGTCTTTTGGGAATTTATAGTCAGTGTCCAGATCGAGGCGCACAGATGCTTGGAAGCTCTTGTCGTCAAAGGCAATCTCGCCCACGCGACCGACCACCACACCGGCGCTCTTGACGGGTGCCTGCGGCTTGAGGCCGCCGATATTGTCAAACCGGCCGCTGACGGAATACGTCTGCCCGAACGACATGGATTTCAGATTGCCGGCCTGAAAGGCCAGGAACAGCAGTGCCGCCAAACCCAGCAGCACGAACAGGCCAACCCAGACGTCGATAGTTTTGCGATGCATTTTATTACCCTAAAACCGTGTTAGTTATTTATTGAACATCAGGGCGGTCATGACGAAGTTCAGCCCCCAGACCAGCAGCGATGCAATCACGACAGTACGCGTGGTCGCACGCGAGACGTCTTCCGGCGTCGGCTGGGCCTGGTACCCCTGGAACAGGGCAGTAAAGGTCACGGCGATGCCAAAGATAAAGCTTTTAATCACGCCGTTCAGTACGTCAGCGCGCACATCGACGCCAGATTGCATCTGGGCCCAGAAAGAACCTTCATCCACGCCGATCAATTTCACGCCGACGAGGTAGCCGCCCATCACGCCAACGGCCGAAAACACCGTTGCCAGCACCGGCATGGCAATCACGCCTGCCCAGAAACGCGGCGCCAGTACCCGTTGGACCGGATTAATCGCCATCATTTCCATGGCCGACAATTGCTCGCCTGCTTTCATGAGGCCGATCTGCGCCGTCAGCGACGTGCCGGCACGGCCGGCAAACAGCAGCGCGGTGACGACCGGACCCAGTTCGCGCACGAGCGACAGCGCAACCACCTGGCCCAGCATCTGCTCGGCGCCGTACTGATTCAGCGTGTAATAGCCCTGCAGGCCCAGCACCATGCCGACGAACAGGCCGGACACGGCAATGATCACCAGCGAATAGTTACCGATGAAGTGGATCTGCTCCGAAATCAATCCCGGGCGGCGGAACGCGCCGGGCGACACGCGCAGGATGCTGAGGAACGAGCGGATCGCGAAACCGAGACCGGCCAGGCCTTCGCGCACCGAGCAACCGATATAACCGAGGAAGCGGGCGATCATGTGCGCGCTCCCAGGCCCAGGTCGTCGGCCAGCGTCTTGCCGGGATAGTGGAACGGCACCGGACCGTCCGGCTCGGCGTTGACGAACTGGCGCACGTACGGGTCAGTCGACACGCGCAGTTCGGTCGGCGTGCCTTCTGCGACGATCTTGCCAGCGGACATGAAATACACGTAATCGGCAATCGCGAAGCACTCTTGCACATCGTGCGAGACGAGGATCGAGGTCGAGCCGAGGGCATCGTTCAGGTTGCGGATCAGGTTGGCGGTCACGCCCATCGAGATCGGGTCGAGGCCGGCGAACGGCTCGTCGTACATGATCAGTTCGGGATCGAGTGCCACAGCGCGCGCCACGGCCACGCGGCGCGCCATGCCGCCGGAAATCTCGGCCGGCTTGAGGCGGTGCGCATTGCGCAGGCCCACGGCATTGAGCTTCATGAGCACGAGGTCGCGGATGAGTTCTTCGGGCAGGTCGGTGTGCTCGCGCAGCGGAAACGCCACGTTATCGAACACCGACAGGTCGGTAAACAGGGCGCCAAACTGGAACAGCATGCCCATGCGCCGGCGCAGGCGGTACAGCCCCTGCGTATCGAGGCTGTGCACGACTTCGCCGCCAATGCGGACTTCGCCACGCTGGGGGCGAATCTGGCCACCGATGAGACGCAACACCGTCGTCTTGCCGCAACCGGAACCACCCATGACAGCAATGAGCTTGCCACGTGGGAAATCCATGCGCAGATTCGACAGAATGGAACGCTCACCGTAAGCAAAATGCAGATCGCGGATTTCGACTAGGTTCGACACAGCATCATTTGAGGTTAGGGAATCCGGTATTGTAGTGCAGAAAGCTATTTACCCGCTTGAGGGACCCGATTTTACCCCCGGCAGACGACGTGACATTACAACACTAATAACTGTTCAGTCAGCTATTTAACGTTGTAAGCGATTGTTTTCATTCGATTATGCATACATGACAATATTGCGATTCCTTGTTGGGAATCAAACTAATTGAAACATATTTACATAACCCGCCCGATACCAGTCGCGTGATAGGTCGGCAGCGTGCCAGGCTATTTTGCATCGCAGCATCCAATTGGGGATAGCTTTGCGAATTAGCAAGTGACAATTTATAAATAGTTTGTCATGCATCGCCGGGTTGTCTGCAAGCCGGCGAACATGGCGATCGCATTGCACGACCGCCATTGGACTAATGTCTTAGCGCGGCAAAACTGACGCGCCCATCAGGAACTCGTCGACTGCACGCGCGCATTGACGGCCTTCGCGAATCGCCCACACCACCAGCGACTGGCCACGCCGCATGTCGCCCGCCGTAAATACTTTCGGGTTTGACGTCTGGTAGGCCAGGTCGCCCTCGGTGGTGGCGCGCGCATTGCCGCGTGGGTCTTTCTGCACGCCAAACGCGTCGAGCACCTGCTGCACCGGCGAGACAAAGCCCATCGCCAGCAGCACCAGGTCGGCTTTCAGTTCGAATTCGGAATCCGGCACTTCCGTCATCTTGCCGTCCTTCCATTCGACGCGGCAGGCAATCAGCTTTTCGACTTTGCCGCCCTTGCCTTCCAGGCGCTTGGTCGCCACCGCCCAGTCGCGCTCGCAGCCTTCTTCGTGCGACGACGAGGTGCGCAGGCGCGTTGGCCAGTACGGCCAGACCAGCGGCTTGTTTTCGTGTTCCGGTGGCTGTGGCAGCAGTTCGAATTGCGTGACCGACGCTGCGCCGTGGCGGTTCGAGGTGCCGACGCAGTCCGAGCCGGTGTCGCCGCCGCCGATGACGATCACGTGCTTGCCGGTGGCTTTCAGCTGGTCTTTCAGCTTGTCGCCGGCGTTGACCCGGTTTTGCTGCGGCAGGAAGTCCATCGCAAAGTGCACGCCCTTGAGCTGGCGGCCCGGCACCGGCAGGTCACGTGGCTGCTCGGCGCCGCCGGCCATGATCACGGCATCGAATTCTTTTTCCAGGTCTTCGGGGAAGATGGTGTCGCGCGCCATATTACTCACGCTCGCCGGGAAGTCCTTGCCGATCAGGACGCCGGTGCGGAACGTGACACCCTCGGCCTGCATCTGCTCGACACGGCGGTCGATCAGGTCCTTTTCCATCTTGAAGTCGGGGATCCCGTAGCGCAACAGACCGCCCAGGCGATCGCTCTTTTCGAACACCGTCACGTCGTGGCCGACGCGCGCCAGTTGCTGGGCTGCGGCCAGGCCGGCCGGCCCGGAACCGACGACGGCGACCTTGCGGCCCGTGCGCTGCTCCGGCGGCTGCGGCACCACCCAGCCATGCTCCCAGCCGGTGTCGATGATCTTGCGCTCGATCGACTTGATGCCGACCGGATCGTCGTTGATCCCGAGCGTGCAGGCCGACTCGCACGGCGCCGGGCAGATGCGGCCGGTGAACTCGGGGAAGTTGTTCGTCGAGTGAAGGTTTTCCAGCGCTTGGCGGTAATTGCCATGGAAGACCAGGTCGTTCCAGTCCGGGATGATGTTGTTGACCGGGCAGCCCGTATTACAGAACGGGATGCCGCAATCCATGCAGCGCGCGCCCTGCACCTTCGCCTGCGCGTCGGTCAGCGTGATGACGAACTCCTTGTAGTTCTTCAGACGCGCGACCGGTTCGAGATGATCCTCTTCCTGCCGTTCGAATTCCATGAAACCGGTAATTTTGCCCACAATATTTTCCTTGGTCGTTGGTCCGCGGCTGCTTACGCGGCCTGATCGATCTTGTCGTTCGCTTCTTCCATGCTCGAGAAATGCATCTCTTCGAGCGCGCGCTTGTAGTCGGTCGGGAACACCTTGACGAACTTGCTGCGGCTGTTGGCCCAGTCGTCGAGCAGGTTGCGCGCACGCGTGCTGCCGGTGTACTTGAAGTGGCGCTCGATCAGGCGGCGCAGGATCGCTTCGTCCGACTCGCGCTCGCTGGTGCGCGACTGGCTGTGCCAGGCTGCCGGGTCGGTCTGGTCTTTCGACGCCAGCACCCGCTCCAGGTTGACCATCGTCGTGTTGCAGCGCGCTTCGAATTCGCCCTTCGGGTCGTAGACGAAGGCCACGCCGCCCGACATGCCGGCGGCGAAGTTGCGGCCGGTGTCGCCCAGCACCGCGACGGTCCCGCCGGTCATGTATTCGCAACCGTGGTCGCCGCAGCCTTCGACGACGGCCGTGGCGCCCGAGTTGCGCACCGCGAAGCGTTCGCCGGCCACGCCGTTGAAGAAGGCCTCGCCCGAGATCGCGCCATACAGCACGGTGTTACCGACGATGATGTTGTCGACCGCCCAGCCACGGAACTCGGTGTTCGGCCGCACGATGATGCGCCCGCCCGACAGGCCCTTGCCGACGTAGTCGTTGCCTTCGCCGACCAGGTCCATCGTGATGCCGCCGGCCAGGAAGGCAGCAGCGGACTGGCCCGCCGTGCCTTGCAGCTGGATGTGGATCGTGTCGTCCGGCAGGCCGGCATGGCCGTAGCGCGTGGCGACTTCGCCCGACAGCATGGCGCCGACGGTGCGGTTCAGGTTCTTGACCGGCGAGATGAACGAGACGCGCTCGCCCTTTTCAAGGGCCGCCTTGGCTTGCGCGATCAGCTTGTGATCGAGCGCTTTATCAAGGCCATGGTCCTGGCCTTCGGTGTGGAACAGCGCGCGCTGGCTCTCGACTTTCGGCTGATAGAAGATGTTCGAGAAGTCCAGGCCCTGCGCCTTCCAGTGCCCGATCGCCTTGGATTTGTCGAGCAGGTCGGCGCGGCCAATCAGTTCGTCGTAGGTGCGGATGCCCAGCTGCGCCATGATCTGGCGGGCTTCTTCGGCGACGAAGAAGAAGTAGTTCACCACGTGCTCGGGTTTGCCCTGGAATTTCGCGCGCAGCACCGGGTCTTGCGTGGCCACGCCCACCGGGCAGGTATTGAGGTGGCACTTGCGCATCATGATGCAACCCTCGACCACCAGCGGCGCAGTGGCAAAGCCCACTTCATCGGCGCCCAGCATCGCCGCAATGACGACGTCGCGGCCGGTGCGCATCTGGCCGTCTGCTTGAAGCCTGATACGGCTGCGCAGGCCATTGAGCACCAGCGTCTGCTGGGTCTCGGCCAGGCCCAGTTCCCACGGCGTGCCGGCGTGCTTGACCGACGACAGGGGCGATGCGCCCGTGCCGCCATCGTGGCCGGCGACGACGATGTGATCCGCCTTGGCTTTCGAGACGCCGGCAGCGACCGTGCCGATACCCACTTCCGAGACCAGCTTGACCGAGATCGAGGCGCGCGGGTTCACGTTTTTCAGGTCGTGGATCAGCTGCGCCAGGTCTTCGATCGAATAGATGTCGTGGTGCGGCGGCGGCGAAATCAGGCCGACACCCGGCACCGAGAAACGCAGGGACGCGATGTACTCGGACACCTTATGGCCCGGCAGCTGGCCGCCTTCGCCCGGCTTGGCGCCCTGCGCCATCTTGATCTGGATCTGATCGGCCGAGTTCAGGTATTCAGCAGTGACGCCAAAGCGGCCCGACGCCACCTGCTTGATTTTCGAACGCAGCGAGTCGCCATCTTCGAGCGGGATGTCGACCACGACGCGGCCATCGCCCAGGCGCGAGGCCAGCGACTCGCCCTTCTTGATCGCGATGCCCTTGAATTCGTTCATGTAGCGCGCCGGATCTTCGCCGCCCTCGCCCGTATTGCTCTTGCCGCCGATGCGGTTCATCGCGATGGCCAGCGTGGCGTGGGCTTCGGTGCTGATCGAGCCAAGGGACATGGCGCCGGTGGCAAAGCGCTTGACGATGTCCTTGGCCGATTCGACTTCTTCGATCGGGATCGCCTTGTCGCGGTCGATCTTGAATTCGAACAGGCCGCGCAGCGTCAGGTGGCGGCGCGTCTGGTCGTTGATCAGCTGCGCGTATTCCTTATAGGTCGAGAAGTTGTTGGCACGTGTTGCGTGCTGCAGCTTGGCGATCGTGTCGGGCGTCCACAGGTGGTCTTCGCCGCGCACGCGGAAGGCGTACTCACCGCCGACGTCCAGCGCATTGGCCAGCACCGGATCGGCGCCGAAGGCCAGCGCATGCAGGCGCAGCGCTTCTTCGGCCACTTCGAACAGGCCAATGCCTTCGATGTTCGACGAGGTGCCCTTGAAGTACTTGTCGACCAGCGATTTGTTCAGGCCCACGGCCTCGAAGATCTGCGCGCCGCAATACGACATGTAGGTGGAAATGCCCATTTTGGACATCACCTTCATCAGGCCTTTGCCGACCGCCTTGATGTAGTTGTAGCTGACCGTCTCGGCCGACAGCTCTTGCGGCAGGCCATGCGCCAGCTCGGCCAGCGTTTCGAGGGCCAGGTACGGGTGTACGGCTTCGGCGCCGTAGCCGGCCAGCAGTGCAAAGTGGTGTGTCTCGCGCGCCGAGCCGGTTTCGATCACGAGGCCGGCGGAGGCGCGCAGGCCGCGCGCCACCAGGTGCTGGTGCACGCTGGACGTGGCCAGCAGCGCAGGAATCGCGACCAGGTCGGGCGACATGCGGCGGTCCGACACGATCAGGATGTTGTGGCCCGACTTGACGGCATCGACCGCTTCGGCGCACAGCGAGGCCAGCGACGCTTCGATGCCCTCCTTGCCCCAGGCGATCGGGTAGCAGATGTTCAGCTCATAGGCCTTGAACTTGCCGCCGGTGTGCTGGCCAATATTGCGCAGGCGCGCCATGTCGTCGAAGTTCAGGATCGGCTGCGCGACTTCGAGGCGCATCGGCGGGTTGACGTTGTTGGTGTCGAGGATGTTCGGCTTGGGGCCGATGAACGAGACCAGCGACATGACCATGCTTTCGCGGATCGGATCGATCGGCGGATTGGTCACTTGCGCGAACAGCTGCTTGAAGTAGTTATACAGCGGCTTGAGTTTGTTGGACGTGACGGCCAGTGGCGAGTCGTTGCCCATCGAGCCGGTGGCTTCTTCGCCCAGCACCGCCATCGGCGCCATCAGGAACTTCAGGTCTTCCTGCGTGTAGCCGAACGCCTGCTGGCGGTCGAGCAGCGTGAGCGGCGGCTTCTCGCCCTGCGCATCCTTTGCGCGGCCAGCGGCCAGCTGAGATTCGGTCAGCTTGATTTCATTCAGCTTGATGCGCACCGACTTGATCCACGCCTTGTACGGCTTGGCGTTGGCGTAAGTGTCTTTCAACTCTTTGTCGTCGATGATGCGGCCCGCTTCGAGGTCGATCAGGAACATCTTGCCCGGCTGGAGGCGCCACTTCTTGACGATGCGCGATTCGGGAATCGGCAGCACGCCCGATTCGGACGCCATGACGACCAGGTCGTCCTCGGTGATGACGTAGCGCGCCGGGCGCAGGCCGTTGCGGTCGAGCGTACCGCCGATGTGGCGGCCATCGGTGAAGGCCATCGCGGCCGGGCCGTCCCACGGCTCCATCATCGCGGCGTGGTATTCGTAGAAGGCGCGGCGGTTGTCGTCCATCGACGCGTGATTTTCCCAGGCTTCCGGGATCATCATCATCATCGCCTGGGCGATCGGGTAGCCGGCCATGATCAGGAGTTCGAGCGCGTTGTCGAAGCAGGCGGTATCCGACTGGCCTTCATAGATCAGCGGGAACAGCTTGTTCAGATCGTCGCCCAGCACGGCCGACTTGAGAATGCCTTCGCGCGCGCGGGTCCAGTTGAAGTTGCCCTTGACGGTGTTGATCTCGCCGTTGTGGGCGATCAGGCGGTACGGGTGGGCCAGCGGCCACTCGGGAAAGGTATTGGTCGAGAAGCGCTGGTGGACCAGGGCCAGGGCCGAGATGCAGCGCGGATCCTGCAGATCCTTGTAGAACACGCCCACCTGGTCGGCCAGCAGCAGACCCTTGTAGACGACGGTGCGGGCCGACATCGACGGCACGAAGAACTCCTTGCCGTGCAGGAGCTTCAACGCCTGGATCGCGTGGCCGGACGATTTGCGGATGACGTAGAGCTTACGCTCGAGTGCATCGGTGACCATGATGTCCGGGCCGCGGCCGATGAAGATCTGGCGGATCACCGGCTCCTTGGCGCGCACGAACGGCGACATCGGCATCGTCGCATCGACCGGCACGTTGCGCCAGCCGAGAACGACCTGGCCTTCGATGCGCACGGCGCGTTCGATCTCCTGCTCGCAGGCGATGCGCGACGCATGCTCTTTCGGCAGGAACACCATGCCGACGCCGTACTCGCCTGGTGGCGGCAACTCGACGCCCTGGCGCGCCATTTCATCGCGGTAGTACTGGTCCGGAATCTGGATCAGGATCCCCGCCCCGTCGCCCATCAGCGCATCGGCGCCGACAGCGCCCCGGTGGTCGAGGTTCTTCAGGATCAACAGACCTTGTTCAACAATCGAATGACTCTTGTTGCCCTTGATATGGGCGATGAAGCCAACACCGCAAGCATCGTGTTCATTGGCGGGATCATACAAACCTTGGGCAATCATGCGACATTCTCCACATCTTTACGGGATCGAATGCCGAGAATAGTGCAATGCAAAATCCCCCGTCAACCTCAATAATTAGGGTCAGAGTCGAATTGTTTGACAACTTTTTGAGAAAGGCGATAATTGGGGACAGAGTCGTTATGGCTTGTCGGCGTGCTCATCATTAGCTGCTAAGCCATTGATTCGTAAACCATTTAGCCAATAAAAAACGGCACGAATAACCGTGCCGTGGTGTCGGGAATTGCTCTTTTTTTAAGCTTGGGCGAGCGGTGGAAGGGGCGGATTAAATGGCCGGCCACGTTTGGCGGGCAAGATCTGACGTTGTGTTTTTTGCTCCAGCTGGCTCTTGAACGAGTCCGACCCCAGTGGCTTGTTTCGCAGGATCGAGCTCGTGATGAAATCCACCTCCTCGGATGACAAACCTTGCTGCACCATGTCGATATACGCCGCCTCGCGCTGGAATGGCGTGTTGCCCAAGGCCCAGAACAGGCTGTGGTCGCTGACGAGCGTATCCAGACGCGCGCCGGCGTGGTGGGCATAGCTCGACCACGGATACTCAGCCGGGCCTGCCGACAACTGCGCACGCACGGGATTGAGCTCGATGTAGCGGCTGCACGTCATGAAATACCGGTCCGAGTCGATCAGCGAGGTGCGGAAACGGCCTTCGAACAAGCCACCGCTGCGCTCGTACTTGTGGTTAAACCATGGAACATAGAGCCGGCCAACCTTCTGCATCATCAGCGCCAGGCCCGTGGCATCGCTTGGTGTTGCCAGCAAGTGGACATGGTTCGGCATCAGGACATAGGCATGGATTGCCACGTCGTAAAAGCGCGCGCCTTCCTTGAGCCAGACCAGAAATCGCTGGTAATCCGCCTCTTCCCGATAAATGATCTGGCGGTTATTGCCGCGCTGGATCACGTGATGCGGTTGCTCGGGAACGATGAGTCGAGGTTGGCGTGCCATGGCGTCGGATGTGCGTGAGGAAGCCGAATTCTACAATGGAAAATGACTCTGTCCCTAATTAAACGCAAGAGGTCGCGAAATCCTGCCGACTCTGTCCCCAATTATTTGAGATTGAGCCCAGACGCAATTTATCGCCCGACTTTTCAGCTCGAATTGTTTAACCTAGCCAATTTCCCAAAGAAAATTGGCCAATAATTCGACTCTGACCCTAATTGTCTGAGTGGAAATTGGCCAATAATTCGACTCTGACCCTCATTGGGAGAGGGTTGAGACGGGTCAGGAGAGCGTGAAGCCGGCGGAGAGGCTGTAGCCTTCGCCGTAGGCGCTGCGCAGGGGGAGGTCCTGTCCGAGGCCGGAGCGGGCCTTCTTGCGCAGGCGGTAGACCAGCATGTCGACGCGGCGGCTGGCGTCGGGATCGTCGCCACCCATGCCGGCCACGATGACGTGGCGCGGCACCGGGCGCGTGTTGATCGTCAACAGGTGCAGGAAGTTGCATTCCTTTTCGGTCAGGTCGACCACCTTGCCCATCAGCTCGAGCTGACGTGCGCTCACGCGCAGCATCCACTTGCTTGGTGCCGGCGCCGGGTCCTGCGGACGCACCCGGCGGTCCAGTGCTTCGATGTGGGCGGCCAGTTCCGGGAACTTGATCGGTTTGGTCAGATAATGGTCGGCGCCCAGGCGCAGGCCCAGGATGCGGTGGTCGAACGCCACCCGGCCCGTGAGTACCAGCAGCCCGATTTCCGGGTACAGCTGGCGCATGCGCGGGATGACATTGAAGCCATCTTCATCTGGCAACCCGAGGTCGAGCACCACGACCGCAGCCGGCGTGCGCGTCAGCGCCGCCCACATTTCACTGGCGGTCCTGGCGATCGTGACGTCGTGGTCCAGCTCCTTCAGGAACTCGGCCATGTCGTCGGCGTATTCGCCATTGTCTTCAACTATCAGTATCTGCGTCATGCCTTTGCCATATTAGTCACCTGTCCGTCATTGATACCGATGGTAGCGTTATCCACGCGGAAGCGCGGTCCCGATTATCACTGCTGAGGCTACCCGAAGCAAGGAGTTATTCCTCTATATCCTCTATAAGACCAGCGCCGGCATCCAGAGCCGGAACTCGGCGCCGGCGCCCTCCTGTCCTGGCGCCAGGCTCAGTACACCCCCGTGGACTTCGATGATCGAGCGCGCCATGTACAGCCCCAGGCCACTGCCCGGCAGGCCGGCGGCGTTACGGCCGCGATAGCCCTTGTCGAAGACGCGCGACGCATCGTCCGGCGGCACCCCTGCGCCGCCATCGAGCACGGCGATCTCGACGCCGCCACCGCTGCGCCGCGCGCGCACCGTGATGTCGGTGGCAGGCGGCGAAAACGCCAGCGCATTGTCGATCATGACCTTCAACGCCAGCCGCAGGCCTTCCGGTTCGCCGCGCAGGATCGACGCGACATCATCGAGTTGCAACACAGCCTCGCGCCCGGCAGCGCGGATCTGGGCAGCGCCCGTTTCGACCAGTTCACCGACCGTGATCGTGTTGGGCTGGCGGGTGCGTCCGAGCGTGGCCATGCGGTCCGGCGACAGGTATTCGTCGAGCATCCCGATCAGGCGGTCGACTGCGGCGCCGATCTTGCGATAGCGGGCGCGCACCGATTCCTCGGCATGGGTGGACGTGGCTTCCAGCCGCTGGATCGCGCCATCGATCGTCGCCAGCGGCGTACGGAATTCGTGATTGAGCATGCTGGCGAACCGTTTGTGTTCGCTGTCATGGCCGCGCCGGACCGACAGGTCGCGCAACAGGCCAACCAGCGTCGAGGCGTCGTCCGCTGGCACGATGGCCAGCGCTTCCAGCGCCAGCGGGCGGCGCTCGGCGTCGAACAGATCGAATTCACGCCGGTTGCGTACCCCCGGGGTGCCAGCTGCCGTCGTGCGCAACCACGCTGCCAGCGATGCCAGCGGCGAGGCGCTGTCGCCGTCGAGCGCGCACTGCAGCGTCGCGACGTCGTAGCCGCTGAGCGCAGCAAATGCCGGACTCAGATAGCGCACGTTCCCCGCGGGCAGCGTGATGGCAAACGCCACATCATCGCCCAGTTCGGCAATCGTGCGCAGTTGCCGGGCTGTGAGCATCTCATCCTTGTTATCGGGAGCCGGGATGGCAGGCACGGTAGCGGCAATCGGACTGGACTTCATTCGGGCTCTTTCTTCACCAACAGTTACAAGCAAGATATTGACCAGCTAGTATATCTCTACCGTCACATTTTTGTGACACATTGCTCGCAAGAAGACAAAAATGATGTTACCAGCGAACGCGGGCAGAGCACGCATCCTGGCCGGCATGCCAGATGTAGACGAAACAAATGCGCCACATGGGCAGGGTTTGGGCGATAATTTCACTACCATGAACGATACCGCTACCCGCCCCCCACTCCCAGACCGGCTCTCGATCGATCCGAGCAGCCCATTCCACAACCGTGATGTCTTCCAGCACGACGTCGGCATCCGCTTCAACGACAAGGACCGTACCGACGTCGAAGAGTATTGCATCAGCGAAGGCTGGATCAAGGTCGCCGCCGGCAAGACCCTCGACCGCAAGGGCCGCCCGATGCTGATCAAGCTGAAAGGCACAGTCGAAGCGTATTACGCGTAATCCTTCGGTCGATACAACAATGGCGGGCTCGCGAGCCCGCCATTTCTTTATCTATACCAGCACCAGCTTGCGCTGCGCTGACTGACCCCCAACCGGTTACTCCGCCAGCGGCGCAAAGATCGCCTGCAGGTCTTCCTGCGTCAACGCCATCTTCTGCGACTCGCCTTCGGACAGGATCGAGTGCGCCAGCTCCGACTTCTTCTGCTGCAGCAGCTGGATCTTTTCTTCCAGCGTGCCCTTGGCAATCAGCTTGTAGACAAACACCGGCTTGTCCTGCCCGATGCGCCAGGCGCGGTCGGTCGCCTGATTCTCGGCCGCCGGATTCCACCACGGGTCGTAGTGGATCACGGTGTCGGCCGCCGTCAGGTTCAATCCCACGCCGCCCGCTTTCAGGCTGATCAGGAAGATCGGCACCGCACCCTGCTGGAATGCGGCCACCTGCGCCGAGCGGTCGCGCGTCTCGCCGGTGAGCAGCGCATACGGGATCTTGCGCAGCGCGAGTTCTTCTTCGATCAGCGCCAGCATGCTGGTGAACTGCGAGAACACGAGGATCTTGCGGCCTTCGCCCAGCAAGTCTTCGACCATCTGCATCAGGTCGGTCAGTTTGGCCGACACCGCCGCCGTGTTCTTCTTGGACGGCATCGACTTGACCAGGCGCGGATCGCAGCACACCTGGCGCAGCTTGAGCAGCGCCTCGAGGATCACGATCTGGCTGCGTGCCACGCCCTTGCGGTCGATCTCGTCGCGCACCTTCTTGTCCATCGCCAGGCGCACCGTTTCGTACAGGTCGCGCTGCGGGCCGGAGAGCTCGATGCGGCGCACCATCTCGGTCTTTTGCGGCAGCTCTTTGGCCACATTGTCCTTCGTGCGGCGCAGCAGGAACGGCCGGATGCGGCGATTCAAAAGCGTGCGACGCACCGGATCGTCCTGGCGCTCGATCGGATGACGGAACTGGGTGTTGAACGTCTTTTCGTCGCCCAGCAACCCCGGGATCAGGAAGTGGAACTGCGACCACAGCTCGCCCAGGTGATTCTCGAGCGGCGTACCGGACAGGCACAGGCGGTGGCTGGCATCGAGCGAGCCGGCCGTCTGCGCTGCCTTGGAACGGGTGTTCTTGATGTAGTGCGATTCGTCCAGGATCACCAGGTGATAGTGGTGCTTGCGCAGTTCTTCTTCGTCGCGCGGCAGCAGCGCGTAGGTGGTCAGCACGATGTCGGCGCCGTCGATCTGGTCGAACGACTCCATGCGCTCCTTGCCCTGCAACAGCAGCACTTTCAGGCTCGGGGCAAAGCGCGCGGCTTCATCGAACCAGTTGGCCATCAGGCTCGTTGGCGCAATCACCAGCGCGGGACTGGTCAAGCGGCCCGCTTCTTTTTCGACCAGGATGTGCGCCAGCGTCTGCACCGTCTTGCCCAGGCCCATATCGTCGGCCAGGATGCCGCCCAGGTCATACTCGCGCAGGAACTGCATCCACGCCAGGCCATCGAGCTGGTAGTCGCGCAAGGTGGCCTGCAGGCCGGCCGGGGCCTCGACTTTTTTCACGGCGCCGAACTGGCTCAGTTTGCGGCCGGTCTCGCGCAGGCGCTCGCCGCCCGTCCATTGCAGCTCGACGCCGCGCGCCAGTTCTTCGAGCCGCGCTGCATCGAGCGTCGACAGGCGCAGGCGCGCCTTGATCTTGTCATTGAAATACAGCTCGCCCAGCGTGGCCAGGATGGGTTTGAGGCGGCTCCATGGCAGCGCCACGCGCTCGCCATCGGGCAGCACGGCCAGCATCTGGTCGGACTCGCCATGGGCGGCCAGCACGCTCGGATCGAATTCGAGCGGCGCGCTACGGATCAGCTGCACCAGCACCGGCAGCAGCGGCACGCGCTTCTTGGCCACCACGATGCCCAGCTCCAGCTCGAACCAGGCATTGCCTGCTTCCGCCGGTTCGTCGATGTCGGCGTACCAGTCTTCGACCGGCACCACGTCGTAGCGGTACTTGGGCGATTTTTGCAGGTGCCAGCCGGCGTCGGACAGCGCGTCGACCGACTGCTCGGCAAAGCGCAGCCAGTGCGCCTGGCTCTCGAGCTGCAGTGCGCCGGCCATCACGTTCAGCGGCGCCGTGGCCGGCTTGCGGAAACCGATCTCGCCCAATTTGTCGAGCGCATCGCTTTCGAGCTTGGGATCGCGCTCGATGATTTCGGTGAGGTCGCCCACCTGGCGCACGACGCGCTGCGACGGGTCGAACGAGACGCGCTGGCCGTCGTAATCAAACGCCAGCACGGCGAAGTCCTGCCAGCGCGCGGCGCTGCCGTCGGCCAGCTGCACCGCATCGAGCAGCAGGTGCGGTATTGGTTTGACATCATTGCGCAGACGCTGCGTGAGCGGCTGCGGCAGCGGCATCAATTGCTGCAGGCCGTGCGCGAGCAGCAGTTGCGAGACGCGTTTTTTATCGGTGCCGGTGAGCGTGGGCGCCTGCGCCACGAGCGCCTGCAGTTCGGCCAGCGAGATGTCGATGCCGCCGCGATTGAGCTCGAGCGGCCCGCACGACAGATTGTCGATGTACCACGGCGGATCGGTCGGCAGCATGTAGTCGATCTGGTCGGCGGCGCTGTGCGCGGCCGCGCCGCCAACGGGTTCGACCGACCAGCCGAGTTTTGCGACGCGGCCTTCGTCGCGCCAGGCCAGGCTGGCCAGGCGGGTCGGGCCGCACTGCAGCGGGTAGACCAGGCCACCTGCCATGTCGGCCCACGAATTCGCCCACAGCAGCTTGCCCTGTTCGAGCAGCATCTGCAGCAGGATCGCGCCGACCTTGCCTTTCGGTTCGGTGGCGCTGGTGCCTTGCGCCGACCCGCTGCGCATCGCGATGAAAAAACGCACCAGGTCGATATCGTCGCCTTCGAGATACGCGGGCGGCGCCGACAACAACGAAAAGACTTCGCTCACAGGACTGGCCGCGGCCACGTCGCCGTTGGGCCGCAGGCGCGCCTTGCACAGGCACAGCGCCACATGGCGTCCGCCGCTGGTGGGCGCCATCACGTAGACGAACTTGTACTGCGCGGCCTTCGGGTCGACCACTTCGTCGGTCAGCTTCGGCTGCGGATGCGCCGCTGCTTCGACCCGCTGCAGCCAGCTCACGACCGGCGCCGGCAAGGCCGGAGAGCGTGCAGGCGTGCGGGCTGTGGGTGCGTCGCTGGCTTTCTCGCGAAGATAATCGACTGTTGTCATTGGGTCTCGTGGCAGGGTATTAAAAACGGCAATAACGACTATTATCTCGCATACGAACACTTCCGATTTGTTCGTAATCGCACCTTGCGGACAAATGGTGCACGCACGCAACGTGTGTGTCATCTGCCAACCGACTGTTCTCTCATGTTCGTGTGGCGCTGTCAAGACTGGCGTATCGGCGTTGTTTGCGTATCATTGGCCGCTTGGTCCACGATCCCCGCTTTGCCACTGCCTATGCTGCCCTCCATTGAACAACGCCTCGCCAAAGAACTCGCCGCCAGGCCAGCCCAGGTGGCCGCCGCCATCGCCCTGCTCGACGAAGGCGCCACCGTGCCGTTCATCGCGCGCTACCGCAAGGAAGCCACCGGCGGCCTGGATGACATCCAGCTGCGCCTTCTCGAAGAACGCCTGCGCTATCTGCGCGAGCTGGAAGACCGGCGCGCGTCGATCATCGCGTCGATCACGGAGCAGAACAAGATGACGCCCGCGCTGCTGGAGTCGATCGCATTGGCCGAAGATAAAACGCGTCTCGAAGACCTCTACCTGCCGTACAAGCAGAAGCGCCGCACGAAGGCCCAGATCGCGATCGAGGCAGGCCTGGCGCCGCTGGCAGAGACCCTGCTGGCCGACCCGCAGCAGGATCCCGAGGCCATCGCGAAAGGCTATCTGCGCGAGGCGTTCACCAACGCTGACGGCGGCGCCAACCCCGGCGTGCTTGATACCAAAGCGGCGCTCGATGGCGCGCGCCAGATCCTGATGGAGCGCTTTGCCGAAGACGCTGCGCTGCTGCAGACGCTGCGCGAGTACGTGCAGGAACACGGCGTCGTCGAATCGAAGGTCGTCGCCGGCAAACAGGACGAGGGCGAAAAATTCGCCGACTATTTCGACTACAGCGAGCCACTGGCCGCGGTGCCGTCGCACCGCGCGCTGGCGCTGCTCCGCGGTCGCCGCGAAGGCATGCTGGACGTGGCGCTGCGCCTGGATTCCGAACCCGAAAAACCGAAGTGGGATGCACCGCTCAATCCGTGCGAAGGCCGCATCGCGGCGCGCTTTGGCATCAAGGCACAGGGTCGTCCGGCCGACAAATGGCTGCTCGATACGGCGCGCTGGACCTGGCGCGTGAAAAGCTTCATGCACCTGGATACCGAGTTGATGGGCGCGCTGCGCGACAAGGCCGAACTCGATGCGATCGGCGTCTTCGCGCGCAACCTCAAGGCCCTGCTGCTGGCCGCACCGGCCGGCCCGCGCGCGACGATGGGCCTGGACCCTGGCCTGCGCACCGGCGTGAAGGTCGCGGTGGTCGACGCCACCGGCAAGGTGGTCGATACCGCCACGGTCTATCCGCACCAGCCGCGCAATGACTGGGACGGCGCGCTGCATACGCTTGGCCTGCTGGCTGCGAAACACAATGTGTCGCTGGTCTCGATCGGCAACGGCACCGGCTCACGCGAAACCGACAAGCTGGCGCAGGATCTGATCAAGCAGCAGCCCGACCTGAAGCTCACAAAAATCGTCGTCTCGGAAGCCGGCGCATCGGTCTATTCGGCGTCCGAATTCGCCTCGCGCGAATTGCCCGACATGGATGTGTCGCTGCGCGGCGCCGTCTCGATTGCGCGCCGCCTGCAAGACCCGCTGGCCGAACTGGTCAAGATCGATCCAAAGTCGATCGGCGTGGGCCAGTACCAGCACGACGTCTCGCAAAGCCAGCTGGCGCGCTCGCTCGACGCCGTGGTCGAGGATTGCGTGAATGCCGTCGGCGTGGACGTGAACACCGCATCGGCACCGCTGCTGGCGCGCGTGTCCGGCCTGTCGTCCACGGTGGCGCAGGGCATCGTCGCGTATCGCGACACGCATGGTGCATTCGCCTCGCGCGCGGCGCTGAAAAAAGTGCCGCGCCTGGGCGAGAAAACTTTCGAGCAGGCAGCGGGCTTTTTGCGCGTGATGAACAGCGCCAACCCGCTGGATGCATCGGCCGTGCACCCGGAATCCTACCCGCTCGTCGAAAAAATCCTGCTCGACGTCAAGCGCGACATGAAGGCCGTGATCGGCGACGGCGCACTCATTAAAAGCCTGAACCCGGCCAGGTACGCAGACGACAAGTTCGGCGTGCCGACCATCACCGATATCCTGAAAGAGCTGGAAAAACCGGGCCGCGATCCACGGCCCGAGTTCACCACGGCCACCTTCAAGGATGGCGTGGAGCAGATCTCGGACCTGCGCCCCGACATGATCCTGGAAGGCGTGGTCACCAACGTCGCCGCGTTTGGCGCGTTCGTTGACATCGGCGTGCATCAGGATGGCCTGGTGCACATCTCGGCGCTGTCGAACACGTTCGTGAAGGACCCGCACACGGTCGTCAAGGCCGGCCAGGTGGTCAAAGTCAAGGTGCTGGAAGTGGACCCGAAGCGCAAGCGCATCGCGCTGACGATGCGCCTGACGGACAGCGCGCCGCAACCGGGCGCGCAGCCTGCGCAGCGCCCCGACCGCAACGACGCCAAGCGCGTGCAGCAGCACCAGCGCCAGGAACGCACGGCAGCGCCGGCCGGCGGCGCGATGGCCGATGCGTTTGCCAAGCTGCGCAAATAACCAGCGGCCAATGCTGCGCGTCGTCCACGTCGATCCGGATCACGCCGACGCGCGGCGTGTTGTAGCAGAACTCGATGCGGCGCTGGCGGCAATCACCGGCGAAAGCGGCGCGGCCTCGTTCGATCCGCAGGATTGTCGGGGCGCAGGCGCCTGCTTCGTGCTGGCCTACGACGCACAAGGCAGCGCAGTCGGTTGCGGCGCCATGCGCGCGCTCGCGGGCGATATCGGGGAACTCAAGCGGATGTATGCGCGGCCCGGCAGCGGCGCCGGCGCGCACGTGCTGGCGGCGCCGTACGGCCGGTATGTCGGCCGCGCGGCATCGGTTTGTCTCGGCCGGCGCCTGTCCTGACGCCATTGCTTCAGCTGTGCTTGATCAGGATGCCGATCAGGTACACGCCCAGACAGCCAAAGCCGATCAGCAGCATCTTGTGCTGCGGGATCGCCGGTGCGCCCGTCTTCTTGATGTGCAGCGCGTCGCGCACCAGCAGCAGTGCGTAGATCAGCGCGGCGATCCCCGACAGGATGTCGCCCGGGCTCGGACGCGTGAACCCGGTGTAGATATTGAGGATGCCAGGAATGCCCAGCAGGGCGGCGATCACGAGGTTCGCGTTCGGCGATGGTACGCGGCGGCGGGGTTGCTGCATCGGGTGCTCCGGTGGATGGTGACAAACGGCGCGATCATACCGCAATGCCGGGCGCCGGCACTGACGCATGCATTGACGCAGGCATTGACGGGGCGCGCCAGATGCTCAGGCGAACAGGGTCGTGTTGCGCAGCACGAGCTTGATCAGGAAGCACCCGGCGAAGGCGCCAAAGCAGATGAAGCCGATCAGCGTGACGCGCGGCGAGGTCAACAGCGCCAGCCGGCCGGCGCGCCGCTGCAGCGCGCACCAGGCCAGAAACAGCGCCATCATCAACGGGCCGATCTGGACGAAGACGTCGACCGCGCGGCCGCTTCTCAAGGCATTGGCGCCGTCATACAGTGCGGGCAAACCCAGCAGCGCGGCAAAAACCCACAGGGCCGCGATGGGCAAGGTAGCGAACGTGTTCTTCATCGTGTTTCCCGTCATCTTGAACCGGGCATGATACCGCAGCGCCGTAATGGTCACCGATGCCGTCCACGTCGAATTCTTATAGAATGGCGCCATCAACCCATTCCTCTCCAAAAGGCACACATCAAATGAGCGACGTTCAAACCTGGATCAAAGACACCGTGACCTCGACCCCGGTCGTGCTGTTCATGAAAGGCACTGCCCAGTTCCCACAGTGCGGCTTTTCCGGCCGTGCCATCCAGCTGCTGAAAGCGTGCGGCGTCGACAACGTCGCTACCGTGAACGTGCTGGACGACGCTGAAGTGCGTCAGGGTATCAAGGACTACTCGAACTGGCCGACCGTGCCGCAGCTGTATGTGAACGGCGAGTTCATCGGTGGCACCGACATCATGAACGAGATGTACGAATCGGGCGAACTGCAGACCCTGCTGAAAAACGGCTGATTGCATGGCTGATCGTCCGCGCCGTATTGTCGTCGCCCTCACCGGCGCGACCGGCGCAACCTATGGCGTGCAGCTGCTCAAGCGGCTGCACGCAACGCCAGGTATCGAAAGCCACCTGATCATTTCCGACGCCGCCACGCTGACCCTGCACCAGGAATTGGGCCTGCAGCGCCGGGACGTCGAAGCGCTGGCCCACGTCGTGCACCGCAACCGCGATATCGGCGCGTCCATTGCCAGCGGGTCGTACCAGGTCGATGGCATGGTCGTCGCACCCTGTTCGATGAAGACACTGGCCGCCGTGGCCCACGGTTTCTCGGACAACCTCGTCACGCGCGCTGCCGACGTGATCCTCAAGGAACGCCGGCGCCTGGTGCTGATGGTGCGCGAAACCCCGTTCAACCTGGCCCACTTGCGCAATATGACGTCGGTGACCGAAATGGGCGGCATCGTCTTCCCGCCATTACCCAGCTTTTATCACCGGCCTGCGACGATCGCAGACATGGTCGAGCACACGGTAGACCGTGTCATGGACTTGCTGGGGATCGAAAATGACCAGGCCGCGCGCTGGGGCGGCATGAAGGGTGAACAGAACGACAGGCCGGAGTAACCGACATGCCGGCTTGCGCCGGCATGGGTTGCATCAGCGTTTGTCGTCGTAACGGTAGTCTTCGGACTTTTTCAAGTCACGCGCTTCTTCGAGCATTCGCCGCCGGGCGTTGCGTTCTCGCATCAGTTCAGCATGACGCGCTGCCGTCATCGGCGGCACCGTCATCAAATCCTTGAGCTGGGCGGTATTGGCGTAGTTGTTTCGCATGCGTCAGCTGCTCCTGGGTGAACCTGAAACGGTGGCGGAAACCGCTACCACCTGATCAGATTATGGACCAGACCAGCCTTTTTGTACTGTTCTGCATGACAAAAGTGCAAACCGGCAATAACGCTACTGCGATGGCTGTTTACTTCGCGTCCGGCTTCGCATGATTCACACGCACCAGCATGCGAATGAACTCGCGCGCCAGCTGGCGGTGATGTTCATCGAGGCGCTGCAGGTCGGCGATCAGCTTGACGTCGGCCGATTCGAAGCGTGCGCCAGCGGCACCGGCGTCGCCGGCAGCCTGCTCGGCGCCGCCGAAACGCAGCCAGTCGGCCGGCACGCCCAGCCATTGGGCGATCATGCGCAGTTTTTCCTGGGTTGGAATCGCTTCGCCGACCAGCCACTTGCGGGCCGCGTGGACCGTGATCGGACGACCTTCAAAGCGGATATTGAATTCTCGCGCCAGACGCGTAGGGCTGTCCGGGGAGTAGTGAGCGTTCTTCAGGGCATGCTGGAGGCGTTCGCTGAAGCTCTCCCGTTCGTTTGTTGAATTCATTGTGATACTTGTTGTTAGACAGAGGACGGTTTTTCAGACGAGAAACCTCATCTGTAGACTATACAACTAAAAAGTAACAAAGATGTGGTTTTTTAATAGTTTTACACGCGATTCGTCGAATTCCCAACAGCAATTCTTACAAGAACGGTTGGTATCGAAAATCCAATTAACTGAAATGAAACAACTACGTACCATTACTTAGAACAGTCCAATGGAATGCATGTGCTGTTCAATATGTATCCGATGGTGACATATCAGGTGTTAGATTTGCGTGAAAAGTAACACCCCGTCGGCGCCTGCGACCCTGGTCAGTCGACCGTCATACCAAAGCTTGTGCAAGTGGGCGAGCGCTTCACCAAGGGCGAAGCTGAGCTGATGTGCATCGAGCGGGCGCCGGAACATGATGGGCACGATATCGGCCGCCGAGTGCGGCACCGCGCAGGCTGCAATCACCTCGGCCAGCCGCTCTACATGGTGCTCGCGCAATTGCCGGATGCGCGTGTGTAGCCCGCGAAACGGCTTGCCGTGGGATGGCAGCACCAATACATCCTCGGGCAGGTCGGCAAACTTGCCGAGCGAGTCCAGATACAGTTGCAGCGGGTTGCCATCGGGCTCCACGGCGAACACCGAAACGTTCGTCGAGATACGTGGTAATACCATGTCGCCGGACACCAGGATGTTCAACTTCGCGCAGTACAGCGAGGCGTGTTCCGGCGAATGGCCAAACCCGGTGATCACGCGCCACAATTGCCCCCCAATTGTGACATTTTGATCATCCTGCAGTCGCGTATAGGCCAGCGGCACGGTCGGCACCAGCGACGGATAGTAGTTGCGGCGACTGCCCATCTGGTCCAGCATCGCGGCGTCGCGCAAGCCGTGGCGCTCGAAATGCGGGATGGCCGACGGGCCGTCGACGCCCGGCAATGCGGCGGCCATCATGCGCATGAAACCGAATTCACCGGTTGTGGTCCAGAACGGCGCGCCAAAGCGCTCACACAGCCAGCCAGCAAGTCCGACGTGATCGGGGTGGCAGTGGGTGGCAATGAGGCGTACCAGCGCTTGTCCGTCCAGCCCGTCGGCCAGCAGCTGTTCCCAGGCGGCGCGGGTGGCGTCGGTGCCGGCGCCGGTGTCGATCAGGCTCCAGCCGGTGCGCATTGCGCCATCCTGCTCGACATTGTCTTGCAGCAGCCACAGATTGACGTGGTCCAGTGCGAATGGCAGCGGCATGCGCGCCCAGCGCAGACCCGGAACGATCTGGAGCGCCTCGCCGGGTACCGGGATCGTCTCGCCGAACGCATACGACAGTTGGGATTCAAGCGCATTCATGCAAATCTTTCCTTTTCTGGCGGAACAGCGGGCGCGCTACAATACGACGCAACGACAATTTACGTAAACGGAAGTTACTGCTTGTTTCGATTTTACGCGATTTTTGGTTGTTTCCCAAATGCTACAGAACCCCATGCCGACTACCTACACCATCGCCGAACTGGCGCGCGAATTCGATATCACTGCACGGGCCATCCGTTTCTATGAAGACCAGGGCCTGCTCAGTCCAAAACGCGAAGGCGTGGGCGGCCGCAACCGCGTGTACACGCCACGCGACCGGACCCGCCTGAAGCTGACCCTGCGCGGCAAGCGCCTGGGTTTGACGCTGTCCGAGATCAAGAGCATCGTCGACATGTACGAGTCGCCAAAAGACACGCAGGCGCAGATCGACCGCTTCCTCGCCGTGCTGGGCCAGCAGCGCGTGACGCTCGAACAGCAACGCGCCGATATCGAGATGGCGCTGGAAGAAATCGTCGCCCACGAAGACGAATGCCGCCGCCTGCTGAGCGGCAATCACGGCGACAGCGACGCGGACGCAAGTCGTAACGCCGCCTGAGTCTGCACGCGAAACGGGTGCTGACAACTTGTCCGCGCCCTTTTTTTGCCTGCTGTTTGACGTTTACGTTAACGTAACACGCGAGTATGATTGTCGCGCACCCCTTCTCAATTCACCACTGTTCACCGCGAGGACGACATGCTGCACCTTCCAGGCCTGACTTTTGACCATGGCGACGACATCGCCGCGCTGCGCGAAGCCGTCCAGCAATTTGCCGCCAGCGAAATTGCGCCGCGCGCGGCCGAGATCGACCGCAGCGACCAGTTCCCGATGGACTTGTGGAAGAAGATGGGCGAACTCGGCCTGCTGGGCATCACGGTGAGCGAGGAATACGGCGGCGCGAACATGGGCTACCTGGCCCACATCGTGGCGATGGAAGAAATCTCGCGCGCCTCGGCATCGGTCGGCCTGTCCTACGGCGCCCACTCGAACCTGTGCGTGAACCAGATCAAGCGCAACGGCACCGAAGCGCAGAAGCAGCGCTACCTGCCCAAGCTGATCTCGGGCGAGCACATCGGCGCGCTGGCCATGTCGGAACCGAACGCCGGCTCGGACGTGGTCAGCATGCGCCTGCGCGCCGAGCTCAAGGGCGACCGCTACGTGCTCAATGGCACCAAAATGTGGATCACCAACGGCCCCGACGCCGACACGCTGGTCGTCTACGCCAAGACCGACCCCGAGGCAGGCGCGCGCGGCATGACCGCCTTCCTGATCGAAAAAGGGTTCAAAGGCTTCTCGATCGCGCAAAAGCTCGACAAACTGGGCATGCGCGGTTCGCACACGGGCGAACTGGTGTTCCAGGATTGCGAGGTACCCGTCGAGAACGTGCTGGGCGGCGTTGGCAAGGGCGTCAATGTCCTGATGTCGGGCCTGGACTTCGAGCGCACCGTGCTGTCGGGCGGCCCGCTGGGCATCATGTCGGCCTGCATGGACGTCGTGGTGCCGTACATTCACGATCGCAAGCAATTCGGCCAGGCCATTGGCGAATTCCAGCTCATGCAGGGCAAGATCGCCGACATGTACTCGACCATGATGGCGTGTCGCGCCTATGTATATGCAGTCGGCCAGGCCTGCGACCGCGCTAACGGCCCGGAGCAGATCCGCGCCCTGCGCAAGGACGCCGCCGGCGCCATCCTGTACAGCGCCGAAAAAGCCACGTGGATGGCCGGCGAAGCGATCCAGACGCTGGGCGGCAACGGCTACATCAACGAATACCCGGTCGGCCGCCTGTGGCGCGACGCCAAGCTGTACGAAATCGGCGCCGGCACCAGCGAGATCCGCCGCATGCTGATCGGCCGCGAGCTGTTCGGCGAGACCATGTAATTCCTTCAGATCCGGAGACCCACACCATGAACGATCCAGTCGTTATCGTCGGCGCCGCGCGCACCCCGATGGGCGCCTTTCAGGGCGATTTTTCCAGCAAGACCGCCAGTGACCTGGGCGCGGTCGCGATCCAGGCCGCCGTGCAGCGCGCCGGCGTCGATCCTGCCGCCGTCGAACACGTCTACTTCGGCAACTGCCTGATGGCGGGCCAGGGCCAGGCCCCGGCGCGCCAGGCGCTGCTCAAGGCCGGCCTGCCGATGTCCACCGGCGCCGTGACGCTCTCCAAGATGTGCGGCTCGGCGATGCAGGCCGCCATCTTCGCGCACGACCAGCTGGTGGCCGGCAGCGCCGATGTCGTGGTTGCCGGCGGCATGGAATCGATGACCGGCGCGCCGTACCTGATTCCCAAGGCACGCGGCGGCTACCGCATCGGCCACGCGCCGATGTTCGACCACATGATGCTCGACGGCCTCGAAGACGCCTACTCGCGCAACGAAAAAACGGGCGAAGGCCGCTCGATGGGCACCTTCGCCGAAGAGTGCGTGGCCAGCTACGGCTTCACGCGCGAAGAGCAGGACAACTTTGCGATTGCCTCGGTCAAGCGCGCGCAGGCTGCCAGCACGGACGGCGGCTTCGACTGGGAAATCGCGCCCGTCACCGTCACCAGCCGCGCCGGCGAGACCGTCATCGACAAGGACGAAGGCCCGCTCAAGGCCAAGATCGACAAGATCCCGTCACTCAAACCCGCGTTCAAGAAGGATGGCACCGTCACCGCTGCGTCGTCGTCGTCGATCAACGACGGCGCCGCTGCCCTCGTGATGATGCGTGAGTCAACCGCCAAAGAACTGGGCCTGACGCCGATCGCGCGCGTGCTCGGTCACGCCACGCATGCGCAGGAACCGAACCTGTTTACCACCGCCCCGATCGGCGCGATGCAGAAGCTGTTCAAGAAAACCGGCTGGACGGCGGGCGACGTCGACCTGTACGAAATCAACGAAGCGTTTGCCGCCGTGCCGATGGCGGCGATGCGCGACCTGGCCATCCCGCACGAGAAGGTCAATGTGCACGGCGGCGCCTGCGCGCTGGGCCACCCGATCGGCGCGTCCGGTGCGCGCATCGTCGTCACGCTGCTCGGCGCGCTCAAGCGCACCGGCGGCAAGCGCGGTGTGGCGGCGTTGTGCATCGGCGGCGGCGAGGCCACGGCGATGGCGATCGAGCTGGTGTAAGCCCGCCCGCGATGCGCTGCAACGATGAACAAAGCATGCGACTATTGAAGGTCTTGTTCTACCAACCCTTCACAAGGAGCACCGCATGCCCACCGTTTTGATCGTCGGCGCCTCGCGCGGCATTGGCCATGAAATGGCCACCCAATATCGCCAGGATGGCTGGCGCGTCATTGCCACCGCACGCAAGCAGGAAGACTGCGATGGCCTCGTCGCGCTGGGCGCCGAAGCGCACCAGCTCGACGTGCTCGATGCCGCATCGATCGCCGCGCTGGCCTGGCGCCTGGACGACGAAAAGATCGACAGCGCCTGGCTGGTCGCCGGCGTGTATGGCCCGAGTCAGGGGAGCTTTCCGACCGGCCCCGAATTCGACACCGTCATGCACACCAATGTGCTCTCGGCGATGCGCCTGATTCCGGTGGTTGCGCCGTTGCTGGCCGACTCAAAAGGCAAGCTGGCAGTGCTGTCGTCGCGCATGGGCTCCATCGGCGAGCGCTCGGGCACCGACGGCACGTTGTACCGCGCCAGCAAGGCCGCACTGAATTCAGTGCTCAAGGACGCCTCGGTCACCTATGGCGCGCAAGGCGTGACCTGCATAGCCTTCCATCCGGGCTGGGTCCAGACCGACATGGGCGGCAGTGGCGCAGCGCTCACCGTGCACGATAGCGTGCGCGATCTGCGTGCCACGCTGGCCAGGGTGGACGCGGGCGCCAACGGCAGTTTCCTGAACCACGACGGCGAGCCGATCGCCTGGTAACACACAATAGCGAGACCCCATGATCCTGTCCGACGAACACCAGATGATCCGCGACGCCCTGCGCAGCTTTGCCCAGGAGCGTCTGGCCCCCAACGCTGCACGCTGGGACCGTGAGCACCACTTCCCCCGCGAAGAATTGCAGGAACTGGCGGCGCTGGGCGCCTTTGGCGTGGCGGTGCCGGAGCAGTATGGCGGCGCCGGCCTGGATTATGTGGCGCTCGCGCTGGTACTCGAAGAAATCGCGGCCGGTGATGGCGGCGTCTCGACCATCATCTCGGTCAACAACTGCCCCGTATGCAGCATCGCGATGATGTATGCGAGCGAAGCGCAGAAGCAGCAGTGGCTGCGGCCCCTGGCGCAGGGCGAGCTGCTGGGCGCATTCGCGCTGACCGAGCCGCACACCGGCAGCGACGCTGCCGCGCTGCGCACGACCGCCGTGCGCGATGGCGGGCATTACGTCATCAACGGCACCAAGCAGTTCATCACCAGCGGCAAGTACGGCGACGTGGCGATCGTCATGGCCGTCACCGACAAGGCGGCCGGCAAGAAGGGTATCAGCGCCTTCTGGGTGCCGACCAACACGCCTGGCTACATCGTGGCCGGCGTCGAACACAAGATGGGCCAGCACTCGTCGGACACGGCGCAGATCGTGTTCGACAATTGCCGCATTCCGCTGGAGAACCTCATCGGCGACGAAGGCATGGGCTACAAGATCGCGCTGTCGGGCCTGGAGGGTGGCCGTATAGGCATCGCGTCGCAGGCGGTCGGCATGGCGCGCGCCGCCTACGAGGCCGCGCTGGCGTATGCGAAGGACCGCGAGAGCTTCGGCAAGGCGATCTTCGAGCACCAGGCGGTGCAGTTCCGCCTGGCCGAGATGGCGATGAAGATCGAGGCCGCGCGCCAGCTGATCCTGCATGCGGCGTCGATGAAGGATGCCGGCCTGCCCTGCCTGAAGGAGGCCGCAATGGCCAAGCTGTTCGCGTCCGAAATGGCCGAGCGCGTGGTGTCCGATGCGATGCAGGTGTTCGGCGGCTACGGCTACGTGGCTGACTTCCCCGTCGAACGCATCTACCGCGATGTGCGCGTGTGCCAGATCTACGAAGGCACCAGCGACATCCAGAAGATCCTGATCGCCCGCGCATTGTGAACGGGCCGTTGACCCTGCAGGCGTTGGTGCCCGAACAGCTGCCGCAGCTGTTCATGTACCTGGACGACCAGCTGCAGGAAAACGGCCGCGGCGCCGTGCCGTTGTTCCAGCCCATCTCGCGCGGGCAGTCGCGCCTGCCACCCGACAAGGCGGCGTCGTTCGCCGCCAGTTTTACCGTGCCGTTCGGCCAGCCGCGCTGGCGCCGCATGTGGCTCGCGCTCGACGGCCGGGGCGAGATCGCCGGCCACATCGACCTGCGCGCGCGGCCCGAAGTCGCCGCCGCACACCGCGCGCTGCTGGGCATGGGCGTGCACCGCGATCACCGCGGTGCAGGACTGGGCCGCCAGCTGGTCGAGCACGCGCTGGCGTGGGCCAGTGTCACGCCGCCACTCGAATGGGTCGACCTGGATGTCCTGTCGGGCAATCTGGCAGCGCGCCGGCTGTACGAGCGCGCCGGGTTCGTCGTCACCGGCGAGGTGCATGACCTGTACCGGATCGATGGCGAGTCGCACGGCTCGGTGACGATGAGCCGGCGTCTTCGCTGACCGCCCTACGACACTGCCGCTTCGAGCAGCGTGATCGTCTGCGCATGTGTGTCGAGCGTTGCGCGCACACCCATGGGCAGCGTGAACTGGTTGCGGATATGCCCGATCGAATAGCCGCTCACTGCCGGAATCACCAGCGGATGCAGGTGCAATGCCAGCGTGCGCTCGAGCGTCAGTGACACCTCCTCGTGTTCCGGCCCGCAGTTCTGGCAAATCCCCACCACCAGCGCCGCCGCATTGGCAAAGCCTCCGGCCAGGTCGAGCTGCGTCATCCAGCGGTCGATCCGGTACGGCGCTTCGTTGACGTCTTCCAGGAACAGGATGCTGTTCTTGATATCGGCCGCATACGGCGTGCCGGCCAGCGCCGCGACCATCGACAGGTTGCCGCCCATGAGCGGGCCCGTGGCCACGCCATGCGTGAAGGTATGGATGCCGAAGTGCGGCTCCTGCGCGGCGCGTTCGGCGTTTTCAAGCGACATCGGAATCGTGTAGCGCGCCTGCGGTTCGGTCAGCACCGCCATCATGTGCTGCGTCGCATAGTCGGTCAGCGTCGATGAAGCCACCGGCCCATGGAACGTCACGAGGCCCGTCTGTTTAAGGATCGCCAGGTGCAGCGCCGTGATATCGGAATACCCGATCAGCACTTTCGGATTACGGCGGATCAGCGCGACATCCAGGCCCGAGAGCAGCGAGATGCAGCCCGAGCCACCGCGAATCGGCCAGATTGCCTTGACCTCGGGATCGGCGAACATCGCATGCAGGTCGGCCAGGCGCTGCTGGCTCGATCCTGCATAGTTGCCGAACACCTCGCGCAGATAGGCGCCGGGTTTGACTTTGAAACCCAGCGCCTCGATATTGCGCACGGCTTTCTCGATGGCGGCATCGTTGGTGTAGCCGCCCGGCGCAATCAGGCCGACGACGTCGCCCTGGCGCAGGCGTGGAGGTTTGATCAGCTTGTGCATGGGACGCGAAGGCACGCGCGCAGCGGCAGCGCCGGACGCGATAGTGGACATGGCAGCGGCGATGGCGCCAAAACTGCGGCGGTTGATCTTCATGCGCGGTAGGCAATCCTGAATGAAAAAGGCCCGGGCACAGCTGGGGTCAGGTCTGACATTCAGACACGACCTCAGCCTTAGCCACTTCCAATGGTGTCTTGCACAGTATTAGCTTGGCCCGGCTCCAGCCAGTGCCGACTACTCGATTGTCGAGCTCGTGTCCGAATGTCAGACCTGACCCCCGCTTTTTGGTCAGAAGAACTTGTAGGTGGCCATCATCGTGAACGAACGGCCGCGTGGGTCGGCTACACGCGGCTCCCAGCTGCTGCCGGCGCCCGTGTTGCTGTCGTAGGTGATCGCGAACGGTGGGTCTTCGTCCAGGATGTTCTTGATGCCGGCGGTGAGCGTCAGGTTCTTGAAGCCCGTGTAGTTTGCGGTCAGGTGGAAGATCGAGTAGTCGTCCACCTTGCTGTTGTACTCGGACGGCTTGATGCGGCCGCTGGCCACGCCCGGCAGCACCTGGTCGGTGTACCCGGAGCGGAAGATATTCTGCAGCATGCCGCTCCAGTTGCCGTACTTGTAGGTCACGTACGCGCTGTGCTTCCACTTCAGGCCCAGGTCGCCGGTGTACAGGAAGCGGCCGATTTCGCTCTCGCCGAATTCGGCGTTCTTCGTGGCGCGCGACTTCTTCTCGAGCAGGCGCGAACCGTCGATGCCGATGCCCCAGATCGAACCGGTGCTGAACTTGCCGGTCATGCGGGCGCCGACTTCGAGGCCGCGCGTGATGCGCTCGCCGGCGTTGAGCCAGCGCTGGTCAATGAATGCCAGGTTGCCGGCTTGGTCGCGAATGAACTGGTCCTGAAACAGGTTGTAGTTCGCGACCATCGTCACCGCGTTGAACGAGTCGATCGTGTTTTCCTTGCGGATTTCCCACAGGTCGGCATTGGCCGAGAAGCCGCCGGCCGGCTCGAACACGACGCCCAGGCTGGCCTGCTTGGCCGTTTCCGGACCCAGCGTGTTCTTGCCGCCGGTGAGAACGACCGGATTGACGGCCTGGCAACCGGCGACTGCGGTGTCGACACGGCCGCTCGGGCACGTGGCCGGATCGGCCAGGTCCTTGCCGACATACTGGCTCTCGGTTACGCCGTTGAACAGCTGATTGAACGACGGCGCGCGGAAGCCCTCGTTGTACGAACCGCGGAACATCAGTTGCGGGATCGGCTGGTAGCGGAACGAGACCTTCGGATTGGTCGTCGCGCCAAAGCCCGTGTAATCGTCGCGACGGATGGCGAAGGTCAGCTCCAGCGCCTGCGTGACCGGCACCAGCATCTCGGCATACACGGCCTTGATGTCGCGGCTCACCTTCGGCAACGCGTTGACGTCATCGAACGGCGCATTCAGGATCGCCGGACGCGCACTGACGGCGCGCAGGTCGCCATTGAACTTGTATTCTTCGCGGCGCAGGTCGGTACCGAGCGCCATCATCACGGCGCCGGCCGGCAGCTTGAAGATCTCGCCCGACAGCGCGGCGTCGAACTGGGTCAGCGTCGTTTTACCGCCGTACATGACGACACCGGCAGCCGAGGTGGCGCGAATCGCATCGATCGCGGCCTGGCTCTGGGTCTGGCCCGGCAGCAGGAACGGGTTGACGATGCCCGAGCCGAGCACATCGCGCAGCGCCACCGTGTAGTTGTAGCCGGTGCCCAGCAGCGATTCGGATTCGCTGTAGGCGCGCGACAGGCCGACGCGATAATCGTAGCGGTTGCCGAACAGGGTCAGTGGCCCATCGGCGCCCACCAGCACGCGGCTGGCCTTGGTCTCGGTGGTGATCTCGCGGTTGCCGCACTCCATGCAGCGCCAGCGGTACGCAATCGGCAAGCCGTAGTTGGCCGAGATCCCCGGGAAGGTCTTGACCAGTGCGTTGTAGACGTCGTTGTAAGCCGCGCCCGTGCTCGGGTAGAACGAGCTCGGACCGAAGGTCGACGCCGATGGCGAAATCTGGTTCGGCGAGAAGCGCTTGGAGACTTCGACGCGCGAGGCGACACCTTCGGCAAACAGCTCATGCTCACCGATGCGGAAGGTGGCGCGGCCCAGCGCATTGGTGTTCTTGACCGGCTGCTGCAGCACGGCGGCGCGGCCCGTATCCCAGGCGCAGCCATAGGCGGCGCCCGGCGTGTCCCACAGCTTTTCGTCGTACGCGCCCATGCCGTCGACGCTGTCGCACCCGGCGCCGCCCGGCAGGTCGAGCAGGCTGATGCCGTTGTAGGCGACGCTGCTGCCCGGCAGGGTCGGGCCGGTGCCGGTGCGCGAGAGCAGCGTTGGCGCCAGCGTCGTGGCGAAGATATTGCCGCTCGGCGTACCGCGCGTATCGACCGACACACCGCGGTTCGGCTGGAAGGTGTTGACGAAATCACGCTGGTTGCCGCGCAGCGCCTTGTTTTCGCTGTGCGACAGGGTCGCCAGCACGTTCCAGCCCTGCGTATCGAGGTCGCCCCAGCCGCCAGTGAGGCTGGCGCGGCCGATTTCGCCGCCACTCGCCTCGGCCACGTCGGTGAAGGCCTGTGCTTCCAGGCCCTTGTAGTTCTTGCGCAGGATAAAGTTGATCACGCCGCCGATGGCGTCGGTGCCGTATACGGCCGACGCGCCATCCTTGAGCACTTCGACGCGCTCGACCGCCGCCATAGGGATGGAATTCAGGTCGACCGCCGAGCCCTTCATGCCGTGCGTCGCGACGCGCCGGCCGTTGAGCAGCACCAGCGTCGAATCGGAACCCTGGCCGCGCAGGTTGGCGCTCGACGCGCCGTTGTTGCCGCGCTGGGCGCCCGACGTGACGTCAGCGTTCGAGGCCAGATTGTCCGAGCCATTGCCATTGATGTTCAGCGTAGCGATGAGTTGCTCGGCCGTCACGATGCCCTGGTCTTCGATCTGTTTGCGCGAAATGATTTCAACCGGCAGCGCGCCCTCCTTGGCGATACGCTTGATGCTCGAGCCGGTGATTTCCACCCGCTGCATCGACGTGTCGGTTTGCGCTTGCGCCACGAGCGGCATTGCAGCGGGGGCGACCGCTCCCATCAAGGCAATCAGCTGGGCCAGTTTCTTCAATTTCACGATGTTTCTCCTTGCGTTCCGGGGCGGTCTTCGGCCGGCGCACTGTATTGGACTGCACTGCGCCGACCTGCGTGTCGCATGCCAAATTAATTCTTGGCATTACGTTATGTTTTCAATTCAGAGTACGCTCACAATTTTGTGACAAGCCAATGAATTATCCGGAGGGGAGTATAACCAGCGGGAATATTTTCTTGCGGGAAAACTAACGGAATCTATCGCTTGCCCCTGACCAAGCGTGCCCTTTGCGCAACATCGATATCGAGGTAGCGCCAGTTCGTGAATTCGACGGGATGACGTTTGTAGTTTTTCAACCACGGATGCCGTAAATCACCCGATAAAACATGGGTCAACGGTACCCACGGGTTGTACGCATGGAGCAGCTGGTTCATCTCGAAATACAGTCTGTTTCGCTCTGCACCATCCTGCAGCAAGCGTGCTTTTTCATAGCGCATATTGTATTGAGGCAGGTTGAAGCGCGCGTAGTTGGCCCGCCCTGCATTGGGTCCATACAACAGCTGATAAAAGTTGTCGCCATCGGGGAAATCGGCGATCCAGTTACTCTCGAACATTTGCACCGTTCCGAGGCGCGAGGCCTTGATGATCTCGGTTTTCTTGTCGGACTTGAACACGACACGCACACCGATGGCATTCAGGCATTTTCGCCAGAGTTCGTCGCGCAGGCGCCCGCCCACGGTCGCTTCGCTGTGCATCGTCAAGGTCAGCGGCTTGCCATCGGGCGCGCGCCGAAAACCGTCCGGGTCGCGCCCGTTGTAGCCATGCCGGTCGAGCAAGGCATTGGCCAGCGCCGGGTCGTACGGCACCGGACTGCGGTAGCGCGGATCGTAGCCGCGCACATTCGGCGGCAGCGGCGACTCGGCCTTGATCGCAAACCCTTTCTTCAGTAGCGCAATGTCTTCGGCGCTGTTGTACGCCATCGAGATCGCACGCCGCAGTGCAATGCGGTCCTGGCTGTAGCCGCCCACGACCGGGTCGGTCATGTTCATCCACATATAGTAGGTCTGTAGCACCGGAAAACGCGACAGCACGATCCCGCGCGCGGCCAGGTCGGGTTTCAGGGCGCCGTCGTGCACGACCATCTCGGTCATCGATTCGGGGATCTGCTCCAGGTAATCGTAGTCGGCATTCAGAAAGCCCAGCATGCGGCCCTGGAATTCTTCGGCGATGCGCACCTCGACCCGGTCCACGCGCGGCAGGCGCTTGCCATTCAGTGCGGCGGCAATCGCCCGGTCCTCCGGGTCGTCGCCCGGCGTGGCTGCGAACACGGCGGTGGAGTCCGGATTGGCCAGCAGCACGATCCGATCGCTGCGTTTCCACTCCCCCAGCATGAACGGCCCGGTGCCGATCGGGTGATTGCCCGCCTGGCCCGGATAGGCTTCGATGACTTCGCGCGCCACCACGCTGCTGGCCGCCGTCGCCAGATAAAACAGGAAATTGTTGTCGGGCGCAGTCAGCTGGATGCGCAGCGTGTAGCGGTCCGGCGCCTGCAGGCCGGCCACCGGCACGTCCGGGCCGAAGCGCGCGCGCAGCGCGGCGTCGCCAGCGATCTTGCCTTCGAACATATACGCCCAGGGCGACTTGAGTGCCGGATCATATAAACGCTTGAGGCTGTAGACATAGTCGGCGGCCGTGACTTCGCGCTTGCGGCCCTTGAACGCAGGATCGGGCGTGAAATGGATGCCGGGGCGGATGCGGAAGGTATACGTCAGCCCGTCGCTGCTGACGGTTGGCATGGCGGTGGCCGTGTTGGGGCGCAGCGTGGCCGGACGCGCCAGGTAGTCGTAGCGCAGCAGCGGATCGAACAGGTTTTCCAGCAGCGACAGCGTGGCGTTGTCGGACGCCACGGCCGGGTCGAGTCCCGTCTCGCTGGTGGAGAGGAACATGTGCAGGACCTTGTCTTGTGCCTGGACGGCCGGGCATGGCAAAAACAATGACAGCGACAACAGCGCGGCAGCGGCGGAGCGAAATTTCATGACGGCAGATCCTTTGGAGCGTCCCATCGGGCGTGCCGTATCATAGGCGCGCTGCGCCCTGGCAAGCAACGCTCATAACTTTTGCGCATGGCGCGGCTGCATTCTTTCATCCACGCAGCTTGCCCTTGGCCCCTGGGCGCTGCACAATCGTCCGAACCCGGCGGCAACGCTTCGATCAGCACCGATCAGCACCCCTCAGCATTTACTGGTTATCGATGGCACTCAATTACATCTGGACAGGCTTCTTCCTCGTCGGCTTCCTCGCAGCAATGGCGCAGTGGCTCTTCCTTGGCGACACCGAAATCTTCAAGCGTATCATCGACGGCACCTTCGACTCGGCCAAGATGGCCGTGATGGACATCGCCTTGCCGCTGGCTGGCGTCATGACGTTCTGGCTCGGGATCATGAATGTCGGCGAAAAGGCCGGCGCCATCAACCTGTTCGCGCGCGTGATCGGCCCGTTCTTTTCGCGCATCTTCCCCGGCGTGCCGCGCAACCACCCGGCCAACGGCCACATGGTGATGAACTTCTCGGCCAATATGCTGGGCCTCGATAACGCGGCCACGCCGTTTGGCCTGAAGGCCATGGAAAGCCTGCAGTCGCTCAATCCGAACAAGGACGAAGCCACCGATGCGCAGCTGATGTTTTTGGTAATCCAGACCTCGGGCCTGACGATCATCCCGCTGGCCGTGATGGCCCAGCGCGCGGTGCTGGGCGCGGCCAACCCGGCCGACATCTTCATCCCGACGCTGATCGCGACCTACACCGCCACCATCTTCAGCATCATCATGGTCGGCCTGCGCCAGCGCATCAACCTGTTCGATCCGGTGATCTTCGCCTGGATCGGCGGCACTGCAGCGCTGATTGCGTCGATGGTCCTCTCCTTCACCTACTTCCTCGACAAGACGCAGATCCAGCTGGTGTCGTCGGTCGCCGCCAACCTGGTGCTGTTTGGCGTCATCGCCGCGTTCATGACCGGGGCGCTGCTCAAGAAGGTCAATGTGTTCGAGGCCTTCATCGAAGGCGCCAAGGGCGGCGTCGAAACGTCGATCAAGATCATCCCCTATCTGGTCGGGATGATCGTGGCGATCAGCGTGGTGCGCAACTCGGGCATCCTCGGCATGGTCACGAGCGGCTTTGCCTGGGTCTTTTCTGCGCTGGGCCTGCAGACCGATTTCGTCGGCGCGCTGCCGACCGCGCTCATGAAGTCGCTCTCGGGCAGCGGCGCGCGCGCCATGATGATCGATGCGATCAAGACCTATGGCGTGGACTCGTTCGTCGGCCGCCTGGCCAGCATCATGCAGGGCGCATCGGACACCACGTTCTACATCATCGCGCTGTATTTCGGCTCGGTCGGCATCCGCAAGACGCGTTACGCGGTCAGCTATGGCCTGCTGGCCGACCTGGTCGGCATCATCGCCGCGATCTTCGTGGCCTATCTCTTCTTCGGTTAAGGATTCACGCATGTTCAAACGCGCCACCCTCGTCCTGTCGCTGCTGTGCGCCACGTCGCTCGCCCAGGCCCAGCTACCGGCGCCGGTGGCGCAGCTGATGCAGCAAAGCGGCATCGCAGCAAGCGAGGTAGGCCTGCTCGTGCTGCGCGGCGACGCCGCCGTGCTGTCGCACCAGGCGGCGCTGCCGATGCAGCCGGCGTCGACGATCAAGCTGGTGACGACGCTGATCGGCCTCGAACGCCTTGGCCCCACGTTCCGCGGCCGCACCGAGCTGCGCACGACCGGGGATGTGAAAGACGGTGTGCTGCGCGGCAGCCTGTACGTCAAGGGCGGCGCCGACGCCGACCTGGACGGTGAGCATCTCGAGGCCATGCTGCGCGCGCTGCGCTATCAGGGCATCGAGCGCATCGAGGGCGACCTGGTGCTCGATCGCAGCCTGTTCCAGCCGGCCCGGCCGGACGTCGGCCTGCCGCCGTTCGACGAGTCGCCCGACGCGTATTACAACGTGATTCCCGACGCCCTCCTCCTCAACAAGAACATGCTGCAGCTGGACATGCGCGCGACCGGATCGACGCTGCAACTGCGCATGTACCCGGAACTCGAACGCGTGTCGGTCACGTCGGCGATGACGCTGGTCGAGCGCGATTGCGCGAAGTGGGAAGACGGCTGGCAGCTGCCCGAGACGCGCCGCGCGCCCGATGGCCGCATCGAGTTGGTCTTGCGCGGCACCTTCCCGAAGAACTGCAACCGCAGCTACAGCATCAATGTGCTCGACCGCGACGATTACGTCGGCCGCTTCGTGCGCCGCGCCTGGACCGATCTGGGCGGCACGCTCAGTGGCCGCACGATCACCGGCGCCACGCCGCTTGACGCACGCGTGCTGGCTGCGCACGCCGCACGCGCCTTGCCCGAACTGGTCCGCGACATCAACAAGACGTCCGACAACACGCTGGCGCGCCTGCTGTTTCTGAGCCTGGGCAGCCTGCAGGGCGATCCCGTCGACGGCAGCCTGGCGCTGCCGTCTGGCGAGGTCACCACCTTCGCGCGCGCCGATGCCGCGGTGCGCGACTGGCTGCGCGCGCAGCGCATCGACGACACCGGGTTCGTGATCGACAATGGCTCGGGCCTGTCGCGCATCGAGCGCATCAGCGCGCAGCAGATGGGCAGCCTGCTGCAGGCGGGCTTGAAGAGTCCATGGGCGCCCGAATTCCAGGCCAGCCTGCCGATCGGCGCGGTCGATGGCACCATGCGCCGGCGCCTGGCCGGCACGCCGGCCGCCGGGCGCGCGCGCCTGAAAACCGGCACGCTGCGCAACGTTACGGCAGTGGCCGGCTACGTGCCGGATGCGAACGGCAATCTGTGCGTGGTGGTGGCGATGGTCAACAGCGAACGGGCTGGCGACGGGCGCGGCCGCGCGGTGCTCGATGTGCTGGTCGACTGGGTGGCCCGCTCGGGTACGACGCAGGCAGCTGCAATGCAACGTTAAGCAAATTGTCACGGGATTGAACCGGGTTATCTTGCAAAACTAACAAAATAATTAATGAACTGATACATTTTGTTAGTTTCGAGTAAGAAAACCTTGCCACAATAGTCACTCGTCCGACACTGCTACCGGTGATCGGTCCGGCCGGCGCCGATGCCGGATCATCCCGTCCTGTCCGACCATCACCGCATGCTGGATCGTGTGTCGCAGGCATTGTCACCTGCCGCACTGTTCATCGCATGCACATCCATTACCTGACCGGCGAATTCGCGCGCAGCGCCAGCGAAACTGCGTTCCTTTCCAATCAGATCGAGCGCACACGCGCCATGCTCGGCTTCACGCTGCTGTTCTGCGTCGCGTTCTTCCTGTCGTTTTTTGTGACGGATATCGCTGTGCTGGGCCTGGATGCGGCCGTGCGCGACACGCTGCCGGCGCGCCTGCTGGTCGCGGCCATCGCGGGCACCTGCGCGTGGCTGGCTTACCGCCGTCCGATGTCGATCCGGGCCATGCGGCTAGCGGCATCGCTGTCCGAAGGCATCGCACTGTGCTGCTTCATGGTGGTGGCGCTGGCGCGGCCGCACGAGGTGCACTGGCATGCGATGTCGATGCTGATCATGCTGGTGGTGATCTACCTGTATATCCCGAACCGCCTGGTGTATTCGACCGCCCTTGGCACCGGCGCCTCGCTGGTGTTTGTGGCGCTGGTCGCGTTCGTGCTGCCGCCACGGCCCGTGTCCGACCTGGTCACGATGGGCATGCTGCTGGTGCTGATCAACACATTCGGCATCCTGGCGGCGCGCCGCTACAACTGGGTGGCGCGCGAACAGTTCCGGCTGCAGATGACACTCAAGCAGCTGGCCCAGCGCGACCAGCTCACCTGCTGCTACAACCGCCACTACCTGCACGATCATCTGCTGGAGCATGAGCTGCAAAGCGCGCGCCATCACCAGCACCCGGTGTCGGTCATCCTGTGCGACATCGATCACTTCAAGCGCATCAATGACACCTTCGGCCACCACGAGGGCGATGCCGTGATCCGCACCTTTGCCAGCCTGCTGCACGGGATGGTGCGCGACGGCGTCGATGCCGTGGTGCGCTACGGCGGCGAAGAATTTTTGCTGGTCTTGCCCGGCACCGACCTGGCGCAAGGGGCGAGGCTGGCCGAGGACCTGCGCGCGGCGTTTGCGGCCCACCGGGTCGCGCCGGATGCCGATGGTCCAGGGTTGCAGACCAGCGCCAGCTTCGGCCTGGCCACGTTTGATTTTGCCCGCGACGACGGCCACATCACGTTGCCCGACCTGATCCTGACCGCCGACAAGCTGCTGTACGCCGCCAAGCACAATGGCCGCAACCGGGTTGAAACGATCGCGATGAACTGACGGCTACAGCACGCGCTGAAAGGTGCGCCGCACCAGATCGCGGTCGCCGCAATCGAAGTGCCACCATTCGGTTTTGATGGCCAAAAAGCCCGCCGCCAGCATCGCCTCGCGCAGCAGGCGCCGGTTGGCCACCTGCGCTTCTGTGAGGCGTCCAGCCAGCACAAATCCTTCTTCCAGCGCCGGATGCGACAATTCCGTCATGTCGTCGAAACCGGTGCCCATGTCCAGCTCATGGCCGGCCGCGTCGACCAGCGTCAGGTCCAGCGCCATGCCGTACGAGTGGATCGAGCCGCGCGCCGGATCGGCCAGGTACAGGCGCAGATCGGTGCCCTCGAGCGCATCCCACAATTGCTGCTGGACGCGCTGCGGCCGCAATGCATCGAGCACCAGCACCGTCAGGTCGGGCCGGCGCGCCGCCAGCCACGCCACCACGCGCTCGAGCGCTGCGGCTGCCTGCACATGCAGCCAGGCGCAATCGAACGGCGAATACAGATCGCGCCCGACGAAGTTGTTGGCGGTGGCGTAGCGCAGGTCGACCCGGATGCCGGCGATGGAATCCAGGTGCCGGAATGCCAGGCTGGCGGCAATGTCTTCGCTGGCGATGAACGCGTGCATGGTGCTGAAAAATCCTAGGCGGGTTCGAGACAGGCGCGCGCGGTCGCGCCGATGCAGTTGGCCAGCTCGCGCGCGCCGTGCGACAGCGGCGCGTGGCTGGCTGTAAGCAGGTACAGGTGGACCGGAATCGACGGCGACCACTGGCGGCACTGCACCTGGTTCGCCGCGGCCGATGCGGCCGTGAACGGATCGACCACGGCGGTGCCGGCGCCGGCTTCGACCAGCGAGCGCGCGATCTGGTACGTTTGCACCACGGTGCGAAACACCGGTTGCACGCCCTGCGCTTCGCAGGCCGCCATCACCATCTCGCCCAGCGGATCGCGATCGGCCATGCCGATCAGTTCACCCGTCAAACCGTCGGCTGCAATCGGCGTACGGCATTCGGCGTCGCTCCAGGTGCCGCGCGGCGCCATCACCGTCAACAGGCCATGCGCGATCGGCTCGGCCACGATGCCGGGGTGGCGCGGGTCCTGCAGCGACAGGCCCACATCGGCTTCGCCCAGGCGCAGTGCATTGACGATTTCGCTCGTGTGGTGCGTGGCCAGCTCGCAGCGCGTTTCGGGGAAGGCGCGGCGCCAGGCGGTCATCCCGGCCGGCAGCACGCTCACGGCAATGGTCGGCGTGGACACCAGGCGCACGGTTTCCACCGCGCGCCCCTTCAGGCTCGCGGCCAGGCGGCGGATGCCCTGCAGATCGCGGTGGAGCTTTTCCGTTTCGATGAACAGGCGGTGCGCTTCCGGCTTGGGATACAGCTTGCCGCGCACGCGCTCGAACAGCGGCATGCCCAGTTGCAGCTCGGCGTGCTGCAGCACCTTGGTCACGGCCGGCTGCGAGATATGCAGCACCTGGGCGGCGCCGCTGATGGTGCCGACCTGCATGATGGCGTGGAATACTTCGATATGGCGCAGACGCATCGCTTATCCCCCAATCACGGCCATCATGGCGTGGTGATGACCGGCGCGGCCGGGGCCGGGGTGGTTTCCGGCGTCGGTTCGACTGGCAGCACCGGTGTCGGTTCGGGCAGGGTCGGCGTCGGCGCAGACATTGGCATCGGCGCTGGCGCTGGTACTGGCATCGGCATCGCGGCCGGCGCCACGGGCGCCAGGGCTGCCGGCACCACCGGCGGTGGCGTGTTCGCCGGCGTGGTCAGCACTTCGAGCAGCGCCGCTGTCTCGGCATCGGCAACGCCCGAAATATCGCGCGGGCGGTACTTCATCTGGAACGCCGCCAGCGTGGTGCGGGTCGCTTCATCGTACATGCCGCTCTGCACCAGGCCGAAGCCGTGCGTGGCCAGCTTGCGCTGGAACCAGGCGACGTCCGGCAGCAGGGCGTCGAAGGCCGGACGCACGGCGGCGACACGGTTCGCATCCGGCCACAGCACCAGGCCTTCCTGCGCCAGGCGCTGCCACGGGAACTGCGGCCCCGGATCCTGTTTGCGAAGCGGCGCGATATCGCTGTGACCGAGCACGTTCTCGGGCGCGATGCCGTGGCGCGCCACGATGTCTTTGATCAGCGGCAGCAGCGCATCCATCTGCGCCTGCGGGAACGGCGCGTAGACGCGGCCCTGCGGCGTGTCCTTCCAGCCGGCGTTGACGATCTCGATGCCGATCGAGCTGTTGTTCAGTTGCGTGAAGTTCTTCCAGCTCGAATTGCCCGCGTGCCAGGCAGCGCGGTTCTCGTCGACCAGGCGGTAGATCTTCGGCTGCGCTTCGTCGGTCAGCAGGTAGTGCGAGCTGACCTGCTGCTGCGTCAGGATCTTGATCGAGGCGGGCGTGTTGGCCACCGTGTAGTGCAGCACCAGAAAGCGCGCGCGGCTCGACTGGCCCACCGCATCGTAGGTGGTGTCGTACTTCGGCGTGGTCGGGGCGGTGGTGGTACAACCCGCCAGTACGGCCAGGGCGAGAGCGGCAAAGATCGATTTCATGGGGATTCCTCGTTGATGTTCTTGTGGGTTGCGCGCGCGGGCGGCGTGGCGGCCGGTTGCAATGCCAGCCGCGCGGCGCCGTGGTGGGCGCGCAGGCCGGTCTGCGTGAGCTCCAGCCCGGCCGGCAGCGCGGCGCGCATGGTCTCGATGATGAGGGGGTGCAGTTCGCTCGCGCGGCCGGCCAGCACCACCGGGCGCGGGCCGAAACGGCGCGTGAGCGCCAGCGCCAGGCGCGCCAGTTCCAGGCCGGCTTCGCTCAGGATCGTGGCGGCGGCAGGATCGCGCTGTGCGCTGGCGGCAACGGCCAGCGCCAGCTTGCCGATCGCGCCGCGCTCGCCCTGATAGATGAACTGGCGCGACACATTCCAGTCAGCGCCGCCGATGTGTTCGAACACGGCCTGCGCCAGCGGCGAATCGCGCCAGCAGCCGGGCTGCTCATCTTCGTTGCGCCAGATGTGGCGCAGTGCTTCGCGCGCGATCCAGAAGCCCCCGCCGCCATCGTCGAGCAGCACGCCGCGCCCGCCCGCGCGGTGGAACACGTGGTCGGCGTCGATGAAGGCGCCGATCGAGCCGGTGCCCGCGTACACGAGGTAGCCGGCGCCGGGCGCGAAATTGGCGCGATACGCCAGTTCGATATCGTTGGACAGCGTGACGGCGCTGGGCGCGACGCCCAGCAACTGGGCCAGCCACGATTGCAGCAGTTCGTCGTCGCCGCCAAACCCCGTCAGGCCAGCCTGGATACGCAGCGGACTGGCATGCGCAAGCACTGCCGCCGCCAGTTCTTCGAGGCTCGCGCGCACCGCTGCGCGCCCGTCGGACGTGGCCATCTGCAGCGCCGACAGGCCCGCCACCACGCCGTCGGCCAGGATGGCGCCGCCGGGAGCCGCCAGCGCCCAGCGCGTCTCGGTGCCGCCGGCGTCGATCCCCAGGCCAAACCCGCTCACGTTGTCCCGATCAGATGGCATATCAAAATCCGCCCATAAAACCCGATGCTACCTGCATTACGCTTTGCCCCATACGCGCACCCGTGCGCCCTCGTTGCCCAAGCGGTCGACTGCGCTGACCACCACGATTTCGGCCGCGCCCAGCGTCGCGTCATCCGGCACCGACCAGGCCACGCGCACGGCCGGGACCACGGCGAAACGCCATTGGCCGCCATGGCGCGACCAGACCGCGTACAGCGCATTGGCCTTGCCCGCCTTGAGCGTCAGGTCGACCGAGCGCGCGCGGCGCGAGGCCCCCACCAGCGGCGTACCTGGCCGCTCATTGCCCAGCCACGTCGTGGCCGGTACCAGCGCCTGCCCGGCGTAGCGGGTCGTGCGCAGCTGGTCGGCGATGCCTTTGCGGTTCTGCATCAGGGCGACCATGCTGAAGTGGACGTGGCCCGTGGCCAGCGGCCGGGTACGGGTCACGTCGACCTGGGCCAGCACCTCCTGCGGCTCGTAGCCCTTGGTCGCCGCGCCGATGCGGCTGGTGAACAGGCCCGGCCAGATGTGGCGGCGCTGCGGATTTTGCCTGATCCAGTAATCGAGCAGCACATCGTAGGCCTGGCCCGGCGGCTTGATCGGCCAGTACAGCTGCGGCACGAAGTAATCGACCCAGCCTTTCTCGAGCCACAGCTCGGCGTCGGCGTACAGCTTGTCGTACTGCGAAAAACCGTTGATGCCGGGCGGGCGGCGGTCCGGGCGGCCCAGGCCGAACGGGCTGATACCGAAGCGCACCCAGCTCTTTTCGGCGTGGATCCCCTTGTACATCGCTTCGATCAGGCGGTTGACGTTGTCGCGGCGCCAGTTGGCACGATCGAGCTGGCCGCCGCCGGCCAGGTAGCGGTGCCAGGCCGGATCGTCCGGGAAGTCCAGTTCGCGCGTGCCGCTGCGCCCGTCCAGGGCCGCGGCGTTGCCGGCCACCTGCGGCGCGGCGTCGATCGGGTACGGATAAAAGTAATCGTCGATGTGCACGCCGTCGATGTCGTAGCGGCGCACGACGTCGAGGATCACGTCGAGCGTCTGCTTGACGGCGGCCGGCTCGCCCGGGTCCATCCACATGAATTTGCCGTAGCGTTTGACGATTGCCGGGTTGGTGTTGGTGATGTGGTTCGGCGCCGACTGGCCGCGCGAGGCGTCCATCCGCGCGCGGTAGGGATTGAACCAGGCGTGCAGCTCGATGCCGCGCGCATGCGCCTCGGTGATCCAGTACGCGAGGGGATCGTAGAACGGCTGCGGCGCCTTGCCCTGGATGCCGCTCAGGTATTCGGTCCAGGGTTCGAGGCTGGACGGATAGATGGTGTCGGCGGCCGGGCGCACCTGCAGCACGATCGCGTTCAGGTTCATGGCCTTGGCGCGGTCGAGGATGGCGAGCACTTCCTGCTGCTGCTTGGCAGCGCTCAGATTCGGTCGGCTGGGCCAGTCGATATTGGCGACGGTGGACACCCAGGCGGCGCGAAACTCGCGCGGCGCCGCCGGTGGCTCATTACCACCGATGAAAGTTGTGGCGCCCGGTTTGGTGGGCTTGGTGCCGCAGGCCGCCAGGCCCAGGGCGACGGCGCTGGCCATGCCGAGCGTGAAAGTGCGTTTGTTCAGGTTGGGAAGCAAAAAAAGAACTCCTTGATGTTGCTGTACCGGAGGTTGACGATCCGCGCCGGCGCCACGTCGGGCGCGGCAGCGCGGGCGTCAGCCGTCCGCTTATTTTTTTCCGAATTCCGGATCGATTTTAACGAGCGCCGCCACGATGAAGGCGGGAATGGTCGCAAGACAGGTCCAGATGAAGAAGTGCTGGTAGCCGAGGTATTCCTGCAGGTCGCCGCTCCACATGCCGGGCACCATCATGCCGAGCGCCATCAGGCCGGTGCAGATCGCGTAATGCGCGGTCTTGTTCGGGCCGTCGGCCACCATGATCATGTACATCATCATCGCAGTAAAGCCGAAACCGTAGCCGAACTGCTCGAGCGCGAGGAACGCGGAGACGATCATCAGATCGGTCGGCTGGGTTTGCGACAGGTAGACGAACACCACGTCGGGCAAGTGGATTGCGAACACCATGACCCACAGGCAGCGCTTGAGGCCCACGCGCGAAATCAGCCAGCCGCCGGCCAGGCCGCCCAGCGTCAGGGCGATGATGCCGACCGTGCCATAGGCGATGCCGTATTCGGCGGTGGTCAAACCCAGGCCACCGGCGCTGATGGGGTCTTTCAAAAATGGCGCGACGAGTTTGAGCAGCTGCGCTTCACCGAGGCGGAACGTGAGGATGAACGCGACGATCATCCAGATATCGCGCTTCTTGAAAAAGGCGACGAAGGTGCCGATGAAGTCGCGCAGCGGATTGTCGCTCTTGGGGACGGCGTGGTCATCATCCGGCACGGGCAGCGCCCACTGGTGCCACGCGAAGGCGGCGAAGAACAGGCCGGCCAGCACGTAGAACACGATCGACCAGGCCTGGCGCACGTCGCCCAGGCTCACGGCCAGGTAGCCGGCCAGCACCACGAGCGGACCTTGGCCAAACAGCGTGGCCAGGCGATAAAAGGTGCTGCGCACGCCGACGAACGCCGCCTGCTGCTTCTGGCGCAGGCCCAGCATGTAGAAGCCGTCCGCCGAGATGTCGTGGGTGGCCGAGCTGAACGCCATGATCCACAGGACGGCCAGGCTGACAACGAAGAAGGTGGGCAGGTGCAGCACGGTGCCCACTGCAATGAGCGAGGCGCCGACGGCCAGTTGCAGCAGCACGGTCCAGCGGCGCTTGGTGCCGAACATGTCGACGATCGGTGACCACAGAGGCTTGATCACCCACGGCAGGTACAGCAGGCTCGTATAGAAGGCGATATCGGAGTTCGAAATGCCCATGTCCTTGTACATGATGACCGACAGGCTCATCACGACAACGTACGGAATCGCCTGGGCAAAATACAGGGACGGCACCCACAGCCACGGGCTGTTCGCTTGCGGTTTTTGCATGACTCTTTCGCGCGCCGTGCAGGCCGGTGCTGCTGAAAAGGCGCGTGCTTACGCGAGCGCCTGGCGCACGCTGCCGTGCGCCGCTTCCAGCAGCGCTTGCGCCTGCTCGACACTGGTTTGTTTGGACAAGGCCACGATCGCGGTCTTGACGTGGAAGCCGCATTGTTCCAGCACAGCCTGCGCGGCAGCCTCGTCGGCGCCGGTGGCAAAGCTCGTCAGGCGGATCGCACGTCGTACCAGTTTGGCATTGGTGGCCTTCAAGTCTACCATCAGGTTGCCGTAAACCTTGTTCAAACGCACCATCAGGGCGCTGGAAAAGGTGTTCAGCGCGATCTTTTGCGAGGTGCCCGCTTTCAGGCGGGTGCTGCCTGAAATGACTTCAGCACCCGTGTCGAGCGTGATGCCGATCTCGGCCTGGGTGGCCACCGGCGCATCCGGGTTGTTGGCAAAGCCGACCGTCAGTGCACCGGCAGCGCGCGCGGCTTGAAGCGCGCCGAGCACGTACGGCGTGGCGCCCGACGCCGCCAGCGCCAGTACGACGTCGTTCGGGCCCACGTTCACATCCTGGATATCTGCCGCGCCCTGCGCCAGATCGTCCTCGGCGCCTTCGACCGCAGCGAACATCGCGCCGTGGCCACCGGCCAGCAGCGCCACCGCGCGTTCGGCAGGCCAGGAAAAGGTCGGGTACAGCTCGACGCTGTCGAGCACACCGAGGCGGCCCGAGGTGCCGGCGCCGACATACACCAGGCGCCCGCCCGCTGCCATGCGCGGCACTGCGGCCGCCACGGCGGCGGCGATGCGCGACCCGGCGCGGCGTACGGCGTCCACCGCATGGAACTGGTCATCAACGAGGGCATTGACCAGTTCCGTCGTCGGGTACTGGTCGAGCGCGGTGTGCGCCAGGGAAGGGGTTTCGGTATTGAGCATCGCTGTCTCGCACCTGCACAGTTTGGTTAAAACCAGTGTAATACCACTTTGACAAGCGCTTCCATGAAAGGATCGGGCGCCGTCATGCCGCCAGGTTATGCATTCAGGCCTGCCGGCGCAGCTCGGCCACGAAATCGTAATGGTCGCTGCGGCAGTAGGAATGCGTCAGTTCGACCGGCTGGCCCGATTCGAGATACCCCACGCGGGTGATGAACAGCACCGCGCGGCCTTCCGGCACCTCAAGGCGCGTGGCCAGCTCCAGGTCGGCGTTCATCGCGCGGATGTGCTGCAGCGCGCGCACCGGCAGGTGGCCCGATTTGGACAGGTGCGCATACAGCGACGCGGCCACCAGTTCGGGGTGCGGCAGCACGGCGGCCGGGATCACACTCACTTCATAGGCCATGACGATGTCGTCGGCAAAGCGCAGCCGCTCCAGACGCGCGATGCGCGCGCCGGGCGACAGGCCGAGCGAGAGCTGCTCGTCGGCGTCGGCCAGCATCGTGTCGCGCCGCAGCCATTGCGAGCGCGGGGTATAGCCACGCTGCTGCAGTTGCTCGGAAAAGCTCGACAGCGTTGACAGCGGCTGCTCGATGCGCGGCGCGATGTAGTTGCCCGAACCGCGCCGGCGCACCACCAGGCCCTGGTCGACCAGCTGGTCGATCGCCTTGCGCGCCGTGACGCGCGAGACGTCGAGCTGCTCGGACAGCATGCGCTCGGACGGCAGCGCCTGATCGGCCTGGTAACGGCCATCGCGCACGTCCTGCGCCAGCTTGCGCGCAAGCTGCTTGTAGAGCGGCGAATTGTCGTCGTGGTCGACCTGGAATCCGGGGCTGGGGCTGTTCATGGCGTCGTGGCGAAGGGGTCTGGCATACCATGGAAGCATACCACTTGCGACCAATGCAAAACGGTTATGCCCTGCGCACGGGTATTCATTGGTCAAGGGTTTCGCGCAGTCCGTATGCTGGACCGATAGTCACAATCACGCAACGCCAAGGGACGAACATGAATCACGGCAGGCGCACCCTGCTCGGCATGGCCATGCTGGGGACGATGGGACCATTATTTGCAGCGATGCCAACAGGCGGTGGCGCGGGCGATACCCTGCAGCGCCAGCTCGACGCCGAACTGGCGGCCATCGCCGACGATCCGGCCTGCCCGCTGGCGAGCCTGTCGGTGCTGGCGCTGCGCGCCGGGCAGCCGGTGTACGAAGGCGCGTTCGGGCGCCGCACGATCGGCAACGGCCTGTTCCCCGACCGCCCGGCCACGCCGGCGACGCTGTACCGGATCGCCTCGATCTCGAAACTCGTCACCACGCTCGGGCTGATGCGGCTGCTGGAAGCCGGCCGCGTCGACCTGGACGCCGACGTCTCCGGCTACCTCGGCTTCACGCTGCGCAATCCCCATTTCCCGACCCAGGCGATCACGCTGCGCAACCTGCTCGTGCACACGTCATCCCTGCGCGACGACGCCGGCTACTTCTGGCCGGCGACGACGGCGCTGAAGGCCGTCGTCACGCCGGCTGCGCAGCCGATGTGGTCAAGCCTGGCCGGACCGGGCGCCTACTACACCTACTGCAACCTGGGGTTCGGCATCATCGGCACGATCATGGAGCGCGTCACAGGCGAACGGTTCGACCTGCTGATGACGCGCCTGGTGCTGCAGCCGCTCGGGCTGCAGGCCGGCTACAACCCGGCCGGATTGCCGAAGGCGGCGCAGGACCAGATCGCGACCATCTACCGCAAGCGCGCCGTCGACAGCGAGGTCTGGGCCCCGAACGGCCCGTGGATCGCGCAGGTCGACGATGTCGGCGCGCGGCCACCGGCGCCGCCCCCTGGCCTGGATGGCTACGTCCCGGGCACCAATGCGACGCCGTTCAGCCCGACCGGCGGCTTGCGCATCGCCGCGCGCGACCTGGGCGTCATCATGCGCATGCTGATGGCCGGCGGCGTGCATGGCGGCGCGCGCCTGCTGCAGGGCGCGACGCTCGAGCGCATGTTCACGCGCCACTGGTCGTACGACGGTGTGGGCGGCAATGGCAATCCGCTGGGCAGCATCCTCAGTCCGCGCGGATTCGGCAACGCGCACTATCCGGACCGCCCCGGCCTGCGCCTGGCGCCGGGCTTCGATGCCGTGGGCCACCTGGGCGATGCCTACGGGCTGCGCTCCGTGTTCGCGATGGACCGCGCACGGGGCCATGGCGTGATCGTGCTGGCCGGCGGCACGGGAACCGATCCGGCCGCCACGCCGGGCCGCGAGACGGCATTGGCGCGTTATGAAGAGCGCATCGTGGCGGCCTTGCACCGCCGCGCGATCCTCGGCCTGGCCGATTGACCGGCATGCGGGCGCGTACATATATCCCGGTTATGAGCGCGCGCGCTAGATTCATTGGCAGTGCGTGCGTGCTGCCCCTAAGCTCCCTGTCCCCACCCGAAAAAAAGAGTCCGGCATGCAGCACATAATCGTCATCGGCGGCGGCGTCGTCGGCCTGGCCTCCGCCTGGTGGCTGCTCGAGGCGGGCCACGAGGTCACACTGCTCGAGCGCGCGCCGGACGTGGGCAGCGGCGCCAGCTACGGCAATGGCGGGCAGCTCAGCTACCGGTACGTGGCGCCGCTGGCCGACGCCGGCATCCCGCTCAAGGCCTTCAAATGGCTGTTCCAGGCCGACGGCCCGTTGCGCTTCAGACCCGAGGCCGACCTGCGCCAGTACCGCTGGCTGGCCAGCTTCCTGGCCCACTGCCGCGCCGACGTCAACCGCCGCACCACGGCCAAGCTGCTCGAGCTGGGCGAGCTATCGCGCCGGGCGATGGCCTCGCTCTCGCTGGTCGTGCCGCCAGAGCGTTTTGGCTGGCGCGATGCCGGCAAGCTGGTGGTGTTTCGCACGCGCGCCGCGTTCGATGTCGCCGCATCCAAACCGGGCGCGGGCCAGATCTGGTCGCCCGAAGAATGCACGGCGCACGAACCTGCGCTGGCCGCAGCCCAGCACCTGCTGGCCGGCGGCATCTACAATCCGGGCGAAGCGGTGGCCGACTGCCACGCCTTCTGCGTGGCGCTGGCCGAACGGCTGGGCGAGCATCCTCGCTTTCGCGGGGTCGTCAACAGCACCGCGCTGGGGCTGCGTGCAGAGCGGGGCCGCATCACCGGCATCGACACCGTCGGTGGCCTGGTCACGGCCGATGCGTATGTGCTGGCCGCCGGCATCCAGAGCCGCACGCTGGCCGACACGGTCGGCATCTACCTGCCGCTGTACCCGCTCAAGGGCTACAGCCTGAGCGCGCCGATCCGCCAGGACGACATCGCGCCCGAGATCAGCGTGACCGACTTCGAGCGCAAGGTGCTGTATGCGCGCATCGGCGACCGCTTACGGGTGGCGGCGATGGTCGACATGGTGGGCGAAGATGTCTCGCTCGACGCCAAACGCGTCGCGGGCCTGACGCGCCTGGTGCGCGAGACGATGCCGCGTGCGGCGGATTATTCACAGGTGTCGGCGTGGGCCGGATTGCGGCCGGCCACGCCGGGCAGCGCGCCGATCATCGGCGCCACGCGCTACGACAATCTGTGGCTCAACGTCGGGCACGGGCCGCTGGGCTTCACGTTTGCCTGCGGCAGCGCGGCCGTGCTGGCCGATCTGGTGCAGGGAAAGGCGCCGCCGTTTGCGCTTGATGGTTTGACACTGTGCGCTTAGTACTATATTTAGTACGCAATTTAGACCTGTGGTACTATGATCGGCGATCGACCAGCGGAGGCACCATGAACTTTTCCAATATCCAACCCATCAGTTATTTGAAAACGAATACCAGCGATGTGGTCAAGTTGGTTCAGGAAACCCATGATCCCGTGGCCATTACTGTCAATGGCCGGGTGCAGGCAATCGTCCAGGATCCGGTGAGCTATCAGAAGACGCAGGATCAATTGACGATGCTACGGCTGCTTGCCCATGGCAGGAAGCAAATTGAAGACGGCAAGGTCACCGGTCATGATGATTTTTTTGCGCAGCTGGATGCACAAGACAACGCGCCCTGACAGATCATGAAGATCATCTGGACCGAATCTGCCCAGGACGACCTGCTCACGATCCGCCAATACCTGAAGCAGTCCGAATCACCGGACTACGCCAGAAAGGTGACGCAGCAAATCCGCGATGAAGTGGCATCCCTGATGCAATGGCCCAATAAAGGGACGCTCGTAGGCGAGCTGGAAGAGCTCAACCTCCCCCGGTACCGTCAGCTTCTGGCCGGTCAGCACCGCATCATTGTTGAGCATGGCGATCGTGAATGCTTTTATATTTACATCGTTTGCCATACGAGCCGCGATCTGGCAGCACTGTTACGTCGACGAATCCTGTCGAGTTAGCCGGCTGGTCTCGCGAGGCCTTCGCGAAGTACCCATCTGACCATCGTTGGTGAAATCGCGGATAATTGCCGCCATGCCTCCCCGCCCCACCTCCCCCTGCCCCTGCGGCGGCCCCTCGTTCGACAGCTGCTGCGGCCCGTTCCTGGCCGGCGCGGCCCTGCCGCCCACGGCCGAACAGCTGATGCGCTCGCGCTATACCGCCTTCACGCTGGCCGACGAGGCCTACCTGCGCGCCACCTGGCACCCGAGTACCCGACCGCAGGAACCGATCGTCGACAACGAGCCCGTCCGCTGGCTTGGCCTGGAGATAAAAACTGCTTTACGTTTACGTCAACGTAAAGCAGAATTGCCGGACGTTCCAGGCGACCAGGACCACCCGCGCGACGAAGACCACGTCGAATTCGTCGCCCGCTTCAAGGTGGGCGGGCGCGCGCACCGTCTCCACGAGCGCAGCCGCTTCGTGCGCGAAGCCGGCCCCGATGGCGCGCCACGCTGGTTTTACCTGGACGGCAGTTTCCCCGACAAGCAGTAAAGCGCTGCCACGCACGCAAGGCGGCGACAGACCAGAGGACGGCACATGCCCCAGATCGAAAGCAAACTGAACCCGCGCAGCGAGGATTTCAAGGCCAATGCCACCGCCATGCAGGCCGTGGTGGACGACTTGCGCGCGCGCGTGGCGCAACTGGCGCAGGGCGGCGGCGCCGAAGCCAGTGCACGTCACCTCGCGCGCGGCAAGCTGCTGCCGCGCGAGCGTGTCGAACACCTGCTCGATCCGGGTACGCCCTTCCTCGAATTCTCGCAACTGGCCGCCTACGAGATGTATGACGGCGCCGCGCCCAGCGCCGGCATCATCACCGGCATCGGCAGGGTAAGCGGCCACGAATGCGTGATCGTCTGCAACGACGCCACCGTCAAGGGCGGCACCTATTACCCGATGACGGTCAAGAAGCACCTGCGCGCGCAGGAGATCGCCGAGCAGAACAACCTGCCCTGCATCTATCTGGTCGACTCGGGCGGCGCCAACCTGCCAAACCAGGACGACGTGTTCCCCGACCGCGACCACTTCGGCCGCATCTTCTACAACCAGGCGAACCTGTCGGCCAAGGGTGTGCCGCAGATCGCCGTGGTGATGGGCTCGTGCACCGCCGGCGGCGCCTACGTGCCCGCGATGAGCGACGAGTCGATCATCGTCAAGGACCAGGGCACGATTTTCCTGGGCGGCCCGCCGCTGGTGAAAGCGGCGACCGGTGAAGTCGTCAGCGCCGAAGACCTGGGCGGCGGCGACGTGCACACGCGCCTGTCGGGCGTGGCCGACCACCTGGCGCAGAACGATCCGCATGCGCTGTCGCTGGCGCGCACGATCGTGTCGAACCTGAACCGCGTCAAGCCGCAGCAGGGTGAACGGCGCGCAAGCGTCGAGCCGCACTATCCGGCGTCCGAACTGTACGGCGTCATCCCGGTCGATACGCGCAAACCGTTCGACGTGCGCGAAGTGATCGCGCGCGTGGTCGACGGCAGCGTGCTCGACGAATTCAAGGCGCGCTATGGCACGACGCTGGTGTGCGGCTTCGCCCATATCCACGGCATGAAGGTCGGCATCATCGCCAACAACGGCATCCTGTTTTCCGAGTCGGCATTGAAGGGCGCGCACTTCATCGAGCTGTGCTGCCAGCGCAAGATTCCGCTCGTCTTTTTGCAGAACATCACCGGCTTCATGGTCGGACGCAAATACGAAAACGAAGGCATCGCGCGCAACGGCGCCAAGATGGTCACGGCCGTGGCCACCGCTGCCGTGCCGAAGTTCACCGTCATCATCGGCGGCTCGTTCGGCGCCGGCAACTACGGCATGTGCGGCCGCGCGTTCTCGCCGCGCTTCCTGTGGATGTGGCCCAATGCGCGCATCTCGGTGATGGGCGGCGACCAGGCTGCGTCGGTGCTGGCCACCGTCAAGCGCGACGGCATCGAAGGCCGCGGCGGCCAGTGGTCGCCGGAAGAAGAAGCCGCGTTCAAGCAGCCGATCCGCGACCAGTACGAGCACCAGGGCCACCCGTATTACGCGTCGGCGCGCCTGTGGGACGATGGCGTGATCGACCCGGCCGACACCCGCACGGTGCTGGGCCTGGGCTTGTCCGCCGCCATGAACCAGCCGATCGGCGACACGACGTTCGGCGTGTTCCGCATGTAAGGGGATGACGATGACTTATGACACCCTGCTTGTGACCGTCGCCGACAAGGTCGCCACCGTCACGCTGAACCGCCCCGACCTGCGCAATGCGTTCAACGAAGAGGCGATTGCCGAACTGGTGCGCGTGTTCGGTGAACTCGGCCGCAACGACGCCGTGCGCGCGATCGTGCTGGCCGCCAACGGCCCGTCGTTCTGCGCCGGCGCGGACCTGAACTGGATGAAGAAGATGGCCGGCTACTCGCATGACGAGAACCATGCCGACGCCATGCGCCTGGCCGTGATGCTGCGCACGATCTACCTGTGTCCCAAGCCGGTGGTCGCGCGCGTGCAGGGCGATTGCTACGCCGGCGGCATGGGCCTGGTGGCCGCCTGCGACATCGTCGTGGCGAGCGACACAGCCGGTTTTTGCCTGTCCGAAGTGAAGCTCGGGCTGATTCCGGCTACCATCTCGCCTTACGTGATCAAGGCGATGGGCGAACAGGCGGCGCGCCGCTACTTCTTGACGGCCGAACGGTTCGATGCGGCCGAGGCGCAGCGCATCGGTGTCGCGCACGCGGTCGTGGCGCCGGAAGCGCTCGACGCCACTGTCGCCGGGATCGTCAAGGCGCTGGTGAACAACAGCCCGCACGCCGTCCGGCAGGCCAAGACGCTGGTGCGCGAGATCGTCGGCCAGCCGGTCGACGACGCGCTGCTGCTTGACACAGCTGGCCGCATCGCCGCGATCCGTGCATCGAACGAAGGCCGCGAAGGCGTGGCCTCGTTCCTTGAAAAGCGCAAGCCGACATGGATTAACTAGTATTGGAACTTTATCGTGAAGCAGCAAACCACCTCCTCCGACTGGATCGCGCGCAGCCTGCGCAGCGTCTGGCATCCCTGCACCCAGATGCAGCATCACGAAGAGGTGCCGCTGATCGCGGTCAGCCATGGCAAGGGGCCGTGGCTGTACGACTATGACGGCAAGCGTTACCTGGACGGCATCAGCTCGTGGTGGGTCAACCTGTTCGGCCACGCGAACCCGCGCATCAATGCCGCGCTGAAGGACCAGCTGGACAAGCTCGAACACGCGATGCTGGCCGGCTTCACGCACGCGCCCGTCGTCGAGCTGGCCGAACGCCTGACGGCGCTCACCGGCCACGCGCTGGGCCACGCCACGTTCGCCTCCGACGGCGCATCGGCCGTGGAAATCGCGATGAAGATGAGCTTTCACGCGTGGCGCAATGCGGACCAGTCGTCCAAACAGGAATTCGTCTGCCTGCAGGGCAGCTACCACGGCGAGACGATCGGCGCGCTATCGGTCACCGACGTGCCGCTGTTCAAGGATGCCTACGGCCCGCTGCTGCGCGCATCGCACGTGGTGAGCGCGCCCGATGCCCGCAACGCCTTCGAAGGCGAGACGGCGCAGGACGTCGCGCGGCGCGCGATCCTTGAAGTCAAGGCCCTGTTCGAAGAACGCGCTGACAAGATCGCCGCCATCATCGTCGAGCCGCTGGTGCAGTGCGCCACCGGCATGGCGATGTACGACCCGCTGTACCTGAAGCTCTTACGCGACCTGTGCGACCAGCACCGCGTGCACCTGATCGCCGACGAGATCGCGGTCGGGTGCGGGCGCACCGGCACCTTCTTCGCCTGCGAGCAGGCCGGCATCTGGCCGGACTTCCTGTGCCTGTCGAAAGGCATCAGCGGCGGCTACCTGCCGCTCTCGCTCGTGCTCACGCGCGACGACATCTACCAGGCCTTCTACAGCACCGACATCACGCGCGGCTTTCTGCACTCGCATTCGTACACCGGCAATCCGCTGGCCTGCCGCGCGGCGCTGGCCACGCTCGACATCTTCGAAGAAGACGATGTGTTGAACCGCAACCGCGAGCTGGCCACCAGGATGACGGTGGCGCTGGCGCCACTGGCCGACCATCCGCGCACGCGCCACTTCCGCCAGCGCGGCATGATCTTCGCGTTCGACGCCATCGAACCGGATACCGATCTTGCCTCGACCTTTGCACGCCGCTTCTTTTCGACGGCGGCCGAGAACGAACTGCTGCTGCGCCCCATCGGCCGCACCGTGTACCTGATGCCGCCGTACGTGCTGGACGAAGAAGAAGTCGCGGGCCTGGCCGCGCGCACGATCAAGACGTTCGAATCGGTCATCGCGGGGTGATGTGATGGATCTCATCGCCACCATCGACCGCCAGCTGGACACGCTGGCCGCGCGCAGCCTCACGCGCCGCCGCCGCATCACCGATGGCGCCTGCGCGCCGCGCCAGCTTGTCGACGGCCGTGACCTGCTGGCCTTTTGCAGCAACGATTACCTGGGCCTGGCCGCGCACCCGCAAGTCATCGAGGCACTGCGCGAAGGCGCGCAGCTGTACGGCGCTGGCAGCGGCGCCTCGCACCTGGTGTCGGGCCACAGCCGCGCACACCATCTTCTTGAGGAGCGTTTGGCCGAGTGGATGGCGCCGCACCTCGAGCAGGCGCGCGCGCTGACGCTATGCACCGGCTACATGGCCAACCTGGCGATCCTGAGCGCCCTGGGTCTGGATGCCGATGCGATGATCTTTTCCGAGGCGCTGAACCACGCGTCGCTGATCGACGGCGCCCGGCTCGCGAAAGCGGGCGTCACGGTCTACCCGCATGGCGACGTCGAGGCGCTGACACGACTGTTGGCCGCCAGCAGCGCCAGCACCAAGATCGTCGTCACCGACAGCGTGTTCAGCATGGATGGCGACCTGGCGCCGCTGCCGGCGCTGCTGGCCGCATGCGAGCGCCACCGCGCGTGGCTGGTGGTTGACGATGCCCACGGCTTCGGCGTGCTGGGCCAGAACGGGCGCGGCGCACTGGAACACTTCGGCCTGCGCTCAAGAAATCTGATTTACATGGGCACGCTGGGCAAGGCCGCCGGTGTCGGCGGCGCGTTCGTGGCCGCGCACGCCAGCGTGATCGAATTGCTCATCCAGCGCGCCCGTCCGTATATCTACACGACGGCCTGCCCGCCGGCGCTTGCACACGCCTTGCTCGCCAGCCTTGCTATCATGGGCGGTGACGAGGGCGCCGAACGGCGTGCGCACCTGGCACGACTGGTCGAGCAGCTGCGCGGTGCGCTGCGCCTGGAACGCTGGGAACTGGCAGCGTCAACCACCCCGATCCAGCCCGTCATCATCGGCAGCAACGACGCTGCGCTGTACGCCGCCAGCCGCCTGCATGCGCAGGGCTTGTGGGTGCCGGCGATCCGCCCGCCGACCGTGGCGCCCGGCACCGCGCGCCTGCGCGTGACCTTGTCCGCCGCCCATGCCACGGATGACGTGGCGCGGCTGGCGCAGGCGCTCAACGAACTGGAAAAGGCCGCACCATGAACAATCTGAATGAAACCGATGCACCGGTCATCGTGCAACCCGTACTGGACCCCGAGGTCGACCTCACCGAGCTCGACGAGCCGGTGTTAGAACCTGAACTCGAACTGCGCGCCGACGATTTGCCAATGCGCTTTGCCTGCTTTGTCACCGGCACCGATACCGAGATCGGCAAGACGCTGATCTCGGCCGCCATCCTGCACAAGCTCGTGGCCACGGGCCAGCGCGCCTGTGGCATGAAGCCGGTTGCAGCCGGTGCCGAACTGCGCGACGGCGCGCTGCACAACGAGGACGCCGACCAGCTGATCGCCGCCGGCAACGTGCACCTGCCGGCATCGCTGACCACGCCCTACCTGCTGCGCGAACCGGCCGCACCGCACATCGCCGCCGCACTCGAGGGCGTAACGATCGAGCTGGTGCCGATCCTGGCCGCCTTTGCCGAGGTCCAGGCCGCGTCCGACGCGGTCGTGGTCGAAGGCGTGGGGGGCTTTCGCGTGCCCTTCAACGACGACTTCGACAGCGCCGACCTGGCCGCACAACTGAACCTGCCCGTGATCCTCGTCGTCGGCGTGCGCCTGGGCTGCATCAGCCATGCGCTGCTGACCGTCGAAGCGATCGTGGCGCGCGGCCTGGTGCTGGCCGGCTGGGTCGCCAACACGGTCGACACGGACATGCGCTTTGCGCAAGAGAACATCGAGGCGCTGACCCAGCGTATCCCGGCGCCGCTGCTGGGCCGCGTGCCGCGCCTGAACGAACCGACGGCTGCTGCGGCAGCCGAATTTATCGACCTCGCCGGACTGCCAGGCTGGCCGTCCACGCGGGTCTAGTTTTTGAAGGAACCGAAATGACCAATATGAACACTGTCGCCCTGCACCGCCCAACGGCAGCCATCAAGCCGCCCGAGAATGCAACCTGGCCGCTGGCCGACGTGCTCGCGCTGTTCGACCTGCCGTTCACCGAACTGATGCACCGCGCGTCGACCGCGCACCGCCTGAACTTCCCGGATGGCGACGTCGAGCTGGCGACCCTGCTGTCGATCAAGACCGGTGGCTGCGAAGAAGACTGCGGCTACTGCCCGCAGGCGGCGCGCTACGACACGGGCGTGGAAGCCAAGAAGCTGCTCGACATCGACACGGTGCTCGACGCGGCGCGCGCGGCCAAGGCCAGCGGCGCCACGCGCTTCTGCATGGGCGCGGCATGGCGCAGCCCGAAAGAGCGCGACATGGACAAGGTCGAGACGATGGTGCGTGAAGTCAAGGCGCTGGGCATGGAAACCTGCGCCACGCTGGGCATGCTCGAAGCCGGCCAGGCCGAACAGCTCAAGCGCGCTGGCCTGGACTACTACAACCACAATATCGACACCGCGCCAGACTTCTACAACAACGTCATTTCGACCCGCGAATACCAGGACCGCCTGGACACACTGGGCCGCGTGCGCGAAGCGGGCCTGAAGGTCTGCTGCGGCGGCATCGTCGGCATGGGCGAGACGCGTGAGCAGCGCGCCGGCCTGATCGCGCAACTGGCGAACCTGAACCCGTATCCCGAATCGGTGCCGGTCAACCACCTGGTGCAGGTGGCGGGCACGCCGCTGCACGGCATGGACAAGCTCGACCCGATCGAATTCGTGCGCACCATTGCGGTCGCGCGCATCACGATGCCGCAAGCGCGCGTGCGTCTGTCGGCGGGCCGCCGTGAAATGGGCGAAGCGGTGCAGGCGATGTGCTTCATGGCCGGCGCCAACTCGATCTTCTACGGCGACAAGCTGCTGACCACCGAAAATCCCGAGGCCGACGATGACCGCGTGCTGCTGGAAAAGCTTGGCCTGAAGACCCGCGCGGCGACGCTGGACTCGGCGCCGAAGGAAGCCTGCGGCTGCTAAGCATCGTACCCAGCGCAGTAGCAAGCGCAGTATTAAGCGCATGACCCGCGCGGCCGGGGAGACACGGCCGCGCAAGCATCACCCGAACAACCATAAGCGAAAGATAACGCGCATGTTCACCAAACTCCTCATCGCCAATCGTGGCGAGATCGCCTGCCGTGTGGCCGCCACCGCGCGCCGCATGGGTATTCGCACCGTCGCCGTGTATTCCGAGGCCGACGCCGGCGCCAAGCACGTCGCGGTCTGCGATGAGGCCATCCTGATCGGCTCCGCCGCTGCCCGCGACAGTTATCTGCGCGGCCAGAAAATCATCGAAGTCGCCAAGGCCACCGGCGCACAGGCAATCCACCCCGGCTACGGCTTCCTGTCCGAAAACGCGGAGTTTGCCGATGCGGTGCAGGCCGCGGGCCTGGTGTTCGTGGGCCCGCCTGCATCGTCGATGCGCGCGATGGGTTCGAAGTCCGCCGCCAAGCAGCTGATGGAAAGCGCCAACGTGCCGCTGGTGCCGGGCTACCACGGCGACGAGCAGGATCCCGCGTTCCTGCGCGAACAGGCCGACCGCATCGGCTACCCGGTGCTGCTCAAGGCCAGCGCCGGCGGCGGCGGCAAGGGCATGCGCGTGGTCGAGCGTTCCGAAGACTTCGAAGGCGCGCTGGCCTCGTGCAAGCGCGAAGCGATTTCCAGCTTCGGCGACGACAAGGTGCTGGTCGAAAAATACCTGATCCGCCCGCGCCACATCGAGATCCAGGTGTTTGCCGACAGCCTGGGCAACTGCGTCTACCTGCACGAGCGCGATTGCTCGGTGCAGCGCCGGCACCAGAAGGTGCTGGAAGAAGCGCCCGCCCCCGGCATGCCGCCGGAGCGCCGCGCCGCGATGGGCGAAGCGGCCGTGAACGCCGCGCGCGCCGTCGGCTATGTCGGCGCCGGCACCGTCGAATTCATCGCCAACCAGGACGGCTCGTTCTACTTCATGGAGATGAACACGCGCCTGCAGGTCGAGCATCCGGTGACCGAAATGATCACCGGGACCGACCTGGTGGAATGGCAGTTGCGGGTCGCCTTTGGCGAAGCGCTGCCGAAACAGCAGCATGAACTGGGCATCCACGGCCACGCGATCGAAGCGCGCGTGTACGCCGAAAATCCCGAGAAGGGTTTCCTGCCGTCGATCGGCACCTTGCGCCATATGGACGTGCCGCGTGCGGTCGCGTTCGAACTGGGCAGCGACGGTGCCAATCCGGCCGCCGTGCGTGTCGATTCCGGCGTGCGCGAAGGCGATGCGATTTCGCCGTTCTACGATCCGATGATCGCCAAGCTGATCGTCTGGGGCGCGGACCGCACCCAGGCGCTGGCGCGCATGTCGCAGGCGCTGAGCGAGTTCCGCATCGTCGGGCTGGCCACCAATATCGCGTTCCTGAAACGCCTGGTCGAGGGCGAGGCGTTTGCCACGGCCGACCTGGACACGGGCCTGATCGAGCGCCATGGCGCGACGCTGTTCCCGCCTGCCGCGCCGGCGCCGCTGGGCGCACTCGCGCTGGCCGTGTTCGCGCTGCGCGAGAACGCTGCTAACGCGGCCAACGACGCCGATCCATGGAGCCAGGCCAGCGGCTGGCGCATGAACGGCGACTACCGCCGCGTGCTGTCGTGGTCCGACGAATTCGGCGCCTACCGCGTCGGCCTGACCTACCGCCGCGACGGGCTCGAGATCGACCTGGATGGCCAGGCGCAGCGCGTGGAACGCGTCGGTCACGCCGGCGACGACCTGGCGCTGCGCCTTGGCGAGACGGCCGTTCAGGGCGTCGTGCGCCGCGACGGCGATGTGTTCCACGTATTTACCGGCGGTCAGCATTTCACGCTGACGTACAATGATCCGATGGCCCACGCCGGCGAAGTCGAAACGCTCGGCGGCCGCCTGACGGCGCCGATGCCGGGCAAGGTGGTCGCGGTGCTCGTCCAGGCCGGCGCCACCGTGGTGAAGGGCGAACCGCTCGTCATCATGGAAGCGATGAAGATGGAGCACACGATTGCCGCGCCGGGCGACGGCGTGGTCGAGGACGTGCTGTACGAGGTCGGCGACCAGGTTGCCGACGGCGCGCCGCTGCTGGCCTTCAAGGCGGCGTAAGCAACACCCATAAAAACCACCCTACACGATGAGGGGGAGACATGCGGATTGTCCTGTACCGGGGCGATGGCGTCAGCGAGCCTTGGGAACACGCGTTTGCCAGCGTGCTGCCAGGCGCCCAGACCGTCATCTGGAAAGAAGGCGAGCAACTGGCGCACTGCGATTACGCCGTGCTGTGGAACCCGGCCCCCGCCCTGCTGGCCCAGCTGGGGAGCGTCAAGGCGATCTTCCTGATGGGCGCCGGCGTCGACGCACTGCTCAAGTTTGGCGACGCCTTGCCCGATGTGCCGCTGGTGCGCCTGGGCGACGCCGGCATGGGCGTGCAGATGGCCGAGTATGTGGCGCATGCAGTGCTGCGGTACTTTCGCCGCTTCGACGAATATGAACAGCAGGCCAGGCACGGCGCCTGGAATCCGCTGCCGCAGCATCCGAAAGAATCGTTCACAATCGGCGTCATGGGCCTGGGCCGGCTGGGCATGCCGGTGGTCGAGGCGATGCGCCATTTCGGCTTTCCCGTGCGCGGCTGGAGCCGCAGCCCGAAAGACATCCCGGGCGTGCCAACCTATGCCGGCATGGCGCAATTCGGCGACTTCTTGCACGGCACGCGCGTGCTGGTGTGCCTGCTGCCGCTGACGCCAGAGACCACCAACCTGCTCGACCGCCACAACCTGGGCAAGCTGGCGCCCGGCGCGTACCTGATCAACGTCTCGCGCGGCGCGATCCTGGCCGAACCCGATCTGATGACGCTGATCCGCTCCGGGCACATTGCCGGCGCCACGCTCGACGTGTTCCGCCACGAGCCGCTGCCGGCCCAGCACCCGTTCTGGAACGAGCCGCGCATCGCCCTCACCCCGCATATTTCGGCGCTCACCATGCGCCAGGACGCCGTGCGCCAGATCGTCGCCAAGATCGACGCTCTCGAACGCGGCCAACCGGTCGACGACCTCGTCGACCGCCAACGTGGATATTAAGAAATGATGCCCCTGCCAACGAAGGTCAAGATCGTCGAAGTCGGCCCCCGCGACGGCCTGCAGAACGAAAAAGAAGCGCTCGGCGCTGACGTAAAAATCGAACTGGTCGAGCGCCTGGCGCGCGCCGGTTTTGTCAATGTCGAAGCGGCAGCGTTCGTCTCGCCCAAGTGGGTGCCGCAGATGGCAACCTCCGCCGAGGTGCTGGCGCGCATCGAGCGCCGGCCCGGCACGATCTATTCGGCGCTGGTGCCGAACATGCAGGGCTTCGAGGCCGCACTGGCCGGCAAGGCCGACGAGGTCGTGGTGTTCGGCGCAGCGTCCGAGGCCTTTTCGCAAAAGAACATCAACTGCTCGATTGCCGAGTCAATCGCGCGCTTCGAGCCGGTCGCGCGCGCTGCCAGGGAACACGGCCTGCGCCTGCGCGGCTCGATCAGCACGGCGTTCGGCTGCCCGTACCAGGGCGCCGTGTCGCTCGATGCCGTGGGCGACGTCGTGGCGCGCATGCGTGACCTGGGCTGTGACGAGATCGATATCGCCGACACGATCGGCGTGGCGACCGCGCGCCAGACGCAGGCCGTGATGCTGCGCGCAGCGCAGGCATTCCCGATGGGCCAGCTGGCCGGCCACTTCCACGACACCTATGGCCAGGCGCTGGCGAATATCTATGCGGCGCTGGAAGTGGGCGTGGCGATTTTCCACTCATCGGTGGCGGGTCTGGGCGGCTGCCCGTATGCCAAGGGCGCAACCGGCAATGTCGCGACCGAAGACGTGCTGTACCTGATGCAGGGGTTGGGCATCGAGACGGGCGTGGATCTCGATCAGGTGGTCGATGCCGGCCTGTTTATATCAGCACAGCTGGGCCGCAAGAGCATCAGCCGCGCCGGCAATGCGCTGGCGGCCAAACGGGCCGGTTGACCTGCAGGCCCCCGGTGTGCCGGGGGCTGTTTCAAGGAAACCGGCCGCACAACGAAAAAAGCCGACAACTCGCGTTGTCGGCTTTTCTCTTAATGCTGGTCGGAGTACAAGGATTCGAACCTTGGACCCCCTGGTCCCAAACCAGGTGCGCTACCGGGCTGCGCTACACTCCGAAGAAGCAAGATAATACCGGCTTGCCGTCACTTGGTCAAGGATTTCGCGTCAAAATCCTCACTCACCTCGGATCTGCAGCGCCCGCTCATACAAGGCATTCTTCTTGCGCCCCGTGATCTGCGCCGCCAGATTGGCCGCCTGCTTCACGCTGCATTCGGTCAGCAGGATCTGCAGCACGCGCTCGGCCTCGATGTCTTCAGCGTCGCTCGCTTCCACTGCGCCCTCGACCAGCACGACGAATTCGCCCTTCTCACGGTGCGCGTCCGCCTTGACCCAGGCCAGCGCCTCGCCCAGCGTACAGCGGTGGATTTCTTCGAACATCTTGCTCAGCTCACGGGCAAACACGACCTGGCGGGTCGGTTCGAACGCGGCCGTCAATGCTTCGACGCAATCGACGATCCGGTGCGGCGCTTCATAGAACACGAGCGTCGATGTTTCGCGCGTCAGGGGCGCCAGCGCCGTTTCGCGCCCCTTGGCCTTGGCCGGCAGAAAGCCGACAAAGTGGAAGCGGTCGTTGACCAGGCCGCTGGCCGACAGCGCCGTGATCGCCGCCGACGGGCCCGGCAACGGCACCACGTTCAGGCCGGCAGCACGCACGGCATCGACGATGCGCGCACCCGGATCGGACACGCCCGGCGTACCGGCGTCGGACACCAGCGCCACCCGCTGGCCGGCGCGTAGGCGCTCGACAATCTTGTCGGCCACTTCGCGCTCATTGTGCTGGTGCGCCGCGATCGTGCTCTTGGAAAGACCAAAGCGTTGCAATAACGCGCCAGTCTTGCGCGTGTCTTCACAGGCGACGACGTCGGCCAGGGCCAGCAGGTGTAAAGCACGCAAGGTGATGTCGGTGACGTTGCCAATCGGAGTAGCCACGACATACAGCGTTGCGGTAGGATAGGACTGCTGGGCCGCCTCGCCCATGACGGGAAGTCGGGCGATGTCGATGGTCTGCTGTTCTGTCATATAGGGTTCCGATGCTGAAGAAAAAAAATCTCACGGGCTTGATTGCCGCCTCACTCACGACACTGCTGGCCGCGTGCGGCAGTACGCCCTTGCCACCCGATACCGGTTGTGGCATGCCAGGCGGATTGTGCAGCCCAGGCGCGTCAGTGACAAGTGGTGCGCCTGCCGCACCTGCCGACTCTGCTTATACACCACCTGCGCCGCGTTCCGATAGCGGTGTCCAGACCAGTCCGGTCGAACTGCCGCCGAGCGCCGATGGCAGCACGCCAAGTGCCGCGGCGGCGCCAAGCGGCCCCACCGTCCGCGTCGCGCTGCTGTTGCCCCTCGAATCGCAGGCGCTGGCCCAGCCGGCCGAAGCGGTGCGCGCCGGCTTCATGGCCGCGTACGACCAGCAGCGCGGCAACGTCACCGTCAACCTCGTGCCCACCGGCGACTCGTCGCAAGCCGCGCTCGACGCCTACCGCATGGCGGCCGCCGACAACGACATCGTGGTCGGCCCGCTCGCGCGCCCTGCCGTGGCGGCCCTGGCCACGAGCGGCGCCGTCACCAAGCCGACCATCGCGCTGAACCACCCGCAGGTCGCGTCTGCGCTGCCGTCCAAGATGCTCGTCATCGGCTTCTCGCTCGAAGACGAAGCACGCCAGGTGGCCGACTGGGCTGCGGGCGAGCAGCCATCCGGCCAGGCACTGGTGCTGACCGGGCGCGCCACCTGGCAGCAGCGCCTGTCGGGCGCCTTCAGCGCGCGCTGGTCCGAGCTGGGCCGCGTCCAGAACACGGTCGAGCTGCCCAATGCGGGTGGCTACGTCGACGCCAATGCACTGGCCGACCTGCGCGCGCGCCTGCAATCGCAGCCGCCGCAACTGGTCTATGCGGCGCTCGATGCCAACAGCCTGCGCCAGGTGCGCAGCGCGCTCGGCACCTCAATGCCCACCTATGGCACGGCCTCGGTCAACCCGGGCCGCGACCCGGCCAGTATCCCGCCTGAGCTGGTCGGCGTGCGCATCCTCGACCTGCCGTGGACCGTGCAGGCCGATCACCCGGCCGTGGCAAGCTACCCGAGCTGGAGCAGCGGCGGCCAGGGCCTCGACCTGCAGCGCCTGTACGCCCTGGGCATCGACGCCTACCGCATCGCCCGTGAACTGTCGCTGCGTCCTTCCGGCGCATTCGAGCTCGACGGCGCCACGGGTCGTCTGTCAATCGACATGGGGCAAGGCGCGCGTGCGTTCCGCCGCGTCGAAACCGGCGTCGTCGTGCGTGATGCGATGCCTGGCGCCGATGGCGCCGCCGTGACCGGCCGCGTATTCGAAGCGGTCTCTACCGGCCTGTGACATGTGGTCCGGGCGCCTGTCACAACGGCAGGCCCAGGGTCACCAGTATGAACTTGCCGCCAGCGCCTATCTGCGCCGCCGCAGGCTGGCGCCGGTGGAAGAAAACTTTCGCTGCAAGGGCGGCGAAATCGACCTGATCATGCGCGACGGCGCCACCCTTGTGTTCGTGGAAGTGCGTCAGCGCGCCAGCAGCAGACAAGGCGGCGCCGCGGCCAGCATCACGCCGGCCAAGATCCGGCGCCTGGTCTGCGCGGCCCAGGTCTACCTGCTGCGCTTTCCCGTCACGCCACCCTGCCGCTTCGACGTGGTCGCCATCGATGGTGAACAGATCGAGTGGCTGCAGAACGTGATTGAAGTGTAAGCAATTTTTACCGACCTTGCCCAGTGCGCCTTGCTACTACACTATAATCCTCGGCTATGAATACACAACGCATCCTCGCTCACTTCCAGGAGAGCGCTGACCTGAAGATGAGGTCGGCTGCAACCCTGGCTCCCCACATTTCGCAGGCGGTCGAACTCATGTTCGGCGCCCTGTCCAATGGCAACAAGATCCTGGCCTGCGGTAACGGCGGTTCGGCCGCCGACTGCCAGCACTTTGCTGCCGAGCTGGTCGGGCGCTTCGAACGCGAGCGCTTCCCGCTCCCGGCCATCGCGCTGACCACCGACACGTCGATCCTGACCGCCGTTGGCAACGATTACAGCTTCCGCGAAATCTATTCCAAGCAGGTGCAGGCCTTCGGCCAGGCTGGCGACATCCTGCTGGCCATTTCCACTTCGGGCAACTCGGGCAATGTGCTCGCTGCGGTCGAAGCGGCGCTCGAGCGCGAAATGCGCATCGTGGCGTTTACAGGCAAGGACGGCGGCCAGCTGGCCAAGCTGCTGACCGACGCCGACGTCCACGTCAACGTCCCGCATTCGCGCACCGCGCGGATCCAGGAAGTTCACCTGTGCGCCATTCACTGCATCTGCGACGGCATCGACGTCGCGCTGTTCGGAGGAGACGAGAATGCGTAATACCCGCCGGCCCATGGCCGTGCTGTTGACGAAAGTCGTTCTGGGCTCGGCCCTGCTGGCATCGCTGTCGGGCTGCTTCGGCCTGATCGTCGGCGCCGGCATCGGGAGCGCCGTCTCGGCGGTCGACCGCCGCACGCTGGGCGCCCAGACCGAAGACAAGTCGGTCACGGTCAAGGCCGAGATCAAGATGCGCGAAGTCACGAATGGCAACGGCAACATCAACGTCACGAGCTTCAACCGCAAGGTGCTGCTCACCGGCGAAGTACGCGACGAGGCCATGAAGGCTGCGGCCGAGCGCGAAGTGCGTAAGATTGAAAACGTCGTGTCGGTCATCAACGAACTGAAGATTTCGGGTTCGTCGAGCTACACGTCGCGCTCGAACGATGCGCTCATCACCACCAAGGTCAAGGCCAGCCTGGTCGACATGAAGACCGTGTCGGCGATCTCGTTCAAGGTCACGACCGAACGCGGCGTGGTCTACCTGATGGGTCTTGTGACCCCGCGCGAAGGCAATATCGCTGCCGACGTCGCCAAGGGCGTCTCGGGCGTGACGAGCGTGGTGAAGATCTTCGAATACATCAGCGAAGAAGACGCACGCGCCAAGCAGGCCAACGCGCAGAACGCACCCCAGGGTTCCTGAACCCCGCGTGCATCCGCACCATGCAAAAAAGCGGCAGGGCTATAATGGCCCTGCCGCTTTTTTTATTCGATCGCCGACCATGACCGCATCCCCCGCGTCCACCGCGTCTACCTCTTCCCGCTCCTGGATCAAGCCTGCCGCCATCGGCGCCGTCGTGCTGGCGCTGGCCGGTATCGGCTACGCCTCGCTGGCCAGCAGCACGCCGGCCCCGGACGTCACGTTCATCAGCATCGCCGGCGACAAGGTGTCGACGCAGTCGCTGCGCGGCAAGGTCGTGATGGTCAACTTCTGGGCCACGTCGTGCGTCACCTGCGTCAAGGAGATGCCCGACATGGTCGCGACCTACAACAAGTACAAGGGCCAGGGCCTGGAATTCGTCGCCGTCGCGATGCAGTATGACCGGCCCGACTACGTGCTCAATTTTGCCGAGCAGCGCAAGCTGCCATTTACCGTGGCGCTTGATTCGGCGGGCGATATCGCGCGCCAGTTCGGCGATGTCACGCTCACGCCCACCACCTTCCTGATCGACAAACAGGGCCGCATCATCAAGACCTATGTCGGCGCGCCGGACTTCGGCGCGGTGCACAAGCTGATCGAGAAAGAGCTGGCCGGCTGATTCTGGTTACGCCTTCGGATACAGGATCATCTGCGTGCAACGGAACAGCGCGATGGTCTTGCCGCTGGCCTTGTCCGTGACGGTGGCGTCCCAGATCTGCGTCGTGCGGCCCAGGTGCACGGCGGTGGCGACGCAGGCAATGGTGCCTTCGCGCGCGGTGCCCAGGTGGTTCGATTTCAATTCGATCGTCGTAAAGTTCTGCGCGCCTTCCGGCAGGTTGCTGATGCAGCCATAGCCGGCGCAGGTATCGGCCAGCGTGACGACGCTGCCGGCATGCAGGTAGCCATTCGGCGCCAGCAGGTGCGGCGCGACGGGCATCTCGGCGGCCAGCTTGCCGGGGCTGACCTCCGTAATCTGGATGCCCAGGTGGCCAGGCAGGTAGGTCGCGCCGAAGGTGTTGAAGGCGTCAGGGGTGTGTGGAATGCTCATGGGGTTGTCTCGGTGTTTTTATGAAAGCGGCATCGTACACCGAGACCACCCTTGGCGTCAGCGGCGCCGGCCCTCGTGGTGCTTGCCACCCTTGCCGCTACTCTTTCCACCGTGCCGCTGCCGGGCCGCCGCGTTCTGCTGCTGCAGCAGCGCGTCGACGCGCTCGGACGCCTCGCGCGCCAGTTCCTGCGCCAGCGCGATGCTCGGGAAGTAGTCCGGCGCCCGGTACCCCAGCCACGCATAGGCCGAATACACGCGGCACTGGTCCTCGACCTCTTGCAGGTTCATGTAGAACAGCTGCTGCGGATTGCTGTGCCCATGCAGCTTGACGACGATCTTCTTGGCCAGCGACAGGCACCAGTGTTCCCACGCCTTCTGCAGCGCCGGGACGCGGCTCGAGATGGGCACCAGGGACAGCATGAACTTGTCGGCCACCGACAGCGGCAGCGTGTCGAGCCACTCGGCGCGCTCGTTCTGGTCTTCGGTGATGCGCGGGTAGAAGAAGCCGTCCGGCACGTCGATATTGTGGACAAAGCGCTTGAGCAGCTTGACCAGCGAGGTCTCGCCCGTTACCGACGAAATCCGGTGCAGCTGCTCGAGCGATGGCGCGACCGCGAAGCCGCTGGTGGCCACCGCCGGAATTTTTTCCTTCATCAATGAGCGCATGACCTGGTGCGTCTCGTCGTCGTAGCCGACGACGAAGCCTTCGTCGTGCACGCCGTAGCGCCCTGCCCGCCCCGCGATCTGCTTGGCCAGCGCAGCGGAGATTTCTTCTTCCTCCACGCCGTTGTACTTGACCGTGGTCGTCATCACGATGCGCGCGATCGGCATGTTCAGCCCCATCGCCAGCGCATCGGTGCCGACCACGATATCGGCCTGGCCGTCGCGAAAGCGCTCGGCCTGCGCGCGGCGCACCTCGGGCGACAGGTTGCCGTAGACGGTGGCCACCGACAGTCCCTTATCCGTGATCATGTCGCGCCACTTGAGCACCTCGCGGCGCGAGAATGCGATCACGGCGTCGCCCCGGCGCAGGTTCGACAGCTTGCGCACAGCCATCGGCTCCATCTCCAGAGGCCCCATCCGCTTGAGCACGTGCACCTCGAGCGGCACATCGAGCCGCTCGGCCAGTGCCTCGATCGCGCGCCGCGCTTCCGGCGCGCCGACCAGGTACACGACCGATGCCGGCGCGCCGCACACGGCGGCGGTCCAGGCGGCGCCGCGGTCGCGGTCGGCCAGCATCTGGATCTCGTCGATCACGGCCACATCGATCGGCGTTTTCGAGTCGAGCATTTCGACGGTGCTGGCGACGTGCGTCGCGCCCTCCACCAGGCGCCGTTCCTCGCCCGTGATCAGGCTGACCTTGATCGCCTCGCCGTGCGGGCGCGCAGCCTGCAGGCGCTCGTAGTTTTCCAGCGCCAGCAGGCGGAGCGGCGCCAGATACACGCCGCTCCGCGCGTTGGCCAGCGCTTCCATCGCACGGTGCGTCTTGCCCGAGTTGGTGGGGCCCAGGAGCGCGATGAACTTGCGGCCCATGCGGCTGGCGACGTCGAACGAGCGCGGGTACTCGGCCAGGTTGATGCTCTCCTTGGTGCGCGCCGCGTGGCGCTCTTCGGCGTCGCGCTCGATCGCGTGGGTCAGGCGCTGCGAAATCCGCTGGAACACATACTCGGCCGGCTCGGACGTTTGCAGTTCGTCCAGCACATCGAGAAACAGCATCGGGTCGTAGCCGGCGTCGTCCGCATCGCCCGCCAGATCACGCACGAATTCCTCGGCGTCCTGGTGCAGGCGCGCGAGGTCGGCGTCACCAGTGCGCTCTTCGATCAGCGCGCGCCGCCCGGCCGCGTCCAGCTTGCGCCACTTGCTCGGCTTGGCCAGCACGCCGCGCGACGGCACCAGGCGGTACGGCACCTGCAAGCCTTCGTAGCGCACCACGCCCGAGAAGCGCAGGAACACGCGGCCTTCCAGCTTGACCAGTTCGATGCCGCGCGCGGCCAGGTCAAGTGTGCGCTCGAGTGCGGCGTCGTCTTCGGGAACATCGGCGGGGGTATTGCTCGGAAGAGTGCTCATGGCTGGCTGCGCGAAAATCGGTTGCCGCTACTATATCGCGGATGCGAATCGCGCACGGCCCTGGCCAATTTCCTGCCGTGCTACCGGCGCTGCCAGCGTGCTGGCGACGACCTGCGCTGGCTCGGGTTACAGCATCACCGTGTAGATGGTTTTGCCCGCCAGGGCCATCATGAACAACCCGAATACCCGGCGCAGCACCAAGGTCGGCAATGCCGCCGCCGCCCACACGCCGAGTCTGGATGCCACCACTGCACACACGCTCATCACCAGCAGCGCATGCAGGTCGATATAGCCCCAGCGCCAGTCGTGCGGCGCGCCGGCGGTCACGCCGAAGCCGATCATCGCGCCCAGCGAGATGGGCAGGATGACGCCGGTGGCGGTGCCGATCGCGCGGCGAATGGGTAATCCGACATGGGTCAGGAAGAACGTGATGACCGAAGCACCGCCCATGCCCGCCAATGAATACGCTACGCCTGACAAGACACCGGCGACCATACGAAAGCGCACGAAGGCCACCGATACCGTCCCGTCATGCTCGCGCTGGATGAGCAACTTGAACCCGAAATAGGCCAGCATCAACGCCAGGCCGAGCGCAAGCCAGACGCCCGGTATGCGCGTTGCCACCAGGGCGCCGGCCGTTGCCCCCAACCCTGCCGGGATGAACAGCTTTTTCAGCCAGACAAAATCGACATTGCCACGCTCGCAGTGACTCAGAAATGACGCCATACCGGTAAATGCCATGGTGGCAAGCGAGGTACCGAATGCGAGGCGGATCGCCTCGTTGTTGTCCATGCCCCCACTTTGGTACAGATACATCAGCACTGGAATGACAATCGCGCCACCGCCAATGCCGAACATCCCTGCCAGAAAACCCGCGGCAACGCCCGCTGCGATCAGATTGAATAACATGGGCACTTTTCATTTGAACGAACTGATTGAATCTGAATGAGCGCGCGTGCCGTCAGCGACCACCGCTGCGCTCATCCCCCGGTCATGCCCGGTCGGGCACTCAGGCCGGAACGTTGTCCTCGACCTGCGCGCGGACGGCGGCCTGGCGCCAGACGGTGCGATCCACGCCAGTGACGATCGTGGGCATCGCCGGCGCTTTGTCGGGGAAATCGGTGTTGAAGTGCCCTCCACGCGACTCCTTGCGCAGCGATGCGCTGTGCAGGACAAGATAGGCGGCATCGTGGATATTCCTGGCACGCAGCGCCTGGCCGTAGGGCAGCAGTCCGCACGGTCCGTCACCCAGTCGGGCAAGCTCGCGCAATCCGGTGGCCAGGCCATCGCACGAGCGAACGATACCAGCGTGATTCCACAGCAACGCACGCAACTCGGGCAGTGCCGCCAGCGACAGATTGGTCTCGACGATCGTGGGCACCCGGATCGTCAGCTTCTTGCCCGCCCCGGACAGGGCGTCGCTGCCGGATACCGCCTCGGCGCAGGCACGCCCCATGACCACGCATTCGAGCAGTGAGTTGCTGGCCAAGCGGTTTGCGCCGTGCAAACCGCAGTTGGCCACTTCACCGATCGCATACAGACCTGCAACGCTGGTACGACCGTGCAAATCGGTCGCGATGCCGCCACAGGTGTAATGCGCGGCCGGCGACACCGGCACAGGTTTCGTGGACAAATCGCAGCCGTGGCGCCGGGTCAATTCCACCAGATTCGGGAAATGGCTTTGCACGAATTTCTCGCCTTGATGGGAAATATCGAGCCACACATAAGGTGCGCGTAACCTGGCCATTTCGGCATAAATTGCACGTGCGACGATATCACGCGGGGCCAGTTCTCCCTGCCCCGAATATTGGGACATGAAACGTTCACCCGCAGTATTATATAAGTGTCCGCCCTCGCCTCTTACTGCTTCCGTGATAAGACTGATGACCTGGCCATTATGCTGATAAGCAGTCGGATGGAATTGAACGAATTCGAGATTTTCAATATTGGCACCGGCACGCCAGGCCATTGCAATTGCCTCGCCTTTACTGGCGTGAGGACTCGTGGCATACGGATATAACCCGGTTATTCCGCCCGTGGCCAATACCACATTCGGCGCGCTGAATACGCTGACATCGCCATCTGCGAGGCTTTGCGCAATCAGGCCGGTAACCCGGCCACCGTCGGATATCAGTTCCACTGCTTCATACTGGCGAATCCAGGTGACATTCGGCAGCAGCGCCGCTTTGGCCTGGAGCGATTGCATGATGGCCCGGCCGGTCATGTCGTCGACGTGCGCAACGCGACGTTCGGAATGCCCGCCTTCGCGCGTCAGATGGATCTGCTCGTTCTCGCGCGTAAATGGCACGCCCATGTCGATCAGCCACTGCAGCACACTGGTACCTGCCGTGACGATTGCGCGCACGGTCGCTTCGTTGCACAAGCCGTCGCCGGCGCGGAGCGTATCGGTCGTATGCTTCTCGAAATCGTCGTCCACAGAATATACCGCTGAAATCCCGCCCTGCGCCCAATAGCTCGACGGCTCATCGAATTTACTGCGCGATACAACACCCACCTTGATTGTCGATGGTGTATTCAATAACAGCGTTAATGCGGCCAAGCCTTCGCCAACGACGAGCATGCCAAATTTCATGGCATCCTTGAATATGAACTATGTGGGTAAACGTTTAGCGAAATGGTCGACGTTGAATATCGTGCATTCTCGTCAGACACGCGCTGGAACCAAACTATATTAGCATCGCACTAAATATAATTCCATTTACCTCGCATAGCATTCTCATTTATTGAATAATACCCCTCCAGCATCATATTCGAGATTCAGTCCAGATATATTCAGTGAGAATCAATATATTAGAGGCGATTTCTATTTTTATGGCTCGATTGTCATAACCTCGTCATGAATTAGTGCCACGTAAATATTTACGGGCAATCAGCAGAAGTCTGTTTGAATATCAGATAAAGGAAGCGCAGGCAATTGATGCATACAGCAACGCTGGCGACAAGGCGATCAAAGCAGCAGCCCGTCCTTGCGAACGAAGCGATGCGATGCGATGCGGTGCGGTGCGGTGCGGGGAGATGGGTGCCGCCGGCATGGCGCGGCGGTAGGTCAGGCAGTGCGGCCTGCCTTCGCCGGCGCGTCAGCACCGACTCGGGAAGGCCGTGTGAGGGCGCTTATGCCGCCACGCCAGCGTTGTGCGCCTGCTGGTCGGCGTGATACGACGAGCGCACCATCGCGCCCACGGCAGCGTGCACGAAGCCCATTTCGTAGGCTTTTTGCTCGAACATCTTGAAGACGTCCGGGTGCACGTAGCGGCGCACCGGCAGGTGCGAATTGGTCGGCGCCAGGTACTGGCCGATGGTGAGCATGTCGATGTCGTGGTCGCGCATGTCCTGCATGACTTGCAGGATTTCTTCATCGGTCTCGCCCAGGCCGACCATGATGCCCGACTTGGTGACCGCGCTCGGGTACATCTTCTTGAAGTCGCGCAGCAGCACCAGCGAGTGCGTGTAGTCGGCGCCCGGACGGGCTTCCTTGTACAGGCGCGGCACGGTTTCCAGGTTGTGGTTCATGACGTCGGGCAGGCCGTCGGCGAAGATGTTGAGTGCTTTCTCGAGGCGGCCGCGGAAGTCGGGCACCAGCACTTCGATCTTCGTGTTCGGGCTCGAGGCGCGGGTTTTCTGGATGCACTCAACGAAGTGGCCGGCGCCGCCGTCACGCAGGTCGTCACGGTCGACCGACGTGATCACGACGTACGACAGGCGCAGCGCGGCGATGGTCTTGGCCAGGTTGGCCGGCTCGTTGATGTCCAGTGGATCAGGGCGGCCGTGGCCGACGTCGCAGAACGGGCAGCGGCGGGTGCACTTGTCGCCCATGATCATGAACGTCGCGGTGCCCTTGCCGAAGCATTCGCCGATGTTCGGGCAGCTCGCTTCTTCACACACCGTCACCAGGTTGTTGGCGCGCAGGATGTCCTTGATTTCGTAGAAGCGCGACGAGGCGGTGGCCGCCTTGACGCGGATCCAGTCAGGCTTTTTCAGGCGCTCCATCTCGGCGATCGGCACGATCTTGATCGGGATGCGCGAGGTCTTGCTGGCGCCTTTTTGCTTTTCGCTGGCGTTGTAGGCGGCTGCGGCGGCGACGCCGGTATCGATTTCGGAAGTCATAGGCTCGTTGCCCTCGCGGGGCTGTCAGTTGGTTTGTTCGGGTCTGGCTGGACGCCCTCGGGTGCCAGCTGATCGACCAGGGCCTGGGCCAGCGCCCGCTGTACATCGTGCAGCGGCGCCTCGACGCCCATCGTGCGCATATCGACTGTGACCAGTCCGGAGTAACCGCACGGATTGATCCAGGTGAACGGGGCCAGGTCCATCGCCACGTTCAGCGATACGCCATGGTAGGTGCAACCATTGCCGCGTACTTTCAGGCCCAGCGCGGCGATCTTGGCGCCTTTGCGCGGACCGTCTGCGATATAGATGCCGGGTGCACCGGCAACGCGCTCACCGCCAAGATTATACGCCCCTAACACATCGATCACCGCCTGTTCGATTTTTTCCACAAACTGGCGCGCGTACAGCTTGCCGCCCGGCTTGTTGCGGCGCAGGTCCATTAACAGATAGATCACGACCTGGCCGGGCCCATGAAAGGTCACTTCGCCACCACGGTCGGTCTGGATTACCGGGATGTCGTGCGGGGCCAGCACGTGCTCGCGGTCGGCGCCCAGGCCCAGCGTGAACACGGGCGGATGCTCGACGATCCACAGCTCGTCGCGCGACTCGGGCGTGCGCGCATCGGTGAAGGCGCGCATCGCCGCGAAGGTGGGCTCGTAGTCAGCCTGGCCGAGTTCACGAATCAGGGGGGAGGTCGCTGACATTGAGGCGAACGCCGTTACAGGACCATCTTGACCATCGGATGCGTCGACAGCGTGCGGTACACCTCGTCGAGCATCTCGCGGCTGGTGGCGCGGATGGTCACGGTCAGGCCCGTGTAGTTGCCCTTGGCCGACGGCCGGGTTTCCAGCTTGCTCTCGTCGAAGGTCGGGTCGAGCTGGGTCACCAGCGCCACGATGGTCGGGGCGAAGTCGATGTGGCTCGCGCCCATCACCTTGATCGGAAAGTCGCTCGGGTATTCGATGAGGGAATCTTTGGGGTCCATGGCTGTAATCCTGTGCAAAAGCGCATTGTAGCCAATACCGGCGGTTTCGCCCTGCGGGTGGGCTGAAAACCGCCGGTATCGCTCAGCGCTCCACGCGCGACACGCCGCGCGCGTCGGTATTGGCGCGCTGGTCATTGTTGCGCTGGTCATTGTTGCGCTGCGGCGGCGCGAAGGCGGGCACCGACGGCTGCGGGCGCGGCGCCGGCGGGGCCACCATCTGCGGTGGCGCGGCAGGGCGCTGGGGCGCGTTCAGCATCGGACCAGGCTCGGGTCGCCGGTCTGGCTGCGGGTCTGGCCGCGAATCTGGCCGCCGGTCCGGACGCGAATCTGGCCGCGAATCTGGCCGCGAATCAGGACGCGATTCCGGCCGCGCAAACACCGGCGCATTGGTCGACATGACCGGTTGCCGCTGAATGCGTTCGGCCTGCTCGCGCATGCGTTCACGCCCGAACCGCTCTCGGTCGTTGCGCTCGACCTGGAACCGCATGCGGTCCATCTGGTTGCGGTTCTCGAACTCGCGCCCCATGCGTTCACGCTCCCCCTGCTCGCGCAGTGCCCGTTCCTGGCCCTCCATGCGCTCGCGCGCCAGCCGCTCGCCGTTATTGCGTTCACGTGTGAGCCGCTCTTGCTCGCCGCGTTCACGCGCCTGCTGCTCGAACTGCATGCGGTCAAGGCCAGGGCGCTCGAGGCCGGGGCGCTCGACGCTGGTACGTCCGGCATTCGCGCGCTCGGGCAGGTCGCGCCGGTCGCGCTGGTCACGGTTCCAGCCGGGGCGCGCCGCCAGTGGCGGTGGCGGCGCGCTGCCCGGCGTGCCCGGCATCAGCTGCTCCGGGCGGTTCGGACGCGGCGCACGCGGGACGATCACCGGCCCGCGCCCGCCGAACTGGTCGCGCGGCACGACGGTCAGGCCATTGTGGCGACCTGGCTGATACTGCTCGCGGCGGTTGGCCTGGCGCCAGTCGTTCAGACGGCGCAGGCGCTCGCCCGACAGGCGGTAGCCCGGCACGTAACGGTCATACGGGCTGAGTGGATACCAGCCGTGCGCCGCCAGGTTGCGCGACTGGAAGCCGACATTCCAGTTGCTGCCGCCCACCCAGCCGACCAGCGCCGGCGACCACACCGGGCGCCGCTCGAGACGGCCCGGCGCCCACGCCCAGCGATCCCGGACCTGCACCCAGCGCCCGTAGTGGAAGGGCGCATAACCCCACGGCGCATTGTCGACCCAGGTCCAGCCCCACGGAGCGATGAAGGTCCAGCTGCCGTCCCGGTAGGGCGTCCAGTCGGCGGCCACCTGCGGGGTCCACAGGCTGCCGTAGTCCGAACTGGTGCTCCAGCTGCCGTAGCGATCGAGTTCTTCGTAGCCGGTCATCTCGGTGCCGATATGGCGCGACGATTGCGCTGCCACGAGCGCCTGGTCGCGCGTGAGCGACCAGGCGTCGAAGTTGTCGCGCTGCGCCTGCAGCGTGCGCACGTCTTCCTCGCGCACCTGGGCGGCGCGCCCGCCACGCACGGTCAGGCTGGCGCCGGCGCCGTCGACCTGCGCTTCGCCATCGAGCACGCTCACGAGGCTCGTATCGCGCTCACGTTCGGCATCGACGCGCAAACGTCCCGGCTGCGTCAGGCGCACGGTGGCTTGCGCGGTGCGCAGTTCGAATTCGGGCACGACGTCGGCATTCATCACGCGCACGCTGACGCTGCCGTAGTGCAGGCGCAGACGCAGGCTGTCGTCATCCAGTTCGGTCACCTCGAGCGAGCTGTCGCCATCGAGCCGGATGGCGGTGGAGCCGATCCGCAGTTCGGTGCGTGCGCCGCGCGCGGTGGAGATCAGGTTGCGCGACGTGATTGGCCAGTTCAGTTGCGCCGGGGACGATTCGGCGCCGACATCCCCGCCGATATCGACCTTGCCCTGAACGAGCGAGATGCGCCCGGCCCGGCCCGGGGCTTCGGCCAGTTGCGTGTCATCCTGAAACGCCGCCTGACCCTGTTCGAGCGCGTCGGTCTGCAACACCGTCTGTGCGGGCACGGACGTGGAAAACGCCGCGAGTACGAAGAGCGCGGTGGTGGGGACGAAACGATGGGTCATGGTGGTGCTCCGGAGGGGAACGCAGACGGAAAACTACAAACGCATTACACCGCGCGCCCTCGGGTGGGGCAACGCGGCTTACAAACAGTTGCATCTGCTGGCAGACCGGCGCGTCAGCCCGGCTGGCGCTTGACGAAAAACAGCATCGAGCCGATCACCACGAGCACCGCGCCGAACACGCGGTTCTGCAGTTTCATGTGGCGCGGATCGCGCATATAACGCTGCATCGACGCAGCCAGCGCAGCGTAGCAATGCATGACGACCGAATCGATGACGACCATCGTCACGCCCAGGATCGCCAGTTGCGTGAGCAGCGGGGCGTCTTTCGAAATGAACTGCGGCAGCACCGCCACCATGAAGATGATGCCCTTCGGGTTGGTGGTGTTGGTCAGGAAGCCCGTCAGCACGCGGCGCCCGAACGGCGGGTGCGCTTCCAGGCCGACGGTCGATGCGGCGGGGCCGGGCGCTGGCGCGGCGCGCCACTGGCTCACGCCCAGATAGATCAGGTACAGCGCGCCGACCACCTTGACGATCGTGAAGGCGACCGAGGACGCCAGCAGCAGCGAGCCGACACCGGCGCCGGCGATGATCAGCACCAGTATCAGGCCCAGTTGCAGGCCCAGCACTGTGGCGCTGGCTTTCTTGAGGCCATACGCCAGACCATGCGACATCGACAGCACCGCGCCGGAACCGGGCGAAATGGCGATCAGGGAACCGGCGATGACGAAGGCAATCCAGGTGGCGAAGCTCATGGTGGCAGGCAGGAAAAGGGGAACAGCGGGGAGGGTGGACGACGGGACGTTACTGCATCAGCCTCGCGCGCGCGACCCGCACAGGGGCCGCGGCACAAGGCCGTGGGGTGGTGCTTACTTCTTTTTGGTCGGGTTGACCGATGCCTTCAGGGTCGCGCCAGCCGAGAAACGCGGGCTCTTCGACGCCGCGATCTTGATCACTTCGCCGGTGGCAGGATTGCGGCCCTTGCGCGCAGCACGCTTGGTCACCGAGAAGGTGCCGAAGCCGGTGATGCCGACCGTGTCGCCTTTTTTGAGGCGCTCGGTGATGATCTCGATAATCGTGTTCACGGCCACGCCAGCGGCAGCACCGGACATCTCGGTACGCTTCGCGAATTCTGCGATCAGTTCGCCTTTTTTCATAAATCCCTCCGGGGTTAAAAGAGCGGGAAGATTAGCATAAATATTGCTAAGTGTAATGCCGCGCCAGGAGGGAAATCTGAAAGGAAGCCTTATGCGACGCCGGTTTCGCCGATCGGGCCGTTCAAACGGTTGCGCAGCGCGGCGTTGATCAGGGTCTGGTATCCGGTCCCGCAACGCTCGGACAGGGTGCGAAATTCGTTGAGTACTTCGTCGTCGAGATAGATGGTGATGCGGGTCTTGCGCTTGGGAGCACGGACACGGCGAACGGGAGCGGCGGCCTGGAGCGAATCGTTGTTCATGGGATCTCCTTCGTGGTGGGGGACGAGGCTGCAGCACCGCAACCTTCAGCATGGACGATACGTACAGCGCATCCGGCGCGCGCAGCAAAAGCGACGAGATGCAGATTGGCGGGGTTGAAACGCAAAAACCGGCGCTGAACCGTGTAGGTACTTTACGGCGCCTCGGTTACTATCATTGCAACTTAATTTTGAAGGAGCACGACCCATGGCTGGAGCAAGTTTACTGACCTTACTGGACGATATCGCCGCCGTCCTCGACGACGTTGCCGTGATGAGCAAGGTCGCCGCCAAGAAGACCGCCGGCGTCCTGGGCGACGATCTGGCGCTCAATGCGCAGCAGGTCACGGGTGTGCGCGCCGAGCGCGAGCTGCCCGTGGTCTGGGCCGTGGCCAAGGGCTCGTTCGTCAACAAGGCGATCCTGGTGCCAGCCGCACTGGCCATCTCGGTGTTCCTGCCGTGGCTCATCACGCCACTCCTGATGATCGGCGGCGCGTTCCTGTGCTTCGAGGGCGCCGAAAAGCTCGCGCACAAATTCCTGCACAGCCCTGAGGAAGATGCCCAGCACAAGGCCGCGCACGTGGCGGCAGTGGCCAATACCGAGGTCGACCTGGTCGCGCTGGAAAAAGAAAAGATCAAGGGCGCCGTGCGCACCGACTTCATCCTGTCGGCCGAGATCATCGTGATTTCGCTGGGCACCCTGGTGGGCGTGGCCTTCGGCCAGCAGGTCGCCGTCCTGGTGGCGATCGCCATCCTGATGACGATCGGCGTGTACGGCCTGGTGGGCGCGATCGTAAAAATGGACGATGCGGGTCTGTACCTGAGCAAGAGCCAGAACGGCGCCGCGCGCGGCCTGGGCAAGGGCTTGCTGGCGTTCGCGCCGCGCCTGATGAAAGTGCTGTCGGTGGTCGGTACCGCCGCCATGTTCATGGTCGGCGGCGGCATCATCGCCCACGCCATCCCTGCCGTGCACCACTTCGCGCAAAACATGGCCGCCGGCGTGGCTGACGTGCCAGCGATCGGTGGCGTGCTGGCATTCCTGGTTCCGACCCTGGTCGACGCGCTTGTCGGCGTGCTCGTGGGCGCGATCATCGTCGCTGTCGTGACGCTGGTGCAGCGCATGCGGGGCAAGAAAGGCTGACGTGCTGGCGCAGCTGCGGGCATTGATGCAACCACCGGCCGGCATGGCGTTCGACTTCAGCCAGCCGGCCGGCGAACCGGCGCTGGCGCCGGCCGGCGGCATCACCTGGCAGGTGTTCGCCAACCCGGTCGCACTGTTCATCGGCGGGGTGACGGCAGTGCTGCTCGAACTGGCCGAACCCTCGGTGCGCACCGGCGTCTGGGACCACAGCAGCTTTCGGCGCGACCCGGGCCTGCGCCTGCGCCGCACCGGCTTTGCCGCAATGATGACGGTGTACGGCCCCCGCTCGGCGGCCGAACAACTGATTGCGAACGTGGTGCGCATTCACCACCACGTGCAGGGCACCACGCCGGATGGCGTGCCCTACCACGCGAACGATCCGCGCCTGCTCGACTGGGTCCAGGCCACGGCCACTTTCGGCTTCACCGAGGCGTATCACCGCTACGCGCGCCGTTTGTCATTGCTTGAGAAGGATGCGGCGTTCGCCGAAGCGCAGCCTGCAGCGCGCTTGTATGGTGCGACGGGTGCGCCGCGCTCGTGGAGCGAATGGGAAGCCATGCTGGCGCGCAGCGCGCGTGGCCTGGAAGGGTCGGCCATCCTGGCCGATTTCATTCGGATCATGGGCGAGGCGCCGATCCTGCCGGCGCCCCTGCGGCCGCTCCAGCGTTTGCTGGTGCGCGCCGCCATCGAGATCACACCGGAGCCGGTGCGCTCATTGCCGCAACTTCGCGGCCACTGCCTGCGCCCGGGTGAGGCCACGCTGGTGCGGGCCCTGGCGCGCGGAGCCGGCTTGCTGCCACTGGGCGACACGCCACCGGCGCAGGCCACCCGGCGGCTGGCGACAGCCAGGCCGCACCACTAACACACCATCACTTCGGCGGCTGATTACGCCGCAAGAACATCGAGCCTAGCGCCATGCCGACGGCAATCGACGTGTAGACCACACCCAGCGACTTGTTCGACAGGCGTTTCTGGTAACCCGGCTGCAATGGCCGTGGCGTCAGCTTGTGATCGGTGAAGGCGGCAAAGGCCGACGTTGCCGCTGCCGAGGCCAGGACGGCCGACGGGTTCTTCTGATCGAGCACGCCGCCCATCACACGCTCGAACACCAGTGCCCAGACCGTGGCGCTGGCATGGTGAATCAACAGGCCGGGCACCGTATAGCGCAGCGAGAAGCGGTCGCGGAAGCTGGCCTTGCGACCGTGCACATAGTGACTGACAGCATTGGTTGCGGCATAGGGGCTGCCGGTTTCTTTCTTTGCGACCAGCGCCATGGCGACCGTCGAGACAATACTCGAGGCCGCACCGGAGACGAGTGCGCGCTGTATTACCGTATATTTCATACAATCCTCTTTTCGATCGCGTAAAGGGAACATCGGATGCGGATTTTGCTGACGGGTGCAAGCGGGTTTGTTGGGCAACACTTGTTGCAAGCGTTGCTGACCGAAGGCCACCACGTCGTCTGTGCGGTGCGTCATCCCGAAACGAGCGACGACCCGCGCCTCAGCTATATCCATGCTGATTTCACCAACGATAACAATAAATCAACCTGGCTGTCGCGCCTCTCGGGAATCGACGCCGTGATCAACACGGTCGGCATTTTTCGCGAGAGCGGGCGCCAGACGTTTGTCCGCCTGCACAAGGAAACGCCGCGCGCCCTGTTTGCCGCCTGCGCCGAATCGCACGACGTGCAAATGGTGATCCAGCTGTCCGCGCTGGGCGCCGACCGCGAGGGCACCACGCCGTATCACGTGTCCAAGCGCGAGGCCGACGACTACCTCGCGTCGCTGCCACTGCGTTCCTACATCGTCCAGCCGTCGCTCGTATATGGCCGCGACGGCGGCAGTGCGCGCGCCATGCGCACGCTGGCCAGCATGCCGTTCACGCTGCGCTTCGGCAGCAAGCCGCAGCTGGTGCAGCCGATCCACATCGACGATCTGGTAGCGGCCATCATCGGCCTGTTCAAGCACCGGCTGCCGATGGCGCCGGACGGCGGCGCGACGATGCGCGTGCCGCTGGTGGGGCCGCAGGCGATGCCCTTCACCGAGTATCTGGCCACCCTGCGCCGCGCAATGGCGATGGGCCGCCAGCCAGTGCTGCACCTGCCCGGGCGGGTAGCGCGCCTGGCCGCGGGCTTTGCCGGGCTGCTGCCAGGCTCGCTGCTGGATCGCGACGCGCTGAAGATGCTCGATCACGACAACAGCGCCGACGCGACGCTCACAGCCAACCTGATCGGCCATCCGCCACGGCCCGTCAGTGCGTTCATCCAGGACGCCGAGTGCGAGCGCGCGCGTGCCAAGCTTGGCTGGCTGCTGCCGGTCCTGCGCTATAGCATTGCCGCGGTCTGGATCATCACGGCGATCGTCTCGCTCGGCCTGTTCCCGATCGAGGACAGCCTGGCGCTGCTGGCGCAGGCGGGCGTGCCGCCGGAGCTGCAGCTGCCCGCGCTGTATGGCGCGGCGGGCCTTGATCTGTTGCTGGGACTGGGCACGCTGTTCCTGCCGCGGCGACGCTGGCTGTGGGTGACGCAATTTGGCCTGATCGGCGTGTACAGCGTCGTGATTGCGTTGATGCTGCCGCAATTTCTGGTCCATCCGTTCGGGCCATTGATCAAGAACCTGCCGCTGCTGGCGGCCATCTGGCTGCTGTACCACCTCGACGAAAAATAACGATTTCAACTGACATAGGAGCACCCATGCGGGCTTACCAAATTCTTCACGGCGCCAACATCGACGGCTTGCATGCCATCGAGTATCCGGTGCGCGACCTTGGCCTGGGCGAAGTGCGCATTCGCGTGCACGCCGTTGCGCTCAACTACCGCGACCTGATGGTCGCGTCCGGGAACTACCTGGTCTCGGTCGACGATCCGATCATCCCGTGCTCGGACGGCGCCGGCGAAGTGCTGGCCGTCGGGCCGGGCGTCACGCGCGTGCAGGTGGGCGATCGCGTGGCCGGTTCGTTCTTTCCGTTCTGGCACGAGGGCGCACCGACGCCCGCCAAGATCCGCAATGGCCTGGGCGGCGATATCGACGGCATGCTGGCCGAAGAAGTCGTGCTGCACGAGGATGCGCTGGCGATTGTCCCGGCGGGCCTGAGCTTCATCGAGGCCGCCACGATGCCCTGCGCGGCAGTCACCGCGTGGAATGCCATTTTTGTCTCGAGCAATCACGTCAAGCCCGGCGACACCGTGCTGCTGCTGGGGACGGGCGGCGTGTCGATCCTCGGTCTGCAACTGGCGCGCGCGGCCGGCCTGCGCACGATCGTGACCTCGTCGAGCGATGAAAAACTGGCGCGCGCACGCGAACTGGGCGCGCACCACACGATCAACTACACCACCATCCCCGAGTGGCAGGACGAAGTGCTGCACCTGACCCATGGCGTGGGCGCGCAGGTGGTACTGGAAGTAGGCGGCCAGGGCACCGTGAACCGGTCGGTGGCGGCGGTGGCGATGGGCGGCACGGTGGCCATCATCGGCGGCGTGAGCGGCTTTGGCGGCGAAGTCAATCCGGCGACGCTGCTGGCCAGCGCCAAGCGCCTGGTGGGCGTGCACGTGGGCAGCCGCGCGATGCTGGAAGACGTGATGCGCTTCGTCGATGCCAGCGGCGTCAAGCCGGTGATCGATCGCGTGTTCCCGTTCGACCAGGCGCAGGACGCGTACCGCTATCTGGCGTCCGGCGCGCACGTCGGCAAGGTCGTGATCGACGTGACGAAAGCCGCGTAATCAGCGGCGCAGGCGTGGCACCAGCTCGATTTCAAAGAGCTTGGGCCACAGCTTGCCGGTGACGAACAGGCGCTTGCCTTTTTCGTCCCAGGCGATGCCGTTCAGGACGGCGTCGACGGACGTGGTGCCGCGCGCTTCGGGCGGCAGCAGGCCGGTCAGGTCGATCAGGCCAAGCACCTTGCCGCTGTCGGGATCGATGCGCAGGATGAGGTCTGTCCCCCAGACATTCGAATACAGCTCGCCGTTCACGAATTCGAGCTCGTTCAGGCGCGGCACCGGCTGGCCCTCGGCCGTGACCTGGATGCGGCGCAGCTCTTTCATCGTCTTTGGATCGAGGATGCGGATGGCGGCGCTGCCGTCGCTCATGTACAGCTGCTTTGCATCGCCCGCCAGGCCCCAGCCTTCGCCCTCGTACTTGAACTGCTGTTTGAGCTTGAAGGTCTTGAGGTCGAACACATAGCCGACCTGCGACTGCCAGGTCAGGCCGACCAGGGTATTGCCCACTGCGGTGGAGCCTTCACCAAACACGTTCGCTGGCAGATCGGCCTTCTGCACCACCTTGCCCGTCTTGATTTCGACCTTGCGGATCGTCGAGTGGCCGATCTGGCCCGTGCTTTCGTACAGGTAGCCGTCGCGGTAGGACAGACCCTGCGTGAACGCTTGCGGATCGTGGTGGTAGGTGTTCTTGACAACGAAGCCGTAGACCGGCGGCGCAGCGTGGGCGCTGCTGGCGACGACGAGGGCGGCAATGGCAAAGGTGGTGAGCTGTTTCAGCATGGCGGGTCGGGAGGAAAGCGGCAGGAGACTGTAGCACGAAGCCTGGTGCGGCAGGTGGCGCGTCAGCGTACGCAGGGGCGGCCTGCGACGGCGACTCCATGTAAAAGAAGGCCCACCGAAGTGGGCCAGTCTTACGCTCGCATTAATCGATGAAGGTGAACGTCGCCTCTTGCGTCAGGCGCGACTTCGGCAAACCCGCATTGAAGTCGGCTGGCGACGAGTAACCGAAGCTCACCAGCACCAGGCTGGTCAAGCCCTTCTCGTTCAGGCCGAATTCGGCGTCGAGGATCTTCTGGTCGAAGCCTTCCATCGGCGTCGCATCGATCTCCAGCGTGGCTGCGCCGACCAGCGCGGTGCCCAGCGCCAGATAGACCTGCTTCTCGAGCCACTGGGCCACATCCTTGGTGCCGTAGCGGTGCTGGTTGACATAGCCACGGCGGGTGGCGTCCTGGCCGGCGCGCGCCTGCGCGTCGCGGAAGCGCCCGTCGCGTTGTTCCTGCTCCAGCACTGCGTCCAGGTGCGCTTCGTCCATGTCGACGCGGGCGCACAGCACGATCACGTGCGATGCATCGTTGACCTTGGCGGCGTTGTAGACGTAGCCGCCCTGGGTCGCCTTGGCAATGCGCGCGCGGCCTTCGGGCGTGTTGGCGACGATGAAGTGCCATGGCTGCGAATTGACCGACGACGCGCTGTTACGCAGCAGGTCATACACTTGCTGCATCACTTCTTCGGGGATGCGACGCTCGCTATCGTAGGCTTTGGCGGTATGGCGCTTCTTGGCGGCCGACAGAATGTCCATGGTGTTCCTTTCGCTTTCGCTGGGTGATCGTGGGATTTTTCAATCCCACGATGGTAAGCGATTCCGGCGTCAGAAGTTTTCGAGGACGATTTTTCCGATCGCCTTGCCGCTTTCGATCAGCGCATGTGCGCGGCGCAGGTTGTCGGCGGTGATCGGGCCGAAGTGCTCGCCCAGGGTCGTCGTCAGGCGGCCTTCATCGACCATGTCCGCCACGCGGTTCAGCAGCTCATGCTGGCGCACCATGTCGGGTGTGCCGAACAGCGAGCGCGTGAACATCAGCTCCCAGTGCAGCGAGATCGACTTGCGCTTGAGCGGCACTGCGTCGAGCGTGGCAGGATCGTCGATCAGCGCCAGCTGGCCCTGCGGCGCGAGAGCCTCGATGATGTCGGCATAGTGATGATCGGTGTGCGTCAGGCTGATGACGATATCAACCTGGTCGAAGCCCAGTTCGGCCAGTTGCGGCTGCATCGGGCGCGTGTGGTCGACGGTATGGTGCGCACCCAGTTTGGTGACCCACTCGCGCGTGGCATCGCGCGATGCGCTGCCGATGACGGTCAGCCCGGTGAGCTGGCGCGCGAGCTGGATCAGGATCGAACCAACCCCGCCAGCCGCGCCGATGACCAGCAGCGACTTGCCGGCCCCGCCGCCTTCGGGCACGCGCAGGCGGTCGAACAGCAGTTCCCAGGCCGTGATCGACGTCAGGGGCAGGGCGGCCGCTTCGGCAAAGCCGAGCGTACGGGGCTTCTTGCCAACAATGCGCTCATCGACCGCCTGGAACTGGCTGTTGGAGCCGGGGCGAACAAGCGATCCGGCATAAAACACTTCATCGCCCGGCGCGAACAGCGTGACACTGTCACCAACCGACTGCACGACACCACTGGCATCCCACCCAAGCACACGCGGTTCAGTCACGGCCACGCCAAGGCGAATCTTGGTATCGACCGGATTGACCGACACCGCACGCACCTCGACCACCACATCATGCGGGCCCGCCTCCGGCATCGCCAATTCCATCTCGACAAGCGCCTTCGGATCATCGATCGGCAGCCCATTCTGCGTATAAACAATTGCTTTCATTTCTTCTCCTAAAAACAAACAATGAGGGTCAGCGTCGAATTGTTTGACAACTTCAGTTAATCAATTTCTTATTAATTCGACTCTGACCCTAATTGATTTGCAAGACATAAAGCCGAGCTCGAGGTTGAAGCCAGATCGAACGGAAATTGGATCAATTGCTCATTAATTCTACTCTGACCCTCATTGTTTAATGGGGTAATACGGCATAAAAGTTTGCCTGTAAGATACTAATTTAAATAAGGAAATTAAATCATCCCTGATCGCATAAAATTCAAAGAAAACAATTAGGGTCAGAGTCGAATTGTTTGTCAATTTTTGAAAATAAATTGAAAATTAATTCGACTCTGACCCTAATTAAAGCTGGCGCAGGTTCAAGTGATTCAACGCTGTTGATGCTGCAACATTTACTGGCTTGACGCAGGGCTATTACTTTTTAATTCTACACTGACCCTCATTTTTATGGGGTGAGGCGTTTGACGATGGTGCCGTTTTGGATGACGACGGCGGGGGCTTCGAGCAGGCGGACGTTGACGGTTGGGTCGCCTTCGACGGCGACCAGGTCGGCGTAGCGGCCGGGTTCGATGATGCCGACGTCTTTGCGTGCCAGTGCTTCGGCGGCGTTGATCGTGGCGCTCTGGATTGCTTGCAGTGGCGTCATGCCGTACTGGACCATCACGGCGAACTGCTTGCCGTTGCCGCCGTGCGGGTGGACGCCGGCGTCGGTGCCGAATACCATTTTCACGCCGGCTGCATGGGCGCGCTTGAAGTTCTGGCGCTGCAGTTCCGTCACTTCGCGGTCCTTGCGCAGATTGTCTTCCAGCACGCCATTCTTCTTGCCCTCAAGCGCCGTGTAAGTGCCGTTGTAGATGTCCATCGACAGCCAGGCGCCGTGCTTCTTGGCCAGGGCGATGCCTTCGTCGTCGATCAGGCTGGCGTGCTCGATCGTGTTCACGCCGGCGCGGATGGCGTCCTTGATGCCGGCGGCGCCGTGCGCGTGCGCGGCGACCTGCAGGCCCCACTGGTGCGCTTCTTCGACGGCCGCGCGCAGTTCGGCGAGGTTCATTTGCTGCTGGCCCGGCTCGGTGTTGCGCGAGAAGACGCCGCCGGTGGCGCACACCTTGATGACCTGAGCGCCGTACTTGCGCAGCGAGCGCACCGACTTGCGCACTTCGTCCGGACCGTCGGCGTTGTACGGACCTTTCTGGTCCATCGATGGCGGGAAGTAGGTGCTGTCGCAGTGGCTGCCGGTTGGGCCGAACGACCAGGCGGCGGGGATGATGCGCGGGCCGCGCACCTTGCCGGCGTCGATCGCCTGGCCCAGGCCGACGTCGTTCCAGTCGGCCGAGCCGAGATTGCGCACGGTGGTAAAGCCCGCGTCGAGCGTCTTGCCCGCATGGACCACGGCCAGCGCCGACCAGAAGCGGTCGTTGTATTCGAGGTTGCTGTAGCCGCCGTAAGTGGGGTCGGCGTCGATGTGCACGTGCATGTCGATCAGGCCGGGCAGCAGCGTCATGCCGGGCAGGTCGATGCGCGTGGGGGCTTCGCCAGCGGCGACTGCACCACCTGCGCCACCCGCGCGCCCGATGCTGACGACTTTGCCGTCGCGCACAAGGATCTCGGGCTTGTCGATCATGCGCCCGGTTTTCACGTCCAGCAGCCGCTCGGCGCTGATGATGACGTCGGCGGCGTGGACGCCGGACCAGCCCACGGTGGCCATGCACAGGGCCATCAGTTTCAGTGCCAAACGGTTCTTGCGGTTCAAGCCAGCTCCTCGAAAATTGGATAGACAAAATGCAACTTTACACCGCGATGCACCGTGTCCATCGACTTTTTTTGCAGCCTCACGCGTCGGCCACGAGCAGCACCGCCAGCACCAGCATCACGGCGCCCGTCAGTGCCTCGATCACGCGCCACACCCCAGGTCGCGCCAGCGTTGACGCGAAGCGCCGCGCCCCCAGGCCAATCGCCGAGAACCACAGCGCGGAGGCCGTGATCGCCCCCAACGCAAACGAACTGCGCTCGCTCGCGGCCAGGCTGCTGCCGACCGCCCCCAGCAGCACGACAGTATCCAGATACACGTGCGGATTGAGCAGCGACAGCGCCAGCACGGTCGCCAGCGCCGCGCTCAGCGTCTGCGCCTGCGCAGCCGCGTCGCCGGACAGGGTCGCGCCGCCACGCCAGCTGCTCGACCAGCAGCGCAGCCCGTACCAGATCAGGAATGCCGCGCCGCCGTAGCGCGCCAGCGGCATCAGGACCGGCGACGCTTCGATCAGCGCGCCCAGGCCACTGGTGCCCGCCGCGATCAGGATCGCATCGACGATGATGCAGGTCGCGACCGTCGGCAGTACATGCCGGCCCCGCACCGCGGTGCGCAGCACGTGCGCGTTCTGGGCGCCGATGCCCATGATGAGACCAGCGCCCAGGCCCAGCCCCTGAAGATAAATCTGTTGCGAGAACATGGCGGCCTCCGAGCGAAAGCCGCCACTATTCCAGCCCATGAACTCCACTTCAATTATATTCATGATTATTCAGGCCACGTAAGAAGCGCTAATCATGAAACTCGATCCCCGCCGCAGCGCCGCCTTCCTCGCCGCCATCGACGCCGGCAGCCTGGAAGCCGCCGCCGCCCAGCTCAGGATCACGCCGTCGGCCGTCTCGCAGCGCATCTCGGCACTGGAGCAGGACATGGGCGCGCCGCTGCTGGTGCGCAGCCGGCCCTGCCGTCCGACCGCGCCCGGTGCGCGGCTGCTGCAATACCTGCGCCGTTCCACGCTGCTCGAATCGGAGTTCCTGGCCGAGATGGCGGGCGACCCGGGCCCGGCGCGCGTGACGCTGGCGGTCAACAACGACACGCTGGCGACCTGGTTGCTGCCGGTGCTGGCGCCCATCCTAATCGACGAACAGCTGCTGGTCGAATTCATCCTCGACAACCAGGGCCACACGTTCTCGCTTCTGGAAGGTGGCCATGCAGTGGCCTGCATCTCGGGCGAGCCGGAACCGATGCGCGGCTGCAGCGCCAGCCTGCTGGGCGTGATGCGCTACCGGCTGGTGGCCTCGCCCGCATTCGCGCGGCGCTGGTTCCCGGCCGGGATCACGCGCGCCACCGCGCAAGTCGCGCCGCTGATGGTCTTCGATCGCAAGGATGCGATGCAGTCGTCGTTCCTGCTCACGCAATTCGGGCTGCCGGACGGCGCGTATCCGTTTCACTACGTGCCGTCCAGCGATGCATTCGCGGAGGCGGTGCGCCTCGGGCTGGGCTACGGCATGCTGCCGCACGAGCAGTGCACGGCGCTGTTGCAGAGCGGCGACCTGGTCGACCTGTCACCCGCCATCGGGCACGACGTGCCGCTGTACTGGCATGCGTGGCGCATCCAGCCGCCGCGGCTCGAACGCATGGGCGCTGCGCTGCTCAAGGCCGCCAGCAAGGCGCTGCTGCCGCTTGCGCGGCCCTGAACAGCGTCGCAACGAAAAAAGGCCGGCTGCGCAAGCAGCCGGCCCTTCAGGTCAGGCAACGATCAGATCAAGCGATCACGAACCGATACGGCCACCGTCGTTCTTGGTGATGACCAGCGTTGCCGAACGCGGACGCTTGCCCGCGCCGTAGCCGGCGTTGGCTGGCCACTGGCTCGTGTACTTGGTCGGGTCGCCGATATTCGCAGCAGCCGTGGTTTCGCCCGGGTGCTGGATGTTGACGAACAGCGCCTTGCCGTCCGGCGTTTCGGCGATGCCGGTCAGCTCGCAGCCTTTCGGGCCCACCAGGAAGCGCTTGAGCGTGTCCGCCGTGGGCGCCTTGCCGACGTAGGTGTCGACGTTCAGGACCGAGCCGTCGGCCTTCACGTTCGGCACGGTGACCTTCTTGCCGTCGCCAACGGTGCCTGGCAAGCCAGCGAGCATCATGCAGTTGGTGACGTCGGTGTAGGCGCCATCATCGGTCTGGAACCAGCAGATGCCGGTCGAGACGGTAAAGGACATGCCGTCCGGGCTCGAAAAGTCCTGGTCCGCCGAGAGGCCCGACAGGTTGATCGTGCTTGCAGCGGCCGCCGCTTCGGCGCCGAACAGGTACACGTCCCAGCTGAAGGTGGTGGCGGTCGAACCGGCGGCATCTTCCTTCATGCGGATGATGTGGCCGTTCGGGTTGCCCGGCTGGGCGGTGGTGCCCTTCATGTCGGTGTAGGCGCGCGGGTTGGCCGCGTCCAGGCCCATCTGGCTCGAGCCGCTTGGCTCGGCGCGGCGGTTGCTGTTGTTGGTCAGGGTGTAGTAGATCTCGCCGTTGGCCGGGTTGACCGAGCACCATTCAGGACGGTCCATCTTGGTCGCGCCGACGGCATCGGCCGCCAGGCGGGCGTTGACGAACACGTCGGCCTGGTCGGCAAACTTGTAGGTGGCGTAGCCGGCAATTGCGGCATTGGCGATATTCAGTTCGATCCAGCTGCCTTTGCCGTCGGCGCTGAACTTGGCTACATACAGCTTGCCGCTGTCGAGGTATTTGTCGCCGGTGGCGATACGGTCGGCAGCGACCGCATCGGCCGGATTCCATGGGGCGCTCGAGACGAATTTGTAAATGTACTCGCCGCGCGAATCGTCACCCATGTAGATGGCCAGCGGCGTACCGGCCAGCAGGCGGCCGAAGGCAGCGCTTTCGTGGGCGAAGCGGCCCAGCGCGGTGCGCTTTTTCAGTGGACGGGTCTTGTCGTAGGCATCCATCTCGACGATGTAACCTTCGCCGTTGAGTTCATTGCGATAGTCATCGCTGCCGTCGATCGACGTGCCCTTCTTGCTGATGTTCCAGCGTGCGTACTTGTCGTCCGTGCCGCCTGTTTCCCAGCCGTGACGCGAGGCTGCGCCCTGCGCCACGCCGTAGCGATTGAGCGATGCGACGCTCTTGTCGCCGCGCGCAGCGTTGTCGGTAGCCGAGCGGGTGAAGTAGCCAGCCCAGTTTTCTTCGCCCGACAGATAGGTGTTCCACGGGGTGCGGCCGGTGCCGCAGTTGTTGAGCGTGCCGCGGAACCTGGTGCCTTCCGGCGAGTACTTGGTCTTGACCAGTGCATTGCCGCGCACCGGGCCGGAAATCTGGACTTCGGTCTGCTGGTGCACGCGGCGGTTGAAGTTCGAATTCTGCAGGTATTCCCACTTGCCGTTAGTGGTGCGCACTTCGACGATGGACAGGCCGTGCAGCGCCATCTCCTTGTCGACTTCCAGCGCAGGGCGCGGCAGCGTGTTGGTGCCGCCATTGGCGTGCACGAAGAACGAGGCCAGGCCTTCGTTGGTGGTCGCTTCGTGGTTCATGGCCAGCAGGCCACGCGTGACGCCGCTGGTCGAGACAGCGCCATCGGCGGACAGCGAGAAGAATTCCATGCCGTCGTGGTGGTCGCCCGCGCGGTTCTCGAAATCGGTATCGGTGCCGTCGTTCTTGTAAGCGGCGGTGCCGGCCGCGAGCGGGTCGCCCAGCGCGTAGATCACGCTGGCGGTGTAACCGGCCGGAACGACGACGCTATCGGCCAGGCTCTTGCCGACGGCGGTGAAGCCGAGCAGCTTTTCGACCGGCGCCGGCGGCGTGTTGTTCACTGGTGGCGCCGCTGTGACAGGATCATCATCCGAACCGCCGCAGGCGGTCAGGCCGAACGTGCTCAGCAACGCGGTGGCGGCCGTGGCGGCGCCGCCGCGCAGCATGTTGCGGCGGCTCAGGCGGGCGTTCATGACAGTGCTGAATTGCTCGTTCGACGAAGTATTCAGGTCGATATCGTCATGGTCGATGCCATGGCGGGCGAGATCGGTCGGCTTGTTCACGGGATGGATCCTGTATTTGTTGTGGGGATAAGGGAAAGCCCGTGAATAGTAGTGAGGCAAGATGACGCCTGCGTGACAGTTTGGTCACAGTTTGATGACATGGCCGGGAAGGTATGCCCTGACCGGATGCACGGCGCATACATAAACACTGCAAGGTCACGCCGATCTGGGTAAAATTTCCTGTTGAAATTGTTTTAACGTTCTCCATCTGGAGGCATAGCCGGAAGGTCATACATGCAGGAACCCCGCGACACCATGCCGGCACAGGACGCCGTCACCTTCGGCTGGGCCTTGTTCGAAGCCATCCCCGACTGCGTGAAGCTGCTCGACATCGACGGCGCCATCCTCGCGATGAACTGCAATGGCCGCAGCGTGATGGAGATCGACGATATCGCCACGCTGCGTGGCCAGCCCTGGATCGCGTTCTGGCCCGCCGAATCCCACGCCGCCGTGCGTACGGCCCTCGAGACAGCGCGCGCCGGCGGTACGGGCCAGCTCGTCGCTGCCTGTCCGACCGCCAAAGGCACGTCCAAGTGGTGGGATGTGGTGATCACGCGCACCGCCAGCAGCGATGGCCAGGGCGACCACTTGCTCGTGATCTCGCGCGACATCACGCAGCAGCGCAACGCCAGCGAAGAGCGTGAACGGCTGCTGCACCAGCTGCAGGCTGCGAACATCGAGAGCGAGCGGGTGGTCGGGCAGCTGCGCGCCAGCGAAGAACGCTACCGCACCCTGTTCGACTCGGTCGATGAAGGCTTCTGCATTTTCGAGATGCTGTTCGACGAGGCGAACCGGCCCATCGACTACCGTTTCCTGGAAATGAACCCGACCTTCGAAGCGCACACCGGCCTGAAAAACGCCATCGGCCGCACCGCGCGCGAGATGCTGCCGGGGCTCGACGACTTCTGGTTCGACACCTATGGCCGCGTGGCGCTCACGGGCGAACCGGTGCGCTTCGAAAACGAAGCACCGGCCATGAACCGCTGGTTCGACGTCTACGCGACCCGCATCGGCGGCGCGGACAGCCGCAAGGTGGGCCTCCTGTTCAACGACATCTCGGTGCGCAAGCAGTCGGAATCGACACTGCGCCGGCTGGCCGACGACCTGGCCGAAGCCGACCGCCGCAAGACGGAATTCCTGGCCACGCTGGCGCACGAGCTGCGCAACCCGCTGGCGCCGATCAGGAATGGCCTGTCGGTGATGCGTCTGAGCGGCGACAATCCGGCGGCCATGGCAAAGGTGCGCGACATGATGGAGCGCCAGGTCGGGCATATGGTGCACCTGATCGACGACCTGCTCGACATCGCCCGCATCAGCGGCGGCAAGCTGGAACTCAAGCGCCAGCGCACCGACCTGGCGGCCATCCTGGCCAGCGCGGTCGAAACGAGCATGCCGCTGATCGAGGCAGGCCAGCACGCATTGACGGTCGACGTGCCCGATGCGGGGCTGCCCGTCGACGCCGACGCCACCCGCATCGCACAGGTCGTGGCCAACCTGCTCAATAATGCGGCCAAGTACACGCCACCGGGCGGGCAGATTGCGCTGTCGGCGCGGCGCGACGGGCTTGACGCCGTGATCACGGTGCGCGACAGCGGCGTGGGTATCGCTGCGGATGCGCTGGCCGGCGTGTTCGAGATGTTCAGCCAGATCGGCCGCACGGTCGACCGCTCGCAGGGCGGGCTGGGGATCGGCCTGTCGCTGGTGCGGCGCCTGGTGGAGATGCATGGCGGCTCCGTCGCCGCCAGCAGCGCGGGCGTCAATGCCGGCAGCGTCTTCACGGTACTCCTGCCACTGGCCGCCGAGGAAGTGCAAACCGGACCGGTACCAGGCGAGCCTGCGCCGGCGCCCGAGAACCCAACCGGCGGTCTGAAGGTGCTGGTGGTGGACGACAACGTCGATGCGGCCGTGACGCTGTCGATGATCCTGGAGATCTCGGGTTACACGGCGAAAGTGGCGCACGACGGCTACGAGGCGCTGGCCGTCGCGCAGGCGTTCGGCCCGCGCGTGGCGTTTCTCGACATCGGCATGCCGGGCATGAGCGGCTACGAGACAGCGCGTGCGATCCGCGCCACGCCGGGGCTGGAAGACATCGTGCTGGTGGCACTGACCGGCTGGGGCGCCGAGAGCGATCGTCTGCGTTCGAACGCGGCGGGGTTCGACCACCACCTGACCAAACCGGTGCAGCTCGACGTGGTCGAGGCGCTGCTGGCCGGCCTGTAACGCCGGCGCCTGGCCAGGTGGATCAGTTGCGGCGCAGTTCGTCCTCTAGGTCGCCGATCAGCTGCGCCACGGTGGGCGTGATCCCCTTGTCGCCCGGCGTATAGAACACGCCCGGCAAAACACTGTCTTCTTCGAGCTGCGGCAGCAGTTCTTCGATCAGTTCTTCCAGCGAGAACGCCTGTGCGTCGTAGCCGTCCCACTCGAATTCGGCGCACAGCGTGGCGTATTCGTTGGCCGGCCACATCGGAAACACGAGGGTGCCGTCGTCCGTCTTGGCCAGCGCCCAGCCATCCTGATACAGACCCCACACTTCGCGCGCCTCGGCCGCGCGCCGGATGAAATATTCGTAGCGTTCCGGTCCCGCCAGCGTCACGACCGCCGCCAGTTGCTGGCCACCCAGCTTGATCGCCGAGATGATCTGTTCGCTCATCACCACTCCCGTCCATCGAGGCGTGATGCCCCACAACCATCAGGATACGCCATCGGGATGCACCGGGTGCGTTAGTCACACAACGAACGGCGACGATGCGGCAGGCTGTGTCTGGACGATCGGGGCTGGTGTCGCATGCAGGTCATAGCGCACATCGTGCCGGTCGCCCGGCGGCGCATCGAGCACCAGGAAGGCGTCCCAGCCCAGTCGACCAGGGCTGATGGCATCGAGCGTGGTGTTGTGGACATCGGCCGCGCGCAGCACCACCTCGACTTCGTATTCGAGCGCGACGCCGGTAAACAGCGCCAGTACGCTCTTGAGTGCGCGCGCGGCCAGCCCGCCCGGCAGGAAGGTCTGGAAGCCCGCATGCGCCAGTGGCCCGACGATCAGGCGCAGGCGCAGCGTGCGCTGCCAGACGCGCGCGCCGGCCAGCGCGCGCGTGCCCAGCACAGCGCTGTCCTGGCCCAGCATCGATTGCTGCGCCCCCGGGATATCGTACCAGGCGCCGATGAATTGTTCGGCCACGATCGGCTGGCCAAAATACTCCGACAGCACGCGCGCGAGCTGCACGGCCGACACGGGCCGGTGCCGCACCGACGCCGCAAAATAGCCGATCGATTCGTCCAGCACGGCGCCGTCGCCCACGTCGCTCAAGCGCTGCCGCAGCGCCTCGTTACCCAGTCCTGCAAGACTCATCAAGAGCGGCAGGAACGCATCCTGACCATCGAGCTGGTACTTCAGCGGCAGGCGGTACTTGCGCCAGGCTTCGTAGAACAGCGCCAGCGAGCGGTTCGAGAACGCATCCAGAAAGGCGCGCGGGCCGTCGTCTTCTTCCTCGTTCTTGTGGTGCGCCTGGTGCGCGGCGATGCGCTCGGTGTAATGCGCCGGCAGCACGCCGTTGCAGCCCAACAGGCCCATGAAGGCCGGCGTCAGGTGCACATGGCGCAGCGTGCCTTCCTGCACCGCGTCGGCCAGCGCTGCGGCATCGATCGGCAGCGCGAACGGCATGCCGATCGACAGGTCGCGCACGTCGGCGTGAATGCTTTCGAGCTGGCTGGCCGGAAAACCCAGCGACACCGAATTCTCGAAGCGCAGCATGTCGGCCACCAGAGCGTGCGCCGGCTTGCCGCGGCGCCGCAGCCATAACTCGAGCAGCCGCACCGCCTGGAAGAAGTCGAAGCGCCACGGCTCGCCAAACAGCTGCTCGATTACAGCAGACTCAGATCGCCGCTTCGGGGTGCGCATCGCAGCAATTCCTCGGACGATTGATGGGACACGATCACCAGCTGGGTAAAGCTGTTGGCGTGCACGTACAGCGCCAGAAAGCGTTCGATGATGTGGGCAAAAGCGTGGATGCCACTGCCGACGAACGCTTCTTCGTCGACGCTCAGCCGCACCTCGATTCCGCGCACCAGGCAAATGAAGGGGTTTCCGGACAGCCAGGCGCTGGTGGGCGTATAGGCAATCGCGAGGATGCCGCCGATCTGGCGCGTCGAGGCGGCCGAACGGGGTACGTCGTGCAGCGCCAGCATTTCGCGGAAGGCGTCGACGCCGCCATCGGCCAGCGACAGGTGGTTCAGCGACAGCAGCGAGATCAGGCGCCACTGCGCGCTGCGGCCGCGCGCGAAGCGCCAGGTACGGGTCGGCTTGCGCAGGAAGGCAATGGCGTACGTGCCCGAGCCGCCTTCCGTGAACAGATCGCCTCCCGGCTGGCCATACGGCAGCAGCGCTGGCAGGTCGCGGTTGGTGCAGGTCAGTTCGAGATTGAGCGTGGTCTTTTCGACCCTGGCCGGATCGAAATCGATATCGACGATCGTGATCTGGGTCTCGAAACCGGGGCTGCGTTCGGCCAGCGCTTCATCGCGCGCCATCGCCCAGTAATGGCCATTGTGCTGCGGCGTCTGCGCATGCTTGAGCGAGTAGAACGGCTGGAACTGGATGATCGTTTCGCCCTGCGCGGTCTGGCGCACCATATTGACGTCGTTGATGGCATTGACCTCGTAGCCAAAGGCGCGGCGCCCGTCGGCCAGCACCGGGTAATTGGCTTTGGCGTGGGTCAGCTGGATCGGTTCGCCGCGCTGGGGGAACAGGTTGATCACCGGCGTGCAGCCGGTGAGCAGGTTGTTGGTCGACAGTGTGCCGAGCATGCGCGCCAGGTTCGAGTCGCTGCGAATGCCGGTCAGTGCCAGGTGCACCGTCAGCGCGCGCGTCCCACGGAGCAGGGCAGCCGTCAGCATGGCCAGGTCAAGGTCGACGAAGTTGAATTTCTCGGGAAAGCAGAAGTACTCGGTGAGCAGGCGGTACGCCGCGTGCGAGCGCGCCGGGAAATCGATCAGCGCCTCGTCGTCGCCAAAGCCGGCGCTGCGCACCGGCAGCGCCGGCAGCGCGATCCAGTGCCCGCCATCGGCCTGCACGTAGGCGGCCACGGTGCGCACCAGCAGCGCATCGCGCAGCGCCGCGCACAGCGACGGCTCGCCATCGAGGAACAACCGCAGCGCCGGCAGCGACAAGGCCAGCGCATCGAGCCCGCGCCCGTCGCAGGTGATGGCCAGGCCCAGGCTGATGCTGGCCGTGGCGCCGGCCGGCAAGCGCACCGTGTCGGGCGCGCCGATGATCGGGGAGAACGCCGCGCACGTGATCGTCAGCGGCGCCACCGCCACCGGATACACGGTGCGAAACGTGCATTCCACGCCGCGCACGGGGCGCGTGTTGAATGCGGCGCCGCGTTCGATCGTCGTCACGCCGGTCTGCTGGTCGGCGGCGCTGGCGCCGTCGATCTGCGCGATCGAGCACGATGGAAACGGCCGCAGGTAGTGCGGGTACAGCACGTCGAACAGCGCTTCGGTGAACTCGGGATAATCGTCGTCGAGGCGCCGGGCGATGCGCGCATTGAGAAACGCGAACGACTGGATCATGCGTTCGGTGTGCGGGTCTTCACAGACTTCGCCGCTCATCGACAGGCGCCCGGCGATGCGCGGATAGCGTTCGGCGAATTCGCGCAGGTTGTGGCGCAGGTAGGCCAGCTCGCTTTCGTAATACGGCAGCAGCTGGTCCATCTCAGGCCTCCTTCACCGGCGACGCCGCTGTTGCCATTGTTGCTGCCGTGCGGCCGGCCTTGCGGATGCTGTACTGGAGCGTGGACGGCTGCAGCACGGCGTCGAAGTTGACCGGCTCTTGCGACATGCTCCCTACCAGCACCGCCGTGATCGAAAAACTCAGGCGATTGATCGACGGCCCGGCCGCCTCGTCGCGCAGCGCCAGCTGCGCCTTCACACCGGTCAGGCGCGGCTCATGGCGCGTGATGGCCGCTTCGATGCAGGTGCAGATGTGGGCCCGGTCCGAAGGGCTCGACAGCGAGCGGTCGGCGAAATCGCACAGGCCATAATCGACCATCGACGTCTTGCACTCGGTGTAGCCGGCAAGTTCGCCCTCCTGCACGATCGAGCGCGTGTTCAGGAGCGCCTCGAGGTCGCGCGCCACCGCGTCCTTCAACTCGTCGGCATTCAGGCGTGCGACAACGGTCCCATGGCGTACCGGCTGGCCGAGCAGACGGTCGAACAGATCCGGCGTGTAACCCTTCATGCGGCGTTCCTTCGCGGTGAGGCAGGGGAGGGAGAGGGGAATGTTGCGTGGTGAAAACCAATCGCATGTTGCCACGGGGTTCGTCGCCAAACGTTGATGAACTTCACGTGGGCAACTCTATGTCGTCGTTATTGTTTCTTTCCGGCCATAACAACTTGGGAAGACAGCACCATGACGAGCAAAGTTCTCTGGGGCGAAGGCTTGCTGCTGCGCCCCCAGCACTTCCAGCGCCAGGATGCGTATCACGAGCATTGCCTGTTCAAGAGCGTCAAGGCGGTCCATCCGTACGCCTGGGGCGTCGAGCTGTGCGAGGTCGACCGCGAAGCGCTGGCCAGCAGCATGCTGCGCGTGACCGGGCTGGCGCTGCGCTTCCAGGACGGCGAGCTGTACGAGGCGCCCGGCAGCGACGAGCTGCCCGCCACGATCGACCTCAGCACGCTGGCTCAAACGGTGCAGGCGGTGACGTATTACGCGGCGCTGCCGGGCCTGAAGCCTTTCAATGCCAACTTCGTGCAGCCGGGGCAGGCCGCAACGTCGGCCGACAATGCTGCGCGCTTCATGCAGGTGAACCTGGAGGCGCCCGACCTGTTCACGCAGGCCGCGCCGGTGCAGCTGGCCTATCTGCGGCGCGCGCTGCGCCTGGTGGCCGAGTTCGAGCCGCGTGACGCCTACATCCACTTCCCGCTGCTGCGCGTGCGGCGCATGTCCACCGGCGGCTTCGAGCCCGATCCGGACCTGGTGCCGCCGGCCCTGTCGGTGGGCGCTTCGCCGGTGCTGTTCCAGGCCTTGCGGCGCCTGCTCGACGCGCTGCAGGCCAAGGTCGGCGCGCTGTACGGCCACCACCGCGAACCGACCCGCAACGTGATCGAATTCCGCTCGGGCGACATGTCGTCGTTCTGGCTGCTGCACACGGCCAGTTCGGCCTACGCGGCGCTGACGCACCACTTCCATCATCCGGCGTTGCATCCGGAGCGCCTGTTCCAGTCGCTGCTGGACGTGGCCGGCGGCCTGATGACGTTCTCGAAGAGCTGGACCCTGGCCGACCTGCCGGCCTACCAGCATGGCGATCCCGGGCCCGCATTCGCGAAACTGCACGCCATCATCCGCGAGCTGCTCGACACGGTCATCTCGGCCAAATACTTCGGCATTGCACTGAACGAGGTGCGCCCGTCGTACCACATCGGGATGCTCGACTCGGGCAAGATCGACGATGCCACCACGTTCTACATCGCGGTATCGGCCGACATCGCCGCGCTCGAACTGGTCGAGATCGTGCCGCTGCGCTTCAAGGTGGGTGCACCGGACGACGTCGAAAAATTCGTCCTCTCGGCGCTGCCCGGCGTGCGCCTGCAGTATTCACCGCAGCCACCGGCAGCGATCCCCGTGCGGCCCGAGACCTGCTACTTCAGCCTCGAATCGAAGGGGCCGATGTTCGAGCGCATGCGCAAGGCGCAATCGATCTCGATCTACGCACCCGAAGGCTTGAAGGAACTCAAGCTGGAACTGCTGGCCGTGGTGGCGTGAAGAGCGCTGCAGACCCGATGGGGATAAACCTGTGGATAAGTCTGAATACTCAGCCATGCCGTTGTATGCACAGCGTTTTTACCCTCAACAACGGCGCAACACATCGATGCTATTTGGCAGTGCATTTAATTCCTATTGGAAACTATCGCGTATGATGAACGCCTCTTCACGACACGATCCGACGCGCAATGAACACTGCCCTGGCCGCCCCACCGAAGGCCGAAATGCCCCCAGCCCTGCTCGCTGAACTGAGTGCCTGGGCACAACAGTATGCACACGATGCCGGCGCCGGTCTGCGCGACGCACTGGCGACGGCCGACAGCGAGAAGCTGGCGCTGCAGGCCGACCTGGACGAGGCCCAGGCCGCGCGCGACCATGCGCAATCGATGGCCGAAGAACGTGACGAAGAAATCCAGCGCCTGACGGCCGAGCTGCGCAACGCGCGCCAGATCGCCACCGACGCCCTGGTCGGCAAGGCCAAGGACCAGTTGGCCATCGACGGCAAGGATGCGCAACTGGCCGATCTGCGCCAGCAGCTCGAGCGTAACGTAACGGCCACGGCGGCCGAGTCGGATGCACGCCTGCAGGCCCAGATGGACCTGATCGGCGCCACGACCGAGCGCGACAACCTGATCGGCGAGCTGAAGGAATTGCAGACAAAACTCGACACGTCGCGCACCGAGCGCAGCGCGCTGCGGGCCGAACTCGAAGCGCTGCGTTCACGCAAATAACACGCTCTGCACCGCACAACGACAAAGGCCCCGGCGCTGTGAAGCACCGGGGCCTTTGTGGTTATTACGACGGTTTTGCTTACTCTTGCGATGCGGCCGTCACGTCGAGCGTGAAGGCTTTCAGGCCCAGGACAGCGCTGCTCTGCTGACGGATCTGGTTGGCATACGCTGCATCACCGTTGAGCTTGCGGCCGTACGAAGGGATCATTTCCTTCATCTTGGCTTGCCACTCGGGCGTCTTCAGCTTGTCCTTGAACGCCGATGCCGCGATCACTTTCAGCATGATCGGCGCAGCGGTCGACGCGCCTGGCGACGCGCCCAGCAGGGCCGTGACCGAACCGTCACCCGATGCCACGACTTCGGTACCAAACTGCAGCAGGCCGCCCTTGGCCGGATCGTCCTTGACGATCTGCACGCGCTGACCTGCGTTGACCAGTTTCCAGTCTTCCTTCTTGGCTTCCGGCAGGTATTCGCGCAGAGTTGCGACGCGGTCTTCCTGCGACTGCATCACTTGCTCGACCAGGTACTTGGTCAGCGGGATGTTGTCGATACCGGCTTGCACCATCGGACGCACGTTGCCGGTGTTGACCGAGGCTGGCATGTCGATCCACGAACCATTTTTCAGGAACTTGGTCGAGAACGTCGCGAACGGGCCAAACAGCAGCGCTTTCTTGCCGTCGATGACGCGGGTGTCCAGGTGCGGCACAGACATTGGCGGCGAACCGACCGATGCCTTGCCATACACCTTGGCGTTGTGCGCTTCAACCAGCGCCTGGTTGGTGGTGACGAGCCACTGGCCACCGACCGGTACGCCACCGAAGCCCTTGGCTTCAGGAATGCCGGTCTTTTCCAGCAGTGGCAGTGCGCCGCCACCGGCGCCGATGAACACGAATTTGGTGCTCACGGTCGAGACCTTGTTGTCGGCCAGGTTCTTGACGGTGACGTTCCACAGACCGTTTTCGCCGCGCTTGATGTCTTCGACCTGAGTACGCAGGTTCAGCGTCATCCCGTGGGTGCCGGTCAGGTGCTTGACCATGCTGCGGGTCAGGGCGCCGAAGTTGACGTCGGTACCGATTTCCATGCGGGTCGCAGCCACTTTCTGCGCTGCATCGCGGCCATTCATGACCAGCGGCGCCCACTTGCGGATCTGTTCCTGGTCTTCGCTATACAGCATGCCCTTGAACAGGTTTTCCTTCTGCAGTGCGGCGTAGCGCTTGCGCAGGAAATTGATGTTGTCGTCGCCCCAGACAAAGGCCATGTGCGGCACATTGTTGATGAAGGTCTGCGGCGCGCCCAGGTACTGCTTTTGCACCTGGTAGGCCCAGAACTGCTTCGACACTTCGAACTGCTCGTTGATATCGACCGCCTTCTTGGTCTCGATGGTACCGTCCGGCATTTCGGGCGTGTAGTTCAGCTCGGCAAAACCGGAGTGACCGGTGCCGGCGTTGTTCATGGCATCCGAACTTTCGGCCGAGACCGAGTCCATGCGTTCGTACATCTGGATCGTCAGTTCCGGATCGAGTTCCTTGAGCATCGTCCCGAGCGTGGCGCTCATGACGCCAGCGCCGATCAGGACAACGTCCACCGGCTTGTCATTGGATGGAGCGGGCGCTTTCGAGCACGAAGCAACGATGAAGCAAGAAAGGACGACAAATAGCGAGTTGCGCATACGAGTATCACCTGAAAAAATGTGTGCGATGGCCTGGCATGCAACATCTGATTTAAAAATTCGACGGCTCGGTAGTGGCGCATTCCGCAAGCAACAGGAAGCACCATTAGAGAACGGGTTGTCGGGATCTGTCGCTGCAAATAGCCGCAACAAGCCTCGGCAACCGACGCAATAGCAAGGCCGATGCATCGCCGCGACCGGGTTCCGATCGTGGCGGCATCATGGGCTGGCAAACAAGGATATAACGCGTTGACAGGAGAGTCAGGCGGGCCAGTCAATATCCCTGGCGTCCATCGAAACTGGGGGTAACTCTTGTATAGGAGTTGGGCAAGTATAGCCCAAACAAAGTAGCCTTGCTTGGGGCTGGCCCGCTTAAAAGGCTGTCTCAGTATTCAAGCGGTAGCGTTCTGCGTACTACTACTGAGGCGGTGGCGCGACGTTTATGCGGTGGGTTTCTTGACGTGCATGAGGCGGGTTTTCAGCGGCGTCCGAACAACGACTGAATAGCTACTTTGTGTTGATACCCGCTGATATAATTTCAGTATGCGAATGGACAGAATGACGCGCTGCTTTGCCGCCTGGCTCGCATCCATTGCGATGCTGTTTGCTGCATTGGCGCCGTCAATGTCGCAGGCAATGGCTGTCAAGTCGGGTGATACCTGGACTGAAATTTGCAGCATGGGGGGCACCCGATTCGTCAAGGTCACTGCAGCGACAGGCGACGTTTCCGATCATGCACCATCCGATGCTGGACATGTCGACCATTGCCCGCTTTGTGCCACGCACGCAGGCTCGTTCGCCTTGCCACCGACTACGGGCTGTTCCATTCCCCTGATCGACACCCGGGAAACCCATCCCTTCCTGTTCTTCCAATCGCCCTATCCGCTGGCGATCTGGAATCTCTCGCAAGCACGCGCGCCTCCTCTGCGCTCCTGATTCTCTGCAGCAGTTCGACGTGATGCCATGCGCAAGCATGCGCTGTGTTTTGCCTGCCTGAATATTGCCGATGGGTGGACCGTTCAGGTACCCACACGAGAGAGATTTCCATGAAAAACCCACACTGCACATCCACCATGCACGCCACGGTCAGCGTCGTCTTGCTGGGACTGACGATTGTCGCGCGTACGCCTGCCGTTGCGCAGGCGCAGACAATGCCTGCGACCCCAGCTCCGCGAGCTGCCGAGATGACGACGCGCACGCCAATCGTGATGGTGTCGGGCCACGCGTTGCCCGATGGCCAGCGCGCCGGCACGCTTGCCCTTGGTACAAACGGTTCATCGATGGACGTGCCGTTTTCAGTCGACAGTGTCGATGGCGAGCGTGTACGCGACCAGGCAGGCACTACGCTGCAAGACGCGCTACGCAATATTCCCGGGGCACAGGCCGATTCGGGTTTCAACGGGGCGCATACACAGTTTTTCATCTTGCGTGGTGCGGTTGCCGATAGCGGTACGGGCTCGAACCGTATCTTGCGCGACGGCGTGCGCCTGTCGAACTACCCGTATGTGCCGGCCTTCATCGACAGCGTGGACGTACTGCGCGGCCCGGGCTCGGCGGTGGGCGTGCGCAGCGAACCCGGCGGCACGGTCAATCTCGTGACACGCCAGGCAACGATGGCCAACACCGGCGCCGTGCTGGTAGCGGCCGGAGAGCATGCCGCGCGCGAGTACACTGCCGACCTGAACCGCGTCCTGTCGGTGGACCATGCGCTGGCGACGCGCATCATCGTGACGCGCTCGGATGCGAGCCAGTGGCGCCAAGTCCCCGATCGCCTGGAGGCCGTCAAGCTCGGCATCGCACAAGGCGACGGGCGCCGTTATCGCTTGCGCGCCGGTGTCGAGGCCATCAACCAGACCTATCGCCCCGACTACGGCATCCCCGCAGTCGATGGGCGCCCGGTGGCCATTCCTCGCGACCGCCAGTTTGGCGAACCATTCGGCGATTCGACAACGAAGAATCGCATCGTCGATCTGCACGGCGACTTCGCCATCACCGACGCTACCAGGGTTGCCGTCGATGTCACCCATCTGGCAGCGCACTCGACGTCGATCAAGAATCTGTTGAACGGCGCGCCGTTGGCGGGGCAGCCCGCCGGCACCTACGCCAGGGTGTCGGCCTGGGAGCCTGCTACCAAACGACGGATCGACAGCAGCGCCATGTCGCTGACCAGCAAGCAAGAACTGGCCGGCATCACCCACAAGCTGTTCTTCGGGCTGGACAGGTACAAGGAGACGCTCGACCAGCCTGCCTTGACTGTCCCGGCAGCGACCAGCCCGCCGATCAATATCTACGCACCCGTGTTCGGCCGCGTGACGGCGCCACCGGCCGGCGTGGGATTACCGCGTTCGCGCACGAGCGAAGATCTGACCTCGGTCGCGGCATCTGCCCAGGACCAGATCGATCTTGCTGCCTGGTCACTCGTGGCAGGCCTGCGATACACGGACCAGCAGTTCATGTATGGCGCCGCGGGTACGCTGCCAGTGGATGAGTCCCGCTGGTCGCCGAAACTGGGTGTGCTGTACCGCGTATCGGCACAGCACACCGTGTACGCGAATATCGCGTCCGGTATGTCGCCAAACCAGGTGTCGTCGTCATCGAACCGGTCGCTGCCTTCGCGCGTTTCCAGGCAAATGGAAATGGGCTGGAAATCGCTGTGGCTGGAAGGGCTGTTGATGGGCGATATCGCCCTGTATCGTCTGCAGCAGACCAATATGATTTCGGCCGATCAGAGCACGCCGACAAATAATTTTGACTTCACCATCGACGGTTCGGCGCGCTCGCAAGGCATCGAGGCATCGCTGACCGGTTCGGTCACCGCGAACCTGGACGTTGCGGCAACCTATGCATACACGGACGCGGCCTATCGGCAGAATGCCGTGTATGGCGGCAAGCGCGTGCCCAACGTGGCCCGCCATGCGATGACCTTGTGGGGCCAATACCGCTGGAACGACGCCTGGAAAACCGGTGCGGGCCTGTACCTGCAAGGAGCGCGCTTTGCGGACGAGGCAAACGGCACGACACTGCCGGGCTACGGCCGCTTCGACGCCACACACACCTGGGCCAGAAAGCTTGGGCACGGTCAGTCGATCGAGATGCAACTGGCACTACGCAATGCGTTCAACCAGCATTATTTCGTGTCGAGCCACTTGCATGTATCGCGCTGGATCATGCCGGGCGAGGGGCGCAACGTCAGGCTGACCGGTACTTACCGGTTCTGACCGGGTTAGCTCGCATTGAATCCCGTGAATGCGGGCACATATAGGATGTTTGCTACGGGATGCGATATCGATGACGACGACCACAAGTTTGCCTGCCGAATCGCCACCGCAGGTCCTCATCATTGACGGCGCCAACATCCGGGACATCGCTTCATTCTATGACGAGATCAATCGCGTCTTCATGGTGGGCGAGGATTGGCAGCTTGGCGCCAGCCTGGATGGGCTGGATGACATGCTATACGGTGGTTATGGGGTCCTGCGCGGCAAGTCGCCAGCGATCGTCGTCTGGCAGCAGATGGACAGTAGCCGTATTGCCCTGGGCGTTGAGGCGACCCGTGCTTACTATCTCGCAAAACTCAAGCATCCGCAGGTGTTCAAACCTGGCCCGATTCACGCGGCATTGGCGCGCCTCGGGCAGGGCGGGCCGACGTACTTTGATCTGGTGATGCAGGTATTTGCTGATCATCCGAACATTACACTGCGCGCGGCTGATCGCTGATGTCTGCCCCGTTTCTGCCACCGCAGGCAGACATCAATCCTGTCCGTTTCGTTTAAAACGGTGAGGCTTCTTCAATTACCTTACACGACGGCGACGCGCGAAGGCCATGCCCGTCAGACCGAGCGCCATGATTGCCATCGTTGCCGGTTCAGGAACGTCCGCCGGCGCTGACCCGTCGAATGTGATGTTATCGATACCGACCCAATCATTGAAGCTGCCCGGGACAATGACGATGCGGTCGAACAGGACGCTGCTGGCAAACGCCAGGTTGAACTGGCCAATGGTCGACCCGACCACGGTGCCCAGCAAGGTACCGCCCTGGTAAGCGAGAACGCGCACATCCGCAGGGGTAGACACGCCAGCAAAGTCGGCGCTGAAGGAATTGATGCCGCCACTAAAGAAAGCCGAGAAGCTTGGGTCGCCATTTTCATCCAGCCAGCCGCTGAAGGCGCGCAGCATGTTGCCACTGACCAGCGATGGACTGCCTAGCCCGCCAACGTCACCCGAACTGCTGACGACGCTCATTGTCGTGTTGGTTGCCCAGTTTCCGGTCGGTCCTCCGCTTCCCGCAAATGCATTGGGAGCGAATGTTACCCCGTAGCCCGCGTACTGGCTGCCAAGCACTACGCCCACACCCAGCCCGCCGATCGGGTCACCGGCGTCGAATGTGATCACCGTCGGGACGGCGCTTGCTGGCGCGCCGGCGAGTGCAGAGGTAGCCAAAAAAAGAGAAACCAGAACAGATTTGAACGAAGTCATGTGAGCTCCGAGAACGGTCGGTTTATTGGGGATGTGTCAGCCAGTAAGTGGCTGATGAGACTGTATTTACAGCTAAATCTTAACCGGGCTGCATTAACTTAGTCACTAGAAATTAATAATTTAAAAAGACTTTGTAGCAACTAGCCCACACGGCCATTTGCTGCGTCAGAGACATCGCTTCTCTTGCTGGCATTGTCACGACGTTCGCAGGCACTCGTGAGCCAACGACTCGGCGAAAGGCGATGTTGTGAGTGGAATTGGTACTGAGAGGAATTGCAGATTGCAGCGGACAAGCAGGGGGGCGAACGTAGATATTCCGCGATCGAAGTAGCGGCGCGGTTGGCGCTTATTGCAAACTCTAATGGGCTGTGGCGTGCTTTACCCGCGCGCCACAGCAGTGCTTCAAACAGCGAACACGTTATTCCACCGTCACCGACTTCGCCAGATTACGCGGCTTGTCCACATCGGTCCCACGCGCCAGCGCCGTGTGATACGCCAGCAACTGCAGCGCTGCCACGTGCAGGATCGGTGACAGCAAACCGTAGTGTTCAGGCAAACGAATCACGTGCAGGCCATCGCCCGACGTGATGCGTGAATCGACGTCGGCGAACACGTACAGCTGACCACCGCGCGCGCGCACTTCCTGCATGTTCGACTTCAGCTTTTCCAGCAGTGCATCGTTCGGGGCGATCGTGACCACGGGCATCTCTTCGGTTACCAGCGCCAGCGGGCCGTGCTTGAGTTCGCCGGCCGGATACGCTTCGGCATGGATGTACGAAATCTCTTTGAGCTTCAGTGCACCTTCCAGCGCGATCGGGTAGTGGATGCCGCGGCCCAGGAAGAGGGCGTTTTCCTTGCGGGCGAAGTCGTCGGCCCAGGCGATGATCTGCGGCTCGAGCGCCAGCACGGCGGCCAGCGCGACCGGCAGGTGACGCATCTGCTTGAGGTGCTCGGCTTCTTCGGCATCGGTCAGGCGGCCATTGACCTGGGCCAGCGTCAGCGTCAGCAGGAACAGGGCGGCCAGCTGGGTCGTGAAGGCCTTGGTCGAGGCCACGCCGACTTCGACACCGGCGCGGGTAATGTAGGCCAGCTTGCACTCGCGCACCATGGCGCTCGTCGAGACGTTGCAGATGGTCAGCGTGTGTTCCATGCCCAGGCTGCGCGCATGCTTGAGCGCGGCAAGGGTGTCGGCCGTTTCGCCGCTTTGGGTGATGGTCACGACCAGCGTGTCCGGATGCGGCACGCTGTCGCGGTAGCGGTATTCGCTGGCGATCTCGACGCTCACAGGCACCTTGGCAACCGATTCGATCCAGTACTTGGCAGTCAGGCCTGCGTAGTAGCTGGTGCCGCAGGCCAAAATCAGCACGCGGTCGATTTTCTTGAACACAGCAAAGGCGCCGTCGCCGAACAGTTCCGGCATGATGCCGGTGACGCCTTCGAGTGTGTCGCCGATCACGCGTGGCTGCTCGAAGATTTCTTTCTGCATGTAGTGGCGGTATGGGCCGAGTTCGGCCGCGCCCGTATGGGCGTGCACGGTTTTGACTTCGCGCTCGACCGGGCGGCCGTCGACGTCGACGATCCAGTAGCGCGCCAGTTGCAGGTCGACCACGTCGCCTTCTTCCAGATAGATGATCTGGTCGGTCGTGCCGGCCAGCGCCATCGCATCGGAGGCGACGAAATTCTCGTCCTTGCCCACGCCGACGATCAGTGGCGAGCCCTGGCGCGCGGCGATCACGCGGTGTGGTTCTTCGCGACAGAACACGGCAATGGCGTAGGCGCCGTGCAGGCGCTTGACGGCTTGCTGCACGGTCTCGAACAGGTCGCCGTTGTACATGTGGTCGACCAGGTGGGCGATGACCTCGGTGTCGGTCTGGCTCATGAAGACGTAGCCCAGAGCGGTCAGCTCGGCGCGCAGTTCGTCGTGGTTTTCGATGATGCCGTTGTGAACCAGTGCGATGCGTGCATTGTCTTCGCTTGGCGAGAAGTGCGGGTGGGCATTGTGCGATGCCGGCGCGCCGTGGGTGGCCCAGCGGGTGTGCGCGATCCCGGTGAAGCCTTCCAGATGCGCTTCCTTGACCTGTGCTTCCAGTTCGGCCACGCGCGACGTCGAGCGAGAACGGGTCAGGCGGCCATCGAGGTGCACGGCCACGCCGCACGAGTCATAGCCCCGGTACTCGAGGCGCTTGAGACCTTCGATCAGGACAGGGGTAATGTTGCGTTTTGCAACTGCTCCGACGATACCGCACATGGCTAACCTCACTTCAAAAATATTCAATGAGTATTATCGTAGAGCAATTACGGAGAAATAAGCGTACAGTGTGCGGCTATATTTGTCATATTATTTCATGATCACTACGCTGTGAAATCTTGTTTCATATAGCAGCATTAAATGCAATTAAATTTCATGCCAATCAATGCTCTCCCTGTCCTTGACGACATCGATCGTCGCATCCTGACCATTCTGCAGGCTGACGCATCGCAGACGAACGCGCAGCTGGCGGAGCTAGTGCATGTGTCGCCACCGACGTGCCTGCGCCGCGTGAAGACCATGACGGACAACGGCGTCATCCAGCGCCAGGTGGCCATCGTTGCACCTGACAAGGTAGGGGCAAGCCTGAGCGCCATTGTCGAGATCACGCTCGATGTGCAGGCCGCCGAGCGCATGGCCGAATTCGAGGGATTAGTAGACACGGAGGCCGCGGTGCTGCAGTGCTACCGCGTGTCACCGGGCCCGGATTTCGTGCTGATCGTGCAGGTGGCCGACATGCCGGCCTACCACGAGCTGGCGCACCGGCTGTTCACTGCGCACGCCAATGTGCGTAACGTGAAGACCTATTTTGCGACCCACCGCAGCAAGTTCGAAACACGCATCGCCTTGTAGCCAGGTCAGAAAACCACGCGAATGCCTGTGGATAACAATGTGGATGACCACAGGGAAGAACATGGGATAAGCAGGGTATTACCCTGTGTTTATCCTGTTCATTTCCTGTGATTAGCCTGTGCACGGCCGGTGGATTACTTCTTGATTTTCACCGGACGCTTCCAGCTGTCGATGGTGACTTGCTTCGAGCGCGAGATGGTCAGCTTGCCGGCCGGCGCATCCTTGGTCAGTGTCGTGCCGGCTGCGAGCGTCGCGCCCTTGCCAACCGTGACCGGGGCGATCAGCTGGGTGTCGCTGCCGACAAACACGTCGTCTTCGATCACGGTGCGGAACTTGTTGGCGCCATCGTAGTTGCAGGTGATAACGCCGGCGCCGATGTTGACGCGCGAACCGATCGTGGCGTCTCCCACGTACGCCAGGTGATTGGCCTTGCTGTGCGCAGCGACCGTGCTGTTCTTGACCTCGACAAAGTTACCGATGTGGACATCTTCGCCAAGTGCCGTGCCCGGCCGCAGGCGCGCGTAAGGGCCAATCTGGGAGACGGCGCCGATCGTGGCGTCCTCGATGTGGCAGAACGGCTTGATATTGGTGTCCGCGGCTACGGTGGCGTTGACCAGCACGCAGTGCGCGCCGATACGCACGCCGTCAGCCAGCTCGACGCGGCCTTCGAACACGCAACCCACATCGATCGTGACATCGCGCCCGCAAATGAGTTCACCGCGCACATCGATGCGCGCCGGATCCATCAAGGTCACACCACGTTCCAGCAGTGCGTGGGCAATGTTCAATTGGTGACGGCGCTCGAGTTCGGCCAACTGCACCTTGCTGTTCACGCCCGCCACTTCCCATTCGCCCGATGGCTGGCTCGAGACGACCGGCACGCCGTCGGCCACGGCCTGGGCGACGATGTCGGTGAGGTAGTACTCGCCCTGGGCATTGGTGTTGGACAGCGCTGCCAGCCACTTCTTGAGGTGACGGGTCGGAATCGCCATGATGCCGCTGTTGATTTCCTTGATGGCACGTTCGGCTTCGGTCGCATCTTTCTCTTCGACGATGCGCACGATCTTGCCGTCTTCACGCACGATGCGGCCCAGCCCGAACGGATTGGCCTGCTCGACGGTCAGAATGCCCAGCTTGTCGCTACCCGCGGCCTCGACCAGGCGGCGCAGGGTGTCGATCGTGGTCAGGGGCACGTCGCCGTACAGCACGATCGTCGGCTGATCATCGTCCAGTTGCGGCAGCGCCTGCATGACGGCGTGACCGGTGCCCAGCTGCGGCTCCTGCAGCGCGGTATCGATCGTACTGCCGGTGGATTCTGCCACTGTGGCGACCATCTCTGGCACCGCTGCGCCTCCATGTCCGTAAATCACGCATAATTTCTGCGGACTCAGGCCACGCGCGGTATCGATGACGTGGCGCAAAAGGGGCTTACCAGCCAATGGATGCAGTACTTTCGGCAAGGCGGACTGCATGCGTTTGCCCATACCGGCGGCGAGGATCACAACGTTCATAAGCCGTTCTCAAAAAGTTGAATATATGAAAAATTTTAGCATGCGCGATGGCGCATTCCGACGTGCGTTCGCACTCCTGCTGCTGGCCATGACGGTCATGGCCGCCGGTTGCAGCTCGATTCGCTTCTCGTACAACCAGGGTGACACTTTACTGTACTGGTGGATGAACTCGTATGTCGACTTCGAAGGTCAACAAGCGGATGTGGCCAAGCGCGATATCAAAGCCGTGTTCCAGTGGCATCGCAAGACCGAATTGCGTGACTATGCTGCATTATTGGGCACGTTCAAGCGTCAGCTGGCTGGCAACCCGACTCAGGCCGACCTGCTCGGCGCCTACCGCGAGATCCGGGTCCGCGCCGATCGCCTGGGCCAGCGCGCCGTACCGGAACTGACCACGCTGGCCATGTCGATCACACCAGAGCAGATCACCCACATGGAGCGCAAGTTCAAGGACAAGAACGACGAATACCGCCGCAAGTTCATCGATGGCAGCGCCGACAAGCGCCAGCGCGCCCGCTTCAAGAAATCAATGGAACAGATGGAACTCTGGTTCGGGAACTTCAGCAGTGAACAGGAGGCGACGCTGCGCCGCGCGTCCGACCTGCGTCCGCTGGACAACAACCTGTGGCTGGAAGAGCGCCAGTATCGCCAGCGCCGCGTGCTGGCGGTACTGACCGAGATCCAGCAAAAAAAGCTCAACCGCGAGCAAGCCGCAGCACGCGTTTCGAGCTTGATGCGCGAGATGTCCAGCCGCATGGACTCGCCGGAGCGCAAGGGTTTCTATGATGCCAGCATCGATCACACTACCAAGTTCATCCTGACGGCGATCCGGATCGCGACGCCCCAGCAGAAAGCCCATGCGCAGGAGCGCATCCAGGGCTGGATTGGTGATCTTGACGCACTGGCTGCAGGTAAATAAGCACGCGAAAAAGCACCTGAAGGGCGGCGCGCAATCGCATGTAAACCCCATGCTATAGTGCCGCCCATGCACAGAAAGTCCATCAACTCCAAGCCTGCCGGCACCAAGCCGCACGGCGCGCCGCGCATGGCGCAGCACCAGGTCCGCATCATCGGCGGCGCCTTCAAACGAACTCTACTCCCGGTCGTCGACGCCCTTGGCCTGCGGCCCACGCCGGACCGCGTCCGCGAGACCGTCTTCAACTGGATCAATCACCAGCTCGGCAATGACTGGGATGCTGCTACCGTGCTCGACCTGTACGCCGGTTCCGGGGCGCTCGGCTTTGAAGCGGCCAGCCGCGGCGCGGCGTCGGTGCTGATGGTCGATAACCACAGCCCCGCAGTACGCCAGCTGGAAGCAAACCGCGACAAGCTCAAAGCGACCAACGTCACCATCCTGCGCGCCGACGCCCTGACGCTCGTGCGCGACCTGGCCAGCCGTGGCCAGCGCTTCGACGTGATCTTTCTCGATCCCCCTTACCAGCAGGACTTGCTGGCCAAGACCTTGCCGTTGTGCGCAGCGCTGCTGAACGAGGGCGGGATGGTATATGCGGAAGCCGAAGCGCCGCTGCTGGCCGACGGTGAAGACGTACCCGACTGGCTGGCAGGCTGGGAAGCCGTCCGTGCGGACAAGGCCGGCATGGTCTACTATCATCTGCTCAAGCTGCAAGAAAAGCAGGCATGAGTTGTTGAAAGGCTGTGGAAACTGCACAGCCATTGGGCAAACCGCGCCCCAAGCTGGGGCGAATGCCGGGTATTTAAGGCATAATGCGCGTTCTATCACGGTGTATTTTTCACAGGAGCCGCAATGGTTGTAGCTGTTTATCCAGGTACTTTCGATCCGCTCACCCGCGGCCACGAGGATTTGGTACGCCGCGCATCCGGCCTGTTCGACCGTCTGGTGGTCGGCGTTGCCGATAGCCGGAACAAGCGTCCCTTCTTCACGCTTGAAGAGCGGCTCGAGATCGCCAATGAAGTGCTGGGCCATTATCCGAACGTGCAGGTCGAGAGTTTCTCGGGCCTGCTCAAGGACTTCGTGCGCAAGCACGATGCCCGCGTGATCGTGCGCGGCCTGCGCGCGGTATCCGATTTCGAATACGAGTTCCAGATGGCGGGCATGAACCGCTACCTGCTGCCGGATGTCGAAACCCTGTTCCTGACCCCGTCCGACCAGTACCAGTTCATTTCGGGCACCATCGTGCGCGAGATCGCCATGCTGGGCGGCGACGTGTCCAAATTCGTTTTCCCATCGGTCGACCGCTGGCTGCAAAACAAGATCGCCAGCTTGCCTCCAGCACCGGTCGTCTGATCCACCAGGAAGTACCATGGCCCTTCTGATTACCGACGACTGCATCAACTGCGACGTCTGCGAACCCGAATGCCCCAACGATGCCATCTCGATGGGCGACGAGTATTACCAGATCAATCCGAACAAGTGCACCGAGTGTGTGGGTCACTTTGAAGAACCGCAGTGCCAACTCCTGTGCCCGGTCGCTTGCATCCCGCTCGACCCGGCCTGGCGCGAATCGCGCGAAGAACTCCTCATCAAGTACGAACGTCTGACGGCCGACAAAGCCGCCGCCTGATCACCTCTCTGGCCGACGCCTCCCTGTCGGCTTGCTTCTCCCTCACTGCATCGCTTCACCGCCAGCTGGCTTGACACGCTGGCGGCGTTCGCTCGCGTCCTGACGCCGCCTTGCATCCCGTCTACCTCCTCACGTTCTACATGGTTAATTTCGCCTGGTACTTTCAGTAGTAAATTTAACGACGTCATTTCTATTACTTATGGTTACTACTTAAATAATAAAGAATGTGAACTTCATTTAAAATACAACATAAGATGATTAAAATCACCTTTCATCGTCAATTTATTCTATCTATGTCTAATTTATCTCTAATGCAAAGAGACCTACATATTTCTTAAAATTCGTCTAAGATACGTCTTTATCTGCTTATTTAGATGTTCTATGATCCTAAAATCAAAATTTAGGCATTATGCTGTTTCGGAAAAATGTAATTCTATGTGAACTTCGTTAAATGCATGCTCCGAGAAAATCCAGGTGACATCAAGTCACCATCAAAGCCAAGAGAGTTGGGCGTGCTTTGCTGGAATACCAAGCAATAGGCGAAAAAAAACGCGGCTACCGTGTCCGGTGCCGCGTTTCAACGAGGGGAAGAGCAGATCAGTAAGAGCGCATCATCAGACTGATTTCGACGGCGAAGCCGACTTGCTGCGACGTGGGCGCACCGTCAAGTACAGCGCGCGGCCGATGCCGACCAGCAGCGGCCGGAAAAACAGGGCGATCCCGCCGAACAGGGCAAGATACATGGTCATGCTGAACAACAGGCTGTAGGGCACCGCGCTGGCGGCTTGAACTAAGGTGGCGGTGGAAGACATGATGTACTCGTTCTATGATTGTGGATAACTCTAGTGCATCGCAACATATAAATCTAATTCCCATCGCTGATGGCACTTATACTGTTTGTGAATGAGTTGAGGTACACTTGTATTCACGACAGTTTTATCCCGAATCCCATGAGCTTTCTGACGCTAGACCTGAATTTGCTGCGCGTATTCGATGCCGTCATGACCGAGCAGAACCTGACGCGTGCCGCCGGCCATCTGGCCATGACCCAGCCCGCAGTCTCGAATGCCATCAAGCGATTACGCGAAAGCCTGGGGGATGAACTTCTGATCCGCACCGCCTACGGCGTCAAGCCAACGCCGCGCGCCGAAGCATTGTGGCCGGCCGTACGCCAGGCGCTGGCAGCGCTCGAAGCGGCCGTGATGCCGGAAACGTTCGATGTCTCCAAGGCGCAGGCCACGTTCCGGATGGCAATGGCCGACGCCACCGCCGCCCTGTGGCTGCCGTCACTGATGCGCTCGATCGAAGGCGAGGCGCCGGGCGTGAACATCCGCATGGTGCCGCTGACCACGCGCGAACCGCGGCCGATGCTGCTGCGCGGCGATATCGACCTGGCGGTGGGCTTCTTCCCGGGGGTAGCAGCCCAGTTGTCGTACGAAACCGGTTCGCCGATCCGCCACGAACGGCTGTATTCGGGCGTGTACGTGTGCGTGATGCGCAAGGATCACCCGCTGGCCAAGGAAAAGCTCGATCTCGATACGTATTGCAAGGCGAACCACCTGCTGGTGAGCTTCTCGGGCCGCGCCCACGGCCTGGTGGACGAAGCGCTGGGCCAGATGGGCCGCGAACGGCGCATCCTGCTGACGGTGAACCAGTTCTTCACGGCTGGCCGGGTGGTAGCCAATTCGGACCTGATCACCGTGTTGCCGAAGCACTTGCTGGTCTCGACCGGCATGGCGGATGTCCTGATCTGGAAAGAACTCCCGCTGCAGTTGCCAGCTGTTCACCTGGACATGTTGTGGCACGAACGCGATGGTCGCAGTCCGGCGCACCGCTGGCTGCGCAAGAACCTTGAAGGCATGGCCGAAAGCGCGTCCAAGGGCGGCGTGCGCAAGGTCGTCTGATAAATTGTCACCGGGAATGGCGCAACCGCACCATTCCGTTTTACCTGCACGCTGACCTCCTTGCTTGGTGGCTCTGCCTACCATGCAATTCCCCAATCCATTTTGCGCGAGATCCGTCACCGGGTTTGCGCTAGGTCGTCCTGCACGATTCTTCACGTTCCAGAATGGTCATGCGCGGTGCATACCGCATACGCGCATCCATGAAGATAGGGAGATGACAATGCGCCATTTATCGACGGGCCACTACGGGGTGTTTGCGACCATTGTGCCGCTCATGCTTGCGCTATCCGGCGGGGCCAATGCGGCTACGGAAAGTGGCGCCACTGATACCGGGCGCAGTGGTGGCGACATCTACGGCATTGTCAATCTCGCGCCACCAACGAGCTACATCGGTTTTGTCAATGCACATGGTCAGGCGGCATTCGAGTACCTGGGGCCGGGCGATCGCACCCAGGTGGCGTTCTTCAATGGCGACCGCATTGTCGACATCAGTCCTCCAGGCAATGACCGTACGTTTGTCGGTGGTCTGAACGAACAAGGCGAGGTGATTTTCAACGCACGCTTCCTTGACGCGCAAAGTCCCGGCGGCCTGCGCTACCAACCGCTGCGCTGGTCGGCCGCAAGGGGCCGGGTCGTGCTACCGTCGCTCAATGCGCGCGAATACGCCTCCCTGGATGCAATCAATGAACATGGCCAGATCGCGGGCCTGTCTGCCACGTCCAGCGACAACAGCAGCGTGCGTGCAGTGCGCTGGACGTCAGCAAATCGCCTGTCATCACTGCCCGGCGTCACCGGCTTCGTTCCAGGCGCTGCCTACGGCATCAACGATCTCGATACCGTCGTCGGCTCGGGCAGCGCTGTCAATGGCGGCACGACCACGCTGGTCTGGAACGCTGACGGCCGTCCCACGAACCTGGGAACGTTCGGGGCACGCAGTGCGTTCGGTATCCGCATCAATAATCAGGGCGACATTCTCGGTTGGCGCATCGTCGACGCTGCAACCCGGGGCTTCTTCCTATCGAGCCCTGGAAAGAGCGCAGTCAGCATCAATGCCGCTTATCCCACGACGCTCAATCAAGCGGGTGAGGTCATCGGCGCCGTGCGGGGTCCGACCACGAGCGAGTTTCGCGCCTTCCGTTATTCGCGTGCACGCGGCTTTCTCAGCCTGCACCCGGCAGGGATGTTCACGTCCGAGGCCAATGCACTGAACGATGAAGGCATGAGTGTCGGCCTGGTCCGCTCCAGCATGCTCGACGAAGGCCGCGCGTATCGCTGGTCGCGCACGGGCGTGGCAACCGATCTCAATCTGCGCCTGCACAACGCGCCACCAGGGCTGGTGGTGACAGAAGGGCTTGGTATTGCCGCCAACGGGGACATCCTGGCCCAATCCAACGCCGGCCTGGTGTTTCTGCGCTGCGGTGGCGCGGGTACCGATGCGCCGGTACTGGGCCCACTGCAAATACCGGCGCTGCGCGAGAAAGAGCTTGCCAGGCTCACGCTGTCATTTCGCGACCGCAATGCGAGCGATACCCACACTGCCACCATCGACTGGGGCGACGGCAGTGGGGCGTTGCCAGCAGTCGTGCGCGAGCGCAATGGCACCGGCACGGTACAGGCTGAACACACGTATGGCGTTGCCGGGGATTACCGCGCGACCGTGATCGTCACCGATTCGGGGCGCAGGCGTACGACGATGTCTGCCTTGGTCCGGGTTGGCTTTATCGACGGCGTACAGCTGGTGGGCGAAGGCATGCTGCAATCGGGTGTGGCCTCCGGCAGTCGCGTCAATTCGCCTGCCGCCAGAACATCGTTCCGGCTGGCAGCGCCACTCACGCTCAAAACAGAGGTTGGTACGCCGTTCGTGTTTCGTCTGCTGGGCCGCACGTCGTTTAACGGCGAAACGCTCGATCGGATCGCGCGCGACGGCAACCGGGTCCGGCTGGAAGGCACCGGGCAACTGGACAATCGCCCCGGCTATCGCTTCGTGATCGATGCCGTGGCAGATGAGGGCGCCGCGCCAACCAGCGCCAGCAGGATGGCGGTGCGCATCGACGAAGCGGATGCGGTGGGCCTGCTGCGCACAGCAACGTTCGAAGCCGGCCGCGGCGCCGATACGCCGCAGGATGTGGATCAGGCCGCTAGTCAGGCCGCGCAGGCGCTGCCGGCCAGCCTGCTGTACCGCGGCGCGTTACGCCTGACCGGCCAGGTGCGCGAGGCCGGGCAGCCGTGATTCAGCGAATCGGCAGCTTGGTGGAATTTTTCACTTCTTCCATCACCGCATAGGTGTGCGTCTCACGTACACCTTTCTGCAGCAGCGTCTTGCCCAGAAATTCGCGGTAGGCGGCCATGTCTTTTACACGCGCCTTGACCAGGTAGTCGAAGCCGCCAGCCACCATATGGCATTCGAGCACTTCGGGAATCATCTGCACGCTCTGCTTGAAGGCATCGAACACTTCAGGCGTGGTGCGGTCGAGCACGACTTCGATGAACACCAGCAGCGACACATCCAGCAACTGCGGGTTGAGCTGGGCGGTGTAACCCATGATGTAACCCGATTCGTGCAGCTTGCGCACACGTTCAAGACAGGCAGCCGGCGACAAGTTGACGCGCGCCGCCAGTTCGACGTTGCTGATGCGGCCGTCGTTCTGCAATTCGGCCAGAATCTTTTTGCTAATCTTGTCCAGCATGCTACATCTCCTTGTAAATTTTATTTGGTCAGATTGTCGCATCAAAAACTATCTATTGCCAGTATCGGATAAATCCAGAATAAATCCAGAAGAAATCCTTCTACAATCGAATCATTTCCACCAAGTTCCAATCTGCGCCGGCTGTTGCTTACAGCACGGCGCTTTTGCTGTGCGGTGGCCCTCGTTGTGTATTTTTCTTTTGACTAGATAGCCATGCAGATTGCTGCTCACCCGGCCTCCACCTTCGTTCCGTTCGACGCCCTTCACGCTGAAATCAAGCGCGACCAGACTCCCCTGCGCGCCGCCATCACGGCCGCCTACCGCCGCGATGAAACCGAGGCAGTGCAGTGGCTGCTGGCCCAGGGTTCCGGCGCCAGCCACGATGCCCAGGCCCTCTCGCATCGCTTGGTCGCCGCCGTGCGTGAAAAGCGCACCCGCTCGTCGGGCGTGGACGCCCTGATGCACGAATTCTCGCTGTCGTCCGAAGAAGGCGTCGCATTGATGTGCCTGGCTGAAGCGCTGCTGCGCATTCCGGACAGCGAAACGGCCGACCGCCTCATCGCCGACAAGATCAGTAAGGGCGACTGGCGCAAGCACCTGGGCGAGTCGCCGTCGCTGTTCGTCAACGCGGCCACCTGGGGCCTGCTCATCACCGGCAAGCTGGTGTCGACCAACAGCGAGCAAGGCCTGGGCTCGGCGCTCACACGCATGATCGCCAAGGGCGGCGAACCGCTGATCCGCAAGGGCGTCGACATGGCGATGCGCATGCTGGGCAACCAGTTCGTCACCGGCCAGACCATCGACGAGGCGCTGAAGAACAGCCGCGAAAACGAAACGCGCGGCTACCGCTACTCGTACGACATGCTGGGCGAAGCCGCGCTGACCGAACTCGATGCACAACATTACTATGCATCGTACGAGCAGGCGATCCATGCGATCGGCAAGGCCTCGAATGGCCGCGGCATCAAGGACGGGCCGGGCATTTCGATCAAGCTCTCGGCGCTGCACCCGCGCTACAGCCGCGCGCAGTCGGCACGCGTGATGGACGAACTGCTGCCGCGCGTGCGCAGCCTCGTGCTGCTGGCCAAGCGCTACGACATCGGCATCAATATCGACGCCGAAGAAGCCGACCGCCTCGAGATCTCGCTCGACATGCTCGAGGTGCTGGCGTTCGACCCCGAGCTGGCCGGCTTCGAAGGCATCGGCCTGGTAGTGCAGGCCTACCAGAAGCGCTGCCCGTACGTGATCGATTATGTGATCGACCTGGCCAAGCGCAGCGGCCGCAAGTTCATGGTGCGACTGGTCAAGGGCGCGTATTGGGATGCCGAGATCAAGCGCGCCCAGGTCGACGGCATGCCCGGCTATCCGGTCTATACGCGCAAGGTGCACACCGATGTGTCTTACCTGATCTGCGCGCGCAAGCTGCTCGGCGCGGCCGACATCCTGTACCCGCAGTTTGCCACCCACAATGCGCATACGCTTTCAGTCATCTATACGTGGGCGCGCCTGGGCAACATCAGCAACTACGAATTCCAGTGCCTGCACGGCATGGGCGAGACGCTGTACGACCAGGTCGTGGGCAGCAAGAACCTCGACAAACCCTGCCGTATTTATGCGCCGGTCGGTTCCCACGAAACGCTGCTGGCCTACCTCGTGCGCCGCCTGCTGGAAAACGGCGCCAACTCGTCGTTTGTGAACCAGATCGTCGACGAGAGTGTCGCCATCAACACCCTGATCACGGATCCATTTGAGGCCGCCCGCGCCAGCGGCGGCAAGCCGCATCCGGCCATTGCACTGCCGGTGGACATGTTCGGCAGCGAGCGCAAGAACTCCGCCGGCATGGACCTGGTCAATGAAGACATCCTGGGCGTGCTGGCGGGTGGCCTGTCGCAACAGCGCCGCCATGTCGCTGCGCCAATCACTGCCGCGCTGGTCGAGGCCGGGCCGCTCGCCAATGTGGTCAACCCGGCCCAGTCGGCTGATATCGTCGGTCAGGTGCAGGAAGCCTCGCGCGCCGATGTCGACGCCGCACTGGCAGCCGCCAGCGCCTTTGCCGGCGAATGGGCCGCCACCAGCACCAGCGAGCGCGCTGCGATCCTGGAACGCACCGCCGACCTGTTCGAGCACCATGGTGTCGAGCTGATGGCCCTGGCCGTGCGCGAAGCCGGCAAATCGCTGCCGAATGCGATTGCCGAACTGCGGGAAGCGGTCGACTTCCTGCGTTATTACGCGGTGCAGATCCGCGGCGCAGCAGGTATGCAGTCAACAACGCAGTCAAGCATCCAGGCACTGGGCCCGGTCAGCTGCATCAGCCCATGGAACTTCCCGCTGGCGATCTTCACGGGGCAGGTCGCAGCTGCACTGGCCGCCGGCAACGTGGTGCTGGCCAAGCCGGCCGAGCAAACGCCGCTGATCGCCCACCGCGCGGTGGAGCTGTTCCTCGAGGCCGGCACGCCGCGCGCGGCGCTGCAACTGCTGCCGGGCCGCGGCGAAGTCGTCGGCGCTGCGCTGACGGCCGACAGCCGCATCAAGGGTGTGATCTTCACTGGCTCGACCGAAGTCGCGCAGCTGATCAACCGCACGCTGGCCAAACGCGCCGAACAGGAAGGCATCGACATTCCGCTGGTGGCCGAAACGGGTGGCCAGAATGCGCTGATCGTCGACTCGTCGGCGCTGCCCGAGCAGGTGGTGGGCGACGTGTTGAGTTCGGCCTTCGATTCGGCCGGTCAGCGCTGCTCGGCGCTGCGCGTGCTGTTCCTGCAGGAAGACATTGCCGACAAGACCATCAAGATGCTCAAGGGTGCGATGCTGGAACTGCGCGTGGGCAGCCCGGATCGTCTGGCGACCGATATCGGCCCGGTCATCGATGCAGAGGCGCAGCGCAACCTGCTGGCGCACATCGAGCGCACCAAGGCCACGGCGCGCAGCCACTTCGCGCTCGAGTTGCCGACCGCCATCACCAGCTGCGGCACGTTCGTGCCGCCAACGGTGCTCGAGATCGCGTCGCTGTCGGAACTCAAGCAAGAGGTGTTTGGCCCGGTCCTGCACATCGTGCGCTACCGCCGCGCCGACCTGCCGAAGGTGATCGCATCGATCAATGCCACCGGTTTTGGCCTGACGCTGGGCGTGCACTCGCGCATCGATGAAACGATCGACTACATCGTGAACCATGCGCACGTCGGCAATATCTACGTGAACCGCAATATCGTCGGCGCCGTCGTCGGCGTGCAGCCGTTCGGTGGCGAGGGCAAGTCCGGCACGGGTCCCAAAGCCGGCGGCCCGTTGTACATCAAGCGCCTGCAGCGCGGCGCGGCGCCATTGATGGACCACGTCCGTCTGTCTGACGTCGCACTGGAAGCGCTGATCGCCTGGCTGCGCATGAGCGACCAGCAACCCGTCGTAGCGCTGGCCGAAGGCTATGCGCGCACGTCGTTGAATGGCGTGTCGATCGACTTGCCGGGTCCGACCGGCGAGCGCAATCGCCTGTCGTTCACGCCGCGCGGCGTCGTGCTGTGCGCAGCAGGCACGCCGGCAGGGCTGCTCAATCAAGTGGCAGCTGCGCTGGCCACCGGCAACCGCGCACTGGTGCTGACCATGTCGCCAGAGGCGATCCCGGCCAACCTGCCGCAGGCGGTCAAGGAACGCGTGCGCTTCATCGGCAAGGATGAAGTGGATGCGGGCGAGTTCGCGATTGCCCTGGTCGAATCCGGCCTGGCCGGCTCGCTGCGCACGCAACTGGCGGCGCACAGCGGCGCCATCATCGGGGTGGTGGATACCGAACCACTGGCCGCGGTCGATCTATGGCGCCTGGTGGCCGAACGCGCTGTCTGCGTCAATACGACGGCAGCCGGCGGTAACGCCAGCCTGATGACACTGGGCCTGTAACGCACACCACATCGGCGACTTCGGTCGCCGATGTGCTTTCTAACCCGCATTCACGTCAGGAGCAATAACAGCAGTTGCAGGAACCATACCAACAACAAGGAGACTCACCATGCTTGTAGGCGTTCCAACCGAAATCAAGAACAACGAGTACCGCGTCGGCCTCACGCCGGCGTCGGTCCATGAACTGGTGGTGCAAGGCCACCAGGTGCTTGTCCAGCAGGGCGCCGGCAGCGAGATCGGCTTGCCCGACGCGCAGTACGTCGCGGCCGGCGCCAGCATCGTGGCCAGCGCGCAAGAGGTGTTTGCGCAGGCCGCCATGATCGTCAAGGTCAAGGAGCCCCAGGCGGGCGAATGCGCGATGCTGCGCGACGACCAGATCCTCTTTACTTACCTGCACCTGGCGCCCGATCCCGATCAAACGGCAGCGCTGGTGCGCTCGAAGGCCATCTGCATCGCCTATGAAACCGTCACCGGGCCTGGCGGTGGCTTGCCGCTGCTCGCGCCGATGAGCGAAGTGGCAGGGCGCATGTCGATCCAGGCGGGCGCTGCGCACCTGGAGAAATCCAGGGGCGGCATGGGCCTGTTGCTGGGCGGCGTACCGGGCGTGGCCGCGGGTCACGTCGTCGTCATCGGCGCCGGTGTGGTGGGCACCAATGCCCTGCAGATGGCCGTGGGAACGGGCGCACGGGTGACGGTGCTCGACAAGAACCTCGATCGCCTGCGCCAGCTCGACCTGATCTATGGCAACCGCATCGCCACGCTGCACTCCAATGCGCAGGCGCTCGAAGAAGCCGTGCTCTCGGCCGATCTGGTCATCGGCGGCGTGCTGGTACCGGGCGCCGCAGCGCCGAAACTCGTCACGCGCAGCATGGTGTCACGCATGAAGCAGGGCGCGGTCATCGTCGACGTGGCGATCGACCAGGGCGGCTGCTTTGAAACCTCACACGCCACCACCCACGCCGATCCAACCTTCGTCGTCGATGGCGTCGTGCATTACTGCGTCGCGAACATGCCTGGCGCAGTAGCGCGCACATCCACCTTTGCGCTGAACAATGCCACGATCGGTCACGTGCTCGCACTGGCCGGCAAGGGCTGGCGGCGCGCACTGGCGGACGATGTTCACTTGCGCCAGGGCCTGAATGTCTGCGAGGGCAAGGTCACGTTCGAGGCCGTGGCGCACGCACTGGGCTACGACTACATGCCGGCCGAGTCGCTGCTGGACTAGAGCGGCGCTGCTGCCAGATCCCGGCACAGGCGCCGGGTGATGTGGAATGCGTACTGCGCGGCCACGGTCTTCACGAAGCCCATGAAGTCGTGCGCCGCGTGTTCGTTGGCGTTGTCCGAGATCGCGCGGATGACGGCAAATGGCACGTCCAGCTCGTGGCATACCTGTGCCACTGCAGCGCCTTCCATCTCCACCGCCACCAGGCCCGGCAGCGCCGCATTCATCGCGTCGATCTTCACCGCCTGATGCACGAACTGGTCGCCGCTGGCGATCAGGCCACGGTGCACCCGTGGCTGCGTCAAGCTGAAGGTGGCGCGGTCAGCCTGGCCGATCGCCTTCACCAAGTCGTCGTCGAGAAATGCATGCGCTGCACTGGACACCCGCAGCGACAGCCGGGCGTCCGGTTGAAAATGCGTTTGCCCCGTCAATGGCACCTCGAAGCGGGGAAACAGGGGACTGGCATCCATGTCGTGTTGGACGAGCGATTCGGCCACCACGATGTCGCCAACCCGGATCGACGCGTCCCCTGAGCCAGCCACGCCCGTGAACAGGATGTGGGTAACTCCGAACTTCTCCACAAGCGTTGTCGCGGTCATGGCCGCAGCAACCTTGCCAATTCGCGACAGGACGCACACGGCGTCGATTTCCCACAGCTGTCCAAGAAAGTACTCACGCTTGCCATGGATGAGCGTGGAGGGCTCTTGCAAGGCTTCCACGAGCCCTGCCTGTTCTTCGTGCAACGCGCTGATGATGCCTAAACGCATTTTTTTTGCTGGGCCGTTGTGCATAAGCGCCGGATTGTACACAGCATTGTCAGGCACTGGAGACAAATATCGTGGCCTGCATGGTCGTTCTGCAAAACGCTTTTTTTGCCTGCAACCTTGTTTGCTTATTTAATTAAGAGATCTGTATACAGATTTAGTAGTAGTAAGTAAACGCGTACATTTCTGTGGATAAGGTTGGTTTACTCAACAGAATCAGCGGTTTAAGCCGGTATTTTTGCGCGGGACAAAGCTTGCGTGAACCAGGCATGGATCGGGGACAAAAATTGGCTTGCGTGAAAAAGGCAGGGTTCTGCACATCCGATGCTGTGGATATGCAGCTGCTTGTCCACAGGCGCTTGTTGGTTGGCGCTGGTTGGCGCTGGTTGGCGACGGTTTCCGGTGTCCGAACAGGTGGGCTGTCAGTTGATGTCGGGGCGGTGTCGATGCTGCGATCGTTTTTTTTAAAAGCGCTTTTCAGAACGATCTGCAAAGGCGTTGCTGGTCCGGGATCTGCAGTGCGCAAGTTATGCAGTTTGTTTACTTAAAAGCTTGTATACAAAATAGTAGTAATAGTAAACGCGGCATATTCTGTGGATAAGCGCGGATTTTTCCACAACATCAACGATTTACGTGGTCGTCAACTGGCTGGAGAACCATGGTGATCGTCGTGCAGCAAAGGTGGATAGAAATCTCGGACGTCTTGCAAAACGGGTTTGTGCACATTCTGCCCTGTGGATATGCAGCGGGTTCTCCACAGACCTGCAATTGAGGTTGCCAACGCCGGATGCTGTTGATTTGCCACGGACAAATTTTTTTTTTGAAAACATGCATCTCAGGTTTACAACCAATAACTGTATAGAACATTAATAGTAATAAGTAAGGGTGACCATCTTCTGTGGACAACCCGGTTAACGAGAACAAAATCATCCACTTACGATGCGCATAAGGCAGTGCACTAGTTATCCGGCTTCCTGGTGGCAAATCTGGACAACATTTTCGCTTGTGTACAAAAGCGTAGTTCTGCACAAACCGTACCTGTGGATATCCATTTGCTTATCCACAGGCAGGGTCTGGACAGGCGTTTACGTTCTGGTAAGCTGTGTTTCATCGAGTCAGCGCCAAGGGGAGCCGCATGGAATTCGCGTCGCTGTACGCCACCGTCAATGGCCTGAACATGCACTACGTGACAGCTGGCGACGGTCCACCCGTCATCCTGCTGCACGGTTTCCCCGACACCCACGAGGTCTGGCGTCGTCAGATTCCTGCGCTTGCCGCAGCGGGTTTGCGTGTGATTGCCCCTGACCTGCGTGGCTACGGCAAAACCGACATGCCGCAGGACGTTGGCGCTTACGCCGTGTCGTTCCTTGCTGATGATGTGCTGCGATTGATGGATGCGCTGGGAATCGAAAAAGCAGTCGTCGTCGGTCATGACTGGGGCGCATTGATCGGCTGGCACCTTGCCATGCATGCGCCACAGCGCATCGTCCGGTACGCCGCCTTGTCGGTCGGTCATCCCAAAGCAATCGCTGCATCAGGACTTGGGCAGAAACTGCGGTTCTGGTACATGCTGGTGTTCAAGACACCCGTGGTCGCCGAAGCCTTGTTGAAAGCAGGGGACTGGGCCGCACTCCGAAAAATGATCCGCAGTCGTGAACAGCAAGAGATCTGGATCGCGGCGCTTGCGCCGCCAGGTCGGTTGACAGCTGCATTGAATTACTACCGCGCTAATTTCAAGCCGTCATCGGCGCGAAACTGGTTGCCAGTGGACGTGCCGGTGATGGGCGTCTGGAGCGAACACGACCCGGCTCTTTGTGAACAACAGATGCTCGATTCGCGTGGTCAATGTACTGCCGGTTTTCGTTATGAACGCATCGATGGTGTTGGCCATTGGCTGCAGCTTTCTGGCGCAGATCGCCTGAACGCATTGCTGCTCGATTTCGTGAAGTCACCGATCGACTGATTCTTGGTGGAGCACTTACGACTTGCCGTAAAATTGCGGCTCGTACATTCCACCCAAACGTTCCCATGATTGATGTTGTCTGGCTCGGCGGCGCTGCGTTCGCCGCTGGCCTGGTTGATGCCGTTGTCGGCGGCGGCGGCCTGGTCCAGCTTCCCGCCATGTTCTCTCTATTGCCGAAAGAAGTCCCGGCAACGATCCTCGGTACCAACAAGTTTGCAGCAATCTTCGGCACCGGCTCGGCTGCGGTGGAATACTCGCGTCGGGTGAGGGTGGCCTGGAGTACTGCGGCGCCCGCAGCTGCCGCCGCGTTTGTGCTCTCCTTCGCCGGCGCCTGGACGGTCACGCGCGTACCTGCGGATTTCGTGCGTGCCTTATTGCCGATCATTCTGGTCGCGGTGGCGGTCTACACGTTCAGAAAAAAAGATCTGGGTTCGGTGCACGCACCTATGCACAGTGGCCTGGCGGAGCGGTATTGGGCAATCGGCATCGGCGCTGCGATCGGTTTCTACGATGGGTTCTTTGGCCCTGGTACCGGCAGCTTCCTGATTTTCCTGTTCGTGCGATTTTTCGGATTTGATTTTCTCAGTGCTTCAGCCGCAGCCAAGATCGTCAACGTCGCCTGCAATTTTTCCGCGCTGATGTGGTTCGGCTACAGCGGCCATATTTTATGGCAGCTGGGGTTGTTGATGGCAGGTTGCCAAATCGCCGGGTCGTTGTCGGGTACGCGACTCGCTCTCAAGTACGGCAGCGGCTTTGTGCGCAAAGTGTTTCTGTTTGTTGTCAGTGCCTTGATTGTGAAGACTGCCTATGATGCGTTCACAAAGCTGGGTTGGTAGTCCCATTGTTCCACGTGAAACAAGTTGAAGCCGGTTCCGACCGGCTTTTTCTTTCGGACGTTCCACGTGAAACAATCGGATTGACAGATCAGCCTGACGTTTCACGTGAAACAAAATTCGTCGTTTTCTGACGGTCGAAGAATCTGGCAGCGGAAAAGAATCTATAATCGCGCATTAGTCTCCTCGCCTCACATCCCATCATGCTATTTCCTACTGAATTCGACGTCATCGTCGTCGGCGGCGGCCATGCCGGTACCGAAGCTGCACTTGCGTCTGCACGCACCGGTCAAAAGACCCTGCTGCTGACCCACAATATTGAAACCCTCGGCGCCATGTCGTGCAACCCGTCGATCGGCGGCATCGGTAAAGGCCATCTGGTCAAGGAAGTCGACGCCCTTGGCGGCGCAATGGCCATTGCAACGGACGAAGCCGGAATCCAGTTCAGGATACTGAATTCCTCAAAAGGCCCGGCCGTGCGCGCGACCCGTGCGCAAGCCGACCGCGTCCTGTACAAGGCGGCAATTCGCTCGCGCCTGGAAAACCAGTCAAACCTGTGGCTGTTTCAGCAGGCAGTCGAAGACCTGATTGTCGAGGGCGACCGCGTCGTTGGCGCCGTGACACAAGTAGGTCTGAGCTTCCGTGCACGCGCTGTGGTACTGACGGCCGGTACTTTCCTGGACGGGAAAATCCACGTCGGCCTGCAAAATTATGCCGGTGGCCGCGCGGGCGATCCACCGGCGACGTCGTTGTCGGCACGCCTGAAGGAACTCAAGTTGCCGCAGGGCCGCCTGAAAACCGGCACGCCGCCCCGGATCGATGGCCGCAGCATCGACTTTTCGCTGCTGACCGAACAACCTGGCGACCTCGATCCGGTGCCGGTTTTCTCGTACATGGGCAATGTGGCGATGCATCCGAAACAGGTGCCATGCTGGGTCACGCATACCAATGAACGTACGCACGACATCATCCGGGCAGGGCTCGACCGCAGCCCGATGTACACCGGCGTGATCGAAGGTGTCGGACCGCGCTACTGCCCATCGATCGAAGACAAGATCCACCGCTTCGCCAGCAAGGAGTCGCACCAGATTTTTCTTGAGCCGGAAGGCTTGACGACCAACGAGTTCTATCCGAACGGAATCTCGACCAGTCTGCCATTCGATGTGCAGCTGGCACTGGTGCGCTCGATGCGCGGCATGGAAAATGCGTTCATCCTGCGGCCCGGTTATGCGATCGAATATGATTATTTTGATCCGCGCGGCTTGAAAGCGTCGCTGGAAACCAAGTCGATCAAGGGCCTGTTTTTCGCCGGCCAGATCAACGGCACCACCGGTTACGAAGAAGCGGCGGCCCAGGGTTTGCTGGCCGGCCTGAACGCCGCGCTGCAAACCCAGGGCAAGGATGCCTGGACGCCGGGTCGTTCGGAAGCGTATCTCGGCGTACTGGTCGACGACCTGACGACGCAAGGTGTGGCCGAGCCATACCGCATGTTTACCAGCCGCGCCGAATATCGCCTTTCGCTGCGTGAAGACAATGCCGACATGCGCCTGACCGAAATCGGCCGCAGTCTGGGCCTGGTCGATAACGCGCGCTGGGCGGCGTTCGAAACCAAGCGCGAATCCGTCGCGCGCGAACTGGAACGCCTGCGTTCAGTCTGGGTGAATCCACGCATCCTGGCGGTCGCTGAGTCGGAACGCATCGTCGGCCAGCCGCTCGAGCGTGAATACAATCTGGCCGATCTGCTGCGCAGACCGGGTGTGAACTACGACATCCTCATGACGATGAGCGGTCTTGAAGGCCAGAGCCTGGCCGGCCCGGGCGTTGACGATCCCGCCGTGAAGGAACAGGTCGAGATCCAGCTGAAGTATTCCGGCTACATCGATCGCCAGGCGCGCGAAGTCGAGCGTCACGATCACTACGAAAACATGAAGCTGCCCGAGAACCTGAACTACCTGGATATCGAGGCGCTGTCGTTTGAAGTACGCCAGAAACTCGACAAGCAGCGGCCTGAAACGCTGGGCCAGGCTTCCCGCATTTCCGGCGTGACCCCGGCGGCAATCTCGCTGTTGCTGGTGACGCTGAAAAAGCGCGGTGCCAAAGGCTTTGCCACGACTGCAGCCGAGGTGGCCGAATGAAATATGCATTCGATCACGATGCACTGGCAGCGGTACTGGATCAGGGCATCAAGGACATGACGCTCGCCGTTACACCGGAACAGCAGACCAAGCTGATGGGCTATCTGGCACTGATGAACAAGTGGAACGGCGTCTACAACCTGACGTCGCTGCGCGATCCGCACCAAATGGTCACGCATCATCTGCTTGACTCGCTGGCAGCAGTGCCGGCATTTGCTGATGCCCGTAATGTGCTGGACGTGGGAGCAGGGGGAGGATTGCCGGGCATCGTGCTGGCCATCGTGCGACCGGACATGAAAGTGTCGATGATCGACACCGTGCACAAGAAAACCGCGTTCCTGAATCAGGTGAAGGCAGAACTGAAGCTGACCAACGTCAGCGTGCACACGATGAAAGTGCAAGACCTCGTTGTAGAAGACAAATTCGATGTGATCACGTCACGCGCATTTGCCGACCTGTCCGACTTCGTCAACTGGTCGGGTCATCTTCTGGCCGTGGGCGGGAAATTCATCGCCTTGAAAGGCGTCGCGCCAAGCGAGGAGCGCGAGCGCCTGCCGCAGGATTGGAGAGTCGTGGATCTGCAGCCCCTGTGGGTGCCTAGACTGCAGGCAGAGCGACACTTGGTATTCATCGAGCGAGCCGCATAAAAGCTACCAACAGTACATACTATATAAATAGTACCAACTGTACTAACCGTACTATCTGTATTAATCGTATAAACAGTTTATATCGTTTATTTCATATAAATCGCCGCAACGGTTTTACGGTATGAACGATATGATGCCTTGATGTCGCATCCAGGAAAGGAAAAGATGGCGAAGATTTTTTGCGTTGCGAACCAAAAGGGTGGAGTAGGCAAGACCACCACCAGCGTCAACCTGTCCGCAGGCCTGGCCAAACTGAACCAGCGCGTGCTGCTGGTCGACCTCGACCCGCAGGGCAATGCCACGATGGGCGCAGGCATCAACAAGGCCGAGCTGGCCGCGTCGATCTACCAGGTGCTGCTGGGCGAATCCGATGTGGCCACGGCGCGCGTGCGCTCGGAAGCAGGGCGCTTCGATGTGCTGCCTGCCAACCGCGAGCTGGCCGGCGCCGAAGTCGAGATGGTCGCGCTCGAGAACCGCGAGCGGCGCCTGAAGGAAGCACTGGCCGCAGTGGCCGATGACTACGACTTCATCCTGGTCGACTGTCCGCCCGCGCTGTCGCTGCTGACACTGAACGGCCTGTGCGCCGCCGACGGCGTGATCATCCCGATGCAGTGTGAATACTATGCGCTCGAAGGCTTGTCCGATCTGGTCAACACGATCAAGAAGGTCCACGCCAATCTGAACACCGACCTGAAGATCATCGGTCTGCTGCGCGTGATGTTCGATCCGCGCATGACGCTGTCGCAACAGGTCTCTGGCCAGCTCGAGCAGCATTTCGGCGACAAGGTGTTCAAGACGATCATCCCGCGCAATGTGCGGCTGGCCGAGGCGCCGTCGTACGGCATCCCCGGCGTGACGTTCGACCCGTCCTCGAAAGGCGCGCAGGCATACATCGCCTTCGGCGCCGAGATGGTCGAGCGCATCAAGAGCATGTAATCAATCAAAAAGCTGACAAAGAGATGGCAACCAAAAAACTCAAGGGACTGGGCCGCGGCCTCGACGCCCTGCTCGGCGGCGACCTGGACGCCGCACCGGCCGTGCCGAACACGCCGTCCGTGCTCGCCGTGACCCAGATTCAGGCCGGCAAGTACCAGCCTCGTACGCGCATGGACGAAGTGAGCCTGTCGGAGCTGGCCGCATCGATCAAGACCCAGGGCATCATGCAACCGGTGCTGGTGCGCCCGTTGCCGCCGGGTAGCACGACGCCGTATGAGATCATTGCTGGCGAACGGCGCTTCCGCGCGGCGCAGATGGCGGGCCTGGATGAAATCCCGGTGCTGGTGCGCGACGTCGACGACCAGGCTGCGGCCGCGATGGCGCTCATCGAGAACATCCAGCGTGAAGACCTGAACCCGCTCGAAGAAGCGCAGGGTATCAACCGTTTGATTTCGGATTTCAATTTCACGCACGAACAGGCAGCGGGCGCCGTGGGCCGCTCGCGTAGCGCGGTCTCGAACCTGCTGCGCCTGATCAACCTCGCGCAACCGGTGCAGACGATGCTGATGGCCGGCGACATCGACATGGGTCACGCCCGTGCCTTGCTGGCGGTCGACAGCGCGCACCAGATCACGCTGGCCAACCAGGTCATCGCCAAGCGCTTGTCGGTGCGCGAAACGGAAAAACTCGTCACGCGCGCGCTCGACGAACACAACGCGCCGGCACAAGCTGCCCGTGCGAAAGACAAGTCAGGCGACATCGTGCGGCTCGAAGAAGAGCTGTCGGACAAGCTGGCGACCCCGGTTGTGTTCAAGATGGGCCCGAAGGGCAGGGGCCAGATGATCATCGATTTCGCCGACCTCGACATCCTTGACGGCGTGCTGGCGCGCCTGCGCGGTTGACCGGCAACTGGCTGAAGGCAGGGTAGGCGGTGACCGAACTACCCTGCAATGTGACACCCGCTGCCTACACCATCTGGCGTTAAGTTGTTGAAAATAATGCCCAATCCACCTGCAACGTGTCACATTTTCGTCATCTTTACAGCGCAGTTATAAGTAGGGAATCGTTTGACTCACATCCGTATAACCACTTATAATTCCGGCGATTCATGTAATTACCACCACGTAGCACGTCCACTGCGCCAGCGCGAAGACCTATAAAAATATGCTGCGCATCGTTTCCCTGCAGTTGATTGCAACAGTTCTCGTTGGCGTGATCGCCGGATTACTGGGGGGATGGCCTGCGGCGTTTTCTGCGGTACTTGGCGGTTTGAGTTGCGTCGTGCCCAACGGAATCATGGCAGTGCGCCTGTTTGCCGCATCAGCAAGTGGCACGGCGAACCCTGCGACATTTTTCATATGGGAATTTATAAAGATTGCATTGACGCTGGCGCTCCTGGGCGCGACGGCGTGGCTGTACCGCGATCTGAACTGGCTGGCATTGGTCGCCGGAATCATCGTGGCGCTGAAAAGTTACATATTCTTATTATTTAGGCAATGACATGGCGACTCCAACCGTAGACGGCGCAGCCCACGCGCCCACCGCATCAGAATATATCCGGCACCACCTCGGCCACCTGTCGACTGGCCATCAGAACGGTCCTGTCGACTTTTCCGTGATCAACATGGACACCGTGTTCTGGTCGGTGGCCATGGGCATCGTCGGTTCGCTGATCCTGTGGAGCGCTGCGCGCAACGCTACCGCCGGCGTGCCTGGCCGTTTCCAGGCTGCCGTCGAGATGCTGTTTGAAATGGTTGACGATCAGGCCAAGTCGATCGTGCACGGCGACCGCAGCTTCATCGCGCCAGCCGCACTGACCGTGTTCGTCTGGGTCGCCCTGATGAACTGCCTGGACTTTTTGCCGGTCGACATGTTCTCGTCGGCATTTGCCGCCCTGGGCGTCGAGCATCTGTTCCCGTATCACCGCGTGGTCCCGACCGCCGACATCAACGGCACCATCGGTATTTCGCTGGGCGTGCTGGTCCTGATGATCTACTACGGCATCAAGATCAAGGGCTTCGGCGGCTGGATCCACGAACTGCTGGCAGCACCGTTCGGCATCTGGATGGCGCCGTTCAACCTGCTTCTGAATATCATCGAATACGCAGCAAAAATGGTGTCGCTCGGTATGCGACTGTTCGGCAACATGTTTGCCGGTGAGCTGCTGTTCCTCTTGATCGCACTGTTGGGTGCATCGGCTACCGCATTCGGTGTCGTTGGCCACATCATTGCTGGTTCCATCTGGGCGATCTTCCACATCCTGATCGTGTTCCTGCAGGCATTCATCTTCATGATGCTGACGCTGGTCTACCTCGGTCAGGCTCACGAAGGCCACTGATCGGCGCCGCAAGCATCGAAACAGATAGTGGTTGTAAAGAAGTTGTAGTTTTTAATCTAGTTTTCAATTTTAACTTTTGGAGTTACACATGACTGACCTTTCTTTTGTTGCACTGGCTTGCGGTTTGATCATCGGCCTGGGCGCTATCGGCGCTTGTATCGGTATCGCGATCATGGGCGGTAAGTACCTGGAAGCCAGCGCACGTCAGCCAGAACTGATGAACACCCTGCAGACCAAGATGTTCCTGCTGGCTGGTCTGATCGACGCTGCGTTCCTGATCGGTGTTGGTATCGCCATGCTGTTCGCGTTCGCTAACCCGTTCGTTCCAGTCTAAGACGCGCTTCTCGCTGTCTTGAAGGGCCGAACCAGTTCTGGTTCGGCATCCGTGTTTCTGTAAGAAGGAAAAAACCGTGAACATCAACTCAACGTTGTTTGTCCAGTTCGTGGTCTTCTTTATCCTGGCGATGTTCACGATGAAATTCGTGTGGCCGCCACTGATGAAGGCGCTCGATGAGCGCGCCGCGAAGATTGCAAGTGGCCTGGCCGCTGCAGACCGTGGCAAGGCCGATCTGGCTGCTGCTGAAAAGCGTGTCCAGACCGAACTGGCTGGCGCCCGTGACGAAGTCCAGAAGCGCATCAACGACGCTGAAAAGCGCGCTGCTGCGATCATCGAAGAAGCCAAGCGTACCGCCGCTGACGAAGGCGCGCGTATCGTTGCCGCCGCCAAGGCTGACGCCGAGCAGCAAGTCAACAGCGCACGCGAAGCACTGCGTGGCCAGGTTGCCGCCCTTGCGGTCGCCGGCGCCGAGCAGATCCTGAAGCGTGAAGTGAACGCAGCGGCCCACGCCGACCTGCTGTCGCAACTGTCGACCGAGCTCTGATCATGGCAGAACTCGCAACCGTCGCCCGCCCCTACGCCGAAGCGCTGTTCCGTGTCGCCCAAACCGGCGACATGAACACGTACTCGGCCATCGCGTCGGAACTGGGCCAGATTGGCGCCAGTGCCGACGTGCAGACCTTCGCCAGCAACCCGATCGTCACGCACGCACAACTGGCGGACACGATTGCGTCCCTGGTCAAGTCGCCGCTGAATGCTGAAGCGAAGAACTTTATCGCGATGCTGGCCGAGAATGGCCGCATCAACCTGCTGCCCGAGATCAGCACCCAGTTTGCGCTCCTGAAAAACGCGAACGAGGGCGCTGCCGATGCGATGATCCATAGCGCGTTCGAGATCTCGGCCGACCAGCTGGCGCAGCTGGTCGCCACGCTGGAAAAGAAATTTGGCCGCAAGCTCAACCCAACGGTAACAGTGGATCCATCGCTGATCGGTGGTGTGCGCGTGGTCGTCGGTGACGAAGTGCTCGATACCTCGGTTCGCGCCAAGCTGCAACGGATGCACGTTGCGCTGGCCAACTAATACGACGTATCGACTGGCACGCGCCGGCGTTCCCGCCCTTGCCCTACGCATCAAGAAACTATAATTGGAGTTAGCAAGCATGCAACTTAACCCATCTGAAATCAGCGAACTGATCAAGAGCCGAATCCAGGGCCTCGAAAGTTCGGCTGACGTTCGCAATCAAGGCACGGTGATCTCGGTCGCCGACGGTATCTGCCGCATCCATGGTCTGTCGGACGTGATGCAGGGCGAGATGCTGGAATTCCCAGGCAACACCTTCGGCCTGGCCATGAACCTCGAGCGCGACTCGGTCGGCTCGGTCATCCTGGGTGCTTACGAGCACATCTCGGAAGGCGACATCGTCAAGACCACCGGCCGTATTCTGGAAGTGCCGATCGGTCCTGAACTGTGCGGCCGCGTGGTCAATGCACTGGGCCAGCCGATCGACGGCAAAGGTCCTGTCAACGCCAAGCTGACCTCGCCAATCGAAAAGATCGCGCCAGGCGTTATCGCGCGTGAATCGGTCTCGCAGCCAATGCAGACCGGTATCAAATCGATCGACGCGATGGTGCCGATCGGCCGTGGCCAGCGTGAGCTGATCATTGGTGACCGCCAGACCGGTAAATCGGCTGTTGCAGTCGACGCGATCATCAACCAAAAAGGCCAGGGCGTGACCTGCGTGTACGTCGCGATCGGTCAGAAAGCATCGACCATCAAGAACATCGTGCGCTCGCTGGAAACGCACGGCGCGATGGAATACACCATCGTTGTTGCTGCATCGGCGTCGGAATCGGCCGCCATGCAATACATCTCGGCCTACTCGGGCTGCGCGATGGGCGAATACTTCCGCGACCGCGGCGAAGACGCACTGATCGTATACGACGATCTGTCGAAGCAGGCAGTTGCCTACCGCCAGATCTCGCTGCTGCTGCGCCGTCCACCAGGCCGCGAAGCGTACCCAGGCGACGTGTTCTACCTCCACAGCCGCCTGCTCGAGCGCGCAGCACGCGTGAACGCCGACTACGTGTCGAAGTTCACCAACGGCGCCGTGACCGGCAAGACCGGTTCGCTGACCGCACTGCCGATCATCGAAACGCAAGCTGGCGACGTCTCGGCATTCGTGCCGACCAACGTGATCTCGATTACTGACGGCCAGATCTTCCTGGAAACGTCGCTGTTCAACGCCGGTGTCCGTCCTGCGATCAACGCCGGTATCTCGGTGTCGCGCGTCGGTGGTGCTGCCCAGACCAAAGTCATCAAGAACCTGTCCGGTGGTATCCGTACCGACCTGGCCCAGTACCGTGAACTGGCTGCGTTCGCGCAGTTCGCATCGGATCTGGACGAATCGACCCGCAAGCAGCTGGACCGCGGTGCGCGCGTGACCGAACTGCTCAAGCAGCCACAGTTCTCGCCACTGTCGACCTCGCTGATGGCCGCATCGCTGTTCGCCGTCAACAAGGGCTACCTGGACGATATCGAAGTCAAGAAAGTGCTGCCATTCGAGCACGGCCTGCACGCCTTCCTGAAGTCGGGCCATGCAGCGCTGCTGGCGAAGATCGACGAAACCAAGCAACTGGACAAAGACGGCGAAGCAGCATTGGCCGCGGCCGTTGCTGATTTCAAGAAATCCGGCGCATATTAATCTGTGGGCCGGCGTCGCCCCATGGCGATGCCGGTGCCTGGAAGGAGTAAGGACTCATGGCAGCAGGCAAAGAGATTCGTGGCAAGATCAAGAGCGTAGAGAATACGAAGAAGATCACCAAGGCGATGGAAATGGTCGCCGCATCGAAAATGCGCAAGGCGCAGGAACGTATGCGCGCCGCCCGTCCCTACAGTGACAAGGTTCGTAACATCACCGCCAATCTGGCCACTGCAAACCCGGAGTACACGCACGCATTCATGGCGCAAGCCAAGGACGTGCAGGCAAAGGCAGTTGGTTTCATCGTCGTCACGACCGACAAGGGTCTGTGCGGCGGCATGAACACCAACATCCTGCGCCAGGTAACCGTCAAGGCGCGCGAACAGGAACAGGCGGGCAACCGCGTCGAGGCAGTTGCCATTGGCAACAAGGGCCTGAGCTTCCTGAACCGTGTCGGCATGAAGCTGGTGTCGCAAGCCACGCAGCTGGGCGATGCACCGCAACTGGACAAGCTGATCGGACCGGTCAAAGTGATGCTGGACGCGTACCAGGAAGGCAAGCTCGATGCTGTCTACCTGTGCTACACCAAGTTCATCAACACGATGAAACAGGAAACCGTGGTCGAGCAACTGCTTCCGCTGTCAGCCAATTCGCTGAAAGCCGATGCAGGCGCCACCAGCTGGGACTACATCTACGAACCGGAAGCACAGGTCGTCATCGACGAACTGCTGGTGCGTTACGTGGAAGCGCTGGTCTACCAGGCAGTGGCAGAAAACCTGGCGTCCGAGCAATCGGCACGCATGGTCGCAATGAAGGCCGCGAGCGATAACGCCGGCAGTGTCATCAGCGACCTCAAGCTGGTCTACAACAAGACCCGTCAGGCGGCGATTACCAAAGAACTCTCCGAGATCGTGTCGGGCGCCGCAGCTGTTTAACAGCGCCGCCCGTGGGGATGGCGTCAAGCGGGTTAGGCCCGCTACGCTGTCCCCGACCGATCAAAGCAAAAAAGAATTTAACTAAATATCTGAAGGAACGAACATGGCTGATGGCAAAATCGTTCAGTGTATCGGCGCAGTGGTTGACGTGGAATTCCCACGTAATGCCATGCCGAAAGTGTACGACGCACTGAAAATGGAAGGCTCGGATCTGACCCTGGAAGTCCAGCAACAGCTGGGCGACGGCGTGGTCCGTACCATTGCTCTGGGCAGCTCGGACGGCATGCGCCGTGGCATGATGATCCAGAACACCGGCAAGCCAATCATGGTCCCGGTCGGCACCCCGACGCTGGGCCGTATCATGGACGTGCTGGGCAACCCGATCGACGAATGCGGTCCGGTCAGCCACGAGCGCATGGCGTCGATCCACCGTGACGCGCCAGCCTACGACGAACTGTCGCCATCGACCGACCTGCTGGAAACCGGCATCAAGGTCATCGACCTGGTCTGCCCGTTCGCCAAAGGCGGTAAAGTCGGCCTGTTCGGCGGCGCCGGCGTCGGCAAGACCGTCAACATGATGGAACTGATCAACAACATCGCCAAGGCACACTCGGGTCTGTCCGTGTTCGCCGGCGTGGGTGAGCGTACCCGTGAAGGTAACGACTTCTACCACGAGATGGCCGATGCCAAGGTCGTTGACCTGGAAAACCCTGCCAACTCGAAAGTGGCAATGGTCTACGGTCAGATGAACGAACCACCAGGCAACCGTCTGCGCGTCGCGCTGACCGGTCTGACCATGGCGGAAGCGTTCCGTGATGAAGGCAAGGACGTTCTGTTCTTCGTCGACAACATCTACCGCTACACCCTGGCCGGTACCGAAGTCTCGGCACTGCTGGGCCGTATGCCATCGGCAGTGGGCTACCAGCCTACGCTGGCCGAAGAGATGGGCCGTCTGCAAGAGCGCATCACCTCGACCAAGACCGGTTCGATCACGTCGATCCAGGCCGTCTACGTCCCTGCGGATGACTTGACCGACCCGTCACCGGCAACCACCTTTGCTCACCTGGATTCGACCGTCGTTCTGTCGCGTGACATCGCCTCGCTGGGTATCTACCCTGCAGTCGACCCACTCGATTCGACCTCGCGCCAGCTGGACCCGCTCGTCGTCGGTGAAGAGCACTACGCCACCGCGCGCGCTGTGCAGAACACGCTGCAGCGCTACAAGGAACTGCGTGACATCATCGCGATTCTGGGCATGGACGAGCTGGCACCGGAAGACAAACTGGTCGTGGCACGCGCTCGCAAGATGCAGCGTTTCCTGTCGCAGCCATTCCACGTCGCTGAAGTGTTCACCGGCGCGCCGGGCAAGTACGTTTCGCTGAAAGACACGATCAAGGGCTTCAAGATGATCGCATCGGGCGAACTGGATCACCTGCCGGAGCAAGCGTTCTACATGGTCGGCACGATCGAGGAAGCTATCGAGAAAGCCAAGAAACTGGCTGCTGGTTAAGTCGCTTTCTTCCACTGAAAGACACACATGGCAAACACATTTCAAGTCGACGTCGTCTCGGCCGAAGAGCAGATCTTCTCCGGCCAGGCCGAATTCGTCGCGTTGCCGGGTGAAGCGGGTGAGCTGGGTATCTACCCGAAGCACACCCCGTTGATCACGCGCATCCGCCCGGGCGCCGTGCGCATCCAGGTTGCCGGTGGTGGTGAAGAGTTCGTCTTCGTCGCTGGCGGTATCCTCGAAGTGCAGCCGAACGGCGTGACCGTGCTGGCCGACACCGCGATCCGCGGCGCCGACCTGGACGAAGCGAAGGCAACGTCCGCGAAGAAGCAGGCTGAAGACCTGATGCTCAATCAAGAGTCGAAGATCGACTACGCAAAAGCCCAGGCCGAAATGGCCGCGGCAATCGCGCAGTTGGCGGCGATCCAGCGTCTGCGTTCGAAAGGCCGTTGAGTTTAGTACAAGCTCGGCAACAAGAAAGGCAGCCTGCGGGCTGCCTTTTTTTTCGTCAGTGCACATGGCAGCCCCGCACCGTCCGGCACGTGTCAGGCCAGGTAAAGCAAACCTGCTAAGCTGATCGCCATCCCAACGACCTGCCTGCCACCATGCGTACCATTGCCCAGATCCTCGAAGGAAGCACCACCATCGCCATCGTCGGCCTGTCGGCCAAGCCGGAGCGTGCCAGCCACGAAGTGGGCGCCTACCTGCAGCAGCACGGCTACCGTATCCTGCCAGTGAACCCCCAGTACGCCAGTGAGACGATCCTTGGCGAGACCGTATTCGCCACGCTGCAGGATGCTGCCGCTTCGCTCGCAGACAGTGGCCAGCGTATCGACATCGTCGACTGCTTCCGCAAGTCGGAAGACATCGGTCCGATAGCGCGCGATGCGATCGCCGTAGGGGCAGGGTGCCTGTGGATGCAGCTCGAGATCGAGAACCAGGTTGCCGCCGATCTGGCGCGCGCTGCCGGCCTGGATGTGGTGATGAACCACTGCATCAAGATCGAGCATCGCAGCCTGCAGGCAGGCGCGTGAAAAGCGGCGCGGGGTCCTGCGCCTCGCGCTACAATCGCTGCTACTTCCACCTCGTCAATACCACGCCATGATCAAGACCATTGCCCTGCTGCTCGCCGCCACCGCTGCTGTCAGCGTCATCCCGCCCGCCAGCGCGCAGGCCGCGCCTGCTGCCCCAGCGCCGGCATTGAGCAAGAACCCGGCCGCCTGCCCGGCAGTGCTCAAGCACAGCTTCAAGCGCCTGCAGGATGAAGCGCCGCAAGACCTCTGCCAGTACAGCAGCAAGGTGATCCTGGTGGTCAACACGGCCAGCTACTGCGGCTTTACCAAGCAGTACGAAGGCCTGGAAAAGATCTACGCCAAGTATGGCAGCCGCGGCCTGGTGGTGCTGGGCTTCCCGTCGAACGACTTCGGGCAGCAGGAACCGGGCAACGCGAAAGAAATTGCGGACCTCTGCTACAACACCTACGGCGTGAAGTTCCCGATGTTTGCCAAGACGTCGGTCAAGGGGCCGGACGCCAACCCGCTGCACGCGCAACTGATCAAGGCAACGGGCAAGGAACCGAAGTGGAACTTCACCAAGTACCTGATCGGGCGTGACGGCAAAGTACTCGAGTATTTCCCGAGCAAAGTCACGCCGGAAGACCCGCAACTGGTCGGTCAGATCGAAAAAGCGCTGTAACCTTACTGACAGCATGGTCATTTTGATGTGGATCAACGTTTTTTTGGGTCCACATCAATAAGCTTACTTTCGTGGCAGTAATTTAAAAACGAAAGGTAAGAACCAATGACAACGATGTTGAAATCCGTAGTGGTGGCCCTGATTGCCGTAGCATCTGCACAGGCGCTGGCCCAGGAATCGCCGTGGCTGGTGCGTGCACGCGCCATCCAGATGGAGCCGGACAATAAATCGAGCCCGGTTGGCGGTGTGGGCGCATCGGACACGATCAAGGTCAGCAACAAGACCATCCCCGAGCTGGACATCAGCTACTTCTTCACGCCGAACTTCGCGGCGGAACTGATCCTGACCTATCCGCAAAAGCACGATGTGACGCTGGCCGGCACAAAGATCGGCAGCTTCAAGCACCTGCCGCCAACCTTGAGCGCGCAATACCATTTCGCACCGGGCGCCACCTTCAATCCGTACGTGGGTGTGGGCGTGAACTACACGCGCATCTCGAGCGTCAAGCTGCTCAATGGTGCAGCTGACCTGGAAAACGACAGCGTTGGCCTGGCGCTGCAGGCTGGCGTTGATTTCCGCCTGGACGAGCACTGGTCGCTCAATGCCGACATCAAGCGCGTCAACATCCGCAGCGACGTGATCGTCGGCGGCGCCAATATCAGCCACCTGAAAGTCGATCCGATGCTGTTCGGCCTGGGCGTCGGTTACCGGTTCTGAAGAAGCACCGCGCGCAGCGGTCCACGCAGCGCGTTGCAGACGACGATGTCGTCGGCCGCGTCGAGCATCGCGCGCGTGATCACGCCTTCGCGCGCGTGCCATGCGGGCGCTGCCAGCAGCACGCCCCGCATGACGCCAGGCAGCACGCCGCAGCTTAGCGGCGGCGTGATCCACGTGTCACCCACGCGCACGAACACATTGCTGCGCCCACCTTCCGTCAATTCACCGCGCTCGTTGAAGAACAGCGCATCGAACGCGCCACGCGCTTCGGCTGCCTGCCAGGCCGCATCGTAGCGGCTGCGCCGGCTCGTCTTGTGACGCAGGAAGATGTCGCTACTGGCCGTCGGTTCGTCGGCCAGCACCACCAGCACCGGCTCCTGCAGCGGCGTCAGTACGCCAGATGTGATCGTCATTGCGCCGGTTGCATCGATGGCCAGGCGCATGCGGTACACACTGTCGGTCGGCAGCGCCCGGCAGGCAGCGTCCAGGGCCGCGTGCGCGGCGCCATGATCGAACGGAACACCGAAATAGCTGCACGACGCGCGCAAGCGCTCGAGGTGCTGGTCGACGTGCCGGCAGCCATGGTCGCGCGAGGCACGCAACGTTTCGAAGAGCGTGACATCGTTGGCCAGCCCGGTCAGGAAGCCTGATTTCAACTGGCACTCGGCGAATTCGTCATGCGCTTCGCTGTCGTGGACGATGCCGGCGCCCACACCCAGCTCGCCGCGCCGCACGCCGTTTGCCTGTGCTGCCAGCGCCAGCGTGCGGATCGGCACCGACAGGCAGAAGTCGCCGAACGCGTGGCCCGGTGGCGCCGGATCGAACCAGCCCATCGCACCGGTGTAGACGCCGCGCGCATCCGGTTCGAGGTCCTGAATGATTTCCATCGCGCGGCGCTTGGGCGCGCCCGTGATCGAGCCGCACGGGTACAGCGCGTCAAAGATATCCACCAGCGCCGCATCGGCTTTCAGGCGCGCCTGCACCGTGGACGTCATCTGAAGTACGGCGCCGTAGCGCTGCACGTCAAACAGCACAGGCGTCTGCACGCTGCCCGTGACCGCCACGCGGCCCAGGTCATTGCGCAGCAGGTCGACGATCATCAGGTTTTCGGCGCGGTTCTTGGTGTCCTGCGCCAGGTCGCGCGCCCGCGCAGCATCGATCGTGGCGTCGCCGCTGGCGCGCGCCGTGCCCTTCATCGGCCGCGCCTGCAGCACGCCGGCCTCGTGGCGCACGAACAGCTCGGGCGAGAACGACAGCAGCGCGCGGCCATCCGGCAGCGCCACCAGCGCGCCATACGGCACCGGCTGGCGCGCGCGCAGGCGTGCATACAGGGCGACGAGCGGGCCGAACGCGTCGAAGCGCAAGCGATACGTGTAATTGACCTGGTAGGTGTCGCCCGCTTCAATGAGTGCGCGGATGCGGGCGATGGCGTCGACAAACTGCGCCTCGTCGACATTGGCCGTGATGCCGGCCACACCGGCCATCTGGTCCGGCCCGGCGCTGCGCGTGGCAAGCCACGATGCGACCTGCTCGCCGGGCAGATGATCGCACTGCGAAAACAGCAGCACCTGCGCCAGCGGTCCGTCCACCGGGCGCGCCGGCAGGTTTTGCAGGTGCGCGCCAAGTTCGTACGTCAGCAGCGGTACCGCATACAAACCCTGTTGTAACGCGGCCTGCAGGGCCGCCAGCAGTGGTGGCCAGCCGCTGGCGTCATCGCAGGTCAGCGTGCCGGCATGGCCGCGGTAGAGCCGCGAACGGGCTTCGTGCGTGGCGCGCGCATCGTCGAGCAGTGCAAAGACTTCACCAGTATCCATCCCCGGATTTTACGCTGCCAGCAGCAACGACAGGTGCAGCGCCGTGCCGTCCACGGGACTGACCTTGAAGCCGCTCTTGGCAAAGCGGTGCCAGCGCCCGGTGACGTAGTTCATCAACAGGCTCGCGCGGCCGGCGACGTCGGCTTCCCGACCGTGACCCTGCGTGACGGCCACGCGCAGGGCGCCCTTGAACGCCAGCTCGACCTTGTCGTAAAACGCGTTCATGCGGTGCTGCAGGCGCTCGTCTTCGTTCACCAGCGCGTCGCCGATCAGTACGCGCGTCATGCCCGGATTGTTCGCCGCAAAGCCCAGCAGCATCTGCACGATCGCGCGCGTCTGATCCAGGCCGCCTTCTTCGTTTTCAGTAATCTGGTTGATGACGCCGAATACCGAGGTCTCGATGAACTCGATCAACCCCTCGTACATCTGCGCCTTGCTGGCAAAGTGGCGGTACAACGCCGCTTCGGACACGCCCAGGCGCGCGGCCAGGGCGGCAGTGGTGATTTTCTCGCCCTTGGGCTGCTCGAGCATCGCGGCCAGGGCCTGAAGGATTTGCAGCTTGCGCTGGCCGGGCTTCGTGCTTGCCATGGGATCCCTAGGTGGTTGATCGATTAACGCAGCCTCGACAGCCGCGCAGGAAGTTGCCGCACGGATTTTACTTTGACATTGACGTAACCGGGACATTTCAATGTCCTCGGCAAAGGGGCGGTGCCAATCGGATCGGCCATACGCAGGTATTGCGTGACCCACACGGTGCGCAGGCCCAGCTGGCGCGCAGTGCGCAGATTGGCCAGCGTGTCTTCGACCAGAATGCAGCGTTGCGCGGCCACGCCATGCTTGCGCAAGAGGCGGCGCAGCATCAGCTTGGACGGCTTGGGCCGCAACTGCCGGTGCACGTGCATGTGTTCGATCGCCACATGGTGCGAGAAATGGTTGTGCAGCTTCAGGCGGCGCACGATCTCGGTCGAGTACGAGTTGGGCGCATTGGTCAGCAGGATCTTTCGGCCCGGCAGGCGGCGCAAGAGGCGCCCCAGGCCACGCTCGAAGCGCAGCAGTTCTGCCAAGGGTCCGATATCGTGCGTCTCGCGCAGGAAGTCGGTCGGGCACACCTGGTGATGGCGCATCATGCCGAGCAGGGTGGCGCCGTAGCGCTTCCAGTACCCGATGCGCGCAGCATCGATCATCGCTTGCGTGGCGGTCTCGCCGTTCTGGCTCAGCACGCGTGCGATGTACGTGTTCATGTTGGCGCTGATCGCCGGGAAAATCGCGTGCGATGCGTCGTGCAGGGTGTTGTCGAGGTCAAATAACCAGACAGGTGCGCGGGGTAGGGGAGTGGCCACGGTGCGAGGCGTAGGTAAAGCAGAGGGGGAGGTGAAGCGATGGTGCCCTTTACGTGGATTGAACACGTGGCCTCTCCCTTACCAAGGGAGTGCTCTACCACTGAGCTAAAAGGGCGGTACTGGTTTTTCTGTGGCGATTGTTTCCGCCACAAAAAATTTAATGAGACCGGATCATAGTGCCAAAAGCCTGCTCGGTCAAGACTTCGAGCAGCAACGAGTGTTCGATCCGGCCATCGATGATGTGCACGGTGTTCACGCCCGATTTGGCAGCATCGAGAGCTGATGAAATCTTGGGCAGCATGCCGCCCGAAATCGTGCCGTCGGCGAACATCTCATCGATCTCGCGTGCCGACAGGTCGGTGACCAGGTTGCCCGATTTATCCTGCACACCGGCGATGTTGGTCATCATGATCAGCTTTTCAGCCTTCAGGATTTCAGCGATCTTGCCGGCGACGACGTCGGCATTGATGTTGTAGGCCTGGCCGTCCTGGCCAAAGCCGATCGGCGAAATGATCGGGATGAACGCATCGTCCTGCAGCGCCTTGACGACAGCCGGGTTGATGGCGTCGATCTCGCCGACGAAACCGATGTCGAGGAACTCGCCTGGCTTTTCCTTGTCGGGCATCGCCATGCGGCGTGCGCGGATCAGGCCGCCATCCTTGCCGGTCAAGCCCACGGCCTGGCCACCGTAGTGGTTGATCAGCATGACGATGTCCTGCTGGACTTCACCGCCCAGCACCCACTCCACCACTTCCATGGTTTCTTCGTCGGTGATGCGCATGCCCTGCACGAACGTGCCTTGCTTGCCGATTTTCTTCAGCGCGTTGTCGATCTGCGGACCGCCGCCATGCACCACGACCGGATTCATGCCCACCAGCTTGAGCAGGATGACATCGCGTGCGAAGCCGTGTTTCAGGCGCTCGTCGGTCATGGCGTTGCCGCCGTATTTGATGACGATGGTCTTGCCGTGGAAATTACGGATGTACGGAAGCGCTTCGGCCAGGATCTGCGCCTTGATCGCCGGGGAGACGCCCGCGAGGTCGTTTGGTTGGTCGTCGGTAGTCAGGCTGGTCACTTGAGCGTTCATGGAAAGTCCGAAATAATTGTCGCGAGATTTTACAGCCAAATGCCATAAAAACAGCGTAAACCTTGTGGGGAGTGGGCGGTGTTCTGTTGTATTTTATAGCAGCGCCCACCACTCTACTCCTGCCATGCCATTCCCGCCGTTCGCCATCCATCATCAAGGCTGTTGAGACCATGATTTTTTGCACGCGCTGCGGCGCCCCGTTCAGCTGCGCCATGGCCGATGGCGACAGCGCGCCGTGCTGGTGCATGGCGTTGCCGCCGGCGGTGGCGGTGCCGCAGGAGGCAGCTGGCTGCTGGTGTCCGGCATGTCTGCGCGATCACATCGCCGCGCAGAGTCAACCGCCATCTGCCGCACCGCCCTGAGAACTCAGCGCTGGGTACGGAAGAAGCGCATCATTTCGCGGCTGGCATCAGGCCCCTTGCCATCGGTATAGCTGCCCTGCGCCTGGCCGCCGGACCACGCGTGGCCGGCGCCATGCACCAGCCAGTGTTCTGCCTGCACGGTGCCATCGGTGGCCGGATACAGCGTGCGCGTGTAGGCATGGCCGTCCGGCACGTTGCCCGGTTCGGTCGTGCCCGGCTGCGGCAGGTGGCGTGCACCTTGCGCGACCACTTCTTCGCCATTGGCTGGATGGACCGTCGTATCGCGGTCGCCATGGAACACGATCACCGGCAGTGGCTGGTTCTCGAGCTGGCTGCGCCGGAAGTCGCCCTTCATCGCCGCCAGCGCCGACGACAGATCATTGGCCGACGCGAACGGCAAGCCGGAGTGCACACCCACGGCGGCGTACAGGTCGGGATACAGCGTGCCCATGATGGTGGCCATCGCGCCGCCGGCGGACAGGCCGGCCACATACACCTGGCTCGCATCGACGCTGTAGGTGTCCATGATCGCCTGCGTCATGCCGGCGATCAGCGACGGCTCGCCTTCATCGCGGCGCTGGTCGACGGCGTTGAACCAGTTCCAGCAGCGCGACGGGTTGGCACTTTTACTTTGCGCCGGATACAGCACCAGGCAGCCGACCTCTTCGGCCAGCACGTTCATCCCGGTGCCGGCGGCGAAGTCGTCCGGGTCCTGCGTGCAGCCGTGCAGCATCACCACCAGCGGCGCGGGGCCGCCCGTGTAGCTGGCCGGGACGTACAGCTTGTAGTCGCGCGTGCCGGCGTCGTTCGTGTGGCTGCCGGCGATGAAGGTGCCGGTCGGTGGCGCGCTGGCTGTTGCTGCGGGCGCGGCAGCAGGGGCAGAGGTCGAGGCTGCTTCCGGCGCGGATGCCGAAGTGGATTCCGAAGCGGATTCCGACGGCGTCACCGTCATCGTGAAGTCACGCATCTGTTGACGGGCGACCCGGTGCAACGCGTTGACGTTGCTCATCGCTTGCCGCACTGCTGCGCCAGGGGTCACCGGACCCGAGCGCCAGAGCGTTCGGGTAGCGCTGCGCATTTGCGCGAGCATGAGTCGGTTGAGTTTCATGGCATTCCTTTTATTGTGCACCGCACCAATTTCAGGCCATGAGCTTACACGAACCTTGCTGACGTTGCCGAACGGCCCGTATATATGCGGTTATCTTAGATACGGAACATTGATCTTCGTGATCACATCGCGCACGAACGCATGCTTAACCGCAGGTTTCCACGTACTCCACGGCCGGTTTGATGCCTGCGCGCATGCGCTGCAGCTTGCCCTTGCTCGCCTCAAAGACCAGCGCCTTGTCCTTGCCCTGGGCCAGCGTCAGGTACTGCCCGTTCTCGTCGTATTTGTGCGGCCCGACCTGCAGCGCCGGGCGATGGCGCTGCGCATCCCTGACCGACATGCGCGCGGTGATACCGGCGCTGTTGCGCACGATCCGCTTGGCGTCCGCGCGCGTGATCACGCCGTTTTCGACCATGAAGCGCACATCGGGATACCGTTTGAAGACCACCATCGAACAGGCCGGGTCGGCCGGGCGAGGCGCGGCGCGCTGGCCCAACTGGCGCTCGACGACGTCCAGCCGCTGGCCGAACCCGATCTTGCCGTAACCGTCAGGAGAGAGGATCTGGCCAAAGGCAGTCGTGGACACGCCGAACAGGCCAGCCAGCAAAACAGAGCGTAATTTCATGGGTACCTCGTGCAAAGTGGCGTTGCCCCAGTATAGTAAAAGACAGGCAACACGCGGCGCTGGACTGCCAGCCGCGCGATAATGCCACTTTATTTTCCACCACTGCGAACGATGGCTCCCGAACTGCAAACCCCCGTACCGTCGCCCTGTATCAATATCTGCCAGATGGTCCCGGAGACGGGCCTGTGCCAGGGTTGCCTGCGCACCATCGATGAAATCGTCGCCTGGGGCACGGCCACGGACGACGCCAAACGCGCGATCTGGGCCGAGATCCGGCGCCGCGAGGGCGAGATTGACTGGCAGTAGCGATCGTTTAGAGGCAGGAATCTAGCACGGTCGTACTTTTCTCAAGGCTATAATCAGGCCCATCCTTCATCCACCACCGAGAGCTTCCATGACGATGCCCGCTGCGCTGCAAGACCTGTCCCTTCCTGTCATCGCTTCGCCGATGTTCATTGCCAGCGGGCCCGCGCTGGTGGCAGCCCAGTGCAAGGCCGGCATCGTCGGCTCGTTCCCGGCATTGAATGCCCGGCCGGCCGAGATGCTCGACGTCTGGCTGACTGACCTGCAGCGCGAACTGGCTGACTACGCGGCGGCCAATCCGGGCAAGAAGGTCGGCCCGATCGCCGTCAACCAGATCGTCCACCAGTCGAACGACCGCCTGGCGCATGACGTCGAAGTCTGCGTCAAGCACCAGATACCGATCATCATTTCGTCGCTGCGCGCGCCGCCGCGCGAGATGATGGACGCCGTGCATTCGTATGGCGGCATCGTGCTGCACGATATCGTCTCGATCCGCCACGCCGAAAAGGCGCTGGAAGCGGGCGTCGATGGCCTGATCCTGGTGGCCGCTGGCGCTGGCGGCCATGCAGGCGCGCTGTCGCCGTTTGCGCTGGTGGGCGAAATCCGCAAGATGTTCAAGGGACCGATTGCGCTGTCCGGCTCGATTGCCACCGGCGACGCGATCCTGGCAGCGCAGGCGATGGGCGCCGACTTTGCCTACATCGGTTCGCGCTGGCTGGCGACGAAGGAATCGAACGTCAGCGACGACTACCGCGATGCGATCGTCGAATCGACGGCAGCCGACGTCGTCTACACGAACCTGTTTACGGGCGTGCACGGGAACTACCTGAAAAAATCGATCGTCGCGGCCGGGCTGGACCCGGACAACCTGCCCGAATCGGACAAGAGCAAGATGAGCTTTGGTTCGGGCAGCGCCAAGGCCTGGCGCGACATCTGGGGCGCAGGGCAGGGCGTCGGCCTGATGGACGACGTGCCGACGGTGGCCGACATGGTCGCGCGCTTGAGCGCCGAATACATGGCGGCGCGCGCGCGACTGGCGCTTTAAAAAACGCTCAGGCTGCCGGCGCCGCGGGCTGTTTCAAATCCTCGGGTCGGATCGTCCACAGGCCCGGCAGGTTGCGCCAGTAGCCATACACGTCCATCCCGAAGCCGACGACGAACTTGTTCGGCAAGCTCAAGCCGATCAGGTCGGCCGTGATCGGCTTGGCGCGGCCCAGATCCTTGTCGGCAAACACGACGACCATCACTTCGGCCGCGCCCATGTCCAGCAGGCGCTGTTTGACGTGGGCCAGCGTCTCGCCTTCGTCGAGGATGTCGTCGACCAGCAGGATCGTGCGGCCCGCCACGTTCTGGCGCGGGATCACTTTCCATACCAGTTCGCCGCCACGGTCATCGTCGCCGTAGCGGCTCACGTGGATGTAGTCGAAGTCGAGCGGGAAGGCCAGTTGCGGCAGCAGCGTGCCGGTGAACACGACCGCGCCGCCCATCACGCCCAGCACGAGCGGGAATTCGGTGGCGCCTGGCGCGGCAAAGCGCGCATTGAGCTGGTCGGCGACGCTGGTAACAGCGGCCTGGACTTCAGCAGGAGTGACGATCTGCGTGGCGTTCGCCAACAGCGCGCGGGCGCGCTCATGATGAAAATCGAGCATGGGTCTCTATGTCTGGTGGATGCCGCGCCATTATGCGTGATCCCCGGGCTGGAGGGTGTTCCGGTTGGGGCGCCCCGCGTATGTCGGCGGCGCCAAATGGGGCGTATCATACGCAGCTTGGAAAACAAATCGACGCCTCCGCCCATGTCCGACGCCACCGAACAAGCCCACACTTCTTCTGATTCTTCCACCGACTTCCAGACTGTCCGCGCCGACCGCCTCGCGCAACTGCGCGCAGCCATGGCGCGCCACGGCATCGACGCCGTCATCGTGCCGTCGAGCGACCCGCACCTGTCGGAATACCTGCCCGGTCACTGGAAGGGCCGTGAATGGCTGTCCGGTTTCACGGGCTCGGTCGGCACCTTCATCGCCACCGCCAATTTCGCTGGTGTCTGGACCGATGGCCGCTACTTCACGCAGGCCGACACCGAATTGGCCGGCACGGAGATCGCGCTGATGAAGATCCCGGGCGCGGCCAGCCAGCTGCACGTCGACTGGCTCGCCGCCAACCTGGCCGCCGGCCAGACTGCCGCCGTCGATGCGCGCGTGCTGGGCCTGGCTGGCGCGCGCCTGCTGGCCGACGCGCTGCAGGCCAGGGGCGTCGTGCTGCGCACCGATCTCGACCTGCTGGACGATGTCTGGCGTGAGCGCCCGGCGCTGCCGGCCGACGCCGTGTTCGAGCACTTGCCACCGTTTGCCACCGCCACCCGCGCAGACAAGCTGCAGGCCACGCGCGCCGCGATGGAAGCGCATGGCGCCGGTTTTCACTTCGTCTCGACGCTCGACGACATCGCCTATCTGTTCAGCCTGCGCGGCGCCGACGTCAGTTTCAATCCCGTGTTCCTGGCCCATGCGCTGATCGGCCGTGGCGACGCCACGCTGTTCGTTGGCGACGGCAAGGTGCCGGCTGAGGTGCGTGCCCGCCTGCAAGCGGACGACGTGCACCTGGCGCCGTACGAGAACGCCGTGCATGCGCTCGAAGCGCTGCCCGAAGGCGCGACGCTGCTGCTCGATCCGCGCCGCGTCACGGCCGGCATGCGCGCGAGCGTGGCCAGCGGCGTGAACGTGGTCGAGGCGATCAACCCGACCACATTTGCCAAGTCGCGCAAGCTCGATAGCGAGGCGGTCAACGTGCGCGCCACGATGGAGCAGGATGGCGCCGCGCTGTGCGAATTCTTTGCCGCGCTCGAGCCGCTGCTGGCGGACGCAAACCGTAGTGCAATCAACGAAGTCGATATCGACACGCGCATCACCGCTGCCCGCGCGCGCCGCCCGAACTTCGTCAGCGCGAGTTTCTCGACCATCGCGGGCTTCAACAGCAATGGCGCGATCATGCATTACCGCGCTGAAGCGGCCACCTGCGCCACGATCGAAGGCGACGGCCTGCTGCTGATTGACTCGGGCGGCCAGTACCTGGGCGGCACCACCGACATCACGCGCGTGATCCCGGTCGGCACGCCAAGCGCCGACCAACGGCGCGACTACACGCTGGTGCTGAAAGGCCTGATCGCGCTGTCGAGCGCCCACTTCCCGCGCGGCACCCGCGCACCGCTGCTCGACGCGATCGCACGCGCCCCGATCTGGGCTGCCGGCATCGACTACGGCCACGGCACCGGCCACGGCGTGGGCTACTTCCTGAACGTGCATGAAGGCCCGCAGACGATTTCGCCGGCCGTGCCGCCGGACCCGCACACCGCGATGGAGCCGGGCATGATCACGTCGATCGAGCCGGGCATCTATCGCCCGGGCCGCTGGGGCATCCGTATCGAAAACCTGGTGCTCAATGTCGCCGCGAACAAGACCGAATTCGGCGAATACCTGGCTTTCGAGACGCTCACCCTGTGCCCGATCGACACCCGCTGCCTCGACCGTTCGCTGCTGCGCCCTGACGAAATCGTCTGGCTCAACGACTACCACGCCACCGTGCGTGCGCGCCTGACGCCCCATGTCGAAGGCGCCGCGTTCGAGTGGCTCATGCTGCGCACGGAGGCAATCTGACATGGCAAGTTCCCGTTCCACACGCGCCAGCAGCGCGGTCGACCGTCTCAAGCAGCGCACCGGTAATCCGCTGTACTCGATGGCGCGCACCGGCGATGGCCATTTTTACCTGTCCGAAGCGCCCGGCAGCCCGCCGCTGTGCGCACCGATGGAGCTCGACGACTTCGTCACCTTCGTCAAGGGCCTGGGGCCGCAGGAGCAGCCGCGCATGAGCAAGAACGACATCGCGTTCGAAAAGCAGCTGGTGCGCAAGAAGCCGGCGGCCTGAGCGCGGCGTACCGGCCTGCTTCACCATCACAATCAACGGAATTCATCCATGGACGCACAAGAAGTTCTCGATTTCTGGTTTCTGCCAGCTTCCCATCCTGACCATGGCAAGGCGCGCGCCGAGTGGTACCGCAAGGACCCCGCGTTCGACGCCGTCATCCGCGAACGCTTCGGCGCAACAATCACGCACGCGATTGCAGGCGGCCTGCGCGAGTGGGACGAACAGGGCGCGCGCGGCGTGCTGGCGCGCATCCTGGTGCTCGACCAGTTCACGCGCAACGTCTACCGCGGCGCGCCGGAATCGTTCGCCGGCGATGTGCTGGCACTGAGCGCCGCCCGCCAGATGGTCGACGCCGGCGAGCACATGGCGCTGGCACCGCTCGAGCGTCAGTTCGTCTACATGCCGTTCGAGCATGCCGAAGACGCCGGCATGCAGCAGCTCGCAGTCGATCAGTTCACCGCGCTGGCTGCTGACCACGAGGGCTTCGACGAAGTGCTCGACTACGCGCACCGCCACCGCGGCGTGATCGCGCGCTTCGGCCGCTTCCCGCACCGTAATCCGATTCTGGGCCGCGCGTCGACACCCGAAGAACTCGACTACCTGAGTCAGCCTGGCGCCGGCTTCTGAAATGACCCCGACGCTGAATCTGGTCGGCGCGGGCCATGTCGGCCGCGTGCTGGGGCGCCTGTTCGCCGCCAGCGGTGCGTTCGCGCTGCAGGATGTGCTGACCCGTTCGCCCGCCAGCGCGCAGGCGGCGGTGGCGTTCATCGGCGCTGGCCAGGCTTGTACCGATGTTGTGCAGCTGCGCCCTGCGCAAGCCTGGCTGCTGGCGGTGAGCGACGATCAGATCGAGCCGGTCGCCGCGCAACTGGCGCAGACGCACGACCTGACTGGCGCCGTGGTGTTCCATTGCAGCGGCGCGAAAGCGTCGGCTGCGCTGCAGGCGGCGCGTGGGGGCGGCGCGCTGGTGGCCAGCGTGCACCCGATCCGCAGCTTCGCCGATCCGCAGCAGGTGGCGCGCGAATTTGCCGGCACCTTCTGCGGCGTCGAGGGTGATGCGGCGGCGCTGGCGCTGCTGGGCCCAGCATTCGAGGCCATCGGCGCGCGCCTCGTGCCGATCGATGGCGCCGCCAAGACGGTCTACCACGCCGCCGCCGTGTTCGCGTCGAACTACCTGACCACGGTGCTCGACGCGGCGCTGCGAGCCTATCAGGCCGCCGGCATCCCCGAAGCGGTGGCGCGCGAACTGGCACAACCGCTGGCCACCGAGACGCTGGCCAATGTATTTCGCCTCGGCCCGGCCGCAGCGCTCAGCGGCCCCGTCGCGCGCGGCGACCTGGCCACCGTGGCGCGGCAAGAACAGGCTTTGCTGGACTGGGACGCCGCAACGGGCCGCCTGTACGGCGCGCTGGTCCCACCCACGACCGACCTGGCGCGGCGCAAGCACAGCGCCACCTGATCACCACCACGATTCACCGCGCTCATCGCAAAGGAACACCATGATCTTCACCGCCTGGACCACCCTGGCCGTTCTTGCCGTCTATTTTTGGACTTGGGGCAATGCTGCGCGTGCGCGCATCCAGTTCAAGGTGCCGGCGCCGTCGATGGATGGTCCCGAGGGCTTTTTGCGCGCCCATCGCGTCCAGATGAATACGCTGGAATTGCTGCCGCTGGTACTCGTGCCTCTGTGGCTGTGCGCCATCTACCTGGGTGACACCTGGGCTGCTGCCGGGGGCTTGCTGTGGTGCGTGGGCCGGATTCTGTATGCGCTGGGTTACTACCGCGATCCGGCCAAGCGCGAAATCGGCTTCATCGTGAGCATGCTGGCCAGCGCCGCGTTGATTGGCGCCACAGTTTTTGGCCTGGTCATGCGATAAATCGGACAAAGCAAAAACTTCGGTCGACAAAGTTCCCATATGGAAATATGCTGGCAGGCTGATTAACTGAAAAGCGATCCGCGAACTATCTCGCGGGTCACTAGCACGCCAGGAGCACCGTGATGCTGTTTTTGAAAAGTACGACCGCCACCAAGGCGCCTGGGATTTACGAAGTCGACGTCGCGGCCAAGCCGCCCGGCAAGACCTTCGGTGTATTCCTGGCCACCGACCCGGACAATCCGCCGCACACCGTGATCGCCGGCCTGGCCGAGCTGGGTTTCCAGAGTGTCCACGAGCAAAACTATGTCCACCGCGACAAGGGCAAAGTGCTGGAGCTGCATTTCCAGAAAGATGGCACCGATCTGTTCAAGGGCTGGAAAGCGGAAGAGTGCACGACCAATCTGGCAGCGCTCGACGCCCTGTTCGGCAATGTCGGCATCAAGATCGAACCACGCGTCATGAGCCTGGCGGAAGCTTACGCATAAGCCGTGCGAGAATGAGCGTCGTGGTGGCCTTCACCATGTTTGGCGTGATGATTCTCGATGGATTTATTTGCACCGCAAGCGGGCCTGCTCCCGCTGCCGCTCAACGATGGTGAACTGGGCTGGATGGCCCAGTTGCCGTTGCCGTGGTCGAATGCCGACGTCTTCGCGCGCCTGCTGGCCGAGACCGATTGGCGCGAAGAGACCGTGGTGGTCTATGGCAAGCGGCATCTGCAACCCCGCCTCAGTGCCTGGTATGGCGAGAAAGCCTATGCCTATTCCGGCCTGCGGCTGCAGCCCACACCGTTCACGCCGCTACTTGTGACCTTGCGTGATGCCGTCGAGGCCGCGACCGGGCATGCATTCAACAGCGTTCTGCTGAACTACTATCGTAACGAGCGCGATAGCATGGGCATGCACAGTGACGACGAACCTGCGCTGGGACCACGACCTGCGATCGCGTCGCTCAGTTTTGGCGAAGCGCGCACCTTCATCCTGCAACACAAACACACCAGACAGACAGTACGCGTGCCCTTGACCGATGGCAGTCTGTTACTGATGGCAGGCGACACCCAACAAAATTGGTTGCATGGGATCAACAAGATGACAAAATCGTTACAAGCTAGAATCAATCTAACTTTCAGGAAAATCGTCTAAGTTCTCAGTAATATCGCTTATAGGGTGGCAAATATTACTTACTATTGGGTCATTTAGTTACACTTTCTTACAGTTCTTACGGAATCGCGACGGACTTGATCTTTCGACAGTGTTATCTTGAACCCTATCGCGATTCATTGTGAATCACGAACTAGATGAACAAAAAGAGGAATTAGAGATGAAAAAGCTGATCGTTGCCCTGCTCGCCACCACCGCCGCTGTGTCGGCTGTTCAGGCCCAAGAATTCACCCCGCGTGCCTACGTCGGCGCCGGTGCAGTCGCTACCGACTATGAGTCGCGCGTTCCAGGCGCAACTACTGCCGACATCGATACCATCAAGGCCTCGGCCAAGCTGTTCGGTGGCTACGAGTTCACCCCGAACTGGGCTGTTGAAGTCGGTCACACCGATTTCCGTAGCGCCGACATCTATTACACCCTGGGCCCAGTCGCTTCGAGCGGCGTGGTCGATGGCCGTTCGACCTACGTTGCAGCAAAGTTCAGCTCGCCGCTGACCGAAAAGCTGGTTGGTTACGCCAAGCTGGGCGTGTCGCATGACGTGAACGAACTGTCGGCAATCAACTCGGCGCTGAGCCGTCGTGAGAGCGACAACAACGCCTACGGCGCCCTGGGTGTTCAGTACAACATCAACCAGGACGTGGCCGTGATCGCTGAATACGAACGTTTCGGCGGCACCCGTGACTTCGGCGTGCGTCCAAACGCACTGACCATCGGCGCGAAATACTCGTTCTAAGCAGAACGTAGTCTGAAAAAGAGGCCCTTCGGGGCCTTTTTTCATGGGCGAGTTCAACCCGCCTCGTGTTCGCCAATGAAAAAGCCCGCCGATTGGCGGGCTTTTTGCGTTCGTGGCGTATGCGCTGCGATCAGGTCGTGAGCGGCTTGTAACGGATCCGCTTCGGCTTGGCGCCTTCTTCACCCAGACGCTTCTTCTTGTCGGCTTCGTATTCCTGATAGTTACCATCAAAGAAGGTCACTTGGGAATCGCCTTCGAAGGCCAGGATGTGGGTCGCGATACGATCCAGGAACCAGCGATCGTGGGAAATGACCATTACGCTACCAGCGAACTCGAGCAGGGCGTCTTCCAGCGCGCGCAGAGTTTCGACGTCCAGATCGTTTGACGGTTCATCGAGCAGCAACACGTTACCGCCTTGCAGCAGCGTCTTGGCCAGGTGCAGGCGACCGCGCTCACCACCGGACAGGTTGCCGACGATCTTTTGCTGATCCGAGCCCTTGAAGTTGAAGCGGCCCAGGTAGGCGCGCGACGGCATTTCAAAGCGGCCGACGCTGAGCATGTCGGCGCCGCCCGAGACATCTTCGAACACGCTCTTGGCATTGGCCAGTTCGTCGCGGTGCTGGTCGACGATGGACACGCGCGCGGTCTGGCCGATCTTGACCTCGCCGCTGTCCGGCTGTTCTTTGCCGGTGATCATCTTGAACAGCGTCGACTTACCGGCGCCGTTCGGGCCGATGATGCCGACGATCGCGCCTGGCGGCACGGTGAACGACAGGTTGTCGATCAACAGGCGGTCGCCAAAGGCTTTCGAGACGTTCTTGAATTCGATGACTTCATTGCCCAGGCGCTCGGCCACGGGAATGAAGATCTCCTGCGTCTCGTTGCGCTGCTGGTATTCGTACTCGGACAGTTCGTTGAAGCGCGCGAGGCGGGCTTTCGACTTGGCCTGGCGTGCCTTTGGATTCTGGCGCGACCATTCGAGTTCTTTCGCCAAGGCTTTCTGACGGGCCGATTCGGTCGATTCTTCCTGCTTCAGGCGCGCTTGCTTCTGGTCCAGCCACGACGAGTAATTGCCCTTCCATGGAATGCCGCTGCCGCGGTCCAGTTCCAGGATCCATTCGGCGGCATTGTCGAGGAAGTAGCGATCGTGGGTGATGCCGACCACGGTGCCCGGGAAGCGCAGCAGGAATTGCTCGAGCCACTCGACCGATTCCGCATCCAGGTGGTTGGTCGGTTCGTCGAGCAGCAGCATGTCGGGCTTCGAGAGCAGCAGCTTGCACAGCGCCACGCGGCGCTTTTCACCGCCCGACAGCACGGCGATCCTGGCATCCCACGGCGGCAGGCGCAGCGCGTCGGCGGCCATTTCCAGTTGCAGGTTCAGGTTGCCGCCGTCGGACGACGAGATGATTGCTTCCAGGCGTTCCTGCTCCTTGGCCAGCGCGTCGAAATCGGCGTCTTCTTCGGCGTAGGCCGCGTAGACGGCTTCGAGCTTGGCTTGCGCTTCAAACGCTTCGCCCAGGCCCGATTCCACCTCCTGGCGCACGGTTTTTTCCGGGTCGAGCTGCGGTTCCTGCGGCAGGTAGCCGATGTTCAGGCCCGGCATCGGACGGGCTTCGCCCTGGATGTCGGTGTCGATGCCGGCCATGATTTTCAGCAGGGTCGATTTGCCCGAGCCGTTCAGGCCCAGCACGCCGATCTTGGCACCCGGGAAGAAGGACAGGGAAATGTCCTTCAGAATCTGGCGTTTCGGTGGGACGATTTTGCCCACGCGGTTCATGGTATAGACGTAATTGGCCATGCTTGTACTCTGGTGTTGTTCGAGGTGCACAGGATACGACAGAACCTGCAGCCAACACAGGATTTCTTGGCAAATCTGCCCGCTCAGGCCTTGGCCGCAGCAGGCTGTCTGCGCAGCAATCCTTCGCCGGCGAACAGCGCCAGCGCACTCCAGATCAGCACGAAGCCAACCAGGCGATCGGCACTGAATGCCTCCTTGAAGAGCCACACGCCGAGCAAAAATTGCAGCGTCGGCGACAGGTATTGCAACAGACCCAGGATTGACAGTGGGATCTTGCGCGCGCCGGTGGCAAACAGCAGCAGCGGAATGGCCGTGAGCGGGCCGGCCATGATCAACAGCCAGCGCGTGCTGTCCGACGCCGTGTTGATGAACACGTTCTGGCCGTGCACCGTCAGCCAGATCACGTAGCCGGCCGCCAGCGGAAACAGCACGATGGTCTCGAACGACAATCCCTCGAGCGGACCGAGCGCGGCCGTCTTGCGCAGCAAGCCATAGCCGCCGAACGACAGCGCCAGGAACAGCGCGATCCACGGCACCGTGCCGGCCTGCCAGGTCAGCCAGCCCACGCCCAGCGCGGCCACGCCGATGGCAGCCCACTGCAGCGGGCGCATGCGTTCCTTCAGGATCAGGTAACCCAGCACGATGTTGACCAGGGGATTGATGAAATAGCCCAGGCTCGCCTCGATCACATGGTGGTTCATCACTGACCAGATATACACAAGCCAATTTGCGCTAAGCAGCAGGGCCGACAGCACGAAACTGAAGAACACGCGCGGCTGGCGCACGATCTGCAGCCACTTCCAGTCGCGCCGCAGCAACAGCAGGATTAGGAGAAAAGCAAGTGACCACAGCATGCGGTGCGCCAGGATCTGCAACGGTGGCACCTCGCCCAGGGCGTGGAAATAAATGGGGAACAGGCCCCAGCAGAAGAAGGCCAGGGCCGCGTAAATAATGCCGGAACGCATGGGGAGGGGAGACGAGGTTGCAGGGCCGACATTATCACTGAATAAGTAGCACGCTGCTGGCGCGCCCGCGGTTTTACACAGGTGTATGATGCACAACCGAATCTTCTTGCAATTCGAACCACTTCATTTCATGGTGCGCCGCACCACTACAACAGCAATGGTGACTCTTGACCTCAGATAACAAGAAAAGCAGCCTGGCGGCCCTTACCCTGGCAGCGGTCGGGATCGTCTATGGCGATATTGGCACGAGCCCCCTGTACACGCTGCGTGCGGTGTTCGACGAAGACCACGGCCTGCCGCTCAACACACCGAATATCCTCGGCATCATCTCGCTGATTTTCTGGGCCCTGACGCTGATTGTCTCGCTCAAGTACGTGATCCTGGTGCTGCGCGCGCACAATCGCGGCGAGGGCGGCATCATGGCCCTGATGGCACTGGCCACCAGTTCAATACCGCGTACCTCCAAATGGAGTTTCCCGCTGCTGGCCATCGGTGTCATCGGCGCCACGATGTTCTATGGCGACAGCGTGATCACGCCGGCAATTTCAGTGCTGGGCGCCATCGAGGGCATTGAGGTCGCCGCACCCGGCATGTCGCAATACGTCGTGCCGCTGGCGGTGGTGGTGCTGGTGGCCCTGTACAGCGTGCAGCGCCATGGTACGGCCGGCATCGGCCGCTTCTTCGGGCCCGTGATGGCGGTCTGGTTCCTGGTGCTGGCCGCGATGGGCATCGTCAATATCATCGAAGCACCGGTGATCCTGAATGCGCTCAATCCGTGGCATGCGCTGCACTTCATGCTGGAAAATAAAATGCTGGCCTTTATCGCGCTGGGCGCAGTGGTGCTGGCCATCACCGGCGCCGAGGCGCTGTACGCCGACATGGGTCACTTCGGCGCCAAGCCGATCCGCTGGGCCTGGTTCCTGATCGCGTATCCGGCGCTGACCCTGAACTATCTGGGCCAGGGCGGCCTGTTGATCATGCAGCCGGCTGCAGTGGAAAACCCGTTCTATTACCAGCTCGGCGCGTGGAGCGTGATCCCGCTGGTGATCCTGTCGACCATGGCCGCGGTGATCGCTTCGCAGGCAACGATCTCGGGCACCTATTCGATGACCAAGCAAGCCATTGCATTGGGCCTGCTGCCGCGCATGCGCATCATGCACACGTCGGAAAGCGAGATCGGCCAGATCTATATCCCGGCCGTCAACTGGCTGCAACTGGTGGTGGTGCTGATGGCCGTGATCGGCTTTGGCTCATCCGACGAGCTGGCCGGCGCCTACGGTATTGCGGTGACCGCCACCATGATGGCCACGACGATCCTGACGTTCTTCGTCACGCGCTACCGCTGGCACTTGCCGCTGTGGATGTGCTTGATAGCGACCGGCTTCTTCCTGACGATCGACATCATGCTGTTTGCCGCCACCACGACCAAACTGTTCCATGGCGGCTGGTTCCCACTGCTGATGGGCAGCGTGCTGCTGACCCTGATGCTGACCTGGAAACGCGGCCGCGAGCTGGTGTTTACGAACCTGCAAAAGCATGCGATTCCGCTGGAAGCGTTCATGGAATCGCTGTTCGTGGCGCCGCCGACGCGTGTGCCCGGCACCGCCATCTTCCTGCGTGGCGAAAGCGATGGCGTGCCGCATGCGATGCTGCACAACCTGTCGCACAACAAGGTACTGCACGAGCGTGTCGTGTTCCTCACCGTGCACATGCGCGAAGAGCCGTGGGTGCCAAGGGAAGAACAGATCGACATCGTCGACCTGGGCCACAACTGCTACCAGCTCAACATCCATTACGGCTTCAAGGATGAAGCCGATATTCCCGACATCATGCAGCGCAGCGCCGCACTGGGCCTGGAATTCGAAATGATGGAAACGTCGTTCTTCATCGCGCGCCAGACCGTGATCTCGGCGCCGGGCGGCGGCATGGCGCCATGGCGTGAACACCTGTACGTGGCGATGTCGCGCAACGCCCGCAGCGCGGCCGACTATTACCAGATCCGCACCAACCGCGTGATCGAGCTGGGCACGCAAATTGAAATTTGAGGCTCTGGAATTTGCTTGACTACAATTCTTAGACAAAGTCCGGACAGTTTCATGTGACTGATTCGATAAGGTACGATCTTTCGTCGTACCTGTTTCGTTGTTCTTTTTTCAGTCAAGGATGTCCCATGATGAAGTTCCCCCTGATCGCCGCCTTTGCCGCCATGCTCGCCCTGAGCGCCTGTGGCGGTGGCAGCGATGATTCGCCCTACCAGCCGGCCGTGAGCAGCCCTGCTGCGCTCATTAAAACCGACAGCGTCGTCGGCACCGGCGCCGAAGCCGTCGCCGGCAAGCGCGTTACCGTTGCCTATACGCTGTGGCTGTACAGCGCGACGGCGAGCGACTTCAAGGGAACCCGTCAGGAAGCCAGCGAATTTGCCTACACCGTGGGCAGCGGCGATACCATCACCGGTTTCGACCAGGGCGTGACGGGCATGAAGGTCGGCGGCAAGCGCACGCTCCTGATCCCGTCGGCACTGGCCTATGGCGCTGCCGGTCGCGGACCGATTCCGTCGAATGCGGGTCTGGTGTTTGAAGTGACGCTGAACAAGGTCGAGTAAGCCGGTAAGGCGCTACCCGGCAATGGCCAGAGCTGCATGCTCTGGCTTTTTTTTCGCCGCAATTTGCCTGGTTTGTCGACTGGCCGTGCCTGAGTCGTCGCCGGTGTGGCGTCCAGGCCAGAGGCGGTGCGCACGGCTGATCCGGCGCACGGGGCGGCGTCTGGCCATCGGCGATGCTCGGGACTTTGTTGTCGCGAGCCTGTCATGCCGCCTTTCCTGCCGATCCTTGGCGCATTACCGTTCCTTGTTTTGCCCTCATCTGGCGCCGCCATGTCCGCACCGGCCCTGGTGGCGCCTGCCTGCGTCGTTGCCACCACCAGGCCCATGGCGAACCATGAACCACCCGCCTGGCTGCTGCTCGCCGGCGCCGTCATCCTGCTTGGCGCCGGCCGTCTGGCAGCATCCTGAGCGGCGCGCGGCGCTCAGCGCAGCATGTCGATGTGCATGATCCCGTCTTCGTCGTACGGCGCCGACACCGTCTCGAAGCCGAAGCTCGCATAGAAGCGCTCCAGGTATTGCTGGGCGCCGATACGGATGCGGTGGCCCGGGTGCAGCGCGGCGGCATGGGCGATGCCCTGCTCGAGCAGGGCGCGGCCGGCGCCGCTGCCGCGTGCAGCCGGCGTGGTGACGACGCGGCCAAGCGACATCTCGTCGTATTTTGCGCCCGGCGCCAGCACGCGCAGGTAGGCAGCCAGCTGGCGCTTGCCGTCCACGTCGCGCCAGCCGAGCAGGTGGTGCGCGTCGAGGTCGTAGCCGTCGATGTCCGGGTACAGGCAGGTCTGCTCCAGAATGAAGACGTTCTGGCGCGCGGCCAGCACGTCATACAGATCGAACGGGGTCAGGTCGGCGAAGCGGGAAAAGTGCCAGTCGATGGGGCTGGGGAAGGTCATGGGCAGATACGGGTCAATGAAAAAATGGGGCGGGAGTGTGCTATTCGGCGGCGGTCTCGAAGCCTTCGAGCACATTCACGGTATGGATGCCCAGCTCCGGACTCATGGCGCCGCCTTCGAAGATGAACGCGGTCGGCAAACCCAGATGCGCGAGACGCTCGCCGATGCGCAGAAAATCGCCACCCTGCAGGTTGAAGCGCGGATCGTTGCCATGTGCGAAGGTGTCGACACCCAGCGAAACCACGAGCGCCTGCGGGCGCGTCATCGCGATTTTTACACACGCGGTTTCCAGTGCCGCGAACCAGGTGGCGCTGCTGCTGCCCGGTGCGAGCGGCAGGTTCATCGTGTAGCCGACACCTGCGCCGCTGCCGGTTTCGTCGGCGTGGCCCAGGTAGAACGGGTACTCCACGCGCGGATCGGCGTGGATCGAGATGAACAGCACGTCGCTGCGGCCATAGAAGATGCTCTGGGTGCCGTTGCCGTGGTGGTAGTCGAGATCGAGGATGGCGACGCGGTCGCGCCCGTCGTCGAGCAGGTGCTGGGCGGCCAGCGCCGCGTTGTTCAGAAAGCACGAACCGCCGAAGAAATCGCTGCCGGCGTGGTGCCCGGGCGGGCGTGTCAGTGCAAAGGTGCCGCGCTCACCACGCTGCAATGCGTGGGCGGCATTGACGGCGCAGTCGGCGCCGGTCTTGGCCGCGACCCAGGTGCCACCGGTCAGCGGCGTGCCGCAATCCATCGAATACAGGCCGAGGCGGGCGCAGAAGTTCTCGGGTTCGATGTCGCTGCGCAGCGTGCGCACCGGCCACACGGCCGGAAACGCATCCTTGCCAGCGTTGGCCGGATCGAGTGCGAGCCACTCGTTCCAGGCCGTGCGCAGAAAGTGCAGATAGCGCGGGCTGTGGACACGTTCGAGCGTCATCAGTGGCACACCGTGCGGCGTGACGATGGCGCCCAGACCCCGCCGCTCGCATTCCGCCAGCACCATCGCTACCCGCTCCGGTTTTTCCCAACACGGCACCAGCTCGCCGCGATGAATCTCGACGCGGCCGTCATGCTGGGCATGGTGTTCGTTATAAAACGTGAGCAAGTGGTCCTCGTGCGTCGGTGCAGGTGAGGCAGGTGAGGCGGTCGCTGTAGCCTCAGTTATCGCAGCACAGTGTACTGCTGTTGTACGCCGCAACGAAGGCGTCGAAGCTGCCGGTATCGGTTTGCTCGATGATCAATTGGTCGGCGATCGAGACCGCAGCCATCTCGTCGAACAGTGCTTCTTCGACAGGCATCAACGGACTGTCGCGGAACGCCGCCGCATGCAGCGTGCTTTGCTGCAGGCCGAACGCCGCGGCCGAGCCCAGCGCGCGGATTTCGTCCAGCACGCGCGCCGATGGCGTCAGCGCAGGATCCTCGATCTTGGCTTTCTGGCGGCCCAGCGAGGCAGCGTGCACGTCGCCTTCGTTGTGTCCGTCGTCGAGCAATGCTGCCACGGGCCGGATGCGCTCGATCAGCTCAAGCGCCCAGGTGCTCAAAGGCACTTCGAGGCCGTCGCGCGTGAGCGTGAGGCCGGGGCGGCGGCCTTCCTTGACCGTGCGCGCGAAATTACGTGCGTGCATGGCGCTGTCATGGTCGCTGATCAAAGGGCTTTCCTCGAGGGCGCAGAACAGCAGGAACGCGTCCAGGAAGCGGCCCGTCTCGAGCGAGATGCCCACCGGCTCGTACGGATCGACGTCCATGCAGCGTACTTCGATGTACTGCACGCCGCGGTTGCACAGGGCCTGTACCGGACGCTCGCCGGTGCGGATCACGCGCTTCGGGCGAATGGTGGAGTAGTACTCGTTCTCGATCTGCAGCACGTTGGTCGACAGCTGGATCCACTCGCCGTCTTTCTTGGTGCCCAGCTCCTGGTACGGCGGATACGGGCGATTGACCGCATCCATCAGGCTGGTGACGTAGCTTTCCAGGCTGTTCTCGTGCGGGCGCAGGCCCGACTGCGCATCGTTCTGGTAACCGAGGTCGCTCATGCGCAGGCTGGTTGCGTACGGCAGGTACAGCGTGTCATCGGACAGTGTCTCGAGCGCGTGCGGGCGGCCGCGCAGGAAGCTCGTGGTCAAGGCCGGCGTGGCGCCGAACAGGTACATCAGCAGCCACGAATAACGGCGGAAGTTGCGCACCATCGCGATATAGCTCTCGGACTGGAAATCGCGCAGCGCGTGACGGCGTTCTTCGACGATACCTTCATCGTGGGCAAACACCTGCCACAGCTTTTCCGGCAGCGAGTAGTTGTAGTGAATGCCCGCGATGCACTGCATCGCCTTGCCATAGCGTAGCGCCAGGCCGCGCCGGTACACGTGCTTGAGCTGGCCGATGTTCGAGGTGCCGTAGTAGGCGATCTCGATGTCTTCTTCGGGTGGCAGTTCGCCCGGCATCGACACGCCCCACAGCATTTCGTCGCCCAGTTTGGTGTAGGCCTGGCGGTGGATCGCATCGAGGCGGTGCAGCGCCAGCGAGATATCGTGCTCGACCGGGGTGATGAATTCCATCAGCGCTTCGGCGTAGTCGGTGGTGATGCTGGGGTGCGTCAGTGCCGAACCGAGGGCAGGGGGATGCGGGGTGCGCGCCAGCTGGCCGGCAGCGTCCACGCGCAGCGTTTCGCGCTCGATGCCGCGCAGGCCCTGGCCCAGCAAGGCGCGGTGTTCGTCGTCGCCCAGAAGGGCCAGACGGCGGTTGAATTGGTTCGACACGGTGTTTCCTTTCTTATACTGCCTGTTTCGGCTGGTGCAGAGATTAACCGAAAATCGGACTCCACGTTCGAGCGCTCATCATTCGCGCCAAGGCGGCGCCCGGTACGACGGAACAGCGGGCGGCGGCGCGGGTCTGGGAGGCGGTGCGAAATCAGGCGCCGGGCCCGGTTCGAGACCGGGCGGGACTTCGCCGTCGAACGTGAAGTCGAATTCGAACACCGGTTCAAGCACCGGGACAACCGATTCGAATTCGGCATTGAACGTGTCGTCCGGCGCCGTTTCCAGTACCGGCGCCGAGACCGAACTATCCGGCGCCGAGATCCAGCGCTCGACCTGGCGTTCCAGTTCGCTCAGGGGCAGCGCGCCGTTGCCCAGCATCGCGTCATGAAAACGCCGCGCATCGAACCTGGCGCCCAGCGCCGCGCGCGCCTTGTTGCGCAGCGCCAGGATGCGCAGCTGGCCGATCTTGTAGCTCAATGCCTGCGCCGGGCGGGCGATGTAGCGATCGACCTCGGCCTCGTTGTCCGCCGGTGGATTGGCCGTGTTCGCGGTCAGGTAATCGATCGCCTGCTGGCGCGACCAGCCCAGCGTGTGGATGCCGGTATCGACCACCAGCCGCGCGGCGCGGAACATCTCTTCGTTCAGATGCCCGAACAGCGAGAACGGGTCCTTGAACAAGCCCAGCTCCGGGCCCAGGCCCTCGGCGTAGGTGGCCCAGCCTTCGCCGAACGCGTCGTACCAGCCGTGACGGCGAAACGCCGGCAGCGCCAGTTCCTGCGCGCGCGCTACCTGCAGATGGTGGCCGGGCACCGCTTCGTGCAGCGCGATCGTGTCGACCTGCCACATCGGCCGCGCGTCCAGCCGCCCATTGTCGACCACCAGCGCGGCGCTGCGCTGCGCACTGCCGGCCTCGTAGTAGGCAGCCGGCTGGCCGCTGCTGTTTGCGCCCATCGGCTTGACGACGATGCCGGCCGCCGGCACGCCGGTGACCACGCGGCCCAGGCGCGCCTGGGCCAGCGCCAGCGTGCGCCGGTAGCGGTCGAGCAGGGCGTTCGGATCGGTGAAATACAGGCGCCGGTCACCGCGCGCGAACACGATGAATTCGGCAAAGCCGCCGCGAAAACCGGTGCGCGGGATCACGGCCTCGATCGCGGCGCGCAGCCGCGCGACTTCCTGCACACCCAGCGCATGCACCTGGGCCGGCGTGAGCGTCGTGCTGGTGCTGTTGCGTACCAGCTGGGCATACCAGTCGACGCCGCCCGCTTGCTGGCTCGCGCCGATCGTTGTGCGTGCGCCCGGCAGATAATCGTCGCGCAGGAACGTTTCGAGCGTGCGCAGGCTGGGCGCGACGGTATTGGCCAGCGTAGCGGCGCCCGCGGCGCGCAATGCGTCGCGGCTCTCGGGCGCAATCGATGCGGGGATGCGCTTGAACGGCGCGCCCAGCGGGCCATCTTGCAAACCTTCGCGCAGCACGCGCAAGGCGTCCGGCACGGGCGCCAGCGCCGCCTTGGGCGTGGTCCAGCCGGCCTGACGACCGGCGCGCAGCTGCTCGATCAGGCCATCGACGTGGGCCGGCAGCGCCTGCAGGCGCGCCAGGTAGGTCTGGTAGTCGGCGTCGGTCGTGAACGGCATCTGCGCCACGAGGCGTGGCAGTTGCACGTGCAGGCCGTCGTAGGCAGTGAGTGGTTGCGGATCGAACGGCATCAAGGCAGCGCCGGCCAGCACGCGCTGCTTGTCGGCGATGAACATGTCGAGTGACAGCCCGTCCTGGCTCGACAGGGCTTTGCGCTCGATGGCACGCGCCGCGGCCAGCATGGCGCGCTCGTGCTCGATCGCTTGCGCGCGCGCAGCCAGCGAGGTGTCGGTCAGATAAGCGTTGTAGCGCTGCTCGCCCAGGGCCGTGGCGCGTTCGGGTGCCTGGCGCAGTTGCCATTGCCAGTCGCGCTCGAACAGCTGGGCCGCCTGCATTGCCGGCGTCTCGGTCGCGCTGGCCGGCGGCATGGCGACGGGAACAGCGACGGGAGTAGCGACGGGAGGAACAGCGGGCGTGGCCGCAGCAGCGCAGACAGGCGGCACCAGTAAAGCAAGTGAGGCAAACAGGATGCGCATGCGCTCTCCGTTGACGGGACTGGTCATTTTAACAAGTCCATCTGCGGGCGGGCGCGCCTTACGCGCCGCGCCGGCCACCGCTGACGCGTTCGATGCCGGCCAGGTCGCGCCAGCTTTGCACGTCGCCGTAGCCGTGCGCCGTCAGCAGTGCGCGCACGGCATCGGCCTGGTCATAGCCGTGCTCGAGCAGCAGCCAGCCGCTGGTGGCCAGATGCGCGCCGGCGCCATCGACGATCTGGCGCAGGTCGGACAGGCCGTCGGCGTGGTCGGTCAGCGCGTCCACCGGTTCGAAGCGCAGATCGCCTTCGCTCAGGTGGGCGTCGCCGGCCACGATGTACGGGGGATTCGAGGCAATTAAATCGAAGCGCGCATCGCCCAAGCCGGCAAACCAGTCACTGCGCACGAAATGCACGCGCGCGCCGTTGGCGGCGGCATTCATGCGCGCGATGGCCAGGGCATCGTCGCTGACGTCGAGGGCAGTGACGGCCAGATCGGGCCGGGTGTGGGCGGCGGCAACGGCAATGGCGCCGCTGCCGGTACCCATGTCGAGCAGGCGCTGCTGCGGCGCCAGGCGCTCGAGCGCCAGTTCGACCAGCAGTTCGGTGTCGGGCCGCGGAATCAGCACGGCCGGCGTGACCTTGAACGGCAGCCCGAAGAATTCGCGTTCACCGACGATGTAGGCGATCGGTTCGCCGGCCAGGCGCCGTGCGACGAGGCCATTGAGCAGCGTGGCTTCGGCGGTGCTCAAGACGCGCTCGGATTGCGTGATCAGCGCCACGCGCGGCAGGCCCAATGCATGGCACAGCAGGATGCGGTTTTCCAGCGCATCGAGCGGCAGCGCCAGGCGTGCCTGGGCCAGAGTGACGCCGGCCTCGATCATGCGTTGGCGCGGCGCTGGCGCAACAGCACCCAGCCCAGCAACACGGTCAGGATCACGAACCAGACGGCCGACCATTGCGGGATCGCCAGGCCCAGCACCTTGTCGGTCGCGCCTTCGCACAGGCCATCGGCGCGGAACAGCCACGGCAGGTATTCGGCCGTCGGGACCTTGTTGAGCATGGTTTCCATCGGATCGATGCCGCATGAGAAACCGGGGTTGGCGATCACGTACAGGTGCTTGCCGACCGTGATCAGGCCACCGACGGCAGCCAGCAGCGCCACCACGACGCTGCCGCTGATCTTGCCGGTAAAGGCGCCGACGAGGGCGGCCAGGCCGATGCCGAGGAAGAAATACCGCTGGATCACGCACAGCGGGCAAGGCCGCATTTCCAGACTGTGTTGCAGGTAGAGGGCAAAGCCGACCAGCGCAAAACTGATGAAGGAGATGACGAACAGGGCCTGGCGGTTGGTAGGTTGCATGATGGGTGGTTTTCTCGGCGTGGGACGGGAAGAAACGCGATCGTGGGCGTGAATCGGGAGCACCCATTTTCGCACAAACGTTATCGGTGGCTTCCCGCTATTTTCAATCTGGCAACTTAAAACGGCCTTAGTCGCCCAGCGCCGCCAATTGCTCGGCCTGGTGCTCCGACGCCAGCGCATTGGTCAGATCGCTCAGGTCGCCATCCATGATGAAGTCGAGCTTGTATAGCGTCAGATTGATGCGGTGGTCGGTCAGCCGGCCCTGCGGGAAGTTATAGGTGCGAATGCGTTCGCTGCGGTCGCCCGAACCGATCAGGCTCTTGCGGGTGGCTGCTTCCTTCGATTGCTGCTCGCGCAGCTGGGCGTCCTTCAGGCGCGCGGCCAGCACTTTCATTGCCTGCGCCTTGTTCTTGTGCTGGCTGCGGTCATCCTGGCACTCCACCACCAGGCCGGTCGGCAGGTGGGTGATGCGCACGGCCGAATCGGTCTTGTTGATGTGCTGCCCGCCAGCACCCGAGGCGCGGTAGGTGTCGATGCGCAGGTCGGCCGGGTTGATGTCGATGTCTTCGACTTCATCGGCCTCGGGCATCACCGCCACCGTGCAGGCCGACGTGTGGATGCGGCCCTGGGTTTCGGTGGCCGGCACGCGCTGCACGCGGTGGCCGCCCGATTCAAATTTCAGCTTCGAGTAGGCGCCGTTGCCGACGATGCGCACGATCACCTCGCGGTAGCCACCCAGGTCCGAGGTCGATTCGGACACCATCTCGACCTGCCAGCGATTGCGCTCGGCAAAGCGCGTGTACATGCGCAGCAGGTCGCCCGCGAACAGCGCCGACTCGTCACCGCCCGTGCCGGCGCGGATCTCGAGGAAGATATTGCGCTCGTCGTTGGCGTCCTTCGGCAGCAGCATCTTTTGCAGTTCCTGCTCGAGCGCCGCCATGCGCACCTTGGCCGCTTCGATTTCTTCCTGCGCGAACTCCTTCATTTCCGGGTCCTGCAGCATCTCTTGCGCTTCGGCGGTATTGGCCAGCGCGCTTTCGTACTGGCGGTACACGGCCACCAGTGGCGAGAGCTCGGCGTGCTCGCGCGTCATCTTGCGGTAGCTGTCCATATTGGCGGTGACGCCTTCGGTCATCAACAATTCGTCAAGCTCGACCAGACGGTTGGCAAGCTGGTCCAGCTTGGAGAGCATGGAAGGTTTCATGGGCGGTATCAGGGATGTAAGGAATCGGGCAGGCCGCGGATTGCGACCGGGTTGCAGCAGAGAGGCGCCAGGCACGGCGCGGGCGGGCAGGCCGCCAGAGAACAGGTGCGCTAACGACGACCGCGGAACAGCTGCGGCAGCAGGCTGGCCAGGCGCGCGCGTTCGTCGCCCTGGGCATGGTGCAGGGCCTGTTGCGGGCCATGCAGGAACTTGGCGGTCAGGCCACGGGACAGGGCTTCGAGCACGGCATCGGCATCGTCGCCGCGCGCCAGCATGCGCCGTGCGCGTTCGAGTTCGGCCAGGCGCAGCACCTCGCTCGACTCGTGCAGGTCGCGGATCACCGGCACCACGGCGCGGTCACCCACCCAGTGCATGAACGATTCGACGCGGGTTTCAATGATGGCTTCGGCCTGGCGCACGGCGGCCTGGCGGCTTTCCATGCCGGTCTGTACCACTTGGGCCAGATCGTCGACCGTGTACAGGAACACGTCGTCCAGGCGCGCGACTTCGGGTTCGATATCGCGCGGCACGGCCAGGTCGACCATGAACATCGGACGGTGGCGGCGCGCCTTGACGGCCCGCTCGACCATGCCCAGGCCGATCAGCGGCAGCGTCGAGGCGGTGCACGAGATCACGATGTCGAACTGGTGCAGGCACTCGGGCAGCTCGGCCAGGCCGATCGCACGGCCGTTGTAGCGGCTGGCGAGCAGCGCGCCGCGCTGCATGCTGCGGTTGGCGATGGTGACCGATTTCGGGTTCTGCGCCGCGAAGTGCGCCGCGCACAGTTCGATCATTTCGCCGGCGCCGATGAACAGCACGTGCTGGTCGGCGATGCGGTCGAAGATCCGGTGCGCCAGGCGCACGGCGGCGGCAGCCATCGACACGCTGTGCGCGCCGATCTCGGTACTCGAGCGCACCTCTTTGGCCACGGCAAAGGTGCGCTGGAACATCTGGTGCAGATAGGTGCCCAGGCCACCGGCTTCGTCGGCGGTGCGCACGGCATCCTTCATCTGGCCCAGGATCTGCGGCTCGCCCAGCACCATCGAATCGAGCCCCGAGGCGACGCGAAACGCGTGGCGCACGGCGTCGTCCTGCGGCAGCAGGTACAGGTGAGGACGCAGCTCGGCGTAGTTCAGCGCATGGTAATGGGCCAGGAATTGCGCCGACGCGTCGAGCGGGTCGGGCAGGCTGGTGGCCGCATACAGTTCGCTGCGGTTGCAGGTCGACAGGATCGCTGCTTCTTCGTTGCCGGTAGAACCATTGCGCGCGAACCAGCCGCGCGCCGACTGCACCGCCGTGCCGATCTGATCGGGGGCGAGCGCCAGCTGCTCGCGCAGCGAGACCGGTGCGGTCGTATGGTTCAGGCCAACGGCGAGAAGTTGCATTCTGGGGAGGGTGGAGGGTGAATGACTGCAGTCATTATACCCTCATGCCGGAAGGGCTTCAGACGCCGGGTCAGGCGCCCAGTTTTTCCAGGCGATAGCCGTAGCTGTAGACCGGTACCAGCCGGAAGCCATTCTCGGGGCGCAAATGCAGTTTATTGCGCACCCGCGACACGTGCGTGTCCATCGTGCGCGACGGCACGTCGTTGTCGCGGACCCAGACCGATTCGTGGATGTAGGCACGCGACAATGGCCGGCCGATGTTCCGGAAGAACAGCAGCGCCAGCGAAAATTCCTTCTGCGTCACGTCGATGACGGCGCCATCCCTGAGCAGGCGGCCCGGGCGGGTTTCGAAAGTGTACGGGCCGAACTGCAGCTGCTCGGCACTGTTTTGCGACGGGTAGGCGCGGCGCAGCAGGGCGGACACGCGCGAGACCAGTTCGCCGCGGCGCAGTGGCTTGACCAGATAGTCGTCGGCGCCGGCATTCACGCCGGCGATGATGTCGTCTTCTGCGTTGTTGCCGACCAGGAACATCGTCGGCGCATGCGAGGCCAGCTTTTCCTTGGCGCGGCGCAGGACTTCGGCGCCATCCATGTCGGGGACGCTCCAGTCCATCACCAGCATGTCGGCGCTGTCCTTGCGCAGTTGCGCGAGCAGGTCGCGGGCGCTGTCGAACGATTGACAGTTGTGGCCGGAAGCACTGAGGACTTGGCAAATCAGGTCGGCCTGCGGGCGGTCTTGCTCCAGAACAGCGATCTTCATGATAGGACGAATGTAAGAGTTTTCACTGTAGGAAGACTCCTACAAAGTTAAAAACGAATATATCAGACTTTTACAAAATAGTGCTAAAGGTAAATATCGTTTTTTCGCGTATCGTTGCAACTGTTGTGTTAAAGGGACCACGGTTCGATGTTCATCATGGGCGTACACTGGAATTCAGATGAAATTCAACTAACGAAAAGGATGCGACTATGTTGTTTCGACGCAAAGATGTGACAGTTCCTGAAGACCGCGTGCCCGTCAGTGGCCCGGAAGTCGAGGCCACGCGCCTGCGTTGTCTCGCTCTGGTCAAGAAACGCGCCGCCATGTCGGCTGCCGTTGCGGCGGTGCCGATTCCAGGTCTGGATCTTTTGGCTGACATTACCGGTTTTGCGTCGCTGGTCGATGAAGTCAACGCCGAATTTGGCCTGACGCAGAAACAGATCGAGCGCCTGAACCCGCGCCTGCGCATCATCGCCTATAAAGCAGCAGCGTCGGTCGGCGGCATGCTGGTTGGCAAGCTGGTCACGCGCGGCGTGGTGCTGCGCCTGTTCCAGCGCGTGGCAGGCCGGATGGCCGTCAAGTCGAGCGCGAAGATGGTGCCGATTGCCGGCCAGATCGCGTCGGCCGCGATTGGCTACACGCTGTTCAAGCGGATGGGTACGCAGCACGTGGAAGCGTGCGTGGCCGTGGCGCGCGAGCTGGAAAACGCCGGGATCGACCACAATGTGGCCGAGGACGACGATGCGGTGGGCGCGACCAGCGGCACGGCGAAGGCGCCGTTGCTGGTGATGTAACACCGGCCGGACGGGTAAAACAACCGCCCAAAACAAAGCCCGCTCGCAGCGGGCTTTGTCGATCACGGGGGCGCACGTTTAATTATCCGGCAGCACCACGTTCACATCCAGCACTTCCAGGTTGCCCTGGCGGTCGAGCGACACCTTGATGTCGTCCGGATTGACCTTGACGTACTTCGAGATCACCGCGATCAGCTCCTGGTGCAGGGCCGGCAGGAAGTCCGGACCGGCACGGTTGGTGCGTTCGCGCGCGATGATGATCTGCAGGCGTTCCTTGGCAGCTGTCGCGCTCTTCTTTTTTTCGGGGAAGAGAAAGGATAGCAGTGCCATCTCACTTGGCTCCGAAGATGCGCTGGAACAGCCCCGGCTTTTCATAGCTGGTAAAGCGCAGCGGGCGTTCTTCGCCCAGGAAGCGTGCGACCACGTCTTCATAGGCTTCGGCCACGTCGGTTCCCTTGAAGTGGATCGCCGGGTTGCCCTGGTTCGATGCGTGCAGCACGGATTCGGATTCGGGAATGATGCCGATCAGCGGGATGCGCAGGATTTCCTGGACGTCCTGGTACGACAGCATTTCGTCGGCGTCGACGCGCTTTGGCGAGTAACGGGTGATCAGGAGGTGTTCCTTGACCGGCTCCGAGCCGCTCTGGGCGCGGCGCGATTTGGCCTGCAGGATACCCAGGATGCGGTCCGAGTCGCGCACCGACGAGACTTCGGGGTTCGTCACCACGATGGCTTCGTCGGCAAAGGTCAGCGCCATCAGCGCGCCGTGCTCGATGCCGGCCGGCGAATCGCAGATGATGAATTCGAATTCCATCTTGACGAGGTCGTTGATCACGCGCTCGACGCCTTCTTCGGACAAGGCGTCCTTGTCGCGTGTCTGCGAGGCCGGCAGGATGAACAGGTTGTCACAGTGCTTGTCCTTGATGAGCGCCTGGTTCAGGGTCGCTTCGCCATTGACGACGTTGATCAGGTCATACACCACACGACGCTCGCAACCCATGATCAGGTCGAGATTGCGCAGGCCGACGTCAAAGTCGATGACAGCGGTCTTGTGGCCACGCAGGGCCAGCCCGGAGGCGAAGCTGGCGCTCGAGGTCGTCTTGCCAACACCGCCCTTGCCGGACGTCACAACAATAATTCGTGCCACAAATAAATCCTTTACAGTATCTGTTCAATTCGGATGTCAGGCACGCGACGGCGCCGCGAGCGACTGGATATCGATCCGGTCGCCGACGAGCCGGATCTGCGTCGGCTGGCGCGCCAGGTCGGTCGGGAAGCCTTCGTCGAACGTGCGGTAGACGCCGGCGATCGAGACCAGTTCGGGCTGCATCGACAGCGCGAAGATCCGTGCATCGGCATTGCCCGAAGCGCCGGCCAGCGCGCGGCCATTGAGTGGCGCATACACATGGATGCTGCCATCGGCGATCAGCTCGGCGCCATTGTTGACCACGGCGGTCACGATCAGGTCGGTGCCGCGCGCATAAATGCGCTGGCCGGCGCGCACCGGGGTATCGATCACCATCGGTACCAGGGCGGGCGTGCCCGGCTGGCTGGCGGCCGGAGTCGGAACCGGTTCAGGGACGGGCGCGACTGGCGCGGGGGCCGGTTCCGGCACCGGCGCAGCGGCCGCATGCACGACGAGCGGGGGCGGCGTGGCGTGGCCGCCGGCGTGCACGCCGCCCGAGCCATCGTCCAGCGCCAGGCCCTGGGCCCGGATTGCATCGATCATCAACGGGCTGGCGCCGCGTACGGCCACAGCGTTGAGGCGGTATTTCTTGAGCAGCGCCACGATGGCGGCCCAGTCGATCGTCCAGGCGCTCGAGGTGAAGGCGCTCACGTCGATCACCGCAAACTCATCCTCGAAAAAGTCCGACACGCCGCCCGTCATCGAGGCCAGGGCGGAATCGATCGCCTCGAGGTCTGCCGAGTGCAGGATCGTCGAAATGGCGACGACCGTGGAAATCTTGATCTCGATGGGAAGCGTGGTCTTGGGCATAAAACAGAGTGGTTGGCATTGCGCTTGTGCATTCTACTGTGAAAATTGTAGAAAAGGACAGAAGCGCACGCATCATTCCTAGCGGCAATTGAACGTGCACTGTGTTGAGAATTAAAGTTCTGTTCTACATCAAACCCCGGTGCTTGCGACCTTGTTTTCGATGAATAAACTGCTAAGATTGCCAGTGCTTAAAGATCAGCATGGGTTCCTCAACCCCCGATCCCGCTGCTGGTTTTTTGGCAGTCCGGTTGGTCGGGGCTTCACCATTCCCATGCGCATGGGCACCGCATCCGAGAACGCTGTGCCCCGTCCCAGGGAAGTCCTGAATAATGCCGGCCCCAGGCCGGCTGAACGGAGAATGAAATGGAAGACGTCGTCATCGTGGCCGCTGGCCGCACCGCTGTTGGTAAATTCGGCGGCACGCTCGCCAAGATCCCCGCCGCCGAACTCGGCGCACAAGTCATCAAGCACCTGCTGGACAAGACCGGCATCGATCCTGCCGCTGTCAGCGAAGTCATCATGGGGCAGGTGCTCACCGCCGGTGTCGGCCAGAATCCGGCGCGCCAGGCTCTCATCAAGGCCGGCCTGCCCGAGATGGTGCCCGGCTACACCATCAACAAGGTCTGCGGCAGCGGCCTCAAGGCCACCCACCTGGCCGCGCAGGCGATCCGCTGCGGCGACGCCGACATCGTCATCGCCGGCGGGCAAGAAAACATGAGCGCCTCGCCGCATGTGCTGTCCGGTTCGCGCGACGGCTTCCGCATGGGCGACGCCAAGCTGGTCGACACCATGATCAATGATGGCCTGTGGGATTCGTTCAATGGCTACCACATGGGCGTGACGGCGGAAAACGTCGCGCGCAAGTACGAGATTTCGCGCGCAGAGCAGGATGAATTCGCGCTGCAGTCGCAGCTCAAGGCCGAGGCCGCGCAAAAAGAAGGCCGCTTCAAGGACGAGATCATCCCGATCGAGATCGTCTCCAAAAAAGGCACCACCGTCTTCGATACCGACGAGTATCCAAAACAGGGCAGCACCATCGAAGCGCTGGCCAGCCTGCGGCCCGCCTTCAATAAAGAAGGCAGCGTCACTGCCGGCAATGCGTCGGGCCTGAACGACGGCGCCGCCGCCGTGATCATGATGAGCGCATCCAAAGCACGCGAGCTGGGCTTGACCCCGCTGGCCCGCATCAAGGCCTACTCGTCGTCCGGGCTGGACCCGGCGATCATGGGCATGGGCCCGGTGTCGGCGTCCAAGCTGTGCCTCAAAAAGGCCGGCTGGACCCACGAAGACCTCGACCTCATGGAAATCAACGAAGCCTTCGCTGCCCAGGCCGTTGCCGTGAACAAGGAAATGGGCTGGGACACGTCCAAGATCAACGTCAATGGCGGCGCCATTGCGCTGGGCCACCCGATCGGCGCTTCCGGTGCGCGCGTGCTGGTCACCTTGCTGCACGAAATGATCCGCCGTGACGCCAAGAAGGGTCTTGCCAGTCTGTGCATCGGCGGCGGCATGGGCGTGGCGCTGGCGATCGAGCGCGACTGACGCTTTCAGTATCCGACGCGGTGACGTGCGGGGGCGGCCAGAACGGGCGCCGGCGCCGTCGCCGGTTTCGAGTAGCAACCAACAATAAAACTGGAGAAGACAATGGCTAGAGTAGCGTTAGTAACCGGCGGCATGGGCGGCCTGGGCGAAGCGGTGTGTATCAAGCTGGCCGCACTGGGGTACCAGGTCGTCACCACTTTTTCGCCGGGTAATACGAAGGTCGAGGGCTGGCTCGGCGCCATGCGCGAGCAGGGTCTGGATTTCAAGGCCTATGCCTGCGACGTTTCCGACTACGATGCGGCCCAGGAATGCGTGCGCCAGGTGATCGCCGACGTCGGTCCGGTCGATGTGCTGGTCAATAACGCCGGCATCACGCGCGACATGACGTTCAAGAAAATGGACAAGGTCAACTGGGACGCCGTGATCAAGACCAACCTCGACTCCGTCTTCAACATGACCAAGCCGGTCTGCGATGGCATGGTCGAGCGGGGCTGGGGCCGGATCATCAATATCTCGTCGGTCAACGGCCAGAAGGGCGCGTTCGGCCAGACCAACTACTCGGCGGCCAAGGCCGGCATGCACGGCTTCACCAAGGCGCTGGCGCTGGAAGTGGCGCGCAAGGGCGTCACCGTCAACACCATTTCGCCGGGCTATATCGGCACCAAGATGGTGATGGACATCCCGAGCGAAGTGCTGGAAACCAAGATCATTCCGCAAATCCCGATGGGCCGCCTCGGCAAGCCCGAAGAAGTCGCCGGTCTGGTTGCGTATCTGTCGTCGGATGAAGCAGCGTTCGTCACGGGCGCGAATATCGCGATCAATGGCGGCCAGCACATGTCTTGATCACGCTGGATAGCGTTCTAAAGCCGTGGCGACACGGCTTTTTTCTTTTGGGGCCGACGTGACGCACGCATTGTCATCGCCACGCGTGATTGCGCACTGCGACTGGAGCATCCACCCTGGCAAGCGCTGGATGGCGGTGGCGCTGCGCGATGCAGGCAGCGCCGGCTGGCAGATCGGCCTGCCCGAGCCAGTGGGCGTCACCGCCACGTTCCTGGATCGGCTGGCGGCGCGTTCAAAGGCGCCAGGGCCGGTGCTGGTGGGCGTCGACTTCCCGATTGGTGTGCCGGCGGCATATGGCGCGGCGACGGGACTGGCGAATTTTGCCGAGCTGCTGGCCACTGTCGGCAGCGGTGCCTGGGACCGCTGGTTCGAGGTCTGCGATGACCGCGCCGATATCGGCATCCACCGGCCGTTTTACCCGGTGCGGCCAGGTGGCCGGCGGCGCGAGCATCTGCTGACGGGCCTGGGCCATGCCGAGGCCGCCGACCTGCTGCGCGCCTGCGAACGCAAGACCGACCAGCGTCCCGCCGCGTGCAGCCTGTTCTGGACACTGGGCGGCAACCAGGTTGGCAAGGCGGCGCTGGCCGGCTGGCGCGAAGTGCTGCAGCCGCAAGGCGCGCGCATCGCGCTGTGGCCGTTTGACGGCGCGCTGCACGACTTGCTCGGTGGCGAGCGCACGATCCTGGCTGAGACCTACCCGGGCGACACTTACCACCGGCTGGGCATCGGTCGCCGGCCCGTGTGGAGCAAGCGCAGCCAGGCCGGACGCGCATCCGTTGCGCCGCCATTGCTCGACTGGCTGGCGCAGCGCGGGCATGCGCAGGCGCCAGGCCTCGCGGATGCGATCCGTGACGGCTTCGGTACCCACGCCAGCGGCGAAGACCGGTTCGATGCGCTGGTCGGCCTGTGCGGCATGCTCGACGTGGTCGACGGCCACCGCGCCGAAGGCCCGCCGCTTGACGCGCAGGTGGGGCGCTGGGAAGGCTGGGTGCTGGGCCAGGCGGCGTGACCGTGCCGTCTGCTTCTGCATCGCATGCCCGTACGTTACAATCGATTTTCCCGTTCACTGACCGTCAAAGCCCCCATGCCAGCCACGCCGCCGTCGCTGTTCCCGCCGCTCCAGCCGCTTCGCAGCGGGATGCTGGCGGTCGACGAACTGCACACGATCTACTGGGAAGAAGTCGGTAACCCGGATGGCATTCCCGTGCTGTTTTTGCACGGCGGCCCCGGTGCCGGGCTGTCGCCGCAGCACCGCCGCTTTTTCGATCCCGCGGCCTATCGCGTGATCCTGTTCGACCAGCGCGGCGCCGGTAAATCGACGCCACTGGGCGAGTGGCGCAACAACACGACACAACTCTTGATCGACGACATCGAACGCCTGCGCGCGCTGTTCGGCATCAAGCAGTGGCTCGTGTTCGGCGGCTCGTGGGGCTCGACGCTGGCGCTGGCTTACGGGCAGGCGCATCCCGAGCGCTGCCTGGGCTTCGTGCTGCGCGGGATCTTCCTGTGCACGCGCGCCGAAGTCGACTGGTTCATCAACGACATGCGCTGGTTCTATCCCGAACTGTACGACGAATTCGTCGCGCCGATCCCGCTGGCAGAACGCGCTGACCTGCTGGGCGCCTATGCACGCCGCCTGCTGTGCCACGACCCCGATGTGTTCTGGCCGGCCGCGCGCGCCTGGAGCCGCTTCGAAGGCCGCCGCGTCTTTCTGCTGCCGCAGCCCGAAGAAGCCGCCAGCGACACGCTCGACCTGGGCGTGGGGCGGCTCGAGGCACACTACATGGTCAACGGCGCGTTCCTGGACGAAGACCAGCTGGTGCGCGATGTCGGGCGCATCGCGCATCTGCCGGCCGTGATCGTGCAGGGCCGTTACGACGTGATCTGCCCGCCGCTGTCGGCCTGGCGCCTGCACCGGGCCTGGCCCGGCTCGACGCTGCAGATGATTCCCGACGCCGGCCACGGCGCGCTCGAAACCGGCATCGCGCGCGCACTGGTCACGGCCACCGAACAGTTCAAGCACCACCGGCGCTTCGAATGAGCGGCGGCTGTTAAACTACGCCAGACACACAACATCAAGACCAGCTTGTTCTCATGAATATCCAGATCAGCGACATCGGCCACGTCATCCAGCTGGCCATCGCACCCGTATTTTTGCTCACCGGCGTGGCCACCAAACTGACCGTGCTGACCAACCGGCTGGCCCGCATCATCGACCGCACGCGCGTGCTCGAAGACCGGCTCAAGGTCAGCCCCAATACCGAGTTTTCCAGCGAGCTCGAACTGCTGTACCAGCGTTCGCACCTGATCAACTTCGCGATTGCCTCCAGCACCGCCTGCGGCCTGCTGGTGTGCGTCGTCATCGCGATGCTGTTCGCGGGCGACACCACCGGCATCCCGCTCGACCAGTACATCGCCGCGAGCTTCGTGCTGGCGATGCTGGCCCTGATCAGCAGCTTCGTCTATTTTTTGCGCGAGATTTTCATTTCGTCGCGTTTCATGCGCATGCAGCACCAGCAAATCATGATGCAGCAACCGCCGGCACCGCTGCCGTAAGGCGGGTGCGGCCAGAAAGAATCCCATGCACGACTACCAACGCCCCCCGACCCTGCACCGCTACGCACTGCGCACCGAACTTGAAAATTCGCTGCGCCTTGGCCAGTTTCGCCTCGAGCCCAGCGGCGGCTTTCTGAACCTGTCGTTTTCCACCGCCTGGGACAAGGCCCTGTTCGACATCATCACGCCGAGCGACGCATGCCTGGTGATCCACAATAGCGAAGAATTCGGCGAGCGCCTGCACCGCGCGGTGCAGCGCATGCTGCCCAACTGGGCCGGCATCGACGGCGCCATCGAATACGGCAGCCGGTCGCCGCTGGGCGCCGCGTTCACCAAGAGCGCGGGCCAGGCGCGCGAGAAGGAATGGCAGTTCGCATGGCGCTCGATGTCGCCGGGCGCGAGCCTGAACCCGATCGTCGTCAAGATCGGCAGCATCGAGAGCTTCGCCGAGCTGCGCGACCGCGACAGCCACCTCGCGTAACACCCGTCAGCCGTGTTTAGACGCACGGCTCGACAAAATCGCGGTGTAATGCCGCGATGACTATCTCTTCTGCCTACGCGCACCTGCTTGCGCCGCTCGACCTGGGTTTTACCACGCTGAAGAACCGCGTGATCATGGGCTCGATGCATACCGGGCTCGAAGACCGCTTCTACAACTACGGCAAGCTCGCCGCGTTCTACCGCGAACGCGCGCGTGGCGGCGTCGGCCTGATCGTCACCGGCGGCATTTCGCCCAACCGCCAGGGCTGGCTGCTGCCGTTCGGCGGCACGCTCAATTTTCTTGGCGACGTGCCGAACCACCGGCGCGTCACGCGCGCCGTGCACGAAGAGGGCGGCAAGATCGTGCTGCAGATCCTGCACGCGGGGCGCTACGGCTACCAGCCATTCGTCGTGTCGGCGTCGAACCTGAAGTCGCCGATCTCGCGCTTCAAGCCCAAAGCGCTTTCTGAATCCGGCATCGAGTCGACGATTGCCGCCTACGTGCGCTGCGCGCGGCTGGCGCAAAAGGCCGGTTACGACGGTGTGGAAATCATGGGCAGCGAAGGCTACCTGCTCAACCAGTTCCTGTGCGCGCGCGCCAACCGCCGCACGGACGGGTGGGGCGGGCCGATCGAACACCGCATGCGCCTGGCCGTCGAGATCGTGCGCCGGATCCGCGCCGCCGTCGGGCCGGACTTCATTTTGATGTACCGCCACTCGGTGCTCGACCTGGTCGACGGCGGCAACACGTGGGACGAGGTGGTGCTGGTGGCGAAAGCCCTGGAGGCTGCCGGCGTGACGATTTTAAATACCGGCTACGGCTGGCACGAGGCGCGCATCCCGACCATCGTCACGTCGGTGCCGCGCGCCGCGTTCGCGCAGGTGGCGGGCCGCTTACGGGCCGCGGTGAGCATCCCGGTGGTGGCCTCGAACCGCATCAATATGCCGCACGAGGCCGAAGCCCTGCTGGCGCGCGGTGACGCCGACCTGGTGTCGATGGCGCGGCCGTTTCTGGCCGATCCTGAATTCGTGAACAAGGCGGCGGGCGGCCGCGCGGACCAGATCAACACCTGCATCGCCTGCAACCAGGCGTGCCTGGACCACACCTTCTCGAACAAGCGCGCCACGTGTCTCGTCAATCCGCGCGCCTGCTACGAGACCGAACTGGTGATCCGTCCTGCTGCGCAGCCGCGCCGGATCGCGGTGGTAGGCGCCGGCCCCGCTGGTTTGTCGGCAGCGACGGTGGCGGCCGAGCGGGGGCACCGCGTGACGCTGTTCGATGGGCTGGACCGCATCGGCGGCCAATTCAATGTCGCGATGCGCGTGCCGGGCAAGGAAGAATTCGCCGAAACGATCCGTTATTTCGGGCGCCGCCTGGCGCTACTGGGCGTCGACGTGCGTCTGAACACGGTCGTCACGCGCGAGGCCTTGCTGGCCGAAGGCTTCGACGAGGTCGTCGTCGCCACCGGCATCCGCACCCGCAAGCCGGCCATTCCCGGCATCGACCATCCGATGGTGCTCAGTTACCTGGACGTGCTGCGCGATGGCCGCCCGGTCGGTGCACGCGTGGCGATCATCGGCGCCGGCGGCATCGGGTTCGACATGGGCGAATTCCTCGTGCACGACCCGCAGGTGGCGCTGCCAATGACGCCCGCGCACTGGATGGGCGAGTGGGGCGTCGATCCAATGGTGGCTGCGGCCGGCGGTTTGACGGCCCCCGTGGCGCCGCATCCGCCGCGTCAGGTCTGGCTGTTGCAGCGCAAGAGCACGCGTCCGGGGGCGGGGCTGGGCAAGACGTCAGGGTGGGTGCACCGCGCGACGCTCGTGCGCAACGGCGTGACGATGCTGGCGGGTGTGCAGTACGACCGCATCGATGACGCGGGCCTGCACATCACGGTCGGTGCACAGGCCCGCGTGCTGGCGGTGGATAACGTGGTGGTCTGCGCGGGGCAGGAGAGCCTGGCCGATCTGATGCCGGCCGAGGCCGCTGGCAGCAGCAGTAGCAGTAGCAGCGGCGGGCCGGGTTTCCACAAGATCGGCGGCGCCGCGCTGGCGGCGGAGCTGGACGCCAAGCGCGCGATCCGCGAAGGGTTCGAGCTGGCCGCGCGCCTGTAAGGCTGGCGCTTACAGCTTGCGCACCACCACGCAGCCGATCGAGTAGCCCGCGCCGAACGAGCAGATCACGCCATTGGTGCCGGCCGCCAGGTCATCCTGGTATTTGTGGAACGCAATGATCGAACCGGCCGACGACGTGTTGGCGTAGCTGTCCAGGATGACTGGCGCTTCACCGGGTTCGGCGTCGCGGCCCAGCAGCATGCGCACGATCAGCAGGTTCATGTTCAGGTTCGCCTGGTGCAGCCAGTAGCGCGCCACGTCGTCGGTGCCCAGGCCGGCAGCGCTGAGGGTGTCCTTGATCGTCTCGGCCGCCATCGGGCACACTTCCTTGAACACCTTGCGGCCCTGCTGACGGAACAGCTTATCGGGCAGGCCAACGCCGGCTTCGTCGAAGCGGTTCATGAAGCCGAAGTTGTTGCGGATATTGTTCGAGAAGCTCGTCTTGAGGCGGCTGTCGAGGATTTCCCACTGGTGCGCACCGGTGGCCGTGGCTTGCGCCTCGATGATGATCGCGGTGCAGGCGTCGCCAAAGATGAAGTGGCTGTCGCGGTCGCGGAAATTCAGGTGGCCGCTGGTGATTTCGGGATTCAGCACCAGGACTGCGCGTGCGCGGCCGCCGCGTACCGCATCCACGGCGGTGGCGATGCCGAACGTGGCCGACGAACAGGCCACGTTCATGTCGAAGCCAAAGCCGTCGATGCCGAGCGCTTCCTGCACTTCGACGGCCATCGCCGGGTAGGCGCGCTGCATATTGCTGCAGGCGACCAGCACCATGTCGATGTCGTGTGCCTGTTTGCCGGCGCGCTCCAGCGCTTCGCGCGCAGCAGCCACGCACATCTCGGCCTGCAGCGAAATCTGGTCGTCCGGACGGTCGGCGATGCGCGCCGTCATGTGGGCCGGGTCGAGGATGCCGCTCTTTTCCATCACGTAGCGCGACTGGATGCCGGATGCTTTTTCGATGAAGCCGCTGCTCGACGGCTCGAGCGCCGTCACCTCGCCGGCGGCGATGGCAGTCGCGTGTTCGGCGTTGTGCAGGTCGACGTAGGCGTTGAAGGCGGTCACCAGCTCGTCGTTCGAGATGGAATGCGGCGGCGTAAACAGGCCGGTGCCGCTGATGACGACAGGTATCATGTTCAGGAAACTTTCAAGGAAAATAAGGCCGCTTGGCCGCAAGATGCGCCGATTCTACACGCTCGGCGCGAGCGTGGGAATCGGGTAGAAACCCGGGCAGAAAGCCGGGCGGGAGCCAGACTGCAGCGCCATACCTTCAGCGCCCCTGGCGCGCCAGCGTCGTGCCATTGGCGCGGCCGGACAGCACCACCGGCTGGCCCTTCAGGTGACGCAGCGCCTGGGCCAGCTGGAAGTCGTCGGCGCTGCCGTAATCGAGCGGTTTGCGCTGGCGCGCTGCGTTCAGGAGCCGCATCTGCTCTTCGATGTCGTCCTCGCGCGTGGCGACTTCGGCCCCGCCGCCATTGGTCAGGTGGTGCTGCAGGTCGGCTTCGCGCATGCGCAGGGCGTTCAGGCCATCGCCGTCGGAATATTCATCGACCGGGACATCGGGCAGGATGCCGCGCGCCTGGATCGAGCGCCCGGCCGGGGTGTAGTAGCGCGCCGTGGTCAGCTTGACGGCGGCATTGCCGCCGATCGGGCGGATCGTCTGCACCGAGCCCTTGCCGAAGGTCTGGCTGCCGAGGATGGCGGCGCGCTTGTAGTCTTGCAGTGCGCCGGCGACGATCTCGGAGGCCGAGGCCGAGCCGGTATTCACCAGCACCACCATCGGCAGCTTCTTGAACGCCGGTGGCAGGCTTGCCAGCGGGTCGGCGCCGCTGCGCAGCATATAGAACTCGGGCCGGCCATAGAAGCGCTGGCGCGAGTCGGCGAGCTGGCCGTTGGTCGAGACGATTTCGGCGTTGTTCGGCAAGAATGCAGCGGCCACGCCGATCGCGCCCTGCAGCAGGCCGCCGGGATCGTTGCGCAGGTCGAGCACCAGGCCTTTCAGGTCGGGGTCCTGGCGATACAGCGCCTGCAGCTTGGCTGCCATGTCGTCCACGGTCGGCTCCTGGAACTGCGCCACGCGCAGCCACGCGTAACCCGGTTCGACCATTTTTGCCTTGACGCTTTTCTGGACGATCTCGCGCCGCTCGACGGTGATGGTGAGCGGTGCCGGCGCCGACTTGCGCACGACCGTCAGCGTCACGCGCGTGCCCGGTTCGCCGCGCATGCGCTTGATGGCCTCGTCGATCGGCGTGCCCTGCACCGGGTGGCCGTCGATGCGCGTGATCAGGTCGCCTTCCTTGATGCCGGCGTGGTAGGCCGGTGAATCTTCCATCGGGCTGATGATTTCGATGTAGCCGTCTTCGCTGACGCTGATCTCGATGCCCAGGCCGACGAAGCGGCCTTCGGTGCCTTCGCGCAGTTCGCGAAACGCGCGCGCGTCGAGGTAGGCCGAATGCGGATCGAGCGAGGCCACCATGCCGGTGATCGCCTGCGACAGCAGGGCCTTGTCCTGGACCGGTTCGACGTAGCTGGTCTTGATGATGCCGACGACGTCGGCCAGTTCGCGCAACTCGGCCACCGGCATGCTCGATTCGAGCGACGGTTTGAAGGAAAGGGCGGAAAACTGCATCGTCAGGCCGACGCCGGCAATGACGCCCAGGCCGATCAGGCAACCATTCTTGAAGGTGGAACCCATGTGATCCATTGTGGCAGCGCGCGCCGGTCGTGGAACCCGAGGCGCTGCGATCGGCCTGAGGTTGCGCAAGCGGAGTATAAACCGGTTCGCGCGCTGTTGTTGGCTACCCTCATGGCACGGACCTGTTCTCAAAACCTTGAGTGAAATACAGGACATCGGCTCAAATGCGCCAAATAGTGATTTGTTACACGCCGTTAGCGAGGGTAAGCAAATGTAAGAGTGGCGCTCGGTACAACAGTGCGCACCTATAGTCGTGGCTAGTTTTTCTCTCTCTCCACTCTTGAAGTGGTCTTGTCCCGCGGCTTTCATGCTGCGGGATTTTTTTTGCCTGTGTCATCCTGTTGTCACCCACCAACACATGCATACGCGATATTCACCCGTCTGCGTGTATCGAAAAGTAAAAAAATGACCACGGCCAACGCCGTTGCAAGTCCACCCGCTAGAATGTTCCTTTGCCGGCACGCAGCAGGCGCGACCGGTCAGATGCTGTTTATTCCTGCGAACACTTAGCAACCAAGGACTTATCCGTGAAGCGACTTCTCCTGAGTACCCTGACCCTGTCCCTGGCGGCAGCCTTTGCCGCACCGGCCATGGCCGCCGACGCCGCGCCTGCGGTCGCCGCCGCTGTTCCAGCAACCGCCGCAGCACCGGCCGGCGTGATTTCCGGCATCGATACCCAGTACATCGACAACAGCGTGCGTCCGCAGGACGATTTCTTCACGCACCTGAACGGCAAGTGGCTGAAAGAGACCGAGATCCCGGGCGACCGCTCGAGCTGGGGCACCTTCATGAAGCTGCGCGAAGACACCACGCCGCAACTGCTGGCGATCATCGAGACGGCGCAGAAGGACACGGGTGCGAAGATGGGCACCGAAGCGAAGAAGATCGGCGACCTGTACGCCAGCTTCATGGACGACGCGCGCCGCGAAGCGCTCGGCTACAAGCCGCTGACGGGTGAACTGTCGCGCATCCGCACGCTCAAGGACAAGAAGGGCATTCCGGCGCTGGCCGCTCACCTGGCCAAGATCGGCGTGGTCAGCCCGTACGGCATCTACGTCGGCCAGGACATGCGCGAGTCGACCCGCCACGCAACCTATATCAGCCAGAGCGGCCTGGGCATGCCCGACCGTGACTACTACCTGAAGGCGGACGACGCCAAGCTGGCCGAGATCCGCGCCAAGTACCAGGTGCATGTCGAGAAGATGCTGACGCTGGCCGGCGAAAAGAACGCCGCCGCACAGGCCAAGGCAATCGTCGACTTCGAAACCGATCTGGCGAAAGTTCAGTGGACCAAGGTCGAGAACCGTGACCCGGTCAAGCGCTACAACAAGATGACGGTCGCCGAGCTCGCCAAGCTGGCGCCGGGCTACGACTGGAAAGGCGCACTGGCCGCCGCCGGCGTGGGCAACAAGATCGACACCATCATCGTCAACCAGCCAAGCTACTTCACGGGCTTCGATGCGCTGCTGGCCAAGACCGACCTGGCCACGCTCAAGTCATACTTCGAATGGCAACTGCTGCGCGAATACGCGCCGTACTTGTCGAAGGCGTTCGTCGACGAGAACTTCGCGTTCTACGGCACCGCGCTGACCGGCGTGGCCGAGCAGCGGCCGAGCTGGAAGCGCGGCGTGGCGACCGTCGAAGACACGCTGGGCGAGGCACTGGGCAAGCTGTACGTGGCCGAGCATTTCCCGGCCGAGCGCAAAGAACGTATGGAACAGCTGGTCAAGAACCTGATCATCGCCTACGGCCAGTCGATCGACAACCTCGACTGGATGAGCCCTGCTACCAAGAAGGAAGCGCGCGCCAAGCTGGCCAAGTTCACGCCGAAGATCGGCTATCCGGACAAGTGGCGCGATTACTCGCGCCTGACGATCAAGCGCGATGACCTGGTGGGCAATGCGATGCGTGCGTCGACCTTTGCCTACAACTACAACATCGACAAGCTCGGCAAGCCGATCGACCATACCGAGTGGGGCATGACGCCGCAGACGGTCAACGCCTACTACCGCAGCACGATGAACGAAATCGTGTTCCCGGCCGCGATCCTGCAGCCGCCGTTCTTCGACATGCGCGCCGACGACGCGGTCAACTACGGGGCGATCGGCGCCGTGATCGGCCACGAAATCGGCCACGGCTTCGACGACAAGGGCAGCCAGTCCGATGGCGACGGCAATTTGCGCGACTGGTGGACGGCAGAAGACCGCACCGCCTTCAAGGCCCGCACCGACAAGCTGGTCAAGCAGTTCAACGGCTACGCGCCACTGCCGGGCTACAACGTGAATGGCGAGCTGACGCTGGGCGAGAACATCGGCGACAACGCCGGCCTGTCGATCGGCTACAAGGCCTATAAATTGTCGCTGGCCGGCAAGCCGGCGCCGGTGATCGATGGCCTGACGGGCGACCAGCGCTTCTTCATGGGCTTTGGCCAGGTGTGGCGCTCGAAGATGCGTGAAGCCCAGCAGATCAACCAGGTGAAAACCGATCCGCACTCGCCGGGCCAGTTCCGCGCCAATGGCACCGTGTCGAACATGCCCGAGTTCTACGAGGCGTTCAACGTGAAACCGGGCGACAAGATGTACCTGCCGCCTGAAGACCGCGTCATCATCTGGTAAGGTTCCATGACAAGGGGCCGGCGTCACGAGCGCCGGCCTTTTGCATTGCACTCACAAACTAATAAAGAGAGATACCATGCAACGAAAACTGATCAGCGCAGCAGCGCTGGTATTGACCACGTCGTTCATTGCGCCGATGGCGCTGGCCCAGGCCCAGGCCACCGCGGCCACCGCACCGGCCGGCCTGTCGTCCGGCATTGCGACGCAATACATCGAACCGTCCGTGCGCGCGCAGGACGACTTCTTCGAACACCTCAACGGCAAGTGGCTCAAGACCGTCGAGATCCCGGCCGACAAGTCGACCTGGGGCGCGTTCCACCAGCTGCGCGACGACACGCTGCCGCAACTGCGCGCGATTATCGAGCGCACGGCCGCCGACAAGAACGCCGCCGCCGGCAGCGAGGCGCGCAAGATCGGTGACTTCTACGCCAGCTACATGGACGAAGCACGCCTCGAGCAACTGGGCGCCACGCCGCTCAAGGGCGAGATGAACAAGATCGCCGCGCTCAAGAGCAAGGCCGAACTGCCGGCGCTGTTCGCTAACCTGAATCGCGCTGGCGTGACCGTGCCGTTCACGTTCTTCATCCACCAGGATGCCAAGGACTCGACCAAGTACGTCGCCGACCTGTACCAGTCAGGCCTGGGCATGCCCGACCGCGACTATTACCTGAAGCAGGACGACGCCAAGCTGGCGGACGTGCGCGCCAAGTACCAGGTGCACATCGAGAAGATGCTGGCGCTGGCCGGCAGCAAGACCGCGGCCGCTGACGCGAAAGCGATCCTCGACCTGGAAACCCGACTGGCCAAGGTGCAGTGGACCAAGGTCGAGAACCGCGATCCGATCAAGACCTACAACAAGGTCGAGTTCAGCAAGCTGGCTGCGCTGGCACCAGGCTACGACTGGAACACGTGGCTGAAGACCTCGGGCCTGCAGGGCAAGGCAACGTACCTGATCGTCAGCCAGCCGACCTACCTGAAAGGTTTTACCGACGTCCTGAACAGCGTGCCGCTGGCGACCTGGAAAGCGTACCTGCAATTCCAGACCGTCAACAGCTATGCGAACTACCTGTCGAAAGCCTTCGTCGATCAGCGCTTCTCGTTCAACGGCACCACGCTGGCCGGTATTCCTGAACTCGAACCACGCTGGAAGCGCGGCGTCTCGACACTCGAAGGCAGCCTGGGCGATGCCGTGGGCAAGCTGTACGTGAAAGACCACTTCCCGGCCGAGCGCAAGGCGCGCATGGAAGTGCTGGTCAATAACCTGCTGGCGGCCTACAAGGACTCGATCGACACGCTCGACTGGATGAGCCCGGCGACCAAGAAGGAAGCGCAGACCAAGCTGGCCAAGTTCACGCCGAAGATCGGCTACCCGAACAAGTGGAAGGAATATACGGCGCTGACTGTCAAGCGCGATGACCTGGTGGGCAACGTGATGCGCTCGCGCGATGTGGAATACAACCGCGAACTGAACAAACTGGGCAAACCGATCGACCGCGACGAGTGGGGCATGACGCCGCAAACCGTCAACGCCTACTACAACCCGGAACTGAACGAAATCGTGTTCCCGGCCGCGATCCTGCAGCCGCCATTCTTCGATGCAAAGGCCGACGACGCGGTCAACTACGGTGGCATCGGCGCCGTGATCGGCCACGAAATCAGTCACGGCTTCGATGACCAGGGTTCGCAGTACGACGGCGACGGCAATATGCGCAACTGGTGGACCGAAGAAGACGGCAAGCGTTTCGGCGAAAAGACCAAGGCCCTGATCGCCCAGTACGCCGCGTTCAGCCCGCTTGAAGGGTACAACGTCAATGGCGAACTGACGCTCGGCGAAAACATCGGCGACAACTCGGGTCTGGCGATTGCCTACAAGGCCTACAAGATCTCGCTCAAGGGCAAAACAGCGCCCGTGATCGATGGCCTGACTGGCGACCAGCGCTTCTATATGGGTTGGGGCCAGGTGTGGCGCACGAAGATGCGTGAACCGGCGCAGATCGCGCAGATCAAGACCGATCCGCACTCACCGGCGCAGTACCGCGCCAACGGCACGCTGAAGAACCAGCCTGGTTTCTACGAGGCGTTCAAGGTCAAGGCCGGCGACAAGATGTACCTGGCGCCAAAAGATCGCGTGATCATCTGGTAAGCCTGCAGCGCAGGCTACTGCGTATATAAAACAAGGGCCGCTTTCGCGGCCCTTGTTGTTTCCGTTACCCTGCTGCGATCAGCGCGCCTGGCTCGAATAGCTGCACGACTTGACCGTGCCTTCGATCGGATCGCCGAACACCGCATTGGTGCAGGCGGTGCGGGTCGTGAACGCCTTGGTGGCATAGGCGCCCGGCACGCCGTAGCGCACGTCGCGGGTGCCGGTGAACGAGCAGGTGCCGTTTTCTGCGGCGCATGCGGTCCAGGTTACGGGCGTGGTCGGCGCCGGGGTCGGTGCGGTCGACGCGGTACCGGCATAGCTGCAGGTCTTGACCGTGCCTTCGATCGGATCACCGAACACGGCGTTCGAGCACTGGACATTGTTGGTGAAGACTTTAACGACCCAGGAATTGCCCGCGCCATAACGTACTTCACGCGTGCCGCTGAAACCGCAGGTGGCGTTTTCGTTGGCGCAGGTGGTCCAGGTGGACGGGGATGGCGACGGCGTCGGCGCTGGCGCCGGGGTACCGCCCGAAGTCAGCGCCGCGTAGGCACCGATATCGCGTGCGCTTGCCGCAGTGCGGGTCTCGCCCGACGCCGTATGCTTGTACTGGGCCACTGGCGTCAACGACACGCCGGCTGCCGACACGCCCGGCACCGAACCGGCGTTAATCACCAGCACGTTAGCGATCGGATGCAGATCGAACAGCAGGCGGTTGATAAAGCCTGGCACGAGCGAGCGGAAGTTGGTCCGGTCGATGGCATTGGCCTGGTTGGTCGCAGCACCGGTACCGCCAAAGATATTGTTTTGCAGCAGAACTGGCGTCGTCACGCTACCGCCGACCAGCACGAAGGTGCCACGCACGCTGTCGTCGTTCAGGAACGTATTATTCACCACATACAGATCCTGCTTGGGATTGCTTGCGCCTTCATTGCCATAGGCGAGCAAACCAGGGTTGTTGTGGCTGGCCGGCTGGTGGATCACATTGCCGATGACATACGAGGTACCGGCATTTGGCAGGTCGATCTCGTAGCTCGGTTTGCCGGTGCTGCTCGAGAAGCGGTTGTAGTTGATCGTGTTGACGCTGGCGCGCGACTTGAGGTTGTGGCCGCCATTGGCGTCGTGTGAATAGTTGTAGCGGAACGTCAGGCTGCCGACGTGGCCGATATAGACATTGTGGGTGTAACCATCGCCCCGGCCGTTGGCAGCAAATTCGGTGTTTTCGATGACAATACTGCTGTTGTCATTGGCGCCAGTCAGGATGCCGTTCTCGTTATCGTGCAGGTACGACGAACGCAGCGTGAAGTTGGTGCCTTCTACGCGTACTGCGGCGCCATTGCGGTCTGGCACCGCTGCGCCGGCCATTTCGACGTTTTCCACCGTGGTGTTATTACCCTGGACAACCCATGTCCCTTTGCCTTGCGCGTTCTTGCCGGCGGCGTCGATCTTGGGCCGGCCATTCACGCCGCGGATGGTCAGGTTGCTGGCGCTGATGGCGCACACGTCACCGCTATAGGTTTTCCCGCCGTCGATCTGGATGATATCGCCGGACTGTGCCTTGGCAAAAGCGGCGCAGGGCGCAGCGTAGGTTTTTCCTGGTCCCACTGACAGAGTGGCGGCAGAAGCGCCGCTGGCTGCGGCGAGCGTTACGAGGAAAATGGCTGACAAGCGGCACGAAGCAGGCACGGCAGATTTTGAACGGAGGGACATGTGTACTGATCCTGTAAAGATTCCGATAGGAATTTATTTCGACTGGAGGCTGTGCAGGATAAGGTATTTATTTGTTCCGTTTTGTAAGCAATTGTTACTTTACTTTTAAATCAACATGACATATATGATAAATATGGAGGTTTAAAAGAAACACAACGAATTGTTCAATTAATACACGATCAGTATGTTTCTGGCAGGCTGTCATGCTGAGCTGGAACTAAAACTGCCAGATAAACAAAAAGCGCCGCATGCGGCGCTTTGTTGTTTGCGGGTGTTGGCAATGCTTATTTGACTGCCGCCACCATGTAGTCCACGGCAGCCTTGACATCGGCGTCAGGAAGCGCTGAGCCACCTTTTGGCGGCATGACACCGGCTTTCCCTTGAAATCCCTTGATGGCGTGGTCATACAAGACCGAGGAGCCTTGACCGATACGCGCACTCCACGCCGCCTTGTCCCCAAACTTGGGCGCGCCTGCAATACCGGCGCCATGGCAGGCGAAACATGCCGTGTCGTACGCCTTTTTGCCGGTATCGGCGCTGGCCACGGCCGGGCCAGCGACTGGCGCGCTCGCGACCGGCGCTGGAGCCGCTGCGGGTGCGGCGGCTGCCGGGGCTGCAGCGACCGCTGCACCAGCAGTCGCCGTGGCAGCGTCAGCCGCAGCCGAGGTGGCCGGGGCAGCAGCAGGGGCGGGCGCAACCGGTTCCTTGAAGCTGGCGCCACTCTGATTGGTCATGAAGACAACGGCGCGCGCCACTTCGAGATCATCCAGATCCGGGTTGCCGCCCTTGGCCGGCATGGCGCGGATCCCGTTGATCGCGTGCGTGACCAGCGTATCGTAACCCTGCGCAAGGCGAGTCGCCCAGGCCGCTTTATCGCCCGTCTTGGGGGAGCCGGCCATGCCGCTGTCGTGGCAGGCGGCGCAGGTGGCCGTGTACACGGCCCCACCTGCCAGCAGGACACGTGGCGTATTGGCGTCGCGCAGTGTGAAACCTGCATCGGAGACGGGGCGGATGCGCGCGGCAATCGCTTCGGCGCTCTGGGCATTGCTGCCAGCGCCGGTGGTCGACGCATTGGTGACGAAGGTAACGAGCAGGATGATGCCGAGGACAATAACTAGGAAGAACCCCGCGACAGCAACCACGAGCTGTTTTGGCGTACGAATGAGGGATTCGTGGTCGTGCTGTGCGTCGCTCATGATTTCCTTAATTCAATTAAAAAAACCGGCCACTGAGGCGCTGCGATCTAGTGGCTTTTTTGCAAGTGCCGTCGAGCATCTTATTATAGTGTAAACCTGTATTGATGCCAGGGTTTTTCCGCCGCTGCCCATGGACGTACTCGACGAAAGACTGTATCCTTCGCTACGCTTGCCAGTGCGGCTGTAGCTCAGTGGATAGAGTATTGGCCTCCGAAGCCAAGGGTCGCTGGTTCGATTCCAGCCAGCCGCACCAATTTGGCATCTTGCCATCATGTTTCCCCGTCGTTGGCGTTATGTTGTGACGCTTGCCCGGCAGTCGTATTTCTTCTTGTCACTCCCATATCAGTTCAGGTTCCGCTGTGTCTTATTGGCCACGTCCTGCCTGCATGTCGTTGTTGTTCATCAAATTATTCTGAAATCTATAGCGCACGATTACAGTCTTTGCGTGGCTTTATGCACGGTCAATGCTAAAATCCCTCGACTTTATTGCATATGGGAACTAATGTTGTCTTTTGATGCAACTGTACTGACGAACTCACAGACTGTAGTCGGGTGCGTGTTGCAACAAGCTGACGGGACAGCAGCCTGTCGTTGAGTGGCCAGGTGTTTCCATGCTATATTGAATGTTAAAAATATGTCAAAACAATAACTTAAAAATGATGTTGATCTTGCAAGAAATTCATTGCGACGTCGGATCATGGAATAATTTCCCAGATTGACCTCGTCTTCATGGCGTTGCCAGGTTACCCGCTGTAAGGCGGTGTCGTCAGGAACCCATGCGCGTATTTCAACGTGTAACGTTTCGTGTGGTTGCCGTTGTATTGGTTGACAATTAATCGAAGAAGTTAGTAACTGCCAACACAGGCAACGGTGGTGCAGCGGGTGTACGACGCGTGCATTCGGCATCTCGGCATGCAGTAAGCGTAATCATCAATTCTGGGGAATAACATGTTTCGGATCTCTAACCACTACGTGTCGAAGATCGTTTTCGTCCTGCTATTCGTGGAAATATTGATCCTGTTGGGCGCCGCCTATGCAGGCGCAGCCATGCGTTTTCTCGACATCGGCGCACCGCTCACGCACGACCAGTTCGATCACTTCCTGGCGTCGGCCGTCGCATTTGCCGTGGCAGTCAGCTTCAGCATGAGCGCCATGGGCATGTACCAGCTCGATTTCGACGAAGGCTTGCGCCATCCGTTCTTCATGAAGCTGATGCCGGCCTTCCTGATGGGCTTCCTGATCCTGACGCTGGTGTTCTACGTCGCCCCCGACCTGTACTTCGGTCGCGGCATCCTGCTGCTGGGCTTTGGCCTTGCTGCGGCCGGGATCTTCATCGCGCGCATCATCTTCTTCAAGACATCCGAATTGCGCCTGATGCAGTCGCGCATCCTGTTCCTGGGCAACGGTGCGTTGGCCAAGGAGTGCAGCGACCTGGCCGTCAACAAGAACAGCTATCACCGCTACAAGGTCGTCGGCTTCATTCCGGTGGGCAGCGACGAGATGTGCGTGCCGGCCGCCGATGTACTCAAGGTGCGTGAAGGCGACTCGCTCGTCAAGATGGCGACCCAGTACGGCGCGCAGGAAATCGTGGTGTCGGTGCAGAATCGGCGCGGCAGCTTCCCGATCAAGGAACTGCTCGACTGCAAGCTGCAAGGCGTGAAGGTGACCGATGCCGCCACATTCTTCGAGCGCGAAACCTGCCAGATCCGCGTCGATTCGCTGCAGCCGAGCTGGCTGGTATTCGGCGGTGGCTTTGATCAGAGCTTTATCCGTACCTTCATGAAGCGCGGGTTTGACCTGATCTGCAGCACCCTGATCATGGCCGTGACGTTCCCGATCATGCTGGGCGCGGCGCTGGCCGTGTGGCTGGAAGACCGCAACCCGGTGTTCTATTCGCAGGAGCGGGTCGGCAAGGATGGCAAGATTTTCCGCGTGCACAAGTTCCGCAGCATGCGTGCCGATGCCGAAAAAGGCGGTACGCCACAGTGGGCGGCCCAGAACGATCCGCGCGTGACGCGTGTCGGTAACTTCATGCGCAAGACCCGGATCGACGAGCTGCCGCAAATCCTGAACGTGTTCAAGGGTGACATGTCGTTCGTTGGCCCGCGCCCCGAGCGCGCCTACTTCGTCGAGCAGCTGATCGAAGTGGTTCCATATTACAATGTCCGTCATAGCATCAAGCCAGGCATTACCGGTTGGGCGCAGGTGCGTTATGGTTATGGATCGTCGGCCGAGGATGCATTGCAGAAATTGCAGTACGACCTCTACTACGTCAAGAACAACAGCCTGTTCCTGGACGTACTCATCCTGATCAATACGCTCAAGGTCGTGCTGTTCCGTAGCGGACGCTGATCATCCCGGATCGACCTGTGGTGTGCGCACTGCAGGTCGCCGGCTTTAACGTTTCTGTCCCGAATTTTTCAATGGTCGTTTTCATGGATGGCATACGTTGACCACCATTGCCGTCTATAGCTATAGCGTCGCCGCCATCGGTTTCTTGTTGCTGATCGGCCTGCTGTTCACCATCTGGCGCGGCCGCACGCAGGTTGCCGCCATCGCCCTCGCGTGCGGATTCACCGCGCTCTGGTCCGCCTCACTGGCCGGGCAGGCCGCCACCGGCCACGAGTTGTGGTCGGTCTGGACAGACACCCTCGAAATCCTGCGCAGCGCCGCCTGGTGCATCGTGCTGCTGCTGTTGCTGGGCAACTCGCGCGATCCGGCCAGCCGCTGGCCGTTCAGCCTGCGCACGCCCATCTTCATCGGCGCCGTCTGCTATGGGATCCTGCTGCTGGTGACGGTGCTGGTGCGGACCGACCTGATGCTCAACCTCGAAGGCGGCCTGCTGCCCAACGTCACGGCGCGCGTGTGCCAGGCGGTGCTCGGCATGCTGCTCGTCGAGCAGGTCTACCGCAACAAGACGATCCAGGAGCGCTGGGCCATCAAGTTCGCGTGCCTGGGCATTGGCGCGATGTTTGCCTACGACTTCTACATGTACAGCCAGGCGATGCTGTTCCACGACATGCACCCGGACACCTGGGCCGCGCGCGGTATCGTCAATGCACTGGCGATGCCGCTGATCGGCACCGCCGTCAAGCGCAGCACGTCGCGCTCCAACGCGCTGGTGCTGTCGCGCCGCGTGATGTTCCATTCGACTGCGCTGTTCGGCTCGGCCATCTACCTGCTGGCGATGGGGTTCGCCGGCTACTACCTGCGCTATTTTGGCGGCAGCTGGGGCGGCGTGATGCAGGTTGCCTTCCTGTGCGGCGCCTTGCTGCTGCTGACCGGCACCCTGTTCTCGGGCACCTTCCGCGCCTGGCTCAAGGTCTTCATCAGCAAGCATTTCTACAGCTACGGCTACGACTACCGCGAAGAATGGATGCGCTTCACGCGCACCCTGTCGTCTGACAGCACCCACATCGGCGAGCGTGCGATCGAGGCGGTTGGCGCACTGGTCGAAAGTCCGGGGGGCGTGTTGTGGCAGCGCCGCGACGGCGATGGCGGCCACTTTCAGCCGGTGGCGGGGTGGCAAGCCACCAGCACTGCGACCGAGCCGGCCGATTCGAATTTCTGCCACTTCCTGGAAACCACCCAGTGGGTGATCGACCTGCGCGAATACGCGGCCCTGCCCGAAAAATACGGCGAGCTGGTGTTGCCGTCGTGGCTCGTCGCGTTTCCGCGCGGCTGGCTGGTAGTGCCCCTGATCATGCATGGCAAGCTGTTCGGCTTCGTCGTGCTGCAGGATGCGCGCAGCCCCGTGTCGCTGAACTGGGAAGTGTTCGACCTGCTCGAAATCGCCGGCAGCCAGGCTGCCAGTTATCTGGCGCAGCAGGATGCCGCCAACGAGCTGATGGTGGCGCGCCAGTTCGAGTCGTTCAACCGCATGTCGACCTTCGTCGTGCACGACCTGAAAAACCTGGTGGCCCAGCTGTCGCTGATGAACGCGAACGCCGAAAGGCATCGCGACAATCCCGAGTTCCAGCGCGATATGCTCGATACCGTGACACACTCGGTCGACAAGATGAAAATGATGCTGCAAAAGCTCAGCCGCAACGATGCGCCGGAACGGCCGTTGCCGCTGCGCGTCGAGAACGTGGTGCGCCAGGCGATTGCGCTCAAGAGTGCGTTCGAGCCGCATCCGGTGCTGGACGTGGTCGATGCGGGCCTTCTGGTGCTGGCCGATGGCGAGCGCCTTGAGCGCGTGCTGGGCCACCTGATCCAGAACGCGATCGAAGCCACGCCGCGCAGCGGCCGTGTCAGCGTCTCGGTTGCCCGCGCGGGCGCGGAGGTCGCCGTGACCGTGGCCGATACCGGCGCCGGCATGAGCGAGGAGTTCATCCGCGAGCGGCTGTTCAAGCCATTCGAATCGACCAAGCCGGCCGGCATGGGCATCGGCGTGTTCGAAAGCCGGGAATACATCCACGAATTGGGCGGGGCGCTGGCATTGACCAGCGTGCCTGCGCAGGGAAGCACATTTACCGTCACGTTGCCGCTGTACCGCGAGGCCAACGAGCGCGCTGCGTGATGAAAGGATAACCGTGAGCCAAAATAAACCGAAACTGCTGATCATCGAAGACGACCCGGGCCTGCAAAAGCAGCTGCGCTGGAGTTTCGACGCCTATGACGTGGTGGTCGCCGACGACCGCGAAAGCGCGCTGGCGCAGATCCGCCGCCATGAGCCGGCCGTGGTCACGATGGACCTGGGCCTGCCGCCCGACCCGGATGGCTCGACCGAAGGGCTGGCCACGCTGCAGCAGATCCTGGCGCTGGCGCCGGAGACGCGCGTGATCGTCCTCACCGGTAACCAGGACCGCGCCAATGCGGTCAAGGCGATCGCCATGGGCGCCTACGATTTCCACCAGAAGCCGCCCGAGCCGGAAGTGCTCAATCTGGTCATCCAGCGCGCGTTCTTCCTGCACAACCTGCAGGAAGAAAACCGCCGCATGTCCTCCAGCCAGGCCGATTCGCCGATGGCTGGCGTGATCAGCCGTGACCCCGGCATGCTCAAGCTGTGCCGCAGCATCGAGAAGGTCGCCCCAACCTCGGCCTCGGTCATGCTGCTGGGCGAATCGGGCACCGGCAAGGAAGTGCTGGCGCGCGCGGTGCACGCGATTTCGCCGCGCGCCAAGGAGCGCTTCGTGGCCATCAACTGCGCCGCGATCCCCGAGAACCTGCTCGAGAGCGAGTTGTTCGGCTACGAAAAAGGCGCCTTCACCGGCGCAGCCAAGCAGACCAAGGGCAAGGTCGAACTGGCCCACGGCGGCACCTTCTTCCTCGATGAAGTGGGCGACCTGCCGATGGCGCTGCAGGCCAAGCTGCTGCGCTTTTTGCAGGAGCGTGTGATCGAGCGTATCGGCGGCCACGAAGAAATCGCCGTCGACGTGCGCATCGTCTGCGCCACCCACCAGAAGCTCAAGGAACTGTGCAGCACCGGGCGCTTCCGCGAAGACTTGTATTACCGCCTGTCAGAGATTGTCGTGACGATTCCGCCGCTGCGCAACCGCCAGGGCGATGCGGCCCTGCTGGCGCACCACTTCAAGAACAAGTTCTGCGCCCAGGAGTCGCGCCCGACGCTGCATTTTTCGCCGGACGCGATCGCGGCGATCGAAGGCTACGCCTGGCCGGGCAATGTGCGCGAGATGGAAAACTGCGTCAAGCGCGCCGTGATCATGGCCGATGGGCCGACCATCGTGGCCGACGACCTGGGTCTGCCCGAAGGCGACACGCCGGTCGAGGAACCGCTGAACCTGCGCCAGGTGCGCGATGAGGCCGAGCAGGGCGCCATCGTGAAGGCGCTGGCGCGGGTGGACGGCAATATCGTCAAGGCGTCGGAAATGCTGGGGATCAGCCGCCCGACGATGTATGACCTGATGAACCGCCACGGCATCAAGAGCAGCACATGATGGGCAAGGCGGTGGCCGGCGCCCTTGCGCTGCTGGCGGTGGGTACCATCGGTGCGGCGTACCTGGTCGAACGGGTGGGCGTCACGCCGCGCGCACTGGCGCCGTACATCGAAAAACGCACCAGCGGCCACAACCCGATGATCGTCAAGACGGGGCAGGCCAGTGCGGCGCTGCTGCTGCGGCTCGATCGGGGCGAACCGGCACTGCCGGCTGCGCTTGCGGTGACGCTGGGTGCGCAACCGGGCGCGGTCGGCGTCGATGCTGCCGGCACGATTGCGGTCGCCACGCCGGACGCGCTGCGTGCGGCGCTGGCGCAGGCCAACCCGGGCGACACGATCACGCTGCTGCCGGGCGTGTACCGGTTCGGCGGCGCGCCGCTCGACGTCAATCGCCCTGGCCGCGCCGGTCTCCCGATTGTCGTGCGGGCGGCACAGCCAGGCAGCGTGCAGCTCGAGTTCGATCTGGTCGAAGGCTTTCGCGTCAAGGCGCCGCACTGGCGTTTCGAGAACCTGGCCATCCGCGGCGTATGCGCCGAGGATCGCTACTGCGAGCACGCGTTCCACGTGGTGGGCGCGGCCAGCCATTTCGTCGCGCGCAACAACACGCTGACGGACTTCAATGCCCACATCAAGATCAACGGCGAACAGGGGCGCTTCCCGGACGACGGCCTGATCGAACAGAACACGCTGACGGCGACGCGCGTGCGCCAGACCTCCAACCCGGTCACGCCGATCGACCTCGTCGCCGCCAACGGCTGGACGATCCGCGCCAACCTGATCAGCGATTTTTTGAAGGGCGAGGGCGATATGGTCAGCTATGGCGCGTTCGCCAAGGGCGCTGGCAGCGGCAACGTCTTCGAGCGCAATCTGGTGTGGTGCGAGCGCACGCTGCGCGGGCCGGGCCAGCGGGTGGGCCTGTCGCTGGGCGGCGGCGGAACCGGCGCGGCCGTGTGCCGCGACGGGCGCTGCATCACCGAGCAGGAACAAGGCACACTGCGCGCCAATCTCGTGATGGGCTGTTCGGACGTCGGCATTTATCTCAACAGCGCAGCGCGCAGCAGCGTCGTGGACAACACCTTGCTCGATACGGGCGGGATCGACGTGCGCTATGCCACCAGCAGTGCGCGCCTGGACGGCAATCTGGTCGATGGCGCGATCCGCAGCCGCGACGGCGGCTTGCTGCATCTGGAAGACAACCGCAGCACGGCGCTGTGGCAGAGTTATGTCGGCTACCACCCGGTGCGCAGCCTGTTCGCGGAACCTGGCAGCGGCGATCTGGCGTGGCGGGGCGGGGTACCCGAGCGCGACGGGAGCGCGGTCGGTGGCATCGATCTGTGCGGTGCAAAGCGCGGCCGCAGCGCCACCTATGGCGCGTTCGATGATTTTAGCGGCTGCCTGGCGCGCCAGGTCCGCTGAGCGGCGCTTGCCAGCTGCGTTATCAGCTGTATTACCAGCTGTATTACCAGCTGTGCAGCCAGGTGCCGGTCCATTGTGCCACCTGGTCGCGCCAGACGCGGCGTGAGAACGTGTGGTCGGCCCGGTCGATCCGGTACTGGGTGACGCGCGACGATTGCAGCAGCTGGCGCCATTTCGGCGTGGCCTCGGCCAGGTCGCAGAATTCGCGGCCGGTCAGATCGGCGCCGCTGATGATCACCAGCACCCGGCCGCTGAACGCATGCAGGCCGGCGTGCATCCGGTCCGGCAGGGCCAGTGTGGTCCGCGGCGCTGTCCCCGAGCCGAACGCGGTGCGCACCAGCTGGAACATCGAAGCCAGCGAGCGCTGGTAGTTGAAGCTGCCGCGCAGCACCCGGGCCCAGAAGGCGCGGTCGACCAGGCGGTCGCGGTAATAGTGGCGCAGCGTGGTGCGCGCGATGCTGTCGGGCGTGCGGATCCATGGATTGAGCAGCACCACGCCGCTCACGCGCGCGTCCAGCGGCGCGTACATCATGGCGGCCGAGGCGCCGTCGCACAGGCCCCACAACACCACTTCACGCACGCCGGGAACGGCTGCCATGAACGCATCGATGGCCGCGGCGATATCGTCCTGCACGTCGCCGAATGCGCGCTCGGCGCCTTCGCTGTCGCCCATGCCGCGGTAATCGAAGCGCATGGCGGCGATCCCGTTCATGGCCAGGCTGCGCGCGAGCAGCGTGAACTGGCGGTGGCTGCCGGCGCGGTATTGCGGCCCGCCCACCACCACCAGCACGGCGCGCGTGCCCGGCGTTTCGGGCAGGTTGACGACGCCATACAGGCTGTCGCCCTGACACTCGAAGGTCACGACCCGTTCTTCAATGTCCATGCGCGGGTTCCTGCAATGCTGTCGACGTGGCGGCCAGCCAGGCGGGCGAGATCGTGATTTCGGGGGTGGTCCAGAAGGGCGGGCACTGCACCTGGTGCAGCGTCAGGTCGACCTGGCGCTCGAGCCAGGCGGCGCTGGCGCGTGCTGCGCCGGGAGACACGCCGGGCGAGGCGCCCTGGCCGGTCATGCCCAGCGCTTCGAACCAGTGCACCGGGCAATCCGGCGTGAAGTCTTCGAGCGCCGGGAGCGCGTCGATGGCGGCGGCCAGTGCCGGCGCCAGGTCGTAGCCGCTGATCTCGAGCGTTTCGCCCGCCTGCAGCGAGGCGCGCAGGGCGGCGGTACCCGTGTTCCCGGACGCGCCCTCGGCCAGCAGCGCGCCAACGGTGCGCAGGCGTAAAAACTGGGTCAGGTAGGCCGAGCCGCTCAGCACCGGCTGCCACAGGATCAGCGCCTTGACCGGGTGCTGCGCGGTGCGCGCATAGTCCAGCGCCAGGAGGGCGCCCAGGCGCAGGCCCCACAGCAGCAGCGGCTGGCCAAGACGCGTCTCGAGCCAGTGCGCGCCGGCCGCCAGATCGTCTTTCCAGATGGCCCAGCGTGCGTCGCCGAAGTCGCCGCTGCTGTCACCGCAGCCGTACAGGTCGAGTTGCAGCACGCCATAGCCCAGGGCCGCCATCTCGCGCGCCTGCAGCGCCGCGATCCGGCGCGATCGGTTCATTTCTTCGGCAAACGGCGGCACGTACAGCACCGCACCACGGCATGGACCGTGCGGCGGATGAAACAGGCAAAAGCGCTGGCCTGCACCGATCTTTAAAAAGAACGGCTCGGCAGGGGGCGTAACCTGGCTGGCTGTCATTCGGCCTGCTTCTGCGCGACAAACGCAGCGAGCGTGCCCAGGGTGGCGAAGGTGCTGGCGCTGATGTCGTCGTCGTCGATGGCGATGCCGAAACGTTCTTCGAGGGCGCCGATCAGGCTGACCACGGCCATCGAATCGAGCTCCGGCAGGCTGCCCAGCAGGGGCGAATCTTCGCTCAGGTGCTGACCCGACTCACCCAGGGCCAGCACATCAATCAGGATGGTCTTTACTTCGTCGAAGTACATAATCGTCATTCTCGTCTGGAGGAACCTTGATCGAATTATACAGTCGGTAGCAGCCGACCCAGTCTCATCTTGACCGTGGCGGCCATGCGGTGCACCTCGTCCAGCAATTCGTGGCGGGTAACGCGCAGCATCAGGTACCAGAACAGGGCCAGTGGCGTGAGCATCACCAGGAGGCGCACCAGCGCCGGCCAGTCGGCGGGAATGACCAGATTGAGCAGCGCGCCCGCCGCCGCCGTGCCGGCCGCCACCCAGGCACTTGGCACCATGGCGCGCAATAACGGGATCAGGCCCCAGTGGAAGTAGCGCTGCTGCTGCATGATGACGATCGGCGTGGCGGCCAGCGACGCCCAGCACAGGGCCCAGGCAAAGCCGGTCAGGCCGCCGTCGAACAGGGCCACGCCGAAGCCGATCCGGGTGGCCAGCGTGACCAGGACCGGGATCGCACTCAGGTACGGCCGGCCAATCGCGACGATGGCCGGGTGGATGTAGTTGAAGGTCATGCCCACTGCTGCAGCAATCGTCAGCGGCAGGATTGCCGGCACGCTGGCCAGCCAGGTCGCGCCGTACAGCGCCAGTACGATTTCATGGCCCAGCAGGGCTGTGAGCGCGAGCGCCGGCCAGCCGACGCCGGTCAGGAGCGCCGTCGCCCGGCTCATGGTCGGGATCAGGGATTCGCCACGGTGGTAGGTCTGGGCCAGATAGGACACGGCGCCGTAATTGACGGTCGAGCCGGCGACATAGGTAAAAATGGTCACCGTCGAATTTGCACGGCTGAGCAGGCCAACCAGGCGCGCCGAGCCCAGCTTGCCCAGCAGGATGTCGGGAATGGCATTGTTGATCGCCACGGTGCAGCTGGTCAGCAGCGAGCCCAGGCCGAAGTGGGCCACGCCGCGCCAGTGCCGGAACGACGGGGTCCATGGCATGTCTTTCGGCCGCAGCGGGATGTACGCGATGGCGCAGGCCAGGATATTGATCAGGTTCGCCCAGGCCAGGCTCATGCTGCCAAAGCCCAGCTTGGCCAGGACCAGGCAGCTGATGCAGAAACTGGAGGTGCCCACGGCCATCACGATGGCCTGCTTTTCGGCGGCAAATTCACGGGTGAGCAACGCATTGGTGACCGTGCCGAATGGAATGAACAGGAAGCCGATGGCCAGCACCTGCATGACCGGCACGATCTCGGGCTCGTTGAACCAGCGCCCGATCCAGCCGCTGGCCAGGAACATGATGGTGGCGATGAGCCACGAGGTCGTAAACACGACGCCGGTGGCCGAGCGAATCTTGTCTGGTGTAAGTACCGACTCACGCTGCAGGTAGGTCGATACCCCGAAGTCCCGGAACACGTGGGCCAGGTTCACGAACACCACCGTCATCGAATAGACACCGATTTCGCTGGGGCTGAGCATGCGCGCCAGCAGCACGCTGACAATGAATTGCAGGAGTGCTGCGCCGGACGAGGAGAAGAAGTTGATGACCAGCGAGCGGCGCAGATTTACCATACAGCGTGTTACCAGGTGACGATCGGACTATGCGGGGACGCCACTGATCAGGCCAATGGCTTGACGGGACGTCACTTCATACTTGTTATTAAGGAAACGCATCGAACCGATGAAGTGGAAGAATGCCGTGTCGGCGGTCGCCATGTCGGGGGTGGCGTATTTCGGGAACGGCAATGCGCGTGTGCCCGGCATGTTCGATGCGACGTAGTTGGACGTGATCTGTTCGGTGCCCCACTCGCGCCAGCGCTCGCCGAACTTGCCACCCAGCCGGCGCGAAAAGTCGAGCATCGTCTCGCGCATCGTGTCCGAGCGCGGAAAACCGGAGAACCCGGAGCAGCCACGGATGTAGCGGGCATTGTCCGGCAGACCGACCGAGACCATTTCGGTTTCAACGATCCCCTGGATGTGGGCGCCAGGCTTGATCCACGGCAAAGCGTTTTCGCGCGTTGCCTGCAGCGAACGCACTGGCGTGTCCGGCATTTCACCCAGCACGAAACCGCTGCCGGCGCGGATGGCCTCGAGCACTTCGGGGATGGGCTGGACCGTCAGGGTGTCGGCATCGAGCTGGATCACATAATTGTCGCGCACGTATTCCGAGATCGCGAACAGGCGCTCCCAGGTGCCGCCGCGCGGGATGTCCGGGTGCGTGAATTCATCGGCGCGGCGCAGCTCGATATGCGGCACGTGCTGCTTGAGCACAGCGCGATCGGCTTCGTTGATCGACGGATCGCAGACCACCACGATGCGCTGCGGATTGAGGAAGTGGATGAACGATTTGACAGCAACCAGATAGACGTGGACGTCGCGCGCTTGCACCATCGACAGCAGCATGAAGGGCAGATCACCCCGTGGAGCAGGCTTGGTTTCCATGATCTTCAGGGCCACCTTGTGGTGTCGGCCCTTGAAATAATCGCGCTTGACTCGCTGGATGACTCTGTTCATCAACGACATGTACACAAACTCCTGATTTGACAATAGCTTCAGGCTCGACGCCTGTTTCTTGAACATTGGCAAAAACACACTAACCAGTGTATTTCTTGCTAATACGCATGACATTATAAGCTGCAACGACCACCACACGCGGTACCCGGTCGAGATTGTTGTGATCGAAAGGTAACGGCAACCAGGCGATCATTTGCGCCGCCCGGATGCGCACTGGCCGGGCGTTCGGTGTATCCGAAGGCCCGGCCAGAAAACCTGCTAGGGGACGCTTAGCGTGGCACGATGGCCCACTGCGGTGCATCCGGGTAGTACGGTGGTGCACTACGGCCAGCCAGCAGCGCCCATGCTTCGGTGGCATTCGGGATGCCCGCGGCCACGGCGACTGCCAGGGCTGGCTGCATATTGGACGGATAGCCAATCGACGAGTCGGAATAGCCGGTCATGCGCCCCTTCTGCCACTGGAAGCCGTGGGCCAGCGTCAGGTAGTCGACCTGGGCCTGGCTGTTGCACGGCTGATCGATGTACTTCAAGCCACTGGCATGCGTGAATTTGCGGCCATCGTCGTTGTAGTAATCATTGCCGTCATAGTTAGCCTTGTACAACTTTTCGAAGCTGTCGTAGATCGGGGTGCTTGGCGAATCGCGGAACTTCAGGCCGTAGGCGGCGCCCTGGATCCAGCAGTAGCCTGGCGCCGTCATGCGGCCAACCGAGTATTTCGCTTTCCACTGCAGGATCGGGGTTGCTTTGGCAAAGCCCAGTTCGGACAGGTAGCCGAAGCTCCAGGTCAGGAAGTCGTCCTGCCATGGCGCCGAGGCATCGACCTGGAAGGCATTTTCACCCGAGCCGTCGTACACGCCCAGCTTGTTCGGATTCCCCACGACATAGGTCGCATGGTAGAAGTCCAGGTTGTTCTCGAGCTGCTTGGTGAAGTACGCCTTCAGAGGGTGATTGTCCGGCGTGATGTAAGCACTGTGACCCAGCGTGCGCAGCGACCAGGCCTGACCGCGCAGTTGTTGCCAGCGGACGAGGCCCTTGCCGTCGCCGTGATTGCCTGGCGATGTGCCGAGCGGGTTGGACGATGCCCAGAACTGCAGCTCTTCCAGATAGTAATAGTCACCCGTCACCAGATACGGCAGGTAGGCCAGCGATGGCTGGTGCGCCGTATCGGCTTCGAACGGCGTATCGCCCAGGGCGCCGTTGTTGTTGACGTAACGCGGCACCGGCAAAGGACCGGATTCACGCAGGTTCCAGTGCGTCGTGATGTTCTTGTTGGCATCGTTATCGGTGCGCACCGGGTAGCCGGTTTTTTCGTCACGGTAGTGAATCGACCAGCTGCCCGAGCCATCGGCTGCGGCCATCATCGCATTGCGTGCCCGCTTGTCCATCGACAGCAGGTACATCACCGACCAGGTTGGCAGCGGACCGATGTCGCCCCGGCCACCCGCAGTCGGCATGTACGCCACGATCGGGCCGATCGTCATGGGGCCGGTGTTGTCGGCCGTGATACGCCCGGCAATGTTGTTCAGTTCATTATTCGACGGCACCACTCGGCTGTCGTAGTTCGAGACGGCCTTGGTGGCAATCATGTAGGCGCCATTGAGTTTCACGTCCATGACCGGCACGCGCGCGGCGTCCCACCAACCCGCCTGATGCCAGCGCGCATGGTGATAATGGGTCAGTGCCGACTTGGCATAGACCGAGCGGCCACCGACTTCGACATTCACGTCATAGGTCAATTTACCGCCAGGAACGAACGTCTTGGTGTTTTCGACCACGACATCGACCCGCGCCTGTTTGCCCAGACCCGAATACCAGCGCACGTCGAACCGCGCCGTCAGCAGCGATTGCGTCACGCCGGCCGCGTTTTTCAGCGGCGCGTTCAAGTGCCATTCGTTGACCACATTGCCGGACAGCCAGTTGCGTGGCGCCGTGTCGGCAACCAGCGCGTCCGCCAGCGACGCGGTGTATTTTTCGCCATTGAGGGTGATGGTCACTGTGCTGGTGAGGCCCGATTTGGCCAGGGTCTGCACGGTTTCGCTGCTCTTGAGCGACGTGGACGACTTGACCAGCTGCAGAGTCTGCGTCTGGCCGGCGGCCAGCTCCGGCAATACGCCGGACACGACCACGTGGCGTACCGAACCGTCTGCGTGGGTGGCCTTGATGTCGGTTTGCAGGCGCAGCAGGGTACCGTCTGGCAACTTGGCTGCCAGACCTTCTTTCACGTTCATCTGGCCTTGCATGATGACCTGGCCAAACGTGAATGGCACCTGCTTCTGGGCTGCGCCGGTGTTCTGGATGCTGAAGTCGGTCACCAGCTCGCCGGCCACGAGTGGCGTCAAGCCAGTCGCCTGGTCGCTTGGCGTGGCTGGCGAGACTGGCGTGCCGGTGGCAGGCGTGGCAGTCTTTGGTGTGAAAGCAGTCACCGTCTTGGCCAGCGAGGTCGTGTCACTGATGACATCGCCACCGCCGCCGCCGCCGCCGCAGGCGGTCAGCATAACGGTGCACATGGCGGTGATGATCCGGGTGCTGGTGCTGCGCACGAGCACTTGAGCAGGGTGCAGCGCGAAATTCGTTTCGTCGCTCGCAGCAAATGTAGTCAGAGTGTTCATATGAGAATTCGTGTAGTTGGGCAATTGATTCGCCAAGGAAAGAATTTCTTCGAAGAACTTAACTTTACCCTGATCCATCATTTGTGTCTTCTGATTCTCCCCAACTCCGATTTGTTTCCACACGAAAACAACAGTTAACGCGAGTAATGCAATAATTAAATAGCGATGTGTCAAGCGCAAATACGCTTTAATTGATGAACAGCCATACGAATTAAAAGATGTGCAATGCGTCATCGCTGATGTCCATTCCAAAAATGAGGGGTAGAGGCCGTCCGCACTGGGCGGCGCCGCTGGAGACGGCGCTTCTGGCGGGTAATCAAACAGGCATGAATCATGGTGTTCCATAACTACCACGATTAATCAGAAAATTTTCTAATGAGAATTCTTGATCATTCGTTCATGTGATTATCTATTCCACCGGACGCGCTTAAGATAATCAATTTAGTCAATTGTATTAATTGCACTGACAGTTAATTATAGGAAACAGTAATTTATTTATTGTTATTGCCGGTGTGTGAATATGCGGTAAATTTTTTATGCATCATCTCCCGATACGCCACTTCATGCTGAGGTGATTTGGCGGTCGCGACCGTGTACTGCACTGCCCGTCCACGCCGCGCGAATCATGTGTGCCGGGTTCCGTGTGTGTTAGGATGGCAAGATTCTTTCCGCGGCGCTGGCCTGCCGCACTCTAACGCACCGAAGGCGAAGAATTGTCATCCCGCGCTACCGACCGTCCCACTGAAAGCAGCCTTCTGGCACGCCGTGATCCACTTCCCGGATGCCGTGTTTCGGTCATTGTCCCGACGCGCAACCGGCACGCCCTGCTCGAACGGATGCTCATGCGCATGCGCAGCCAGACGTTCGATGCGTTCGAAGTGATCGTGGTCGACGACGGTTCCGACGCGGCAAGCCGTCAGGCATGTGCCGCCATGCTCGACCGCCTGGACGAACGTTTCCGTGTCATCGAACTGGGTACCGCAGGCGGGCCGGGTTATGGCCCATCGATTGCACGCAACACCGGCATCGACGCAGCGACGGGCGACCTCATCACCTTCTGCGATGACGACGATTTCTGGACGGGCGACACCCACCTGGCCGCGATGGTCGACGTATTCGACAGCCTGCCAGACGTCGACCTGTACATCGCCAACCAGATCGCCGTCTCGCATCTGGGCGCCACCGAGCGCGCCGATTGGTTGCCGGCCCTGGTCGGGATGGTTGCCGGCCGCCCGCGCACCCATGCGCGCGGCTACCGGATTCCACTGGCTGAACTGGTGCGCGCCGGCGGCTTTGCCCAACTGAATATCCTGGCCCTGCGCCGTGCGACCGCCCAGGCGATCGGCGGCTTCTGGACCCGCACGTCATATGAAGAAGACCGCGATTTCTTCTGGCGCGCAGCCGATGCGGCGCGCGCCGTGTTCTTCAATCCCGACGTCGTCGCCCAGCACAACGTGCCTGACCCGTCGCGCCAGAACAACCTCTCGCGCCGCTTTTCCGAGGCCGAGCGCTGGCTGCTGTCGGCGCTCGTCTCGCAGCATATCGCGATGAAGGTCGACAGCACGGCAATCCGCGCGCTGTGCCTGTCGTATGAAGGCGATATCCTGCGCCGTCTGTCGCGCTACTGGTCAAGCGAAGGCAAGCACGCGCTGGGCTGGCAATATGCCCGCCGTGCGCTGGCCGCGCGCGTGTCCCTCAAATGGGCGTTGTATACGGCAGCGCTTGGCTGCCGTCAGTTGTTGCGCAAGGGCCAGGCATGAGCATCAAGAACAAGGTCCTCGTGATCGGCGACGACACGCGCAGCTTCCTGTCGACCGTGCGCTCGCTCGGGCGCCAGGGGCTCGAAGTCCACGTGGCGCCGTTCGATTTCCGGGCGCCGGCGCTGGCGTCGCGCTACATCCACGCGACCCATTTCCTGCCGTACTACCTCGACGGCGGCCAGGCCTGGCTGGACGCCGTGCTGGCGCTGCTGCGTGAGCATGACTTTTCACTGGTCGTGCCGTGCGACGAGCGCGGGCTGTTGCCGCTGTGCCTGCACCGTGATGCGCTGGGGGCCTTCTGCCCACTGGCGATTCCATCGGCCGAGGCACTCGACATCTACTTCGACAAGGTGCGCACGCGTGCGCTGGCCCAGTCGGTCGACGTGCCGGTCGCGCCCGGCCGCCTGCTCGCCGTTAGCGACACGGCCGACGGCATCGCGGCCGAATTCGGCTTGCCGGTCGTGATCAAGGAACCGATGTCGTACGCGATGCCGGAACTGTACGTGCGCACCAGCACGCGCATCATCGGTGAGCGCGCCGAACTGGCCGCCTGGCTGGCGCGCCACGACCATGGCGCCGGACCGATCCTGCTGGAACAGATGTTCCCCGGCTTCGGCCTGGGCGTGTCGGTGCTGTGCCACGATGGCGCCGTGCTGCAGGCGTTCGAGCACCACCGCGCGCATGAGATGAACGGCAGCAGTTATTACCGCAAGAGCGCGCCGCTCGATCCGCAACGTCTGGCTGCGGTCGAACGCATGGTGCGCGCCAGCCGCTACACGGGCCTGGCGATGTTCGAATTCAAGGTCGATCCCGCCACGGATGGCTGGATCCTGATCGAGGTGAATGCGCGCCCGTGGGGCTCGCTGCCGCTGCCGGTGTCGATCGGCGTTGATTTCCCGTACCGCCTGTATCGCCTGCTGGCGCTGGGCGAGCCGACCACGCCGGTGGACTACCCGGCGGGGCGCTATTGTCGCAACCTGATCCTCGACATGTGGCAGGCGAGGGCAGGCGCCGCCCGCCTGGCACGCCGCCCGGTCCGCCTGGCGCTGCATTGTCTGGCCTGGGGCTGGAGCTTCCACCGCGTGCTGATTGGCAGGGAGCACCAGGACACCCTGGTGCTCGACGATGCAGGTCCCGGCTGGCAAGAACTGCGCGAACTCGTCGGCGGCCGCTTCAAGCGGCGCGCCACGGCGCAGGCGGGCCAATCCCTGTCGGCGCGCATGGCCAGCCTGTTTGCCGCCAACCCGAACCGGCCACTGAACGTGCTGTATGTCTGCCAGGGGAACATCAATCGCAGCAGCTATGCCCATCTCAAGTCAGGCCAGTTGTTTGGCGCCAGTGCGCAGTTCGATTCGGCAGGCATGCTGCCCCGTAACCGGCGTGGTTCGCCTGCCGTGGCCATCGCGGCGGCGGCGCAGCGGGGCGTCGACATGTCGACACACCGTTCGCGCCACGCCAGCCGCGCCATGCTCGAAGCGGCCGATCTGGTGATCGTCTTCGACCAGATCAATCTCGAGAGCATCGCGGCACGTTATCCCGACCTCAGGGACCGCGTCTTTCTGCTTGGTCAGGCCTGTACCGCGGCCGGCAGCGACTGCCAGATCCTCGACCCCGAAGGCAAGGATGCCAGCACGTTCAATGCGACCTATGGCCGCATCGACGAGTGCCTCACCGCACTCGCGCAGGCAGCGCCGGTATCGGCCAACCCAGTACGAGACTCCCGTCCATGCTAAGAAAAACCAGCCATCTTCCGGCGCGCCTGGGCGCCGGCGCCCGTCCTGTCCTGGTCGTCGTGATCGACACCGAGGAAGAATTCGACTGGACCAAGCCCTTCGACCGCGCCAGCGTCGGCACGAGTTCGATCGCGGGCCAGCCCTTGATGCACGAGCGGGTCTACGACCGCCTGGGCATCGTGCCGACCTACGTGATCGACTGGCCGGTGGCGACCACGCCGGCTTCGGTGGCCGTGCTGCGCGGCATGATGGAGGCGGGGCGCTGTGAAATCGGCACCCACCTGCATCCGTGGGTCTCGCCACCGCACGACGAAGAGGTCTCGACTTTCCATTCGTATGCCGGCAATCTGCCGCGTCAGCTCGAGTACGACAAGCTGCGCCAGCTGACCGACGCCATCACACGCTCGTTCGGCCGCGCGCCGACGACGTTCAAGGCCGGGCGCTATGGTCTGGGCGCGCACACGGCCGAATCGATTGCCGATCTGGGCTATCAGATCGATGCCAGCGTGGTGCCTTACACGGCCTTTACCGACGATGGCGGCCCGGATTTCCGTGCCTATGACGAACACCCGTACACGTTCGAAGCGGGCGGCCGCAGGCTGCTCGAGCTGCCCAACACGGCCGGTTATACGGGCTGGCTACGCGCGCAGGGCCCGGCGCTGTACGAGATGGCGCAGCAAGGCTGGGCGCGCAAGCTGCGCATGGGCGGTATCCTGTCGCGCAGCGGCGCCCTCGAGCGCATCCGCCTGAGCCCCGAAGCGGCCAACGGCGCCGAACTGCGGCGCCTGAGCAGCGCGCTGCGCGGCGCCGGCTGCGAAGTGTTTTCGCTGACGTATCACAGCCCGTCGATGGTGCCCGGCCATACGCCGTATGTGCGCACCGACGCCGACCTGCAGCGCTTCATTGCGACCGTGCACGACTACTGCACGTGGTTCCGTGACGAGCTGGGCGGCGAATTCATGAGCATCACAGGGCTGGCGGCGCGCCTGCAGGCCTGAACGGTCTCTACTCCCTTGCACCTGCAGCAACGCGCTGCGGGTGCAGCATTTACACCACACTTTCATCTGGTCACGACCGTGATGCCAATGGCGGCAATCCGATTCTGCATCGCGCTTCCGCATCGTGTTTATGCAATGGTTTGGCAGCATCAACAAGCACTGTCAATGTAACATTTGAAGTTGTTGGCACCCGATTTCCATCGGATTATTCCGCCATTTTCCTTGACCACCAGAGCGACGGGTTTCTTTTTATCGAAGAAGGAACATTGTATCTTTTCGTTCGCCTGTTTTATCGGCAGACCCGGCATGGTCATTTTCGAGCAGACGCAAAGCGTGGTTTTGCAGGCAGCGTTATGCGCAATGAATCAGATGGCATATTTTTAATAAAAAAGCAATCTATAATGATCCTTGCCAATATTGTTTTATTCGCAATATAATTACTACTTGGTTTCTCCCTGTTTTTTTCTGACTGTCGTTTTTGTTGCATTCCCGGCGAACCGATTCGGCGTTTGGCCTGGGCTGGTCGTTGCAGATCTGGTTCATGTGCTTGCTGTCAGACCCTTTCACATTCTCCTTGCAGAACAATGAAAAACACTCATCGTCTTCCTTATATCGATGCATGGAGATTCTTTGCAATTTTCCTCGTTATTCTTTCTCACATCATCGAATATAGCCATCCGATTTATCACAGGGTGCTGCCAGGGCTGATCTGGCGTGTTCATCCTCTGGGCACACTGGGCGTGCAAATCTTCTTTTGCATCAGCGGCTATGTCATCTGCAGGGGCATGGTGAAAGAAGTCAGCGTTCACGGCGCGGTCAGCATGCGCTATTTTTATCTGCGCCGCGTGCTGCGTATCGTGCCGCCACTGATGCTGTATCTGCTGTTTCTCGCTGTGCTGGTCCAAACGGGCAGCATCGAGATGACCGCGCCCCAATTCGCCCAATCCGCAGCATTTCTCTGCAATATCAATTTGCTGGGAAACTGTGGCTGGTACGCAGGCCATACGTGGAGCCTGGCTTTCGAGGAACAGTTTTATCTGGTGTTCCCGATGCTGTTCGTTGGTTTGGGAATGGCCCGGAAACGACGCACAATCCTGCCCGTCATCGGCGCGCTGCTTGCCATCGTTTTATCTGCGCACGTGGCAGCGCAACCACAGCTGGCATTATATGTATCGATTTTTTCTTTCATGTTGTGGGGCTGTGTGTATGCGCTGTATGAAAACAGCCTGGGCCCGCTGCTCAAACGATTACCTTTTGCATTCTGGTGCGCCGGTATCGCGCTGCTGATCGGCGTGCACCTTGTGGCGCTGCCGGCATGGCTGATGAATATCATTTATCCGCTCATTGCACCCGTGATCATTTGTGCAGTCGTGTTTGGCACCCCGCTGGCACGGCCATCCATTCGCGCGCTGTTTGGCAATGCGCTGCTCGCTTATCTGGGACAGATTTCGTACACCATCTATTTGTGGCAACAAGTGGCGACTGCGAACCATGGCTTTGCGTCGCCACTGGTGGTGTTCGGTTTGCTTGGCATGGTGATCCTGCTGGCGCACTTCTCTTACCAGTACCTCGAACTGCCGCTGATCCGGATGGGCCGGCGTCAGCCAGTCGACCAGGACGTGGCGAGCCCGGCCACGGGGCCCATCGGACCGGTCGTCGTCCCGGTGGCGCCGATCAGCCCCGACTGAGGCGGCGGCAGGCCGTCAGGCGGCGCTGTGCGGCACCGGCTTGCGCATCGCATGCAGCCGCGCCAGACCGGGCCACCGGTAGCCGTTCAGGTGGTACATCGTGCGCACCTCATCGGTCCAGCGCAGATGCCATTCCATGACGCGGCCATAGAATTCGATCCGCCCGAAGCGGTTATCGTCGAACAGCTGGCGGCACGCTTCTTCGCGCATCAGCAGCGCTGGCGACAACTGGCCGGCCAGCTGCTCGTCGTAGGCCGTCTTGAGCACCACGATGCAGTCGCCGCCTTCCACGCACAAATCCATTGCGGCGAGCTGGTCGCCCAGCCAGTAACGGTAGACGCTGGCGGCGCCGCGCGCGGCAAACGCTTCGAGCATAACGCGGTAAAAGTGGCCCTGCGCATTGGCGGCGTCGACGGCGGTGCCGCCAGCCGCTTTCCAGCCGCTGCCCTCGAGCCGGCCGTAGTCGGCCACGGCCTGCGCCATCTGTCCGGGCGCGCGGCATATTTCCAGGCGCGGCGTGACGCCGTCCTGGCGCAGCCGGTTGCGCTGCTTTTTGAGATTGCTGCGCAGGTTCTTGCCGCGCGCTTCCCAAAACGCGTCGAAGCCGCCGGCGCCGCGCAGCGTGATGCGTGCGGTGCGGATATAGTCGGCCGTGCGCACGCAGGCACCATCCGCCGGGCGCGCCATGAGCATCGGATCGCACTGGGTCAGGCCAACGAGCAGCGCCGGTCCCGGCAGGCGGGCCAGCAATGGCCGCAGCAGCGCAGCCGGCGACCCGTCATCGCGCTGCAGCCACAGGCCCACCGGCGCCTGGGAGGGCTGGAAGGTGTGCCAGACGCCGACGCCGCCCGGGCTCAGGATCGTCATCGCGTCCGTGACCCCGTTTGTGTCATGCCATGCCAGCAGTTCGCGGCCATCGGTGAAGCTGGTGAGCAGCGCGGCGACAAAGTCGGTGGCCAGCAGCGGTGACGCTGCGCTGGCCGCGTGCAGTGCGTCCCAGCGCGCCATCTGCGCGCTGAACTGGCTGGCCGGCACCACGGTCCAGCTCATGCCGCGACCTTTGCGCTTGCCTGCAGCGCCTGACGCACGGTGGCGATCATCCAGGTCAGTTCGGTGCTGCGCAGGGCCTGGTGGCAGGGCAGGGCGATCATGCGCTGCCCGAGCTCGACGCTGGTGGCGCAGACGGTGGCGTCGACGCCCGGCCACAGCGTGGCGCCAAAGCGCACCATCGGCACACCGGCCTGCGCCAGCCGTTCGGCCACCGCGTCGGCCTCGTCGACCAGCAGCGGAAACACCCACGGACAGGCGCCGGCCGGCAAGGCGGAAAACAGCGGCCGGCAGCCTGGCGCGTCCTGCAGCGCCTCGTGCAAAGCCAGATAGTGACTGCGGCGCCGCGCCACGATCCGTGCATGGGACGCCAGCCGCAGTGTCAGCCGCGAAAACCACGACGAGCGTTTGTCGACCCAGTGCGGATCGAAGCTGAAACTGCTGTCCGACGACGAGGGCGCCAGGCTGGCCGTGGTGGCTGCGCCAGTTGCGCCAGCCGGCGCGCGCGCGGCCTTCATGGCATTCCAGAGCAGCGTCCTGGCGCGCAAGGGCAGGGCCAGGATCACGCGCAGCGCGGGCAGGCGGCCATAGGAAAAACTGGTTTCCAGAGCTGCCAGTGCAGCCTTGGCCTCGAAGCCGATGCCGGCCGAGTGCAAGTGCGTGTCAAGCGCGTGCCGCCGCGATACCAGGCAACCGCCTTCGTGGATCGGAAAGAACTTCATGCTGCTGCCGATGGCGTAGTCGCCGCTGCTGCCGACCGCGACACCGTCACGCTCGCCGAAGAAGCAATGGGCGCAGTCTTCGAGCAGCCCGATGCCGCGCGCGTCGCACAGCGCGCGTAGCAGCGCCAGATCCTGCGGGATGCCGAAAAAATGGGTGACCATGATGGCCTTGATGCCCGGGTGTTCGGCCAGCCTGGCCTGGATGTCGGCCAGATCGGCGCAGGTGTCCGGCAATACCCGGTAGAACACGACGTCGGCGCCGCACCAGTGCACTGGCGGAATCATCGACGGGCTGTGATAGGCCGGCACCAGCACCAGGTCGCCGGCGCCCACCCCCAGCGCGCGCAGCGCCAGGCCGATGGCGATGCGCCCGCTGGTGACGAGCCGCGTCTGCGCATTGTCGAGCAGCGACGGCAGCGCGCGGCCGGCATCCGCTCCGTCACGAAAGGCGGCGAGCGACAGCACGGGAACGGACGGGATCAGGCGACGAACGGGAACGCTGGGTTGTATACTCGGCATCATCGAAATATACCATGACGCCCCACACACCCAACGGGCAGTGTTTCTCCAACGCATGGGCGCGAACTGGTAAGATGACGGGTGCCGCCAGCGGCGCCATGTCTCATCCATTTCCCAGCGGGCAAGGGCCCGGAGCGCGATGAATCACCTGATCCACGACAGCATCTTTGACAGCGCAGCACGCATGCCCGACGCCGAGGCCCTGGTCTACGGCGCGCAGCGCTGCACCTACCGCGAGCTGGCCAGCCAGGTAACGGCCATGGCTGCGCTGGTGCTGGCGCGCGGCCTGCAGCCGGGCGAACGCGTGGCCGTGTACATGGAAAAGCGTATTGAGAACGTGGCCGCGATGTTCGGCGCGGCCGCTGCCGGCTGCGTGTTCGTGCCCGTCAATCCGCTGCTCAAGCCCGACCAGGTGGCCTACATCTTGGCCGATTGCAGCGTGCGCCTGCTGGTGACGACGCCCGAGCGCCTGGTACAGCTGGCGCCCGTGCTGGCGGCATGCCCGGCCTTGCAGACGGTGCTGGTCACCGAAGGCGCTTTGACCAGCACACCGGACTTGCCGGTGCTGGATTGGGCTGCATTGCAGGCGCCGCCGGACGCGCGCGTTCCGCATCGCCGCATCGACACTGACATGGCCGCGATCCTGTACACCTCCGGCAGCACCGGCGCGCCCAAAGGCGTGGTGCTGTCGCACCGGAACATGGTCGCCGGCGCCGCCAGCGTTGCCGACTACCTCGCCATCACCGCGTCGGAGCGCTTGCTGGCGGTGCTTCCGCTCAGTTTCGACTATGGCCTGAGCCAGCTTACGACTGCCTTCCTGCGCGGCGCGTCGGTGGTGCTCATGAATTACCTGTTCCCCAAGGATATCGTTGCTGCCGTGCGCGAGCACCGCATCACCGGCCTGGCCGCCGTGCCGCCGCTGTGGATCGCACTGGCACGCCTGGCCTGGCCGGCCGATACCTCGCTGCGCTTCATCACCAATTCGGGCGGCGCGATGCCGGTCGTGACCGTCGAGGCCCTGCAGCAGGCGCTGCCGCACACGGCCATCTTCCTGATGTATGGCTTGACCGAGGCGTTCCGCTCGACCTATCTGCCGCCCGCTGAAGTGGCGCGCCGGCCCGGCTCGATCGGGCGCGCGATCCCGAATGCCGAGGTGCTGGTCGTGCGGCCCGACGGCACGCTGTGCGACGCCGACGAACCGGGCGAACTGGTGCACCGTGGCGCCCTGGTAGCGCTCGGTTACTGGAACGATGCGGCGCGCACGGCGCTGCGCTTTCGCCCGGCGCCCGGCCAGGACCCGGCATTGCCGTTGCCCGAAATGGCGGTCTGGTCGGGCGACACCGTGCGCCGCGACGCCGAAGGCTTTTTGTATTTTGTTGGCCGCAGCGACGAGATGATCAAGGTCTCCGGCTACCGCATCAGCCCGACCGAGGTCGAGAGCGTGCTGCACGCCAGTGGCCTGGTCAGTGAAGTCGCGGTGTTCGGCGTCGACGACGCCACGCTGGGGCAGGCCATTGTCGCCGTGGCCGTGGCCGATCCCGGTCTGGTCGACCGCGCCGCATTGCTGGCAGAATGCAAGCGCCGGCTGCCGGCCTACATGGTGCCGGCGCAGATCGTGCTGCGCACCGAGGCACTGCCGCGCAATCCGAACGGCAAGATCGACCGCAACCTGCTCCGCCATACCCTCCAGGCCGGCTAGCGCCGGCGCCAATTTCTTTGTATTGACCGCAAGCCCATGACCGGCACCAAGCCCCAGCACGCTCCCCAGATCTATTTTCCGGTCGTCGACGATGTTCTGCACGTCGGCGGCATTCCGCTGCCGCGCCTGGCGCAGCGCGTCGGCCGCACGCCGTTCTACGCGATCGACCGCGCCCTGTGCAGCGCGCGCGTGGCCAGTCTGCGCGCGATCCTGCCGCCGCAGGTCGCGCTGCATTATTCGATCAAGGCCAATCCGATGCCGGCGCTGGTGCAGCATATGGCGGGCCTGGTCGACGGACTGGACGTGGCCTCGGGCAGCGAGCTGGCCATCGCGCTCAACACCGGGATCGATCCGGCCCGCATCAGCTTTGCCGGCCCGGCCAAGCTCGAGGGCGAGCTGACCCAGGCGATTGCTGCCGGCGCCTGCCTGAACATCGAGTCGCAGCATGAGCTCGACAACGCGGCGCGCATCGGCGATCTGCTGGGCATCGCGCCGCGCGTGGCGCTGCGCATCAATCCCGAATTCGAACTCAAGTCGTCCGGCATGCGCATGGGCGGGGGCGCCAAGCCATTCGGCATCGACGCCGAGCAGGCGCCGGACGTGCTGCGCCAGGCGGCAGCGCTGGGTGTGGATTTCGAAGGTTTCCACATCTACAGCGGTTCGCAGAGCCTGCGCCTGGATGCCATCATCGAGTCGCAGTCGCGCAGCATCGAACTGGCGATCCAACTGGCCGGCGAGAGCCCGCTGGCCGTGCGCCAGCTGAATATCGGCGGCGGCCTGGGCATTCCGTACTTCCCGGGTGAACAGCGCCTCGATCCGGCGCCGATGGGCGCGCACCTGGCAGCCTGGTTGCCGCGCCTGGCCGAGGCGCTGCCGCAGGCGCGCCTGGCGCTGGAGATGGGCCGCTATCTGGTCGGTGAAGCGGGCGTGTACGTGGCGCGCGTGATCGACCGCAAGGTCTCGCGCGGCCAGGTCTTCCTGGTGCTGGATGGTGGCATGCACCATCACCTGGCGGCATCAGGCAACCTGGGTCAGGTGATCCGCAAGAATTATCCGGTGGCGATCGGCAACCGCATGAATGCACAGAACGATGCGCCGGACAGTGGCCCGGCATCGGCCACCGGCCCGCTGTGCACGCCGCTCGACATCCTGGCCGAGCGTATGGAACTGGCCCACGCCCGCGTTGGCGATCTGGTGGTGGTGTTCCAGTCGGGTGCGTACGGCGCCAGCGCCAGCCCGGCCGGTTTTCTCGGCCATCCGGCGGCGCTGGAAGTGCTGGTCTGAGGCTGGCCTAACGCCCACCTGAGACTGACCTGCGGCTCAGGTGCCGCTGCGCGGGCGCGCCATGGCCGCCCGCGCCGTTTTTTTCGCCGTGCGGCGCGCCAGATAGCGTTCGATGAACACAAGGCGCATCGGCGGCACGTCGTCTTTCTGCGGCGCCCGGATCAATACTTTGTCGAGGCACGCCAGGATCGCGATGATGTAGTAGATCAGGTCGTAATACGCCATCGTCAGGAACGCACCTGCGGCAAGATAGCCGATGATGCTCACCTGGCACATCCGGGCCAGCATCAGTGCCCAGGCGAGGTCTTCCTTGCCGCGGCAATGGCGGATTACCCGTCCGCCGCAGCGCCATGCCACCACGAACATGGTCAGGAAAATCGCCAGTCCCATGTAGCCCTGTTCGCCCAGCACCTGGAAGTAGATGCTGTGGGCATCGTAATAGCGCTCGGGATTCGGTGCGTACAGCATGAACATCTGTGGCGAGAACACGCCCGGTCCGCCGCCAAGGGCGAAATGGTTGGCGATATTTGCTGCGAAATACCAGGAATTGATGCGCCCGGTCGCCGACGCATCTTCGTCGTAGGTCTGGATGGTGTTCATGCGGCCGGTCCATTCGGGCGGCATCAGGGCGAACACGATCGGGACGATCAGCACGAAGGCCAGGCCGGTCTTGAACTTGTGGGTCGACTTGAGCCACAGGAAAAAGCCCATGGCGAACGTGCCCAGCAACGCGCCGCGCGAATACGAACCGATCGCCGCCAGCATGGTCAGCACCACCATGCTCAGCGCCGCACGCTTGACCCACTTGTTCGGGGCGCGGGTCGTCATGTAGACGAGCAGCGGCGTGATCGTCACCATCGACAGCGCCAGCGTATTGTTGTCACTGATGAAGCTGTTCATGGGGCCGCGCAAGCCTTCGCCGCCGCCGCTGAAGATCACGAAGATGCCGCTCTTGAAACCCCAGAAGCCCAGCGACAGCGCGGTTACCAGCGCCAGCACCTTGACGTCGCGCATCGTACGCACGGTCATGACGGTCACGAAGACCATCAGCATGGTCTTGGCGTAGCGGTCCCAGTAGTTCCACGCCTGGAACGGCAGTTGCGCGAAGATGGTCGTGATGGTGTACCAGATGAAGAACAGCAGCATCACCACCACCGGCGCCGTCATCGGGATCTTCTTCTGCTCGCGCGAGATCAGGATCGCAGCCAGCGTCGCCAGACACAGATACATCGCAAACGGGAAATTCTGCGCCGAGCCAAAGGTCAGGCGGTGTGGGTTCATCAGGCTGACCACGGCGTACGCCATGGCGCCCACGACGGGCCGCTTGAAGATGAATGGCATGATCCCCGCGAAGGCGAGGAACAGGATAAGGTCACGCACGCTGGATCAACCTTTCGAACAGGGTGACGGCGCGGCGCGCATTGGCGCGCCACGTCAGCTGCTGCTCGTCGATGGCGTCGCGCGCGCCTTGCGCAACGCGGGCGCGCAGCAGCGGATCGTCGCACAAACGCTTGACCGCGCCGGCCAGGCCACCCGGGGTATCCGGATCGAACAGCACGGCGTTATGGTCGGCGCGCAGGATTTCGCGGATATTCGGCTGGTCCGGACCGACAATCGCCTTGCCCAGCGCCAGGTATTCGAACAGCTTCAATGGTGAAGCATACTTCACCACAGCCGGTTGCAGTGCAATGTCGAACGCCGCCACGTAACGCGCCACGTCGTCGCGCCCGATGATGCCGGTGAACTGCACGCGGTGTTCGATGCCCAGGTCGCGCGCCTGTTGCTCGAGCGTGGCGCGCACGGGGCCGTCGCCCACGATCAAGAGGTGGCGGCGTGCTTCCGGCGGGTCTTGCGCGATCAGATCGATCACCTTGTCCAGCCCATGCCAGTCGCGCACGAAACCGGTAAAGCCCAGCACCAGCACATCCTGCAGGCCCAGCGCGCGCTTGGCCTGCTCCACGTCCGGCGCACCGGCGAAGCGCTCGGGGTCGATGCCGTTCGGGATCACGTCGATGCGCTCGGGTGGCACGCCGTAGGCCTGCACGATCTCGCCCAGCACGTGCGTGACCGGCAGCACCATGTCGGCGTTGCGCCAGGCATACGCCTGCGACCAGCGGCCCAGTTTGGTCAGCGCCAGGCCGTCGTAGCGGGTGCGCTCTTCCAGGATCGGGGCGTTCACTTCCAGCAGCATCGGCAGTTTGTACTTGCGCGCCAGCCAGATGCCCGAGGGCAGGAACAGGTTGTAGCGTTCATACAGCACGTCCGGACGGTGCTGCTTGACCGCCTTGGCCAGGCGGCGGTAGGCGACCAGCGAATACGACAGCTCCATCAGTTCGTAGAACGTCTTGGGCACATGGCGCTTGAGCCAGGCGACCGGACCGGCATCCGCGCCGAACGATTCGGTTTCGGCGCTCGGCGGCGCCACGATCACGACTTCATGGCCTTCGGCGCGCAGCGCGCGGATCATTTCTTCGATGTGGACGTACTGGCCGTCCTTGGAACGGGTACGGTGGTGATAAAGGATTTTCACGCGGCTTTTCTCGCCAAGATGGAGTGGAACAGGTCGATCTGGCCCTGGGTGGTCGGTTGCCAGCCGAAGTCTTCGGCGTAGCGGCGGGTGGCGCTGTGCGCCGGGTAGTTGGCGCGCAACTGGTGCAGCGCCGCGACCAGGCCTTCGGGAGTGCGCTGCGGCATCAGGACGCCGGCGGCAGGCGCCGCCACCACTTCGGGCGTACCCCAGACATTGCTGGCCACGACTGGCGTGCCGCACGCCATGCTTTCGAGCAGCACATTGGCCCAGCCTTCGCGGCTCGACGCCAGCACCAGCGTGTCGGCGGCGTTGTAATACGTTTTCAGTTCGGTCTGCGGCACACTGCCCAGCAGTTTGACACGGTCCTGCACGTTCAATTCACGCGCCAGGCGTTCCAGGTTGTTTTTTTCAGGGCCAATGCCGGCGATCAAAAGGTCGACGTCCGGCAGCTGGGGCAGGGCGCGGATGATCAGGTCGTGCGCCTTGCGCGGATCGAGCAGGCCCACCGACAGCAGCGTGAAGCGCCCCGGCACCAGCCCGACGGCGGCGCGTGCGGCGGCGCGGTCGATGGGCGCAAAGCGCTCGAGATCGACGCCATTGCGCAGCGGCGTGATGTTGTCAGGCGACACACCCAGCCCGACCATCTCGTCCTTGAGCGCCTTGCACACAGTGATGATGCCGTCGGCGTCGCGCGCCGCATCCAGGATCAGCTGGCGTGGCCGTGCGAACTGGGGAATCAGGTTGATGTCGGTACCGCGCGCCGTGATCACCACCGGCTTGTTGAAGTATTTGCCGAGCATCACGGCCGCCACGCCGTCCGGATAAAAATAGTGCGCGTCGATGGCGTCGAAGTCGTAGCCGCCGTCGAGGATGCGGCCGATCTCCTTTTTGGCCGCATGCGCCAGCGTGTACGGCGTGACGTTCATGCCCACACGCGGCAGCACCAGATAGCGCGGGTGCGTGACGTCGATACCGTTGCGTGTCTCGTGCCGCGGTACCTTGGCCAGAGTGCCATAATGGCCAAAGCGCTCCCCCTTGAGGGGAAACCATGGCACTGGCGCCACGACACGTGACTCGACCTGCCCGCTGGCAATCAGATAGCGCAATCGGGTCTCCACGAAGATACCGTGGTTCGGTTGCTGTGAATTGGGATACAGGGTGCTAAAGGTGAGTAACTTCATCGTGTCGTGCCAGGTGCTGATCGGTGCACCGCCGGACGCGTCGGTCCGGGAGTGGAAGTGTTGAACTGCAATGTCGTGATTATGCGAAAAATTTTGCTCTAGGGCAGCACAATTGAACGCGAAACGCATAAATTTTTGACAACCATGATACTATAATTCAAGTTTTGTACGCATTTGTTACGTGTGGCAATTATTTTCCAATCTGTGGAAAAATAGCCTGGTTCGCCGTGCTGCTCTGCCCGGTTCTATTTTTCCGTTACCTAGTTCCCCAATATAAATCATGAAGATCACCATCATTGGCACCGGCTACGTCGGGCTCGTTTCAGGCGCTTGCTTCGCCGATGTCGGCAACACTGTACTGTGTCTCGACGTCAACGAAGAAAAAATTGCAATGCTCAAGAACGGCGTTATTCCGATTCATGAGCCTGGCCTCGACAACATGGTCGAGCGCAACGCCAAAGCAGGCCGCCTGCTGTTTTCGACCAGCTACGACGAAGCCGTCGCGCACGCGGATTGCGTGTTCCTGGCCGTCGGCACCCCGCCTGACGAAGACGGCAGCGCCGACCTGACCCACATCCTGGCCGCCGCCCGTTCGATCGGTCAGCGCATCGACAAGCCGGTCGTCGTGGTCGACAAGTCGACCGTGCCGGTCGGTACCGCCGACAAGGTGCGCGCCGCCATCCAGGGCGAGCTCGACAAGCGCGGCAGCACGCTGTCGTTCTCGGTCGTGAGCAATCCCGAATTCCTGAAAGAAGGCGCGGCCATCGACGACTTCATGCGGCCTGACCGCATCGTCGTCGGCAGCGACGACACCGTCGCAACCAAGCTGATGCGCCAGCTGTACGCACCATTCAGCCGCAACCACGAAAAGCTGGTCGAGATGGACGTGCGCAGCGCCGAGCTGACCAAGTACGCTGCCAACGCCATGCTGGCCACCCGCATCAGCTTCATGAACGAGCTGGCCAACCTGGCTGAAGTGCTGGGCGCCGACATCGAAGCCGTGCGCCACGGCATGGGCCTGGACCCGCGCATCGGTTCGCAGTTCCTGTACGCCGGCATGGGCTACGGCGGTTCGTGCTTCCCGAAAGACGTCAAGGCACTGGTCAAGACCGGTGGCGACCATGGCCAGGTGCTGCATATCCTGGAAGCGACCGAACTGGTCAACGACAACCAGAAAAACGTGCTGTTCAAGAAGCTCACGCGCTTCTACGGCGGCGTCGAGGGCCTCAAGGGCAAGACGATCGCTGTGTGGGGCCTGTCGTTCAAGCCGAACACCGACGATATGCGTGAAGCGCCAAGCCTGGTGCTGCTCAAGGAACTGTTCGACGCCGGCTGCCACGTGCGCGCCTACGATCCGGTCGCCAGCAGCGAAGCGCTGCGCGTCCTGGAACGCGAGCACGGCGCTGCGCGCGTCGAATCCATGCTGACGATCGTCAGCTCGGCCGCCGCGGCGACCGAAGGCGCCGATGCGCTGGTCCTGGTCACCGAATGGAAAGAATTCCGTGCACCGGACTTCGCTGGCCTGTCGACCATCCTGCGCGACAAGGCGATCTTCGATGGCCGTAACATCTATGATCCAGCGGTCGTCGCTGCTGCCGGTCTGGCCTACGAAGGGATTGGTCGCGTCAGCCGGACGGCCGTCTGATGCCAGCCCAGCGGATCCTCGTGACTGGCGCTGCCGGCTTTGTCGGCAGTTTCGTGGCCGCGCGCCTGGCGGCCATGGGCCATCAGGTCGTCGGCTGCGATAACTTCAACGATTACTACGATCCGCGCCTCAAGCATGACCGGGTGCGCGTGCTGCTCGCACCCGCCGGCGTCGTCTGCCACACAGTCGAACTGAGCGATGCAGCCCAGGTTGCCGCACTGTTCGAGCGTGAGCGGCCACAGCTGGTGGTGCACCTGGCGGCGCAAGCCGGCGTGCGCTATTCGATCGACAATCCGTCCGTGTATATCCAGTCGAACCTGGTGGGCTTCGGGAATATCCTCGAAGCCTGCCGCCAGGGGACGATCGAGCACTTGTTGTACGCCAGCAGCAGCAGCGTGTATGGCAACAATGCCAAGGTCCCGTTCAGCGAGGATGACCAGGTCGATGCGCCTGTGTCGCTGTACGCCGCCACCAAGAAGTCCAATGAGTTGATGGCGCACTCGTACAGCCACCTGTTCAAGTTGCCGGCCACCGGCCTGCGCTTCTTCACGGTGTACGGTCCGTGGGGCCGGCCCGACATGGCGTATTTCAGCTTTGCCGAGAAAATGATGCGTGGCGCCACGATTCCCGTGTTCGCCGAAGGCTTGCTCACGCGCGACTTTACCTATATCGACGACATCGTCGAAGGTGTGGTGCGCCTGTTGTTCAAGCCAACGCCGGCAACGGCAACCAGCGCGCCGCATACGGTGTTCAACATCGGCAACCACAATCCGGTGCAGGTGCTCGAATTCATCCGCACGCTCGAGTCCGTGATGGGCGTCGAAGCGCGCAAGGAATTCTTGCCGATGCAGCCGGGCGACGTGCCGGCCACGCATGCATCGATCGCCAAGCTCAAGGCCTGGGTGGACTTTGCGCCCACCACGCCGCTGGCGACGGGCCTGGCCAACTTCTGGACCTGGTACCGCGACTGGGCGCCGACGCGCGCCTGATGGCGCGGCGCCGGGTTGATGTTTGCGTCTTAGGCCTGGGTGACAGGATCGCTGATCGTTGTCTGTCCCAGGCGCTCTTTCTCCCGCTTCAGTTCGATTGCAATCGCTTCCAGATACTGGTGACCGTCGCGCAGATCCGGTTCCAGGTGGTTGCCTTCGGCCCATTCATTCCATGACTTCAAAAACACCAGGCGGGCATCCGCGCCCTGGACGCGGTCACGCGTCAGGTCGAAAGCTTTCTTGAGCGCCTTGCCGTACAGCTGCGGCGTTGCGCCTGTCAGTACCAGGCCACGCACGCCGCTGCGTGGCGTGTTGTCCCAGCTGTTGATGACCGACGGATAACGTGTCGCCGGCAGCGCATCGGGCAGGAAGTACTTGATCGACTTTTCGTAGTCGTGAATGGTCGGCACACCCAGCCGGCGATACGCCGCATGCTTGAAGAGCGTGACGGGATTTTTCCAGCTGCCCCATGCACGCAATGGCGCATTCGCGTTGTAGATCGACGCATCGAATCCGAAATCTTCGGGATTCGGCTGGTCCCCACTGCAGACACCCACGAAATAAATCCCCGGCAGTCCGGCCCTGGCGGCCATCTCGCGCCAGCGTGCAATCGTCGCTTTCGTGTCGGTGATCTTGAACGGGCGGTACACGACGAAGATGGGTTTGCCATCGACCTTCATGTAACGCCGGTCGTTGAATGCCGGCAGCAGGGAATCGAAATGGCGCTGGTCATCTTCGGCGCCAGGGTAGGTCTGCTCGATCAGTACGCGGTTCTCGGCACCGTGCCAGACGCCGCTCCAGGTCTCGTTGGCCCAGCACAGGCAGAACGGGAAGTCCGGTTCGCCCGATGCGAGCACTTCGGCGAATGGGCGCTCCAGCACACGTTTGCCGTTGCCGAACCAGTAGTGGTAATAGCAGAAGCCCTCGATGCCGTATTGCCGCGCAAGGTCAGCCTGCGCCTGGCGGGTTTCCGCCACGCGCAAGTCATAGAACCCCAGGTCGGCCGGCACGTGGGGCTGGTAATGCCCCGGAAACCGGCGGCGTGCCTTGGCGGTGTTGGTCCATTCGGTAAAACCCTTGCCCCAGAATTTGTCGTTGTCCGGAACCGGATAGTACTGGGGCAGATAAAAGGTGATGAGCCGTGGCATTGCAGTCATGGGGCGTCCAGATAAGAATTAAAAATAGTCGAGATCGGGTTATTCAATCGCGTCTTTATATTGGCGCTGGGGCGGCAATGGCGAGAAATTTGTGACGACCATATAGGCCCTGATCAAGATGCTTTTGATGCGAAACTTCATTGAATCGTTATGTTTTCCCAATAACGGGAAAATGCAGGCAGCCAGTGCCAGTTTTTTCCGGCCAAACGCTTCTTCGAACGCCCACAGGCGGTGGTGGTCGATCATCGACTTGAATGTGGTGCGATCGGCTTGCGGTCGGCCGTGGTGCAAATTGGCGTGCTCGAGCACGGCGATTTCACCCAGGCGCTGGCGCAGTTTGCTTTTCGATTCATTACCAGGGTGACGCCGGATCAGGGTAATCGGCGCCATGCACAACGCGACGTTACCTGCGTTGACAACACGCAGTGAGAATTCCCAATCCTCGGACGGTACGCCATCGAATGCCGGATCGAACCCGCCAATACGCGTGTAAAACGATTTTTTCAACGTCACGCCGCTCACCAGAAGCAGCTGGAACTGGCTGGTCTTGGCGTATAAATCCGGTATGTCCGCAGTAAAGTTGGTTGCGCGGCGGCTGCCGTCAAAAAAGCCGGCCGGCGCCCGCGAAAACGTGTCTTTCTGTATGTCGTCGCCGGTAAATACCTGATGGTTGGTATAGACGGCATCGCAATCCGGGTTGGCCTCGAGCCAGGCATGCACCATGGCGACGTGGTCGGGCGTGAGCAGGTCATCGGAATCGCACAGCGTGACATAGGGCGTGCTCGCGTGCTCGACACCCATATTGCGTGCGCGCTGCACGCCGCTCTTGGATGCTGCAATGACCGTGATGCGATCTTCAAACTGCTTCAGGACCTCGAGCGTATGATCGGTCGATGCATCGTCGACGACAATGATCTGTGCAAATGGCCGAGTCTGATTCAACGCGCTCTCGATCGTGGCGCCAATCAGATCTGCCCGATTGTAACTGGGAATAACTAAACAAATTTCCATGAATACCAGACAGTTTAAATAGCGGTTGAGATAATCTGGAATCCCGTCAGCATCCAGAATCTGCAGTTTCATTTGACAGCCATACTACAAAAATCTTGCCGGCGCTCGCTCACGCGCTGCACCGCACTTGAATCAATCTGCCTATTCCAGCGATTCGCCCGCGCACAAAATTCGATTGCAGTAGCAGGCGGTTGATGCTAGGGTAGGCATGAATCCCATGCTTTGCATCCCTTATTCGCAACAACGTATTGCTTGAATTTCAGAATAACGATTATGTCCATCAAAACGATCCTGTTTCCATCCTTGAATCTCGCACCGCAGAAACGGGTATTTCCCGAGGTGCCGGCAGAGGCAATGATTCCCCGCATTATTCACCAGACTTTCTACAATCCGGAATTGCCCGAGGCGTTACAAAAGAACGTCGATCAACTCAAGCAACTCAATCCTGGCTGGGAATACCGTTTTTACGACGATGCTGCGATCATCAAATTTATTTCAGCAAACTATCCACCTGAAGTACTGGCTTATTTTGAGCGGATCGATCCGCGCTACGGTGCTGCACGTGCCGATTTGTTCCGCTATCTGCTGCTGTACAAGGTCGGCGGCGTGTATCTCGACATAAAAAGTACCGCCACCAGGCCACTCGATGCCGTGCTGCTGCCACAAGACCAGTTCTTGCTGTCGGAGTGGAACAACGACAACGACGGCTACGATGTCTGGGGCAAGCATTACGAATTGCGTGGATTCGGTGGCCGCGAATTCCAGCAGTGGTACATCGCTGCTTCGCCCGGCCATCCTTTCCTGCGCTCCGTCATCGACAACGTGCTGGCCAACATCGATACCTATATTCCCGGTTTGCACGGGACCGGCAAGCCGGGCGTACTGCGTGTGACCGGGCCCATTGCCTATTCGCTGGCAATTCACCGGATGCTGGCGCAGCACCCGCACCGGCTGGTCGACAGCCAACGCGACCTGGGCCTGGAATACACCGTCCTGAAACAGGATTCACACAAGACCGCGTTCAAATCCCACTATTCGCTGCAAACGCATTCACTGATCAAGCTGGGTTTTCTCAAGCAACAACTCAACCATTTCTACCGGTTCGCACAATGGGTGCATGATCTGCGTGCCCGGCGTCACGCCAGTACGGGCTGAGCGCAGCGCAAGCACTGAGCCTAACCGTCGGGCGCAACCGTTACCGGTTGCAGCTCACCCGCAAGAACGTCTCGAACATCAATACCGACCATAACGGCGCGCTGTAATCCTTGCTGCCGGCGATGTGCTGGTCGACCATCTCGCGCAAGAATTTTTCGTTGAACATGCCGGTGTCGAGCAGCAGCGGCGACAGCGCCGCGGCGCGCAGCTTCTCGCGCAGCGGGCCACGCAGCCAGGCGGCCAGCGGAATCGAAAAACCCTTCTTGGCGCGGTACAGCACGTCGTGCGACAGGTACGGTTCGAGCGCCTTCTTGAAGATGTACTTGCCTTCGCCACCGCCGAGCTTGATGTCCGGCGGCAGACCGGACGCCCATTCCACGAACGTATGGTCCAGCAGCGGCACGCGCACCTCGAGCGAGTGCGCCATCGCGGCGCGGTCGACCTTGGTCAGGATGTCGCCCGGCAGCCAGGTCTTGAAGTCGAGGTACTGGATCAGCGACAGCGGGTCGTCCGTCGGCGATTTTGCAGCGTGGCCGAGGAAGACTTCGATCGCGCTGTAGCCTTGCAGCTCGCGCTTGAACGAATCCGAGAACAACTGCGCCCGCACGCGGTCGGGCATGATCGACACGCCGTGGAAGTAGCCCTCGACCGTGTCGCGCGCCAGCGCCTCGAACGTGGTCTTGGCGCGGAACATGCGCGGCGCCCAGTCGGCCTTCGGATACAGTTTGCCGAGCATGCCGAACACCGGTTTGCGCAGGCTGGCCGGCACCTTGTCGCGCACGCGCTGCTCGGCCATCGCATAGCGGTAGCGGCGGTAGCCGGCAAAGCTTTCGTCGCCGCCGTCGCCCGACAGCGACACCGTCACGTGCTTGCGCGCCAGCTGGCACACGCGGTAGGTCGGAATCGCCGAGCTGTCGGCGAACGGCTCGTCGTACAGGTGGCCCAGCGTGTCGATCAGGCCGTAGTCGTCCTTGTCGACGATCTGCGCGTGGTGGATCGTGCCGTAGCGCGTCGCTACCTCATTGGCGAACTTCGATTCGTCGTACTCCGGATCGTCAAAGCCGATCGACAGCGTGGTGACGGGATCGGGATTATTCTGCGCCATCATCGCCACGACCGCGCTCGAATCGACACCACCCGACAGGAACGCGCCCAGCGGCACGTCGGCCACGGTCTGGCTCTGCACGCACTCGCGCACGCGCTCGATCAGCTCCTGCTCGATTTCCTGCATCGGCCGCTGCGGGGCGCGCTTGAACGGCACGTCCCAGTACTGTTCGGGCGTGACCTCGCGCGCACCGGCCTTGATCACGATGCGGTGGCCGGGCGCCAGCTTGTAGGCGTTATGGAAGATGGTGTGCGGCTCGGGCACGTAGCCGAACGCGAAGTAATCCTCGACCGCGCGCGGATTGAGTTTGCGCGACAGCTCGGGGTGGGTCATGATCGATTTCAGCTCGGAGCCGAACACGAACAGGCCATTCGGGAGCAGCGAGTAGAACATCGGCTTGACGCCGACATGGTCGCGCGCCAGGAACATCGTCTGCTTCTTGCGATCCCAGATCGCGAACGCGAACATGCCGCGCAGACGGTGCACGCAGTCCGGACCCCAGGCCTGGTAGGCGTGCAGCAGCGATTCCGAATCCGACTTGGTGCGAAAGACAAAGCCCAGCGCCTCCAGTTCGACGCGCAGCTCGCGGTAGTTGTAGATCTCGCCGTTGAACACCATCACCACATCGCGCTCGGCGTTGACGATCGGCTGCTGGCCGCTGGCCAGGTCGATCACCGACAGGCGGCGGTGGCCCATGCCCATGCTCGGTTCGAGATACAGCTCGCCCTCGTCGGGACCGCGGTGGTGCTGGCTTTCGTTCATGCGGCCCAGGGCCGCGCGGTCGATTTCCCGGTTGCCGAGGGTATCAAAAATGCCGACTATTCCGCACATGCTGTCTGGTTCCGCTGAAGTTAAGAGTTGACGATGGGACGCAGCCGCGCCGACGCCTTGCGCGCACACAGGCCGTCGTACAGCGCGGTGTACGCGCCGAGCATGGCGGCCATGCTGTATTTGTCTTCGATGCGCGCACGGGCAGCTGCGCCATGGCGCGCCCGCAGGACCGGGTCCTGGACGTAGCGCGCGAGCGCGTCGGCTAATGCGTCGACCTCCACCGGGACCAAGATACCATGCACGTCATCGACGACGACTTCGGGGATGCCACCCACGCGCGAGCACACCGACGGCAGGCCGCACGCCATCGCTTCGAGCAGCGACACGGGCGTGCCTTCGGCCAGCGAGGGCAGGGCGAAGATGGTAAAGCCATGCAGCAGATCGGCCACGTCGGCGCGTGCGCCGGGCAGCCAGACGACATCCTGCAGGCGGGCTTGTGCGACCTGCGCCTGGATCTTGCCGAACAACGGGCCGTCGCCGACGATCGACAGGCGCAGCCGGTCGCGCAGGGCCGGCAGGCGCTCGCGCAGCAGCGCAAACGCGGCCACCAGGCTGGCGTGGTTCTTGACGTCCTGCACCCGCGCGACTGCCCCGATGACGATGTCGTCGGCGCTCCACGGCGCGGCCGTCGCCGCTTGCGCGCGCGGGGCATAGCGGTCGGTATCGACGCCGTTCTTGATCAGGTGGTTCTTGGCAGCCGGGATGCGGACAACCTCGCTGAACCAGCGCTGCAGGTCGTCCGACACCGGCACATAGCGGTCGATGAACGGCGCGAGGTGGCGGCGCAGGAAGTTGTGCTTGGGGTTCAGGCCATGCGGATCGGACGCGTCGCGGCCATGCTCGGCGTGGATGCGCACCGGTACGCCAGCGGTGGCCGCCGTGAAGCAGTACTCCATCGCCGACAGGTTGTAGGTGTGCAGGATCGTCGGCCGCAGGCGCCGCATCAGCTTCCAGAAATCGACGTGCACGCCCAATCCGTTCCCGGGGGGCTTGTTCAGCGCATACAGCTCGACGCCCGGTTGCGTGATCTTGTCCGCGAACGCGCTGTAGCGGGTCAGGCAGACCACCGCATGCCGGTATTTTTCGGCCGGCATGCGGTTGATGCAGTCGACCAGCAGCGTTTCCAGCCCGCCCACATCGAGGGAATACACGAGGTGAACCACGAGGGGCCGCTGGGCATTCAACACCGCCAGATCACTGTGCATGTTCCGTGCGTTCCCGTTCAATGCGTGCGCGCGTGCTCGATGGCACGCTCGATCGCCTGGCCCTGCACCGTCATGAAGGCGCGCAGTGCAGCGCGCGCGGCGTCAGGGTTGTCGCCCACCGGCGCCGACAGCAGCACGACAGCGCCATCGTCACCGCGGAAGCGCAGCTTGGCCTGGGCCTGCAGCAGCTTGCCGACGTAGTTGTTCGAGGTCAGGTGGCCGTCGATCGACATCCATTGCCACACCAGGAACTGGCCGCCAGGGCCCGTCATCCGCGTTTCGCGCAGCGTGACCGGCTTGCCGTCGATCGTTTCGCTGCGCGCCGAGCCGCCCAGTGCATGCCAGGCATCGTCGGAAGCGGCCAGCATGTTGATCGAGCTGATCAAAGCTTTGCCGTTGCGCTGGTTGCGGTAGTACATGATGTCGAGCGCGACCGGTACCGCGGCGTCGGGGTTGCGGAAGGTGGCGCGGTACGTGGCGTCCGGCGCGACCCAGCGCGGCGTCCAGCCGGTAAATGGCGCCGCCTGTGGCCAGCCGACCGCCACGCTCGTCAGCTGTACCGGCTGGGGATTGAGATTGGCCGCATCGTTGTAGCGGGCAAAGCCCGGCCACAGCGCGGCCAGCGCCACCACGGCGGCGCACATGGCCGCCATGCGGGCCGTGCTGACCGGCGGCACGCCATCGCGGCGGGTACGCGCGGCCACCGGCAATTCGGCCGCCGGCAGCGGATCATCGTCGCGCCAGAAGCTGCCGATCCAGAACATCAGCAGCATCACCAGGCCGAAGAATACCCAGCCATAGATCAGGTGGTCGACGCCGGTGGCCAGTTCCATGCCCGACAGGTGACCGATCATCACGATCATGTAGGCGCGCAGACCGTTGGCGATGATCGGCACGACGATCGACACCGCGATGAACAGCAAACGTTTTTTGGTCGACTGGTAGGTCAGGTAGGCGTACAGGCAGCCCAGCGTGACCGACGAAATCAGGTAGCGCACACCGCTGCAGGCTTCCACCACCGACCACGAGCCGGTCGGCAGGTCGAAGCGGGTGCCGTTGCGCAGCACCGGGATGCCGGTGGCCTGCACGGCCCACACGGTGAAGTCGGCGGTCAGGTTGATCAGCGGGGCGACAAACACTTCGCCGAACGGCACCGCCAGCAGCAGAAACAGGAGCGGAAACGCGAGCGCCCCGGCCAGGCGCGGGCCGAGCATGGCCAGCGCCACGATCGGGAACATCGCGACAAACGCGTACTGCATCACGACCTGCACTTCGCCCATGCGCGCCAGCAGCCAGCCGGCGCCCAGCACCGCCAGGAGGAGCAGCGCCGGCGCCCACGGGCGCGCCGGAATTGCATCGAACACGTCGCGCCGGCGCCAGATCAGCCACAGAGTGATCGGCAGGATGGCGTAGCCGTGGGCGAAGGTCTCGGAGCTGTTCCAGATCGCGACCAGCGATTCGGCGGTGCCCAGATACAGGAAGAAGGGCGCGAGCAATGCCAGCGCGATCAGCATGGCGCTCGAGCGCGCCAACGGGGTCGGAGCGGCATCCAGATTGGCGCCGGCAATGCCGGATGGGGGTGTCACGTGCATTCCAGTCGCTCCTCGATGCAGGCCAGGTTGCTTGGCCAACTATAGTGCTGTTCGACCCGCGCGCGTGCGGCGCGGCCCATGCTTGCGTTCTGTTCGTGCTGGCGCGCCAGCAGCGCGCTCACGGTGGCGATCCAGGCCGGCGCGCCGTCGGCCACCGCCAGTTCGCTGCCCGGCGCCGCATCGATGCCTTCGAGCGCCTGTGGCGAGACCACCGTCGGCGTGGCCATGGCCATCGCTTCCAGCACCTTGTTCTGGATGCCGCGCGCAATGCGCAGCGGCGCCACCGCCACGCAGCCGTGGCGGATATACGGGCGCACGTCGGGCACGGTGCCGGTCACGGTCACACCCGGCAAGGCGGCGAGCGCCTGGACCTGGGCATTCGGACGCGAGCCGACGATGTAGAACGCCAGTGCCGGATCCTGCGCGCGCAGGGCAGGGAAGACCTCGTCGCAGAACCACTGCACCGCGTCGACGTTCGGCCAGTAATCCATCGCGCCTGTAAACACCAGGGCGCGTTCGCTGGCGGCGTACGGGCTGGCAAACGCGTGCTCGGGCGAGAAGTAGTCGGTATCGACGCCGTTGCTGAAGTGACCGATGCGCGCGACGCTTTCCGGTGCCAGCTTGCGGAACAAATCGGCTTCGGGCGCGGAGACGAACAGCGACGCGTCGTACTGGCTGGCGACCTGGCGTTCGTAACGCAGCAACTGGCGCGCTTCGTGCCGGTACAGCCAGCTCATTGGCGGCGATTTTTTCTCGGCGTACTGGCGCCATTTATCGGAATCGACATCGCAGAAGTCGATCACGCGCCGCGCATCTCCCAGCTTGTCGGCGTATTGCGCCATCGGCGACGAGAACACCATCACGCGCTTGATATCGTGCGTGGCAACCGTCTGGTCGACCCAGCGCGCCATGCCGGCATCCTGGTAGTAGTCGAGCGACAGCGAGCGGTTCTTCACGAGCGCGCCCAGGCTGCGCACGCGGGCGCGCAGCGGGTTGAGGGGGGCGAAATGGCTGCTGGCGCACAGCGCCTCCACCGTCGGCACGTGCTGCCAGTCGTCGGCATCGTCGACGAACGTGGCCAGGTGCACGCGGTAGTCGCGCGCCAGGTGCTTGAGCAGGTGGTAGGAGCGGATCTTGTCGCCCTTGTTGGGCGGGTACGGGATGCGGTGAATCAGCAGCAGCAGGTCTTGCACGTTGTCAGCCCAGGTTGCGCACGATGTAAGGGCCCATGAAGTTCGCCACCGGCAGCGGCAGCTTTTTCCATACCTTGATGAACAACTGGTACTTCGGGTTCAGCGGATTGTTGTCCGGCAGCGCATCGGTGGCGTACAGCTTGTACTCGTACGGCAGCGGCGTGGCAACAAAACCCCAGTTCTTCTTGAAGTCGTAGGCGCCGGTACCCAGCTTGCTGCGGCCGAAGTCGAACAGGCGGCAACCGCGCGCCGCGGCGGCCTGCATCAGGTTCCAGTACATGAAATCGTTGCCCGCCACTTCGCGCGCCAGGTCCATGCCGCCGCCGTAGTAGGGCACGACTTCGTCGCGCCAGTAGAACGACAGCACCGAGCCGACCAGGCGGTCGTCGCTGGTGTAGATCGAGCGCACTTCGCATTCGGCGCCAAAGGTCTTCTGCAGCAGCGCGAAGTACTTCTTCGGGAACACCGGTGTACCCAGGCGCAGCACGCTGTGGGCATACGCCGTAAACATATTGTCGACGTTGTCCTCGACCACGCCCTTCAGGCCCAGCTTGATCCCCTTGCGCACCATCGCGCGCTGCTTGCGCGGGATGGCGTTGAGGTTCTCGTCATCGACGGCGCTGATCTCCTTGCGGAACGTGACGTACAGTTCCTTGGTCAGCCAGCTTGGGTCATGCGGGTGCGCGCGCTCCATGGCGCGGTATTCGAGGTGGCCCACGCCGAGCTTGCGCGCCAGCGCATCGGCCGCGCCATCGAGCAGCACGCGCGCGCCGTCGTCGATGGCGGCCACGCCGCCGTACACGCAAAACGGCATCGCGCCCAGCGAATGGCCGAACAGGCGGCTCTTGATCTCTGCCAGCGGCAGCACGCCCTGAATCTGGCCGTCCTGCTCGACGAAGTAGAACCAGGTCTTGATGCCGAACGATTGCTCGATCACGGACTGCCAGCCGGACAGGTGGAAGAACGTCGCTTGCGGGCAGGCCCGGACGAACGCATCCCAGCGCGCCGCGGTTTGCGGCGTCATCAAATGCAGCGTCTGCGGACCGGCAGCCGCGGCGACGGGCGCCGCGCGCCGGGCCTGCGCCGCTTCGATGATCGAATTCATGGCTTGTCCAGGAAGATGCGGTCCATGCGGTCCCACTTGAAGTCACGCGCCAGCTGTTCGAGACGGCGCTCCATGCGGTCGATATTGACGTAGTGACGGAACTTCGCCTTGGCGCCCAGGCCGTCGGGGCGCGGCTGGTCGGTGTCGATTTCCCACGGGTGGAAGTAGAACAGGGCCGACTCGCCGTCTTCGCGGTTGACCTTTTCCATCATCCAGCGCGACAGCGCGTACGGCAGCAGGCGGAAGTAGCCGCCGCCGCCGGCCGGCAGGTGACGGCCAGCCATCTTCACCGTGGTGATCGGCACTTCGAGGATGCCGTCCGGGCCGTTCGGGTAGAACGCGAAACGCGGCGCGTCGGGCATGCCGTAGTGGTCGTGCGCGATCGGGTAGATGCTCGAGCTGTACTTGTAGCCCGCTTCGTGCAGTGCGTCGAGCGCCCACAGATTGCCGTGGCCGATTGAAAAACTCGGTGCGCGGTAGCCGACGACGGCCTGGCCGCCGATGTCTTCCAGCAGCGCCTTGGCCGAGCGGATATCGTTGTCGAATTCGGCGCGGCTCTGGTCCGAGGCGCGCAGGTGGCCATAGCCGTGGCTGGCCAGTTCGTGGCCTGCCTCGACGATGCGGCGCACCATGGCGGGATAACGTTCGGCGATCCAGCCCAGCGTGAAGAAGGTCGCGCGCACGCCTTCGCGCTCGTACAGCGCGAGGATGCGTTCCATATTGGCTTCGACGCGGCATTCGCGCGTCGGCCAGCTGTCGCGGTCGATGTACGGGGCAAACGCGGATACCTGGAAGTAGTCTTCTACGTCGCAGGTCATCGCATTGCGGATTTTTTCACCCGGCGCTGGACGCGGCCGGGCTGCGGGAGCGGTCATTTTCATGGCGGTTATTCCTGGTGGTCCGGGTGGTGTGGCGCAGCGCCGGAGGCAGTCGGTGGCGTGGCCGCGATCTTTTTCAGGATCGACAGCACCGACACGATCGATTTCTCGAGGCGCATCATGCGTTCGTCGAGCTGCTCGACGCTGGCGCGGCGCTCGCCCGGCTGCAGCTCGCCGGCGTGGCTGCCGCCAGTTGCCTGGTCGGCGTGCGCATCGGCCAGGTCGCCGCTGTCCGGCGCGTCGAATTCTTCCGAGATGTCGCGCACCACGTCGTTGATGTGCGCTTCGGTGAACGCCTGCAGTTCTTCCAGGTAGCCCATCAGGAGCACGCGGTCCATCAGCGTGTTGGTCTTGCGCGGAATGCCGCCGCTGTAGGCGTAGATCGCGCTGTACGCGCCATCGTCGAACGACGGTGTGCCCTGCCAGCCGACGGTGCTCAGGCGGTGCTCGACATAGGCGCGCGTCTCGGCCGCATCCATCGGCCCCAGGTGATAGCTGGCGATCACGCGCTGGCGCAGCTGCTGCATGCCGGGGCTGTGCAGGGTGGCGCGAAACTCGGGCTGGCCAAGCAGGAACGTCTGCAGCAGCGAACGTTCGTCGGTCTGGAAGTTCGACAGCATGCGCAGTTCTTCGACCGTGCGGGCATTGAGGTTCTGGGCTTCGTCGATCACGAGCAGGGCGCGCTTGCCCTGGCGGTCGACCGTGCGCAGGAACTGTTCGAGGCGGTTGAGCAGCTCGGCCTTGCTCTGGCCTTCGTACGGCAGACCGAAGCTCGAGACCACCATGCGCAGCGTGTCTTCGGGATCGAGGCTGGTGTTGACGATGTGCGCGGCGATGATCTGGTCCAGCGGCAGGTGACCGAGCAGGTTGCGCACCAGCGTGGTCTTGCCGGCGCCGACTTCGCCCGTGATGACGATGAAGCCTTCGCCCTGCGACAGGCCGTACTCGAGGTACGCCATCGCGCGCTTGTGGCCTTTCGAGCCATAGAAGAAATGCGGGTCGGGGCGTAGCTGGAATGGCTTGGCCGACAGGCCATAATAGGATTCGTACATCGTGATTGTCGTAGCTTTTAGAACTGCATGGACAGGCTCGCCACCATGGCGTGCTCGGTATAGGTGCCGCTGCTGGAGCCGGCCTCGGTGGTGAAGCGCCCAACGTTGCCGGTGCGGCGGCGCAGGTCAGCCGTGGCAAGCAGATCGCCAAAACGGCGCGAGATACCAACGCTCAGCGTGCGCTGCAGGTCTTCGAAGCCGCCCGAACGGGAGTCGCTCTGGTTGAAGCCGTAGCCGGCGGTCAGGTTGGAACGCGAACTGAGTCGATAGGTATAACTCGCGTCGAGGCCATGCTGTCGCACGTTATCGTTCAGATTGCTTTGGCCGACGCCCAGCAGCTGACTGTCGCTTTGCTGGGAGGACAAGGCGTTGCGGTTGCTGGCATACACCGACACCACCGCGTTGCTGATGCCTTTGGTGTACGCCATCGATGCGCGCAGCGATTTCTGGCGCACGAAGCGGTTGCTCAGAAAATTGACGCTGTCGGTCAGCGACGGTGGCAGGCCGTTGGTCTGGATATAGGCTGCCACGATGCGCTGGCGCTCGACGGGATCGGGATAGGCCGTGGCAAACATGCTGTTGAGCAGCCCGGCCGTATCGAATGTCGACGGCATCAGGAATTGCTCGCGCGCCGTCGTCACGAGATCGTCGTAGCTGATATTCCAGGTCGTGTGACGGGAACGGTGCAACGCCGACAAGGTGCCGGTGGTGCCATAGAAGTGGCGGCCGAGCGTTGCCTGCACATTCGTGCGCAGCGAAGGCGACCAGGCAAAGCCCAGTGACCAGCTGGCGCCCTGGTCGCCACCGCCCATGCCTTCGTACTGGTAGCGGTCGTAGCCGGCATTGGCCAGCAGCGACCAGCGCGAGTTCAGCATGTAGCGCAGGTTGGCGGCCAGGTTTTCATTGGTCGAGTCGCCGTACGTGGCCCCGCCCAGTTTTTGCTTCACGTAGGTCAAGCCCCAGCCGACGGTGCGGAATGATGCGCCGCTGGTGAGCGTTGCCTGGATGGTGTCACCGCCCGTGTTGCTGTAGCCGACCGCGTCGCCGCCGTCGACCGAATCGCGCGTGTAGCGCAGCACGCCCGAGGCAAAGCTGCCGAAGCGGTGCGTCAGATAGGGGCTGATGCTCCAGGTGTCGATGTCGGTACGGTTGCGGTTCGAGTACAGGTCGTTGCCCGTGCGCGGACCGAATGCCGACAGGCTCTGCTGGCCGCGTGACGCCGTCGCCTCGACGAAGAACAGATCCGACAGCACCTCGCCTTTCAGGTTTCCACTGTAGGAGCGCTGCGTGTTCGACGTGCTGTCTGCTGCACCAATCACGCCCGGATCGGCCAGATCGCGTCTGTCGCTGTCGTGCAGGTAGGCAAACCCGTGCAGTTGGGCAGTGGCGTCGACCGTCAGGCGCCGGCTGCGGTTGGACAGCGTGATCCCCGGCGACACCTGGGTGATCAGGTCGCTGTATGCGAACTGGTCTTCGGTGAGGTTGACGTTGTCGGTCCAGATTTCGCTGACGAGCAGAGTCGGCGTGATGCGCCATTCGGCCTGCGCCGGGCATGCGGCCAGCAGCATCGCTGCCGCGGCCAGTGGCGCCAGGCGCGGTGCGCAACGGCCTTTGCGCCCTTTAGCCATAGTGGTAATCATACGTTTCTTCAATGCCCGGAATATCCCTGGTCTTGTTGTAGAGGAGATTGACGTTGGCCATGCCTTCGAGCTGCTGCAGCGCTTCCTTGACCGCGTGCTGGGTCGTGGTCTGGGCTTCCACCACGACGATGATCTGGCCCATGTGGCTGGCCAGCACCCGCGATTCGCTGGTGAGCATCAGTGGCGGCGAATCGAAGATGATCACGCGGTCCGGATAGCGGTGCGCGAGTTCGTGCACCATCGCCGTCATGGTCGAGCTGGCCAGCAGCTCGGTGGCACGTGGCGTGCTGGTACCCGCTGGCAGGATCGACAGCGTATCGACGTTGGTGCGCAGCATGACATCCGCCAGGTCGAGCTTGTCGTCGAGCAGGATGTCCATCAGGCCGCGCTGGGCCGGCAGGCCGAGCGTGCGCAGCACCGAAGGGCGCGCGACGTCGGCATCGACCAGCAGCACCGTGTGATCGAGCTCCATCGCGATACTCATCGCCAGATTGATCGCGCTGTAGGTCTTGCCTTCGCCAGGAAGCGAGCTGGTGACCATGATCAGGTTGCCCGGGTTGTCCTTCGGGCCGCGCTCGATAAACGCGCGCTTGAGCAGCGGACGCTTGATGATCCGGAATTCTTCCAGCAGGTTCGTACGGCCGCCGGCCGCGGTCACCATGCCCAGCTCGCGCATGCGCGCCAGGTCCAGTTCGATGCGGCGGGTGCTGTAGCGGCCACTGGTCGCGCCAGTCGTCTCAGTCGTGGTCGCGGCAACTGCCGGCGTGACCACTGGCGCCGCCGCGGCAGCTGCCTGCTCCGGTGAGCGCGCTGGCACGTAGCCGGCATCCGGGGTGATGGGCTCTTGCGTATCCGCCACGATCACGGCGGCGGGGGTGGCAGCAGCGTTCTGGCGCTGCTGGTCGATGCGGCTGGCCGCTTTTTCGATAATGCTCACATTTGCTCCTTGGTGGCCAACCGGCCTTACATCGTCGGGCGGATCATGATGGCAGCGACGCCGGCGCCGTACATGCCGAACAGCAGCAGCACCGAAGCGGCCAGGGCGAACAGGCGGCGCTTGCGCAGCACTGTCTGTTCAGCGGTCCAGTTCATGCTGACCGAGCCCAGGATCGGCAGCCCCGTGACTTCACGCAGGGTAGCCTGGCTGAGGAAGGTCGGCCGCAGTTGGCTCAGCAGGAACGCACCGGCCAGGCCGGCGGCGAGGGCGGCGACGAAGACCAGCGAGAACAGCTGCATGCGGTTCGGGCCGCTCGGCGTGGCAGGCGCGGTCGGTGGATCGATGACGCGGAAGGTCAGCATGTCGGTGGCCGACGAGAGGTCGCCCGACAGCTTGGCCGACTCGCGGCTCGCCACCAGCTTCTGGTAGTTTTCGCGATTGACTTCGTAGTCGCGGTTCAGGCGTGCCAGCTGGGCTTCGATCTCGGGCACTTGCTCGCCCTGGCCACGCAGACGACCGACGCGGCCGCTGTATTCGGCCACCCGGGCCTGCAGCGAGGCGACGCGCGCTTCGGCATCGGACAGTTGCACGGTCAGCTGCTGCAGCATCGGGCTGTAGCTGGCGCCCGGATCCATGCTCGGCTTGGTGTTCTTGGCAGCTTCGGCACGGCGCTCGCGCAGTTGCTCGAGCAGGCGGCGGTTGGCGACGATGTCGGGGTGCTGTTCGGTGTACTGGGTACGCAGCGTATCGAGCGTCTTGTTGACGTTGGCGATGCGCTCATCCAGCTCTGGATCGACGAAGATCGGCGCGGGACGCGTGCCCTTGCCGCCGCCGCTGCCACCGGAAATCTGGCGCCGGATTGCATTGCGTGCCTGCTCGGCCTCGGCCAGCTCCAGACGTGCCTGGCTCAGGCCTTCGTTGGTGGCGACCATGCGCGTGCCGTAGTCGGCGCCTTCGCTTGGCAACATGCCGATGTGACGGATCTTGAATTCCTTCAGGCTGTTCTCGGCAGCAGCCAGGCGCTCTTCGTAGCTGCGGATCTGGTCGTCGATGAACTGCACCGCTTTTTCGGAGTCCTGCTTCTTGTTGCCGAAGCTGCCTTCGACGAAGATCGTCAGGAAGGCCTGGACCACGTCCTTGCCTTCACGGGCGCTGGTGCCGGTGTAGCTGATGGTGTAGATGTCATCGCGCTCGGTACCGGCGATCTTGATGTTGGCCATCATGTCATCGACCAGCTTGTTCATTTGCTTGGCGTCGGTTGCTTTGATGTCGAGATCGACTTCGCGTACCACGCGCTCGACGTTCGGACGACTGATCAGGGTACGGCGCATGAACAGGACCTGCTGCTCCAGGTTCGGCAGCATGGTCATGCCCGACAGCAGTGGCTTGAGGATGCTCTGGGTATCGACATACACGCGCGCCGACGCTTCATACTGGTTGGGCAACTTGTAGACAACCAGCCAGCCGGCCAGCGCCACCACCCAGGCGATGATGACCGCATGCCAGCGGTATTTGCCGATGGCTTTGAGGAGGTTAAGAATCTGGGAAGTAATTTCAGCCATCGTATCAGTCTCGCCGGTCAGGTCCCGGTCTGCAAAAAACCAGGCTCACAAATAAACAAAGTGCATGATCGCTTGTACCCTGAGCAATTGCAATTGCAGGTTAGAAAATCCAGCGATTCTGGGTAAACGATACCGTCTGTTTGCAACACCCGAGCAAACAGCCAGAGAAAAATCTTAAGTGAATTTCATTACAGGATGCTTAATTGTTGCATTATCGCAAACATTTAGCGAAACCGCTTGTTGTATTTTTTGGCATGATTGCGTGGCGCAGGAGTGTTTCGCAGGCGACGCAAAAGATGTTGCTGAAATTCAAAGGTCCTTATTGTAATGGCTAAAAACCGAAAGGGGCCGTACGATTGCTTCCATCGTGCAACTGCAACCCAATGAGATCGTTTGATGATGCGTAGATTGTTTGGAAGAAAACTGACGGCCCTCACCGTGGCCATCCTGATGGGGCCTGGCGTGATGATGGCGCCTGCAACAGCGGCCACGTTGCCGCAGACGGTGGCGGCGGTCAAGCCCTCGATCGTCGGCATCGGCACCCAGATGCAGACCCGCAGCCCGGCCATCGTATTCAGCGGGACCGGGTTCGTCGTCGGTGATGGTTTGAGCGTGATCACGAATGCCCACGTGGTGCCCAATGAGCTCGACGGTGCCAAGCTGGAAAAGCTGGGAATCGTGGTGCCGGACGGCGCCGGTGTGCGTTTTCGGGCGGCGCAACTGGTCGGGCTCGATCGCCAGCACGATCTGGCACACTTGCGCCTCGAGGGAACGCCACTGCCAGCGTTGCGTTTAGGCAACGCCAGCATGGCGGCCGAGGGGCAGGCACTGGCATTTACCGGTTTCCCGCTCGGCATGGTGCTGGGCCTGTATCCGGCCACGCACCGCGCGTTGCTGGCGGCGATCACACCGGTGATGCAGCCGTCACTCAATGCGCGCAAGCTCGATGCACGCGCCGTGGTCCAGTTGCAACGCTCGCCGTTCAGTATCTATCAGCTCGATGGCACTGCCTATCCGGGCAACAGCGGCAGTCCGCTGTACGACCCCGAGACCGGGCAGGTGTTGGGCGTGATCAATATGGTGTTCGTGAAGGGCCTGAAAGAGACGGCCATCACTGCGCCGAGCGGCATCACGTATGCGATTCCGGTTCGTCATATCCAGGAATTACTGGAACGCTAAACTGGCCCCGTCATGCGCCTGACATGCTGTCGTGTTGAACTTGCAACAACAAAGTATTTCAATTGTGCATGGCTTGTTCCCACCACGGACTGCGCTACAATAGCGCAGGCCATGATGGCGAAATAACAATTATTGATTCGCGCGGTAAACCATGCAGGCAGGTGGGTTACGGTGCATGCAAGGGATGAACGCGATGATGACAAAACTGACGAAACACCTGGTCGCCGCTGGCGCTGCTGCCTGCATGCTGATCCTGGCAGGCTGCGCGACGCCGCCGCCGCCAAGCACCGCCGCGATGGCGCCGATCAATCCGGATTACCTGATTGGCCCTGGCGACAGCGTCAACATCATCGTCTGGCGCAACCCTGAGGTGTCGATGACGGTGCCAGTGCGTCCTGATGGCAAGATCACGACCCCGCTGGTCGAAGATCTGCCGGCTGCCGGCAAGACATCGACCCAGCTGGCGCGCGATATCGAGGGTGCGCTGGCCAAGTTCATCCAGCAACCGGTCGTGACGGTGATCGTGACCAACTTCATTGGCAACTTTACTGACCAGATCCGCGTCATCGGCCAGGCGGCGCGTCCGCAGGCACTGCCGTATCGCCGCGAAATGTCGGTGATGGATGTCGTCATTGCCGTTGGTGGCGTGACCGAATTTGCATCGGGTAACAAGGCCAGCATCATTCGCACGGTCGATGGCAAGCAAGAGAAATTGCCAGTCCGCCTTGATGACCTGATCAAGGATGGCGATATCTCTGCCAACATCATGATGCGCCCAGGCGATATCCTGGTCATTCCAGAGAGCTTCTTCTAAAAAGCCTGTCGATTATTCTTACACTGCCGCGGCTTGGCCTGTGCAATGCAGTGTAAAATCGTGCTTGACAAGCGTCTAAGTAGTTGTTTTAAGTAAGAATATTCCTACAGGAATTTCAAGGGCACGAAACTTGCTCTGTGACCTGTGTCGTAATTGAATTCGAGGACTAGCCGTGGCTAACGATCAGCAACAAAGCGGTAACGAGCCGCAACACCCTTCCATCCCGCCAGCGATGCCCCAGCATGGCGTCACGCGCCGCCGTCTGGCCAAAGCCGGTCTGGGCGCGGCGGGTGTGCTGATGACGCTCGAAAGCCATGCGACGCTGCAGAAAACCGGTTTCGTGTGCGAGTCGGCATCGGCCTTCCACTCGGCTGGCCTGAACAGCAACGTGGCCACCGAGCAGCGCTGCAATCCGCTGTCGCCATCGAACTGGTGCCATGTCCAGCGCAGCTGGCCATGCAACAAGACCAAGCGGTTCGCCGACATCTTCAAATGCAATGAAAAGCGTTTCGAGAAAACCTATTACGCCTGCTCGATGGCCGAGGTCATGACGTCGACGTTCGATGCCCAGTACTCGTACATCGGCAAGCACCTGTGCACGGCCTACCTGAACGTCATTTCGCGCCGCATCGACTTTCTCGACGTGCTGACGCTGCAACGCATGTGGAACGAACTCAAGAACACGGGCATGTACAAGGTCAATGCCAGCGTTTCCTGGAATATCCATCAGGTCAGGCAATACCTTGTCGCTGTCCACGGCGAGTGAGCACGCAGGGGCCTGGCGTCGTCCGGGCCCTGCAGTTCTGCATTACCGCCAGTGGCAGGACGATGTCGTCCTGTTCAACGAAGTGTCAGGTGCTACCCACCTGCTGACTCCCGAGGCGCTGGTCGTGCTGCAACACATGGATATCACGCCCACGCCTGAAGCGGCGCTTGCGGCAATCCTGCGCGAACATTTCGAAGTCGACGACGCCACGCTGGCCCATGATGTGGCCGAGCTGCTCGAACAACTGTCCTCCCTGAATCTGATCGAACCATGTCTCTTGTAGCCGATCTGGGCCGTGCCGAACTGGTGCGGCGCCTGGGCGGCCCTGGTCTGTTGCTGCGCACCGGACCGTTTGTCAGCCGAATCCAATCGAATATTCCCCTGGTCGCCGATGGCATCGGGTTGATGTATCGCGACAACCTGATCGAGGAGCCGGGCGGCTTTGCCGATTTCCAGGTGCGCCTGCGCCAGAGCAGCGGCCTGCGCCGCTGGTGGCACCCGCAGGTCCGCTTCGACCATGACGGCCGCGAGCCGTTCGCCCCGTTGCCGGTGGCGCAGGCCTGGCCGATGTTCGAATGGGTCATGAACTGGTGCGTCTCGAACCGCGCGCATCGCTACCTGATCGTGCATGCCGCCGTCATCGAGCGCAATGGCTGCGCGATCATCCTGCCGGCCCCGCCCGGCTCGGGCAAGAGCACACTGTGCGCTGCCTTGGTCTGCCGCGGCTGGCGCCTGCTGTCGGACGAACTGACGCTGATCCGGCGCAGCGATGGCATGCTCGTGCCGCTCGCGCGGCCAGTCAGCCTCAAGAATGCCTCGATCGACGTGATCCGCGCGTTTGCGCCCGATGCCTTGCTTGGCCCTTCGGTACCGGGCACCAACAAGGGCACGATCGCGCACATGAAGGCACCAGCGACGAGCGTGGCGCAGGTTGGCGACGTTGCGCGCGCACGTCATATCGTGTTTCCCCGCTACGAGGCCGGCGCCGCGACCACGCTCACCCCGATGTCCAAGGGGCAATTGTTCATTCGGGTGGCAGAGAACGCCTTCAACTATTTCGTGCTCGGCCCTGCCGGCTTCGATTGCCTGGCCGATCTGGTCGAAGGCGCCGACGGTCACGAATTCTGCTATAGCCAGCTGGACGAAGCGATCGCGCTGTTCGACCGCCTGGCGGGAGTGACGCCATGACGGCGCGCGCGCCATCGCTGCTGGTCGAGGTGCTGTCGGCGCCCGGCCGGGTCCGGCTGCTTGACCTGCCGGGCTGGGACCGCTTGCTGCGCCAGGCCAACAGCGCCAACGTCGGCGCGATCCTGGTTTTCCTGCTTGAGGAGCACGGCCTGCTCGACGACGTGCCGCCGCAGCCGCGCGAGCACCTGGAAGCGGCGCGCATCGTCGCACTGCGCCATCGGCGCCTGACAGGCTACGAAGTCGAGCGCATCCGCAGTGACCTGGCCCAGCTGGGCCTGCCACTGATTCTGCTCAAAGGTGCCGCGTACGCGATGGCCGGCTTGCCATCCGGCCGTGGCCGGCTGTTTTCGGACATCGACATCCTTGTACCCAAGGACCAGCTGGACGACGTCGAAAACGCGCTGATGGTGCATGGCTGGGCCAGCACCCACCACGATGCCTACGACCAGCGCTATTACCGCACCTGGATGCATGAGCTGCCGCCCATGGTGCACCTGCGGCGTGGCAATGCCATCGACGTCCACCATGCGATCCTGCCCGAAACGGCGCCGGTGCGGCCCGACCCGACTCTGCTGCGCGCGGCCGCGCGGCCGATTCCGGGCGATCTTGGCGCGCTGGGCGTGTGCACGTTGTCACCGCACGACATGTTCCTGCACAGCGCCGTGCACCTGTTCTTTGGCGGCGAATTCGATCAGGGATTGCGCGACCTGTTCGACATGCATCGCCTGGCGACGCACTTTGGCGCCGAGCCCGGCTTCTGGGATGGCCTGGTCGCGCGCGCCGTTGCGCTGGAACTCACCCGTCCGATGTTCTATGCGCTGCGCCATGCCAGCCGCACGTTCGGCACCCCGGTACCGGCGTCAGTCATGGTCGCCGCCGAGGCGTTTGCGCCGTCCCGGCCCGTGCTGGCGCTGATGGATGCGCTGTTCACGCGCGCGCTGGTGCCGCCGCATCCCGACTGCGTGGCGCGCTTCGACGGTGCTGCCCATTTCGCCTTGTATGTGCGCGGAAACTGGCTTCGCATGCCCATGGTGTTGCTCACGCGCCACTTGTTTCACAAGGCTTTCGTATCGCCACGTACCGCAGAGGCCGCTTGACCTGCTACTCTTTGCTCTAAGGGAAGTTGCATAGCAAATCCATTAATTTAAATTCATTTTGTCAATAAAATTAGCATTAGAACAATTATCGATGCTATGATGACTACATTGTCGTCGCTGTACGACGCGTCGATACCGTCAGGAGAACGTACATGATCGAGACATTAGTGCCAGCCATCCCGTGTACCGGGCTTGGTGGCGATGACTCAGCCGCGGATGACAATCCGAGCATCATTGACGTTACCATCAACGAACGTGTGTTCGGGATTCGCGCTGCCGACATCGATACCCAGCGCAACTCCGCAAGCATGCTTATCAGCAAGATGTATGCATGGCGCGGCTATAGTGGCAACCACCAGATCAATAACGACCCCAACCGGATCACGCTGACGGCGTCGGACCGTGGCCAGGTCTTCGGCACGCTGAGCCTTGGCCTGGATTCCGACATCGGCCTGCTGGCCGACCAGGTATTCGCCGACTATATCGATACCCAGCGCGGGACCGGCAAGGTCTGCGAAATCATCAAGCTTGCCGTCGATCCGGCCATCAAGTCAAAGGCCGTGCTGGCGTCGCTGTTTCACGTGGCCCTGATTTATGCGCGCGACCTGAATCATTGCAGCCACATCTTCATCGAGGTCAATCCGCGTCATCGCCGTTTTTACGAAGCCATGCTGGGCTTCCAGACTGTCTGCGAATCACGGCCCAATCCACGCGTGCAGGCGCCAGCGGTGCTGCTGAGCGCCGCTACCGCGTTCGGTACCGAACAGGTCGCCAAGTGGGGCGGCATGCAGGACAAGGCGGTCGGTGAACGCTCGCTGTTTCCGTGGTTCTTTTCGCAGCGCGAAGAGGCCGGCATCATCAACCGCCTGCGCGCGCTCGGCTAAGCGCTGTTGCAGGGGCACGCGCCCCGCACTTTCCCCTCAGTATTTGTACTTGCCTGCCTGGCAGGAACGTCCTATATTCAGCGCTTCGTGTTTATCACATTGAGGATGCTCCATGACGACAGGTAAGACCCGGGATGAAATCGCCGAAGCCTATTCCTCTGAACCGTGGTGGTATGACCTGCGCGGCTTCTTCATTCTGACCTTTGCCTACAACAGCACAATCGGCACCCAGATGCGCTTCTTCGGACCGAACTTCGGGCCCGACCACCTGGAAGTGGCATGCGGTACCGGGACCCTGCTCGAAATGGTGCTGAACTGGCGCCGGCGCCGCAAGCTCCCGCAAGTAAAGGTCACCGGCATCGACTACGCGCCATCGATGCTGGCCGGCGCCAAGCGCCGTTTTGCCAACAATCCCCAAGTCCAGGTGCAGCACGCCGATGCTGCCCAGCTGCCGTTTGCCGACAATCGCTTCGACACCGCCAATATCGCCAATTCGATCCACTGTTTCCCGACGATCGATGGTGCGCTGCGCGACATCCTGCGCGTGCTCAAGCCGGGCGGCACAATGGCGGCGAACGTCCTGCTGTACCCCACCGGATTCGGGCCATTGCGCTGGGCCGCACAGAAGATCAACGACTGGGGTATCCGCAAGGGGATTCTCTACAGCCCGTTCCATGTGGAAGAACTACGCGCCAAAATGTTGGCAGCGGGTTACGAGATTCACTCGGAGTTCACATCCGGAAATACGTGGAATGTCGTCGTGCGCAAGCCCTTGTAGGAGTGCTCCCACAGCAACGTTTTGAGGCCGTAAATATGCTGTCGGTATTTTTTACAGTAGTATTTGATCTGGCTCAATAAAAATCTCTAACTGTTTGATTTAAAACAAATCTCTTGAGCTGGCACGGTGATTGCTTATATAGCCTCGTGAGCAGTACCCCATACAACCCAGGAGATTTACGAAATGAACGCTTTTAAGAAAACCATCGTCGCCGCATCGATCGCAGCTGCAACCATCTTCAGCGGTACTGCCGCAGCAGCCCCGTTCAATTCGTTCACCGTCGATCCAGTCGGTCCACAGGCAAACTTCGTTGCTGACAAGATCACCGGTAACTACACCGAAACCGCGACCTTCAATCAAGATGGTACGTTCAACGTCTCGCTGGTGTGGACTGCTGGCCAGTTCGTCGGCAACGGTGGCAACACCGCGTACGAAGCTTTCCAGACCGGCCTGGGCGCAAACTACGGCCTGTTTGCTAACTACTCGGCAAGCGGCACCTACTCGGTGAGCGGCTCGACCACCACGTTCAACTTCCAGCCAGGCACCGGTAGCCTGGACCTGTTCATGGACACCACGCTGGGCGTCGCAGGCGGCAACGTCCTGCTGGGCTCGGGTAACCCACTGGCTGGCCAGGGCACCCTGAACCCAATGCTGAGCACCTGCTCGAACCCAGGCAACCCAAGCGGCAACGGCATCAACTGCGGCAGCTTCGGTGCATCGAGCTCGTTCGCTCTGACCGAAGCCGGCAGCAGCTTCTTCGTCCTGCCTAACCCGTTCTACTCGATGTCGTTCCAGTCGGGTCAGCTGAACAACTTCACCCCATCGGGCACCCAGACCATCAACGGTTCGCTGGACGTCGTGTTCGAAAACGCAGCTGAAGTGCCAGAGCCAGCATCGGTTGGCCTGCTGGGCCTGGGCATGCTGGGTCTGTACGCAGCACGTCGTCGCAACAAGAAAGCTGCCTAAGAACCACGGGCCTGCTGCGCAGGCCCTGTTCGAAAGCAATAAAAAACCACTGCCGGTATCGACAGTGGTTTTTTTTCGTCCCGCGATTCACCGGCGCCGCGCGCCGGCGTGCCGTCGTTCAGCGACCGGCAGCCGCCATGCGCGCAAACTGGCGCCGGCCGATGGCAATTGCCAGGCGCTGGATCGGATGGCGGTTGCCGCCCGGTCGCCATGTGCGCTTGAGTTTGTTGCGATAGGCATCGAACTGCATGCCCCAGGGTGCGGCCAGCACGTCGCCACGCCCCAACAGGATCTTGAGCGATTCAGTGGCGATGATGCCGGCGCACAGCTGGCAGGCCATGAAGGTCGAGGGGCCGCGCCGCTCGGCGAAGTTCACCGAGCCCGGCACCATCAGGTAGTTGCGGTGCAGACCGGCCGGCGCCAGGCCAACCACAAAGCGGATCGCTTTTTCCTGCTCCGGCAAATCGCCCCAGCCGAAATACTCTTCGAACGTCATCTTGCCCGGCATGAAGTTGAGCAGGGCGGCGCCCATGCCCAGCGGCGCGGCAGTGGTGGCCGGGATGCCGAGCCGTGCGCACGCAGCAAAGGTCTGCTGGCGTGCATCGAAGGCGAAAAAGTCGAGCGCATCGACGTACAGGTCGACACCGGCGAGGAATTCGTCGAGATTGTCGCCATGGACGCCCTCGGGAAAGATCTTGATCTCGATGTCGGGATTGATGTCGCGCGCCATGGCCGCCAGCACGTCGGCCTTGGGCTGGCCAACGGTCGACATCATGGCGCCCACCTGGCGGTTGAAGTTGGGGATGTCGAACGTGTCGAAGTCGGCAATGTGAAAGCGCGTGACGCCCAGGCGGGCGAGCGTCAGCAGATGCACGCCACCGACGCCACCGCCGCCCGCAATGGCAATGCGCTTGCCACGCAACTGCTGCTGTTCGGCGGGTGTAACCCAGCCAATATTGCGTGAAAACGCCTGCTCGTACTGGAACGGATTGCTCATGGGGACATTGCGAAAAAGTAGGGACGAGATGGTCGGCGCCGCAGGAAGGGCAGGGCGCGTACCGGCGATGCAGGTGCTTATGCCGGATGTGACTCATCCATGCGCAGCAGGCGGTTGATGATACCGCGTTCCTCGCGGGGCGAAAAGAAGTACGGGTAGAACGAGCGCTCTTCGGTTTCACCATCGGCGGCAAAAGTGCCGCCAAAAATGCTGATCTGCTCGGTAACGTACTTGAGATTCACGCGCAGCAGGTAGGCCGGGGCATCCACCCGCGTGTTGATCTTGAGCTCGCCCTCTTTGCGGAACCCCAGCATGCGCTCGTAGAAGCGGCGATGGCGCGGGTTGACCTCGATGATGATGTCGGTGCAGCCATGCATGTCGCGGGCGTAGATGACGGCCAGATGAAACACGTTGGCCAGCGCGGTTTTCGAGCGTACCGACGGGTCGAACGCAAACTTGGTGAACTCGCACAGGCGCGCGCCGTTGGCGCGGTGGGCGTCCAGCTCGGCGCCGAAGACTTCATCGGCCATCAACCCGACCTCGGAATCGATGCCGATGCTGAGTGTGCCGACCACGTCGCCCTTGTCGGTGGCGGTCAGCGTGATGCGATTGGGGTCGTTGCTTGGCTGGTGATCGCCGGAGTAGCCGCGCCAGGCGTACATCCTGTTGATCAGCATGCTGGCCGAGTTACGACCGTCCGACGTATCGGTAAGCCGGATTCCGTATGAATCGTCGTTCACGATAAACATCCTTATCTGTGTAGTGACATCTTATCTGGACATCAATAAATTGAGCGTTCGATAGGATGAATAAATATCACCGCCAGGATGCTGCATGCAAAGGTCAATCAGGCCGCCGCAAGCTGAATGAGAGCGTGCGGCGGCGTGCCACATTACAGCGTCTTGAGCAGCGCGCGTGCCTCATCGGCTTGCGCGAATGGCGCGTTCGCTGCCAGCAGCTTGTCAAGCTCGCGCTTGGCACCGGCCTTGTCGCCACTCTTGTTCAGCGCCTGGGCGAGGTGATAACGGATCTCCATCGCATTTGGCGCCTGGGTGCTGGCTTTCTGCAGCAGCGGCAGGCCGCGTGCGACATTGCCCTGCTCAACCAGCATCCAGCCCAGCGTGTCCATCACGCCTGGATTGTCGCTGGCGATCTTGAACGCCTGCTCTGCAGTTGCCAACGCGCGTGGATCCTTCACCTGCTGATAAGCCCAGGCCAGGTTGTTCAGCACCAGCGGGTTCTCAGGCGCCGTCTTTTGCACGGATTCCAGACGGGAGATAGCCGCTTTGTAATCCTTGCCCGCCATATTGATTTCGGAAACCATCAGCGCCATGCGTGCATCGGTCGGGTTCTGGGCCAGCCACTTTTCGCCGCGCGCCAGTGCATCCTTGCTCTTGCCGCCTGCCTGCATCGCCTGGACCACCTTGGCGGTCAGTTCCGACGATGGTGCGAGCGCCAGGGCCTTCTCGTACGCCAGCAGGGCTGGTGCGCTCTTTTGCTGGCTCATCAGGATGTCGCCTTCGAGCACGAAGCCGATCGGCGCTTTTGGCGCGGCCTGCTGCGTCTGGCGCGCCGCTGCCAGGGCGTCATCCGGGCGCTTGGCACGCATTGCCGCGTCCACCTGCATCAGGCGCGCGGGCATGAAATCAGGCTGCAGGTCAACCGCACGCTTGATGTGGCCTGCGGCTTCGCTGTCGTTCTTGAGCAAGCGCTGTACCTCGGCCAGGCGAATCTGCGCGGGCGCCGATTTCGGCAACACGTTGGCCAGCTTGCTGTAGGTATCGAGCGCACCGTTCAAATCCTTGGTGGCGATCTGCGACTGACCCAGCAGTTCGAGCACGCCGGCATCGGTCGCGTTCGTCGTCTGGAACTTGCGCGCCAGCGCCAGTGCTTTCGGCGCCTGGTCGGTGCGCAGGTAGTGAGCGCCCAGCTTCAGTGCCGGGGCTGTAGCTTCCGGATTGGCCGTGCTGGCTTTCTCGAACCAGGTGGTGGCTTCGGCGGTGTTCTTTTGCAGCAGCGCCAGCTCACCCAGTGCCGCCATTGCGTCGGCATTGTTCTTGTCCTTCTCGAGGAAGGCCGTGAAGCGCGCCTTGGCAGCGTCCGGCTTTTTCTCCTGCATGTCCAGACGCGCGAGGTTGGTCACGGCCGGCAGGAACGTTGGCTGCAGCTGTACGGCTTTTTCAAACGCGGCGCGTGCTGGCGCATTCTTGCCTTGCACCATGTACACGGCGCCCTTGAGCTGCTGCACCTGCGCGCTGTCCGGCTGCTGCTTCTCAAGCGACGCAACGGCAGCCTCGGCCCGGTCATAGCGCTTCATGCCCATCTCGGTCTGGACCAGGGCCATCGTGGCCTGGAGCGATTTCGGATCGAGCGTGGCAGCCGCTTCGAGTTCGCTCAGGCCACGCGCCTGGTCGCCCTGTGCCAGGCGCGACAGGCCAAGCGAAGTGCGCACGGCGGCAGCCTGCGGCGCCAGTGTGGCGGCTTGCTGCAGGTAACTGCTGGCCTTGTCGAAGTCACGGACCTGCATGTACGACTCGCCTGCCAGCGCCAGCAGTTGTGCATCCTGCGGCGCGTCTTTCAGCGCAGGCGCCAGGGTTGCGGCAGCATCGGCTGGCTGCGAATTACGCAGTTGTGCCTGGGCCAGCAGCTTGCGTGCATAGACATTGTTCGGATTGCTTTGCAGGTACTTGCGCAGGTGCTGCTCGGCCTGCTGGGTGCCGCCCAGATTCAGCTCCGATGCGCCGGCCAGCAGGATGCTCGGCTGGTGATCGGGGGCGATCTTGAGGATTTTGGCCAGCGCATCTTTCGCGGCCGAGTATTTACCTTGCGAGAATTCGTACAGGCCGCGCGTGTACACCACCAGCAGGCTGCCCGGCGAATTCTTTTCGGCGGCCTCGACTTCGATCTTGGCCGCGTCGAACTTGCCGCGGGCGATCTCGACGTACGCCTTTTCAATGTGGGCGCCACGGTGATCCGGTTTCAGCTTGAGCGCCTGGTCATACGCCGCCAGGGCTTCGTCCGGCTTGTTCATCATGCGCAGCATCGAGCCGCGCATCATGTAGGCTTCGGGATTCTTCGGATCCTTGGCAACCGCGTCCTCGACGTAGCGCGTTGCTGCTTCCCGGTCGCCTTTGGCGGCGGCAATACGCGCCATGCCCATCAAGGCCTCGCCCGAACTGGCATTGGCCGCCAGCGCGGCGGCATAAGCCTGCTGCGCTTCATCCGGCTTGCCGCTGCCCAGCAGCGCATCGGCGCGCAGGCTCAGCAGTGGAGCCGAACCGGTCGCCGCTTCGGGCGTGATCTCGGTCAGCACTTCCTTGAACTTGCCCTGCTGCGTCAGCGCCTGGCCGAGCAGTGGCAGCACGCGCGCTGCCGGGATACCCAGCGAACGGGCGCGGCCGAATTCTTTTTCAGCCGACACAGCATCGCCGGTCGACAATTGCAGGGAGCCCAGCGCCATGCGCGCTTCGCCGTTTTCCGGGCTGTTTGCCACGGCATTCTTCAGCTGGATCAGCGCCGCCTTGATATCGCCTTTTTGCTGATATTCGGTGGCTTCGGCCAGCAGGGTCTCGGTCGACTGGGTGCGGTTGCAACCGGACAGGCCAGCGGCCAGGATGGCGCCGGACAGCAGGGCGGTAAGAGTAAGCTTGGTAGCGTGGCGCGACATGTGGGATTCCTCAGGCAATGGAGTTCGTTGTTTCGCCAGATAGCGAAATTCCTCAACAACAAATAATACCTGAAGGAATAGCGGCGCCAACGTACAAACGGATGCGATTGTTGCAAATTCCAGCCGCCGGTAACAGCAAAAAAGTGAGAGCAATTGTTACAAAGATGGCAGGCCACCGGCGCAGCGCCGTTCAGCCCGAATTGCTGCCTGGATCGCTGCGCAGGCGTTGCAGCAAAGCATCGACATGCTCACCCACCGGCAAGCCATGCCGCCGCAATAACTGCACATGCAGCACGAGGTTTTCCAGCACCAGCTTGGCCGAGACGGCAAGCAGTGTCATTAGGCGATCTTCATGGCTGAAGTTGTCCATCGCCGCCGCCATCTCGCACAGGTGATTGGCGACGAGGTCGCGCAGTTCGTCTTCGGGGAAGGGGAGGTCGGCGAAGTCGATCGGGTCTTCCTGTTCGACTTCGCGCATCAGTGCAGACAGCTGTGCGGGACGGATCGGCATGCATGACTCCGTGGTGTGGACTGAGTCATTCTAGGCCGTTTGCCGACAGCGTGATTACATATTACGCCGGTACTGCCCACCCACTTCGAACAGCGCCGTCGTGATCTGTCCCAGCGAGCACACGCGCACGGCGTCCATCAGGTGCGTAAACACGTTCTGGTTGTCGATGGCGGCCTGGCGCAGGGCGGCCAGCGCGGCCGGCGCGGCATCGGCGTGGCGCGAGTGGAAGGCGTCCAGGCGCTGCAGCTGTGACTGCTTTTCGTCGTCGGTCGAACGTGCCAGTTCGATCGTCGCCGCTGCGCCCGAACCTTTCGGATTGCGGAAGGTATTGACGCCGATGATCGGCAGCGTGCCGTCGTGCTTCTGGTGCTCGTACAGCATCGACTCTTCCTGGATCTTGCCGCGCTGGTAGCCGGTTTCCATCGCACCCAGCACGCCGCCGCGTTCGGCGATGCGCTCGAATTCCTGCAGCACCTGCTCTTCGACCAGGTCGGTCAGTTCGTCCATGATGAACGCGCCCTGGTTCGGGTTCTCGTTCTTGGCCAGCCCCCACTCGCGGTTGATGATCAGCTGGATGGCCAGGGCGCGGCGCACCGATTCGTCGGTCGGCGTGGTGATCGCTTCGTCGTAGGCATTGGTGTGCAGCGAATTGCAGTTGTCGTAGATCGCGATCAGCGCCTGCAGCGTGGTGCGGATGTCGTTGAAGTCGATCTCTTGCGCGTGCAGCGAACGGCCCGATGTCTGGATGTGGTACTTGAGCTTTTGCGAGCGGTCGTTGGCGCCGTAGCGCTCGCGCATGGCCACCGCCCACAGGCGGCGTGCGACGCGCCCGAGCACCGTGTATTCCGGGTCCATCCCGTTCGAGAAGAAGAACGACAGGTTTGGCGCGAAGTCGTCGATGTGCATCCCGCGCGCCAGGTAGGCTTCGACGAACGTGAAGCCGTTCGACAGCGTGAACGCCAGTTGCGAGATCGGATTGGCGCCCGCTTCGGCAATGTGATAACCCGAGATCGACACCGAGTAGAAATTGCGCACGCCGTGGCGCACGAAATATTCCTGGATGTCGCCCATGACCTTCAGCGAAAACTCGGTCGAGAAGATGCAGGTGTTCTGGCCCTGGTCTTCCTTCAGGATGTCGGCCTGCACGGTGCCGCGCACGCTGGTCAGGACCCAGGCGCGGATTTTTTCGCTTTCGTCCGGCGTGGGCTGGCGGCCGTTGTCGTGCGCGAACTTGTCGATCTGCTGGTCGATCGCCGTATTCATGAACATCGCCAGGATGGTCGGCGCCGGGCCGTTGATCGTCATCGACACCGACGTCGACGGGCTGCACAGGTCGAAGCCGTCGTACAGCACCTTCATGTCGTCCAGCGTGGCAATCGACACGCCCGAGTTGCCGACCTTGCCGTAGATATCGGGCCGCAGCGCCGGGTCGGCGCCGTACAGCGTGACCGAATCGAACGCGGTCGACAGGCGCTTGGCGTCCATGCCGGTCGAGACGAGCTTGAAGCGTTTGTTGGTGCGGAAGGCGTCGCCTTCGCCGGCGAACATGCGGGTCGGGTCTTCGCCTTCGCGCTTGAACGGGAACACGCCGGCCGTGTAAGGGAACGCGCCCGGCACGTTCTCGAGCATCAAAAAGCGCAGGATTTCGCCGTGGTCTTCAAAGCGCGGCAGCGCGACCTTGCGGATCGGATTGCCCGACAGGGTCTTGGTCACCAGGCGCGTGCGGATTTCCTTGTCGCGTACGTGCGTGACGTAATCGTCGCCGGCGTACGCGGCCTGCAGCGCCGGCCAGGCAGCCACGAGGTTCTTGGCTTCGCCATCCATCGCGTTGTCGCGTTCGGCCATCAGGCCGTCGAGCGCATCGCTTGTGGCAGCGCCCTGGCCGGCGGCCAGCAGCATGCGCTTCGATTCGCCCAGTTGCTGGCGCTCGCGTGCGAGTTTCACCTGGCGCGCCACGTGGCGGTGGTAGCCGCGCACGGTGTCGGCGATCTCGGCCAGGTAGCGGCTGCGCGCCGGTGGCACGATCACGTTCTTGCCGCTCGAGTAGCGCAGCGCCGGCGCGGGCAGGCTGCTCGCATCGATCGGCAGGCCGAGCGCCGCCAGCCTTGGCAGCAGGCCGTGGTACAGCGCCGTCACGCCGTCGTCGTTGAAGCGCGAGGCCTGGGTGCCGAACACCGGCATCTGGTCCGGGCTCTGGCTCCACAGTTCGCGGTTGCGCTGGTACTGCTTGGCCACGTCGCGCAGCGCGTCGAGCGCACCCTTGCGGTCGAACTTGTTGATGGCGATGAAGTCGGCGAAATCGAGCATGTCGATTTTTTCGAGCTGTGAGGCGGCGCCGAATTCGGGCGTCATCACGTACATCGACGTGTCGACGTGCGGCACGATGGCGGCGTCGCCCTGGCCGATGCCGGACGTCTCGACGATCACGAGGTCGAACCCGGTCACCTTGCAGGCGGCGATCACGTCGGGCAGCGCCTGCGAGATTTCCGAGCCGGCGTCGCGCGTGGCCAGCGAGCGCATGAACACGCGCGTCTGGCCGTTCCACGGACTGATCGCATTCATGCGGATGCGGTCGCCCAGCAGCGCGCCGCCGGACTTGCGGCGCGACGGGTCGATCGAGATCACGGCGATGTTCAGGTGGTCGCCCTGATCGAGGCGGATGCGGCGGATCAGTTCATCGGTCAGCGACGACTTGCCCGCGCCGCCGGTGCCGGTGATGCCCAGCGTCGGCACGCGCAGCGTCGCGGCGTGTTCGAGGATCTGCGCGCGCAGCGCGGCGTCGACCTTGTCGTTTTCCAGGGCCGTGATCAGCTGCGCCAGCGGGCGGTGGCGCGCAGCCAGCTCGCCCTGCTGCAGCGCCGCCAGCGTGGTCGGGGCGTACGGTGACAGGTCGACGTCGCACGCTTGCAGCATCGCGTGGATCATGCCGACCAGGCCCATGCGCTGGCCGTCTTCGGGGCTGAAGATGCGGGTGACGCCATACGCATGCAGTTCGTCGATTTCGTGCGCGACGATCACGCCGCCGCCGCCGCCGAACACCTTGATGTGCGCGCCGCCGCGCTCGCGCAGCAGGTCGATCATGTACTTGAAGTATTCGACGTGGCCGCCCTGGTAGCTCGAGATGGCGATGCCTTGTGCGTCTTCGGCCAGTGCCGCCGTGACGACATCGTCGACCGAGCGGTTGTGGCCCAGGTGGATCACCTCGGCCCCGTTCGATTGCAGGATGCGCCGCATGATGTTGATCGACGCATCGTGGCCGTCGAACAGCGAGGCGGCGGTGACGAAGCGCACCTTGTTGGCCAGTTGCAGAGTGGCGGGGGCGGGGGCAGCCAGCGTGGCGGCGGCAGTTGTATCGTTCATGGCGAGCAGTCCTTGTAGGCGGGAGGACGAGGAGTGCTGGTACGGTATCTGACGTTAACGTTAACGTCAAGCTGTGAACAAATGAACCGGTTTTATGAAGTTTACTAAAGATAACATTAAGTGATTAAATGCAATCATTTGGTATACTTCCTGCATAGCGCGAGCACACCGTCCGCGCTTGGTTACCAGAGGCTACGTCAGATGTTGAAAAAAGTGGATGCGTCACAACTCAGGGTCGGCATGTTCATCCACGATCTCGATTGTGGCTGGATGGAGCATCCCTTCGTGCGCAGTCAGTTCCTGTTGACCTGCGAGAGCGAAATCCAGAAGATCCGCGACGCGCGCATCCACGGCGTCGTGATCGATTGCGGCCGCGGCATGGACGTGGACGCGCCGACGCTGGCCCAGGCGCAGGCGGCCACCGAAGCCGAAGTGACGGCGCTGGCCACCACCGCGACCAGCCGGGTACGAATCTCCGTTGGCGAGGAACTGCAACGCGCGGCCACGGTGCGGCGCGAAGCGGTGGGCGTGGTGCGCACGGTGATGCAGGACGCGCGGCTGGGAAAGGTCGTCCACCTCGACGAGGTGGGCCCGGTCGTGCAGAACATCACCGAATCGATCCTGCGCAACGCGGGCGCCTTGCTCGGCCTGTTACAGATCAAGAACAAGGACGATTACACGTTCCTGCATTCGGTGAGCGTGTGCACGCTGCTGGTGGCGTTCTGCCGCTCACGCAATCTGGATGACGAGCGCATCTACCAGGCCGGCATCGGCGGCCTGCTGCACGACACCGGCAAGGCGCTGGTGCCGGATGCGATTCTCAACAAGGCAGGGCGCCTGACCGACGCCGAGTTCGCCATCATCAAGCGCCATCCGCGCGATGGCCACGACATTCTGCTGCGCACGCCCGGCATCGGCGCCATTCCTCTGGACATCACGCTGCACCACCACGAGCGGCGCGACGGCAGCGGCTACCCGGATGCGCAGGCCGGAAGCGCAATCAGCGAGCTGGCGCAGATGGCGGCCATCGTCGACGTGTACGACGCGATCACATCCGAGCGCTGCTATCACAAGGGGGTGGCGCCGGCCGAAGCGCTGCGCAAGCTGTACGAGTGGAGCAAATTCCACTTCGATCCCGCCCTGGTCCAGGAATTCATGCGCTGCGTCGGGATCTACCCGGTCGGCACGCTGGTGCTGCTCGAGTCGGGGCGCCTGGGCGTGGTGGTCGAGCCGCACGAAACGAGCCTGTTGACGCCAAAGGTCAACGTGTTCTTCCACACCAGGCAGCAGCGTTACATCAAACCCGAGACCGTCGATCTGTCACGGCCGCTGGGCTTCGGTGGCGGCGACCGGATCGTGCGTCACGAGTCGGCCGAGAAGTGGCAGGTCGAACCGCTGCGTTTCATGCAGGTGGCCTGAACGCACACGACGCGCGCTCAGAAGAATTCGGCGGTGTCGTTGGTCGTGACGGTCTGCAGCAGGCCGCCCTCGACCAGCGCTTCGTAGTGGCAGACGCGGTTGCGGCCATTGGCCTTGGCGAAATACAGCGCCTGGTCGGCGTGGCCCAGCGTAACGACCGGCGAATCGGCCGCGCTGACGCTGGTAAAGCCGACACTGACGGTGACTTGCCCCACTTGCGGGAAGTGGTGGCTTTCGACATCGAGACGAAAGCGCTCGATGATGCGGCGCGCGTTCTCCAGCGTCGTCGAGCGCAGCAGCACCACAAACTCTTCGCCGCCAAAGCGAAACACCCGGTCCTGCGTACGGAATGACGATTGCAGCAGGTTGGCGATCAGGATCAGGACTTCGTCGCCGTACAGGTGGCCAAAGCGGTCGTTGACGGTCTTGAAGTGGTCGACGTCGACCACGGCCAGCCACTGCTGTTCTGCCCCGTGCTGCGCGCGCCTTTCGGCCACGCCCGGCATGACCGGTTCGACGTCCGTCGCATGCAGCATGCGCGCCAGCTGATCGTCGAAGGTCTTGCGGTTGAGCAGGCCCGTGAGCGAATCGCGTTCGCTGTAGTCGAGCAAATTCTGGAAATTGCGGTACACGCTGACAATGCCACTGACCATGTACAGCGCTTCCGGCGTGAATGGACTGTCGTGGGCGATCTCGAGGCAGGTATCGGCCCGCTCGCCGAACCAGATCGGCAACCACAGGCGGCGCAGGCCATCGGCCCCCACGCCCTCGGCGCGCGTGGCGTGCTGGCGCAGGCAGGCATCGAGTTCCGGATAGGTGGCGATTGGTTCGCCCGGGCCGCTGTCTTGTGGCTCTTCCGGGCAAGCGACGCCGCCCGCCTGGATGCAGGCGCGCGAGCGCACGAACTGCTGGCCGCCGACGCTGGCAATACCCAACACCCGGGTCTGGCTCGCGCCTGACAATTCCTGGACCGCCGACACCACGGAGATGTCGAGCATGGTGTGATCGCGGTGGCCAGTCATGTCCACCATGTGTCGCAGCAGGGAATCCATGTCGTTGTTATCAGGCCAGGCAAGCGCGAAAGAAGAAGACCCTGCATGTGGCGTGGCATGACGCGCAACCGGGCCGGAGATGCCGCTTTTTCCAGCGGCCAAGCGAAGCAGCATAATGCTTTTTTGTACTAGCGGCAACTATTCTTGGTGATTTTTACCCTGCTTTATCGGGTCATCGTGCGTTGGCGCCTGGGCCTTACGTTTCCTCAAGCAAAAACATTTCCACAAGGAAAACTGAGCATCATCAAATTGCCGCACGGCACTAATACTTATAGTCAATTCACTGGCACAAAGTTAGTCAGCAGGGGCGACCGGGCCCGGTCGCAGCCAGTACTTTATCAACCACTACAAGGAGTATTGTCATGAGCACGATTACCTCCGCCATCAAAGCCTTCATCGCGGATGAGAACGGTGTGACTGCCATTGAGTATGGCCTGATCGCTGCACTCATCGGCGTCGCAATGGCCACCGTGGCTGGCGAGGTGGGCACTGGTATCAAGGAAACGTTCGAGTACATTCGGGATCAGCTGAGCGCCGCTAACCCGACTGCACCGTAATCCATGTGCCCCCCGGGTCGCAGTCCGGCCCGGGGGGCATTTTTTCTGGAGCCGATCATGGATATCGCACCCTACCTCGACACGCTGCTGCTGCTGCTGGTGACGGCCGCCGCGATCAAGGACCTGGAAAGTCGGCGCATTCCCAATTCATTGCTGCTCGCTGGCGTACTCGGCGCGCTGCTGCTGCACCTGCTGTCACCCCAGCCAGTGACGGCGCTGCTATCCGCGTTGGGCGGCTGCGCGACCGGCCTGGCCGTGCTGCTGCCGTTCTATCTGCTGCGCGGCATGGCTGCCGGCGACGTCAAGATGATGGCCGCCGTCGGCGTCTTCACCGGCGCGGGCGACGCGCTGCGCATCGCCATCCTGGCCTGGTGCGCAGGCGGGGTAATGGTGCTCGTTGTACTGATTGTCAAAGGGCGGCTGCGCCTGGCCCTGTCCAATCTGTGGGCCATGTTGCTGCCCATCCTGCTGCGCTTGCAACGCTTGCCGAGCCCGGATAACGGCGGCCGCCCCAGCGCGGGTTCGATTCCCTATGGCGTGGCCATTGCGGCAGGAACGATCGTGCACCTGGTCGGCCGTTACGGCGCCACACACCTCGCTTGACCGCCTTGGCCGCTCTTGTCAGGCATCAAGTAGCGCAAATAGATGCTCGTTAGAATCAATCGAGGTTTTCCCAAAACCAACTTCAGCAGCAGGAGACGTCATGATCGGAGTGTTATCGGCCGCCGCGCTGACCGGACCGGATGCATCGTTGCCCCTGTCTGCGCCGGGTTTTGATGCGGATGGCAATCTTGCTGCAGTGCTGCCGCGTCAGCCGCGCACGGTGCGCGATACGGGGCTCGACGCGCGCCTGGTGACGGCGCTCGTGATCAAGACTCTGCATGCCGACGGCAAGTCGCCCTTGTCCAGGCTGACCGGACGCCTGCGCCTGTCGGTCAGCGTGCTGCGCGAAGTGCTGCAGGCGCTGGTGGGCGCGCAGCAGGCCGAGGTGGCGTATTCGGGCGACAGCGACCTCGATGTGCATTATCAGTTGACCGTCCCGGGCCAGCGCGCGGCGGGCGAATACCTGGCCGAATCGCGCTATGTCGGCCCGGCGCCGGTGACGCTGGCGGCGTGGCGCGCCGTGGTCACGCGCCAGTCGCAGCGCCAGCCGGATGCAGCGCGCGTCACGCGCACCGAGCTCGATGCGTTGCTCGACGGCGACGGCCTGGCGCCGGCCATTCGCGAGCAGATCGGCGCGGCACTGCATTCGGGCCGCCCGTTGCTGCTGTACGGTCCATCCGGCAGCGGCAAGACGACGCTGGCACGCAAGCTGGCACGCCTGCGCCAGGACCCGATCGCGGTGCCGTATGCGGTGCTGGTGAACCATGAAATCATCGCGCTGCACGACCTGGCGCTGCATCCCGTCCCGCTGCACGCGCGCGCGCTGGAAGAGCGTCGCAGCAGCGATGCACGCTGGGCCCTGAGCCAGCGTCCGCTGGTGCACGTGGGGCCCGAGCTGGCGCGCGACATGCTGGAGCTGCGCAGCGACCCCGGTAGCGGCGTGCTGCGCGCGCCGCCCCACATCCTGGCCAACAACGGCTTGCTGGTGGTGGACGATCTGGGTTGCCAGCGCGTGCCGCCGGGCGAACTGCTGCACCGCTGGCTCGGCGCGCTGGAAGCGGGCCAGGACCATGTCACGGTGCCGGGTGGCCCCACCCACGCCTTGCCGTTCGATGTCAGTCTGGTGCTGATCACCAGCCTCGCGCCCGAGGCGGTGCTCGACGACGCCTGCCTGCGCCGCATCGGTTACCGGATTCCGGTCGGCCCGCTGTCGGAGCACAGCTACCGCGCACTGCTGCGGCGCCAGGCGCGGCTGCGCCGGATCGATCTCGACGACAGCGCGATCGCCTTCCTGATCGAGCACCTGCACCGCCGCACCGGGCGCGCGCTGCTGGCCGCCTATCCGCACGAGCTGCTGGGCCGGATCGCCGACTTCGCCGGCTATACCGGTCAGGCGCCACGCTGTGATGTCGATGGCCTGACCCGCGCCTGGAACAGCCTGTTCGGCGAAGGAGACGCAGCATGAAAAATCAACGAGCCATGATCATGATGGCGCTGGCCGTGCTGCTTGGCCTGCTGGCCGTGGCGCTGGCCGCGCGCTGGCTGCTCAATGCGCCGGTGGCCACGGCTGGCAGGATCGTCGTCGCGGGCAGCGACATCGACATTGGTCAGCGTCTCAACCCGGCGCTGTTTATCGTGGTGGACTGGCCCACCGCCAGCGTGCCGAAGGGGGCGTTCACCGATCCCAAGGCGCTGAACGGACGGGTGTTGCGCAGCAGCCTGCTCGCCGGCGAGCCGGTGAGCGAAGCCAAGCTGGCCCCGGCCGGCACGCTGGGTGGCCTGTCGGCCCTGATCGCCGAAGGCAAGCGCGCCATCACGGTGCGCGTCAATGACGTGATCGGCGTGGCCGGCTTCGCCCTGCCGGGCAACTATGTCGACATCATCGTCAGTACCGAGACGGCGCCCGATCCGAATGCCCCGCAGGCCCGTGCGCACAGCATCTCGAAGATCGTCCTGGAGCGCATCCTGGTGCTGGCGGTGGCCCAGGAAGTGGGCCGCGACGAGACCAAGCCCAAGGTCGTCAATGCCGTCACGCTCGAAGTGACGCCCGAACAGGCCGAAAAGCTGGACCTGGCGCGCAGCGTCGGCGCGCTGTCGCTCGCGCTGCGCAACCAGATCGACCCGGCCGCCACCACCACCACCGGCGCCACCAAAGAGAACCTGCTGCCGGCGCCACCCGCGGCGCCGGTCGTGCTGCGCGCAGCGCTGCCAGCACGGCCACGCTTGCAGCAGGTGCGGGCGCCGCTGCCGGTACAGCACCGGAACTGCATCAGCGTCATCAACGGCCTGCACGCATCGCAGGAGTGCTTCTGATGTCTACGATTGGACCGATCATGCACCGACATCCCACGAGCGCACTGCGCGTTTGTCTTGCAGCCATGCTGACAGGTGTGAGCGCCCTGGCGCTGGCGGCACCGGTCGCCCAGAAAACCGCAGCACCCGGCACGGCAGCCCGGCCTGACCTGCGCCTGGACACCGGCTGCCAGGGCGAGGCGGCCCGGCCCGCCGTCATGGCGCTCCAGATGGGCAAGTCGACCATGCTGCGCCTGCCCGAAGCGGTGCGCCGGCGCAGCGTCGGCAACCCGGCCGTGGTGCAGGCGATGCTGGTCGCGCCGGACACGCTGTACATCGCCGGCGTCGATGTCGGCACCACCAATATGATCGTGCAGGGCCGCAGCGGCTTGTGCAGCGTGATCGACATCACGGTCGCGATGGACCCGGGCGGCCTGCAGGCCATGCTGGGCGCGGCCATGCCGGACGAGAAGCAGATCCGGGTGCTGGCCGCGAATGACACGCTGGTGCTGACCGGCACCGTCAGCGACGCCAGCGCGGTCAACCGCGCGGTGGAACTGGCTGGCGCTTACGTGCGCCGCCCGCTGCGCCCATTGCCGGCGCCCGACAAGGACAACGCGACCGACGGCGTGATCCTGGTCGACAAAGGGAGCAGCAGCGGCGCGGCTGCCGGCGCCGGTGGCGCCAGCGCCCGCGTGGTCAACCTGCTGGCAGTCAGCGCGCCCCAGCAGGTGCAGCTCGAGGTCAAGGTGGCCGAAGTCGCGCGCACGCTGCTCGAGCGGCTTGAAAGCGGGATCCGCCTGAGCTTCGGGTCGGGCAGCTGGACCACCACGCTGGCCAGCGATTTTCTCAGCGGTCTGGCGCGCGGGGGTCTGGCTGGCCTGAAATCCAACGGCAACCGCTTCGGCATCGACGCCGACAAGCTCGATGGCCTGGTGCGTATCCTGGCCGAACCGAACGTGCTGGCCCTCAGCGGCCAGGAAGGCGCGTTCCTCGCCGGCGGCAAATTCTTCATCCCGGTGGCGCAGGACAACAACAAGGTGACGCTGGAAGAACGGGAATTCGGCGTCGGCCTGCGCTTTACCCCGACCGTGCTCGGTGGCGGACTGATCAACCTGAAGGTCGCGCCAGAGGTGTCGGAGCTGTCGCGCGAAGGGATCGGCATCAGCGCCGCCGGCATTGCCGGCACCGCGATCATGCCGCTGCTGACCACGCGCCGCGCCAGCACCACGGTGCAGCTGCATGACGGCCAGAGTTTCGCCATCGGTGGCCTGGTGCGCAACAACCTGGTCGCCAATCTGAAAGGCTTGCCGGGACTGGGCGACGTGCCGGTGCTGGGCGCGCTGTTTCGCAGCACCGACTTCCAGCAGGAGCGCAGCGAACTGGTGTTCGTGATCACGGCGCGCCTGGTCAAGCCGCTGCCGGCCGGCAGCCTGAGTTTGCCCACCGACCGTTTCGACGTGCCGTCACGCGCCGGCGTGCTGCTCGGCGGGCGTCTGGAAGGTGCGCCTGCCGTTGGCACCACGCCCGTTCCCTCCGCACCGGCGCCGGCGCCGGCGACCCCGCACTGAACCAGGAGAGCAGCATGGCATCCACATTCACACGCTGGGCAGCGCTGGCGCTGCTCGCCGGCGGCGCGCAAGGCTGCGTCTCGGGCACGCCGAACTGGGACAACCAGTTCGGTGCGGCCACCCGCGCCAACCTGGCCGCGCAGACGATCGACCCGGCGGCAGGCAGCATCCGCCACCCCGCGGCGGGGCTCAGTGGACCGGCAGCGCGCGCCGCCATCGACAACTATGAGCGCTCGTTCGCACAACCGGACACCGGCCAGCCGGCGCCCATGATTCGTTCGCACTGAGCGCGCGGCTACACCCATATCGAGGATTTCATGAGAGCGCTCCTGATCAGCTGCGACAGCCACCTGTATGCGGAACTGGCTTCCCAGGGCGCCGCGCGCGTGCCGCCCATGCAGGTGGCCGCAACCCGCGCCGGCCTGCGCGAAGCGCTTGACCGGCCCGATCCCGATGCGCCGCAACTCGTGATCGTCGATGCCAGCAACCTCGAACCGTCCGAAGCCAACCTGCTCGAGCGCCTGGGCCGCCAGTATCCGACGTCGCAACTGATGCTGCTGACCACCCAGCACCAGCCCGACCTGTTGATCACCGCAATGCGCGCCGGCGTGCGCGAGCTGCTGCAACTGCCGCTGGTGCACCGCGCCTTCCATGAGGCGATGGACCGCATCGCCAGCGCCGCCGGCATGTCGACCATGCGCGACGGGAAGGTGCTGGCATTCATTGCCTGCAAGGGCGGCAGCGGGGCCACCTTTATCTCGACCAATTTCGGCTATGCGCTGGCCACGCTGGCGGGCAAGAAGGTACTACTGGTCGACCTGCATGGCCAGTTCGGCGACGCTGCCCTGTACGTGTCGGACCAGAAACCGGCCATGACGATGTCGGACGTGTGCGCCCAGATTGCGCGCATCGACGGACCGTTTCTCGAATCGTGCCTGGTGCACGTCACGCCCGGCTTCGGCGTGCTGGCGGCGGCCGACGATCCGGCCCACGAACGGCAGGCCAAGCCCGAACACATCGACACCATCCTGCGCGTGGCGCGCCAGCACTACGATTACGTGCTGCTCGACGTCGGGCGCCAGATCGATGCGGTGTCGCTGCGCGCGCTGGACGCGACCGACACCATCTATCCGTTGCTGCAACTGGCGCTGCCCGACATCCGCGATGCGCGCCGCCTGCTCGACATCTTCCGCTCGCTCGGCTATGTGCTCGACAACATCCGCCTGATCGTCAACCGCTACGAGAAGGGCGGCAAGCTGCGCCTGCAGGACCTGCACGCGGCGCTGGGCTGCGAAGTGGTGCACACCTTCCCCAACGATTACATCGCGGTCACCGACTCGGTGAACCAGGGCGTGCCGGTGCTGCAGCTGTCGCGCTCGAGCGCCGCCGCGCGCAGCCTGGCCGACCTGGTCGAACTGGTGACCGCGCAGCGGGTCCACGAAAGCCGCGGCCTGCTGGGGCGCCTGTTCGGGCGCCAGGATCACGACGACTGACCCGTCCCCCCGCTTCAATCACGCTCTGGAGACATCGATGTCCCTTCGCGAACGCCTTGCGCTGCCCGACCCCGAGCGCCCGACCGGCGCCGAATCGCACGAAGCGCCCAACCACGCTTACCAGGAGCTCAAGAAGCTGATGCACCAGATGATCCTCGACCGGATCGACCTGGAGCGCCTGAAGCGCCTGACCGCCGAACAGTTCAAGCACGAACTGGCGCTGCTGGTCCAGCGCATCATCGAAGACGAACGCATCGTGCTGAACCAGCACGAGCGCCATCACCTGGTGCTCGACATCCAGCACGAGATGCTGGGCTTCGGCCCCCTCGAGCCGCTGCTGGCAGATCCGACCATCTCGGACATCCTGGTCAACACCGCCAGCAAGGTCTGGGTCGAACGCTACGGCAAGCTCGAACTGACCGATGTCACCTTCCACGACAACGCCCACCTGATGAAGATCATCGAAAAAATCGTCTCGCGCGTGGGACGCCGGGTCGACGAATCGAGCCCGATGGTCGATGCGCGCCTGCCGGACGGCTCACGCGTGAATGCCATCATTCCGCCGCTGGCCGTGGACGGGCCGATCCTGTCGATCCGCCGCTTCGGCGGCAGTCCGCTGACGGTACAGAACCTGCTTGAATACAAAAGCATGGCCCCGCCGATGATCCAGGTGATCGAGGGCCTGGGCACGGCCAAGGTCAACATCCTGATCTCGGGCGGTACGGGCAGCGGCAAGACCACCTTGCTCAATCTGATCTCGGGGTTCATCCCGGCCAGCGAGCGCGTCGTGACGATCGAGGATGCGGCCGAGCTGCAACTGCGCCAGCCGCATGTCGTGCGCCTGGAAACGCGACCGCCGAACATCGAGGACAAGGGCGAAGTCACGCAGCGCGCGCTGGTGCGCAACGCACTGCGCATGCGACCCGACCGCATCATCCTGGGTGAGGTCCGCGGCGCCGAGGCGCTCGACATGCTGCAGGCGATGAACACGGGGCACGAGGGCTCGCTCGCCACGATCCACTCGAACACGCCGCGCGATGCGCTCTCGCGCCTGGAAAACATGGTCAGCATGGCCGCGGTCAACCTGACGCCGCGCGCGATCCGCCAGCAGATCGTTTCGGCGGTGACGGTGGTGCTGCAGGTATCGCGCCTGACCGACGGCACGCGCAAGCTGGTGAGCATGCAGGAGATCACCGGCATGGAAGGCGAGATCATCTCGATGCAGGAGATCTTCCGCTTCGAACAGCGCGGTGTCGATCCGCAGGGCAGGGTGCTTGGCCACTTCAGCGCCACCGGCGTGCGGCCGCGTTTTGCCGACCGCCTCCGGCTGTTCGGGGTGCCGGTGCCGGACGACGCGTTCGATCCCGACCGCGTGTTTGATTGAAGGATCGCTCATGGACACCCTGTTCTATGCGTTCGTCGTGGTGCTGTTCGCCGCTGTCATCCTGGCTGTCGAAGGGTTTTACCTGTGGTGGATGAGTACCCGCGGCGCCGCAGCGCGCCGCATTGCACGCCGCCTGCAGGTGATGTCCGGCGGTGCGCAGAGCCGCTCGGGCGAACGCATTTCCATCCTCAAGCAGCGCCCCTTCAGCCGCCAGCCTGCCCTCGACCGGCTGCTGCACCGGGCGGTCCTGGCCCAGCGCATCGATGCGCTGCTGGTGCAGGCCGGGGCCACCTGGACGGTCAGCCACTTCATCGCTGCTACTTTTGGCTGCGTGAGCACGGTCCTGGTGGCGTGCGCCGTCTGGTCGCTGCCCCTGCCGGCGCGCCTGGTGCTGTGCGTAACCAGCCCGGGCCTGCCCTGGTGGTTGCTGCACCGGATGCGCAGCCGGCGCCTGATCCGCATCGAGCACCAGTTGCCGGAGGCGGCAGACTTCATCGCGCGCGCGCTGCGCGCCGGGCACTCGTTCATCAATGTGCTGCAGATCGTCGGCAATGAACTGCCCGAGCCGCTGGCCGGCGAATTTCGGATCGCGCGCGAAGAAATCAATTATGGCGTCCCGATGAACGAAGCGCTGCACGGCCTGGCCGCGCGCATTCCGCTGACCGACCTGCGCTACCTGGTGATCGCGGTGCTGATCCAGCGCGACTCGGGCGGCAACCTGGCCGAAATCCTCGGCAATATCAGCGGCATCATCCGCGCGCGCCTCAAACTCGTGGCCCAGGTACGGGTGCTGTCCGCCGAAGGCCGTATGTCGGCCTGGATTCTGGGCCTGCTGCCATTTGGCGTGATGGGCGTGATGACGGTCAGCAGCCCGCATTACGTCAGCATGCTGTGGACCGATCCGAGCGGCGAGCGGCTGCTGTGGTACGGCCTGGGCATGATCATCGTCGGCGTGCTGTGGCTGCGCCTGACCATCCGCATCCGCGTGTGAGGCCATGATGAAGATCACCCAACTGATATTCCTGCTGGTGGTGTTCGTCGTTGTCTGCGCACTGTGCTGGGTCGGGCTGGCCTTGTTTGCCCCGGTCGCCTTGCGTGAACGCCTGCGCCAGTTTCTCGGCCAGCGCGCCCCGTCGGGCGCCGGCGACGTGCCGCGCCTGCGCTGGATCGAGCGGATCGCCAGCGTTGCCCGCCCGCTCACCCGGCTGTCGATTCCCGAGGAAGGCTGGGAAAAATCGACGCTGCGCACCCGGTTCATGAACGCCGGCTGGCGCAATCCGGCAGCGCCGACCCTCTATTTTGCGGCCAAGACCACGCTGGCATTGCTGGCGCCCGCTGTCCTCGCGCCCATGCTGCTGTGGCGCAGCGGGACATCGGGCCGCATGATGCTGATGATCCTGCTGGGTGGCGCCGCGCTTGGCTACTACCTGCCCAACGCCGTGCTGGCGCGTCGCATCAAACGGCGCCGGCGCGAGATCTTCGAGACCATTCCCGATGCGCTCGATCTGTTGACGGTATGCGTCGAGGCGGGCCTGAGCCTGGAGCGCGCCCTGGTCAAGGTGGCCGCCGAAATCCATATCAAGAGCATGCTGCTGGCCCAGGAAATGCAGATCGTGCTGATGGAAATGCGCGCCGGCTTCACCAAGGAAAAGGCGCTGCGCAACTTCGCGCTGCGTTCGGGCGTGGACGATGTCGACACCCTGGTCGCCATGCTGATCCAGTCCGAACGTTTCGGCACCAGCGTGGGCGATGCACTGCGCGTGTATGCCGACAACCTGCGCCACAAGCGGCGCATGATCGCCGAAGAAACGGCCGCGCGCATCGGCCTCAAGCTGCTGTTCCCGCTGATCTTCTGCATCTTTCCGACGCTGATGATGGTCCTTCTGGGACCGGCGGCGATCCAGATTTCCCGTGCCATGAGCGCGCTGGCCAGCGCGCGCTGAACCCAAGGAGTCCGCCATGCGCCCGACCATTCACCGTAGCACCCGGTTCATCCGGCTGGCATGGCTGTGCGCCGGCCTCGTGGCGTGCGCGCCGCTGCAGGCGCCAGGCGACGCCGCGCCTGCATCGAGCGCCATCTGGCGCGACCTGGATGCAGCGCTGCAAGCAGACGCCGAACCCGACGCCGCCCAGCGGTTTGTCAACCTTGGCAACGCGTATCTGCGCAGTGGCGATTACGACGCTGCCCGCACGGCACTGGAACAAGCCTGCCTGCTCGACCCGCTGGTGGCAGATTCGTGGCAGTTGCTGGGCGAGGCGCTGGCCGCGCTGGGGCAGGGTGCACGCGCGCAGCAGATGCTGCGCCAGGCGGCGTCGCTGCGCCAGCACGACTTGCGCGCGGACTTTGCTGCAACCGGCAGCCAGACCGGCATCGCCGCGCTGGACCAGGCGCTGGACGCGCCACGGCCCGGCTGGGCGCAGGCACAGATCCACGTCGGCGTGGACGGCATGATGGAACTGCGCCGCATACCGGCAAGCTTGCCTGTCGTGCAGCCTGCGGTGCAGTCACCGTCCGGACGGCCGACCGTGGCGCGCCTCGAAATCCGCAACGGTAATGGCGTGACCGGCATGGCACGCGCGCTGGCGCGCCAGATCGACGCACCTGGCCTGCGGGTCACGCGCCTGTCGAACCAGCCCGGGTTTGCAGTGCGCCACACACGCATCGAATACGACGCAGCGCACGTTGATGCAGCCCGGCGTCTGGCGCAGCGCGTGGGCAGCGTTCACCTGCAGGAAGTCGAACGCAGCACGCCGGCCAATCTGCGCCTGGTGCTGGGCCGCGACCTGGCGCATTACGGCACTGCGCTGCGCCTGGATACCGGTGCAACGGCGTTACTGTCGCTGCGCTGAACCGGTCACGTCCCTGCGATACACCCGCACATAATCGACCAGCATCCGGCGCGGGAAAGCGGTCGTGCTGTCCGGGTAACCGGGCCAGTAGCCGCCGACGGCCAGGTTCAGCAGCACGAAGAACGGGTGCTCGAACACCCAGTCGCCTTTTACGAGAGCCGGCGTGGCGGTGTGGTAGTGCACGCCATCGCGGTACCAGCGGATGGCCTGCGGTTCCCATTCGATGGCGAACACGTGGAAGTCGTCGCCATAGTCGGCGCCGTCCAGCGCGATCGGTTTGCTGAACGCGTGCTCGCCCGAGTAGCCCGGCCCGTGCAGCGTGCCATAGGCATTGCGCGGTTCCTTGCCAATGATTTCCATGATGTCGATCTCGCCGCTCTGCGGCCAGCCGACCTTGCCGATGTCGGCGCCCAGCATCCAGAACGCCGGCCAGATGCCCTGGCCCTTCGGCACCTTGATGCGCGCTTCGAAGCGCCCGTACCGGGTCTCTTTCAGGCCGGCTGTCTTGAGCCGCGCCGACGTGTAATCCTTGCCCTGGTAGCGCTCCTTGCGCGCCTCGATGACGAGGTGGCCGTCCTCTACACGCACGTTCTCGGGCCGCGCTGTGTAGAACTGCATCTCGTTGTTGCCCCAGCCATGCCCGCCCGTTTCCAGCGTCCAGATCGTGCGATCGAGCGCTGCGCCATTGAATTCGTCGCTCCATTCGAGCGTCCAGCCGGACAGGCGCGCCTGCTCTTGCCTGACGTGCTGCATGATGTTGATGAACGTATCGGTCCAGACCACGTCACGGTGCGCGGCGAGGTAGCGCACCAGTTCGTCATGCGCCTGTGTGGACACGCTCAGATGGTCGCCGCCGATGCCGTGGAAGGTGAAGGCGACCATGGTGCCGCGTGCGACAGCTTGCTCCACCAATGCGATCAGTTCTGCACCACTGGCGCCCACCGGGCCGACCGAGGCAACCTGGTACGGGTCGACCGCTGCCATCGATGCCGGCACGCCTGGGCCATTGCCCGCCTTGATCGCGACGAATGCCGGGCGCAGTGCCGGCAGGTAGTCGCCGTCCAGCGCCTGCACGTCGCCGCAGGGCGCGGTGTAGGTGCGCTCGCGCCGGCTGTCGATCGCTTCGAGCATCGTGTTGGCCAGCAGGACCTGGTCGACCATCTGCGCGCGGCCGGTCGTGGCGAGGTCACGATGCGCAGCGACCCAGCCGCGATCCTGGCCCTTGCTGGAGCACTGGTGGAACAGGCTGTGGTTGCCCAGTTCATGACCGCGGGCAGCCGCTGCGCGCCACGCAGGCAAACGTGCTGCCACCGGCGGGCTCGATAGCTGCAGATAGAAGGTGCCCTTGATGCCATGGCGGTCCAGCGCCGGCAGCGCGTTGTCGAGTTGCGAGTCGAGCGCGTCGTCGTAGGCGAGGCTGACCGCGGCGCGCGCGCCACCGGGCCAGGCAAATGCGGGCGCCGGCACTGGCGCGGCAGCATGCGCGCTGGCAGCACAGGCGACACAGACAGTGGCAAGCAGGGTGCTGCGGTAGACGCGCCGTGCGCAGAAGGCCAGAAAATGGTGCATGCATGCTCCAGTTTGGAAACGTTACCAAAACGTCAAGCCGACTATAGCGTGCCAGGCACATCCCGTCAATGCAGACGGTGCGCCCGCCATCCATCGCTGGTGCGGCCTGGTTGCCGTGCCTTGCGCACCAAAGTGTTGCAAAACTACGTCACCCCTGTTGACGCGGTAACGGAATATTCCGTTGACAATTTATTTTCATAACTCTAAGATTCAGCTCACTGCATGGAAACGTTTCCATGCGACGGACAAATTCCCTTCGATCCCCGATTGGCGCAACCCGCCAAGGAGCCGAGGACACATGACACAGTGCAGCGCGCACCCGGCGATTCACGCAGCGAGGCCATCGGCACCAGCCGATCGGTCTCGCTGCACCACATGGTGGCGTGTCGCCGGGCAAGGAGGCGCCCGGGTTTGAAAGGCAGTACCCGGGGCAGCGGCGACGCATCCGGATGGCGGAGACACCGTGTCTGAGCACGGTCATATTTATAAAAACAGGAGAAGACATGTACTACCCAAAGGCTAAACAGACCTTGATCAGTCTGGCAGTTGCCAGCGCATGCGCGGCGTTCATGCCGGCGTTTGCCCAGGAAGCGGCCAGCATGCCGCCAGCCGAAACCGCCACCAGCGCCCCTGACCAGGCGGTCGACGCGGCGAGCAATCCCACCGCATCGATCACCGGCCCCGCGCAAAACGGCACGCAGACCGTCGTCGTGACCGGCCTGCGCGCCAGTCTCGAATCGTCGATGAACCTCAAGCGCAATGCGCAGGGCTTCGTGGACGGCATCGTCGCCGAAGACATCGGCAAATTCCCCGACACGAACCTGGCCGAATCGCTGCAGCGCATCTCGGGCGTGTCGATCGACCGCGAAATCGGCGAAGGCTCGAAGATCACCGTGCGCGGCGTGGGCCCCGACTTCAACCTGGTGCTGCTCAATGGCCGCCAGATGCCGGTGTCGAACCTGGGCGACCGCAATGGCCGCGCATTCGACTTCGCCAACATCGCCTCCGAAGCGATCTCGCAGCTGCAGGTGTACAAATCGAGCCGTGCCGAGACCCCGACCGGCGGCGTGGGCGCGACCATCAACGTGATCACCGCGCGTCCGCTGTCGCGCCCCGGCATGCAGGCCAGCATCGGCATCAAGGGCGTGCACGACACGTCGGCCACCAACCTGCCGGATGGTCTCCAGCACGGCAACAAGGTCACGCCGGAAGTCTCGGGCATCTACTCGAACACCTCGGCCGATGGCCGTTTCGGCATCGGCCTGTCGGCCAGCTATCAGGAGCGTAATCTGGGCTACAACCGCGCGTCGGTGGCCAATGGCTGGAAGGGCCCGTTCCGCGGCGACCAGGCAACCTACGGTGCGATCCCGCTGCCAGGCCAGCCAGGCTCGGAGCTGATCACGAACCGCCCAGGTCCGACCGACCTGTACCAGACCCCGCAGAACCTGAACTACAACCTGAGCGGCGTGCAGCGCGAGCGCACCAATGGCCAGGTCGTGTTCCAGTTCGCACCGAACAAGTCGATCACCAGCACCCTCGATTACACCTATTCGGAAAACAAGATCCACACCCGCCGCAATGACATGTCGGCGTGGTTCAACTTCGGCCCGTCGTCGAGCAGCTGGACCGACGGCCCGATCGCCGGTCCGCTGACCTACACCGAATTCATCCCGGCCGGTAACGCCGACATCGCGATGGGCGTGTCGGACTTTGCGACCAAGAGCGAAAACAAATCGCTGGGCTTCAACACGGTCTGGCGCGTCACGCCCGAGCTGCGTTTCGAGCTCGATGCGCACAGCTCGTCGGCCGAATCGACCCCGGACAGCCCGTTCGGTTCGAGCAACGTGATCGGCACCGCGAGCTTCAGCCGTGGCAACACCACCGCCGACTTCTCGCAGGACTTCCCGGTGCTGAGCATCCAGGGCGCCGACTACGCACGTGCGCCGCAGCAGGTGACCGGCTCGGTGTTCGAGAACGGCTACATGAAGACCGAAGTCGACCAGATCCAGACGCACGGCAGCTGGAAAGTGCTGGAAGCCTCCGAGGTCAAGTTCGGCCTGGGCGCGACCAAGGTCGATTACCGCTCGGCGTTCTCGGTGCAGCAGCGCGACACCTGGGGCGGCGCGACGCAGGCATCCGACTATCCGGCCAGCCTGTTTACCGTCGACAGCCTGGGCAAGTACTTCGACCAGGTCAACGGCAGCAACAATCCGGCCCTGTTCGACCGCTTCCACACCTTCAACTTCAGCCAGATCCGCGACATCGTGGCGCAGGCGTCCGGCCTACCGCAGCTGTATGTGCCGAAGACCACCTACGACACCGACCGCCGCACCGAAGAAAAATCGAAGAGCCTGTACCTGCAGTTCAACACCGAATGGAACACGCGCTACCCGATCAATACCTCGCTCGGCGTGCGTTACGAGAAGACGGACGTCAGCTCCACCGCGCTGGTGCCGACCCCGGTCGCGATCAGCTGGGTCTCGCAGAACGAGCTGCCAGTGGTGTTCGGCCAGTCCGGCTTCACCACCCTGAAAGGCGACTACAGCCACGTGCTGCCAAGCTTTGATGCCGACATCGCCCTGCGCGACGACATCAAGGGCCGCTTCAGCTACGGTCACACCATCGGCCGCCCACGCTACGACCAGATCGCCGGTGGCCAGGTGCTCGACACGCTGGCGCGCGTCGAAGGCGGTACCGGTTCGCAGGGCAATCCGGCACTGGAGCCGGTCAAGTCGAAGAACTTCGACCTGGCGCTCGAGTGGTACTACGGTCGTCAAAGCTTCATCTCGGTCAACCACTTCCGCAAGCAGCTCGAGAACTACGCCGGCCAGTCGCAGATCATCGCCCAGCCGTTCGGCGTGCGTACGCCAGTGGGCGGCGCCTACTGGAATGCGGCGCTGGGCAGCTGCACGACGGCAGACACCACCTGCATCCGCAACTACATCTTCCGTAACTTCAACGGCCAGCCGGGTGTGGTCGCAGGGCCGAACAACGCGTCGGGCGATGCCACCGGCACCATCACGGCCATCGGCACCGATCCGGTCGCGAACTTCCGCATCACGTCGTACTCGAACCAGAAGAAAGCGAACATCCGCGGCCTGGAATTCAACCTCCAGCACATGTTCGGCAACAGCGGCTTCGGCGTACAGGCCAACTACACCTACGTCAATTCGGGTCTGAAATACGACAACGGCAGCGTGGGCGAGCAGTTCGCACTGGTCGGCCTGGGCGACTCGGCCAACCTGGTGGGTATCTTCGAGAACGACAAGTGGAACGTGCGCGCGGCCTACAACTGGCGCGACGAGTTCCTGTCGTCGACGTTCGACGGCTCGGGCCCGAACCCGAACTACGTCGAAGCGTACGGCCAGCTCGATCTGAGCGTCGGCTACAACGTCAACAAGAACCTGTCGGTGTCGTTCGAGGGCATCAACCTGACCGACGAGATCCAGCGCACGCACGGCCGCACCAAGCAGCAGGTGCTGTTCGTGACGCAATCAGGTCCACGTTACATGCTGGCGGCGCGCTACAAATTCTGATAGCGCACCGTCTGGCCGGCGCCGGTATTCGGGAGTAGACTTCCCGCACACCGGCCCTGCAACCGCAGCGGCGGGTCGGCTTCAGCCGGCCCGCCGCTGTCGTTTCACCGCGTGATTCCAACAAAGACAACGAGACAGCCATGCCCAATATCGCCCTGCTGAACAACATCGAACACAAGGACCTGCGCATCATCGCCGGCCACCGCCCCGGCCTGGGCAGCGAGGTCGCCTGGGTGCCGACCTTTGCCGACGAATTCCGCTCGCTGCAGGGGATCTATCCGATCATCTTCCGCCAGCTCGAAGACGGCGCGAACTTCGAAGCGATCGCGCTGCTGGGCTTTACCGAAGACGAAAACCTGTTCCTGCACGACGGCCGCTGGGATGCGCCGATGGTGCCCTGGATGCACGAGCGCCAGCCGTTCTACATCGGCCGCAATGGCGAGGAGCTGATGATCCAGGTCGACCTCGATCACCCGCGCGTGAGCACGACCGACGGCGAGCCGGTGTTCAAGCCGCATGGCGGCAACACCGAGTATCTGGAAAAGGTCAGCACCATGCTGTCGAACATCCACAACGGCGTGCAGGCCAATATCGGTTTTCTCGAAGCGCTCAAGCGCCATGATTTGCTGGATGCGTTCGTGCTCGACATGGAATTCGACAACGGCGCACAACACCGCCTGGGCGGCTTCTTCACGATCCACGAAGAACGCCTGGGCGCGCTCGGGGCAGGCGCCATCGCCGAACTGCACGCCGCCGGCTACCTGGCCCCGATCTACTTTGCGCTGGCGTCGCTGTCGAACTTCCGCAACCTGATCGACCGCAAGAATCAGCGCGATGCTGCCGGCCGCTAACGCCATCCGCGAGATCGCCGGTGTAACGCCGGCCGATCTCGATGCAACGGTTCTGGCCTCGACCGAGCCGCTGCTGCTGCGCGGCCTGGTGGCCCACTGGCCGGTGGTGGCGGCAGGCCGCCAGTCGCCGCAGGCCGCGCTCGACTACCTGCGCCGCTGGTGCGGCGATGCCACGGTCAATGCGATGCTCGGCCCGCCCGACATCAAGGGCCGCTTCTTCTACAACGCCGCGCTCGACGGCTTCAATTTCCAGTCGCTGCGCGTGCGCCTCGACGCCGTGCTCGATGAACTGGCAAAGCACCTGGCCACGCCGGCGCCGCCTGCCATCTACGTCGGCTCGACCACGATCGACGGCGCGCTGCCGGGCTTCCGGCACGAGAACGATGTCGACCTTGGCCCGCGCGACCCGCTGGCATCTATCTGGATCGGCAACCGCACCCGCATCGCCGCCCACTACGACCTGCCGGACAACCTGGCCTGCATCGCGGCCGGCCGGCGCCGCTTCACGTTGTTCCCGCCAGGGCAGCAGCACAACCTGTACATCGGCCCGATCGACCTGACGCCGGCCGGCCAGCCCATCAGCCTGGTCGATTTCGCACAGCCCGATCCCGAACGTTTTCCACGCTTTGCCGACGCGCTCGCGCAGGCGCAGAGCGCCGAACTGGGGCCGGGCGACGCGCTGTTCATCCCCAGCATGTGGTGGCACCATGTCGAGGCGCTGGACGATGTCAATGTGCTGGTCAATTACTGGTGGCGCCAGTCGCCGGACTGGATGGACACGCCCAACAACGCGCTGATGCACGCCCTGATGACGGTGCGCGACCTGCCGCCGGCGCAGCGCGCGGCCTGGGCCGAGCTGTTCCGGCACTACGTGTTCGAAGCCGACGGCGAGACAGCAGCGCATATCCCGCCAGGCGCACGCGGCCTGCTCAACCCGATGACCGACAACGCCTCGCGCATGATGCGCGCCCAACTGCTCAAGCGCCTGAACCGCTAGCATCCACCAAAAGCCGGGGTCAGGTCTGACATTCGGACACGATCTCTACAGTGAGCTAGTCGAAAGCGGGGGTCAGGTCTGACATTTGGACACGACCTGGACAATCGCTCTTCTGGACTAGCTGCACTTGGCCATACGGATACTGGTCAAGACGCCATCGGCCATTAGAAGTGACTAAGGCTGAGGTCGTGTCCAAATGTCAGACCTGACCCCGGCTGTGCCCACCAGGAAGTGACTAAGGCTGAGGTCGTGTCCGAATGTCAGACCTGACCCCGGCTGTGCCCAAAAAAATGCCCGCATCACGTGCGGGCATTGTTGATCATGACGGCGACGTTTATTCCGTCACCACCTTCTGCTTGTGCAGATCGGCGTACTTGACGCCGTAGTACAGGATGAACAGGTAGCACGCTGCCGGTACCAGGAACGAGATCTGCAGGCCGATGGAGTCGGCCAGGATGCCCTGGATGAACGGGACGATCGCGCCACCGACGATGGCCATGCACAGGATGCCCGAACCCTGGCCCGTGAACTTGCCCAGGCCGTGCAGCGCCATGCTGAAGATGGTCGGGAACATGATCGAGTTGCACAGGCCGACGGCGATGATTGCCCACATCGCCAGGCTGCCATCGGTGAAGATCGCGGTGAGCACCAGCGCCATCGAACCGAGTGCGGTCACGGCCAGCGACTTGCCCGGGCTGACGTAGCGCATCACCGCAAAGCCGATGAAGCGGCCCACCAGCGCGCCGCCCCAGTACAGGCTGACGTAGCGGGCCGCGTCGGCATGCGACAGCCCGGCAATGTGCGGCTCGCCGATGAAGTTGATCAGGAAGCTGCCGATACTGACTTCAGCACCCACGTACAGGAAGATGCCCAGCGCGCCGAGCACCAGGTGGCGGTACGCCATCGCGCCGCCCTTGCCGTCGACGGCAGCGGTGGTGGTGTCCTGGAACTCAATCTTCGGCAGGCGCGCCAGTGCGAACAGCACGGCCAGCAGCGCGAGCGCTGCGGCCAGGCCCAGGTACGGGCCCTGCACGGCAGCCGCTTCGGCGGCGCGGTGCGCCATACGCTCGGCTTCCGGCAGCAGCGCCAGCTGGTCGGCCGACAGCGCCACCGTCGACAGGATCAAAAAGCCCCCCAGCGTCGGCGCCACCGTGGTGCCGAGCGAATTGAAGGCTTGCGTGAGCGTCAGGCGGCTGGCGGCGGTACGCGCAGGGCCAAGCACGGTGACGTACGGGTTGGCGGCGACCTGCAGGATCGTGATCCCGCTGGCCAGCACGAACAGCGCGAACAGGAACAGGCCGTAGCCGCCGTTCGACGCCGGATAGAACAGCGCGCAGCCGGTGGCCGCGACCAGCAGGCCGGCGACGGCGCCGTTCTGGTAACCGAGGCGACGAATCAGCGCGCCGGCCGGCAGCGAGACGACGACATAGGCGCCGAAGAAGCACAGCTGCACCAGCATCGCCTGCATGTAGGTGAGGGTGTAGATCGATTTCAGGTGCGGGATCAGGACGTCGTTGAGTGACGTGATCAGGCCCCACATGAAGAACAGGATGGTGACGATGAACAGCGCCCCGGTATGCGTATTGCGTTCGCCGTCCGTCGCTGCACTGGCCACGGTCGGGGTCTGGATGGGATTCTGCATGGTCTCTCCGTTATTGGTGCAGACTAAAAATTTGATCCGACAGCATAGCCGAAACGCCGCGCAAGGCGGGATATTGTTCAGTAATCAAGTAGGTCGGTATGCGCGCCAGATAATCGCCCAGGCGGCCCTTGTCTTCGAAGCGCGCGCGAAACGCCGATTGCTCGAACAGCACGCCCAGGCGCGGCACGATGCCGCCGCCGACATACATGCCGCCGGTCGCCCCGAGCGTGAGCGCGACATTGCCGGCCACGCTGCCCAGGATCGCGCAGAACACCCGTACCGAGCCCTGACACTCGAGGCACGAACCGTCGAGGGCCGCCGTGGTGATGTCGGCCGCCTTCAGGCGCCGGCTGGTGCGCGCCCAGTGGATCAGCTCCAGTCCCATGCCCGACAGCAGGCGCTCGGCCGAGACGTGGCCGTACTCGCTCCACAGCGCCTCCAGGATCGCCACCTCGTCGCGGTTGACGGGGGCGAAACTCACGTGCCCCCCTTCACCCGACAGCGCAATCCAGCGCCCGCCGGCCGGGACCACGCCCGAGACACCCAGGCCCGTGCCCGGGCCGACCAGGCCGATGGTCCGGTTGGGTAGTTCGATGCCGCCGCCGATGCGCTGGCGCCCGGCCGGCGGCAGGTGTGGCAGCGCCATCGCCAGCGCTGCGAAGTCGTTGACCATCAACAGCGTGGTCAAGCCCAGTTCCTGCCGCAGCGCCTCGATCGAGAAAGCCCAGTGGTGGTTGGTCATCCGGATCTCGTCGCCCTCGACCGGATTGGCAATCGCCAGCGCCGCATGGCGCACGCTGTCGACCGCCATCCCGCGCGCACGGGCGCCGTCGAGGTAGGCGCGGATCGCGTCGCCCAGCGTCGGGTAGCTGGCGCCGGTCAGCACCTCCACATCATCGAAGCCGCCAGCCGGATCGGACTGCAGCGCGAAGCGCGCATTGGTGCCGCCGATGTCGGCCAGCAGCCGCAGGCCGTGGGTCACCTCTGCCGTCATTTCAGGTCCTCGCAGCGCACGGCATCGGCCTCTTTCGCAGCGCCACCGGCGATCTCGATGTTCGCAAAGGCCGCGGTGAACGGGCCATCGCTGGTCACGCTGAACGGCGTATCGACCTTGGCCAGGTCCAGCCCCTTGGCCTGGAAGCAGGCCAGCGGGATCGAAACCGTGTGCTTGCCGCCGTCGGCCAGGCGCTTGAACAGGCTCGTGGCATCGAGCGCCGTGTCGTTCGCGCCCTCGCGCATCGCGAGCATCACCTTACCGGTGGGCGCCTTGGCGACCATGGTGTCAAAGCGCAGCGCGCCATCCTTCGCTGCCGCTGCCGGCACCACCATGGCGCGCGCGCCGCGTGCTTCCAGCGTGGCCGGGCCGGTCCAGGCGCCCATCTTGGCATCCTGCTGGGTGTTGACCTGGGCAGTCGTCACGACGATGCCCGGCAGCGTGAAGCTCGCATTCAGGTCGGCGCCCAGCACCGTGGTTTGCCCGCCGCTGCGGATCGCCAGCGGGAAGCTGGTGCGGTCGGCCTGGCTGAACACGGGGAACGTATTGCCGGCGCTGCAGCCGCCTTGCGGGATCGTTTCATCGAGCTTGCCGAGCTTCGAGCGCGTGCCCGCCTTCAGGCCGTAGCCGTAGGCGAACAGCGGTGCGTACTCCTTGTCGCCGACGTTGAGCTTGACCTGGCAGGCCGACTTCGGCCACGAGAACGGCAGCGTGCCGCGGAAGTCGTAACGCTTGCCGCCTGCGATGAGCAAGTCCGACACGCCCTTGCCCTCGGAACCCGGCAGCCAGGCCGAGATGAAGGTGTCCGACAGATTGAGCAGGTCGTTGCCGTACACCGGCCGGCCCGTGACCATCACGGTGATGACGGGTTTGCCCTTGCCAGCCACCGCTTGCAGCACGGCCAGGTCTTCCGGATAGCGGCTGCTGTGGCGCAGCGTCCCGGATGGGTGGATGTCGCCATCGCCTTCCGCATACGGGCGCTCGCCAATCACGGCAATGACGGCGTCGAACTGCGTCACGTCGACGTCTTTCGCATCGACGCTGAAGCGCACGTTCTCGCTGCCTGCAGCTTCGCGAATACCCGTCAGGATGGTGTCGGCGTTCTTGAAATCGGCATTCGTGGTGGCGGTGCCCTGCCACGTGATCGACCAGCCGCCGCTCTGGTTCGACAGCTCGTCGGCGCTCTTGCCCACGACGAGGATTTTCTGACCGCGCTTCAGGGGCAGGGCCGGGCCTTCGTTCTTGAGCAGCACGAGCGACTCGCGCACGGCCTGGCGCGCCAGCGCGCGTGCCTGCATCGCATCGTCCTTGCCCGCATACGCATTCTGGGCCGGGCTCTTGTCGAACAGGCCGGCGCGCAGCTTGACGCGGATGATGCGGGTCACGGCATCGTCGATGCGCGCCATCGGGATCTCGCCCGACTCGACCTGCTTGATCGTGTTGGCGATGAAGGCCTTCCAGTCGTCCGGCACCATGAACATGTCGTTGCCGGCGTTGACCGCCTGGGCGCAGCTGTCGTTGCGGCAGCCTTTCACTTCGCCGATGCCGTTCCAGTCGGTGACGACAAAGCCATCGAAGCCCATCTTGTTCTTGAGGATGTCGGTGAGCGCCACTTTGCTGCCATGCAGCTTGCCATGCTCGACGCCGGCCGCCGTGTCGGTCCAGCTGTTAAACGACGACATCACGGTCTGTGCGCCCGCCGTCAGTGCCGGGACGTAGCCGGCGCCATGGATGTTGATCAGGTCAACGGCGCTGGCCTCGGTCACGCCGCGGTCCTTGCCGTTCTTCGTGCCACCGTCGCCGATGAAGTGCTTGGCCGTCGCAATGGTGTTGGCGTCATCCTTGAACGCGCCCTGCATGCCTTTGACGTATTCGCCCGCGTAGCTGCGCACGACTTCCGGATGCTCGGCATAGCTTTCATAGGTGCGGCCCCAGCGATCGTCGCGCACGACGGCCAGCGTCGGACCGAACACCCAGGCGATGCCGGTCGCGCGCACGGCTTTCGCGGTGGCCGCGCCGATCTCGCGCATCAGCTTTGGGTTACGCGCCGCGCCCAGTCCGATATTGTGCGGGAACAGCGTGGCGCCCGGCACGTTGTTGTGGCCATGGACCGCGTCGGTGCCCCACACGACCGGCACCTTGATCGCCATGTCGGTCTTCATCGACGCGTCGTGGTACGCCTGCGCCAGTGCCAGCCATTCCTTCGCGCTCGCTGCCTTGTTCCCGTTCGGCCAGCTGCCGCCGCCATTGAGCACCGAGCCAAGGTAGTACTTGGTCACGTCGGCCGGCGTGGCCGTCTTGATCTCGGGCTGCGTCATCTGGCCGATCTTCTGTGCCAGCGTCATCTTGCTGACGATCTCCTGGACGCGCTTCTCGAGCGCGGCATCCTTCTTGATCGCGCTGGTCACGCGCGGCCAGTCGGCCAGGTTGGTGTCGACTGGAGCGGCATGCGCGAAGGCAGGCAAGGCGAGGGCGATCGCAAGGGCGAGGAGGGAAGGGCGAAGCGTGGCTGTCATGGTTTGTCTCGTTCGTTGTCGTTGTATGGATTCATGCATTGGGATTCATGCATAGGGATTCATGCCTGGCGCAGGAAGGCGCCGTACCATTTGCCGCTGCTCTTGAGGCGGCGTTGCTGCGTAGCGTAATCGATGTGCACGAGGCCGAAGCGCTTCAGATAGCCTTCGGCCCACTCGAAGTTGTCGAGCAGGCTCCAGGCGAAGTAGCCCTTGACTGGCGCGCCGCCGTCGATCGCAGCCTTGAGCGAGGCCAGGTGGCGCATCAGGTAATGGCGGCGCTGCACATCGTCGATCTCGCCGTCGGCGCCCACCACGTCGTCAAAGGCTGAACCGTTTTCGGTCACGTACATCGGGCCCGGGTGGTAGTCGTTCTCGATGCGCAGCAGGAGTTCGGCCAGGCCCTCGGGCACCACGGGCCAGCCCATCGCGGTGATCTCGCCTTCGGTGGGCGGCAGCACCTTGGTGTCCAGCGGCGCGTGGCCGGCGGCATGCGCGACGGTTTCGGGGAAGTAGTAATTCACGCCCATGAAATCGGTCTTGACCGCGATGGCCTCCATGTCGCCCGGCGCGACGTCGGGCGCTGCAGCGCCGACCTGCGCGAGCGTGGCTTCAGGATAGCCACGGCCGAACAGCGGATCGAGGAACCAGCGGTAGCGCAGGCCGTCGTGGCGCTCCTTGGCCGCGCTGTCCTCGGCGCTGTCGCTCGCCGCGCGCAGCGGGTGCAGGCTGACGGCCATGCCGACCTGCGCATCCGGCACATTCGCGCGGATCAGCGGCACTGCCTTGCCGTGCGAGACGAGCACATTGTGCGCGACCTGCAGCGCGGCCTTCAGGTCGGTTTTGCCGGGCGCATGCCAGCCTTCGAAGTTGCCGATGATCGCCGTGCACCATGGCTCGTTGTGGGTGATCCAGTGCTTGACGCGATCGCCCAGCGTGCGCGTCATGGCGTCGGTGTAGTCAAGGAAGGCATCGATTGTCGCCCGGTCTTCCCAGCCACCCGCATCCTGCAGCGTTTGCGGCAAGTCCCAGTGGTACAGCGTGGCCCATGGCTGCAGGCCCCGTTCGAGCATGCCGTCGACCAGACGCGAATAGAAATCCAGGCCCTTCTGGTTCGGCGCGCCGCCGCCTTCGCTGAATATGCGCGGCCAGGCGATCGAGAAGCGGTAGGCATTCAGGCCCATGCTGCGCGCGATATCGAAGTCTTCTGGCCAGCGGTGGTAATGGTCGCACGCGACCAGGCCGTTGGAGCCGTCGCGGATGGTGCCGGGCGTGGCGGCAAAGCGGTCCCAGATCGATTCCACGCGGCCGTCGTCGCGGCCGGCGCCTTCGATCTGGTAGGACGATGTGGCGCAGCCCCACAAAAAATCGCGGGCAAAATCGCTGCGCTGCGGCGCTTGTGGCTCGGGGCGGTTGGCAGTGGTCATGGGTTTCGCTCTATCTGGTCAATAAGGTCTGAATGAAAATGTTCGGGAAAACATCCAAGTCATTTGGAAAGCTTTCCAGTTCGTGTCCAAAAAAATGGCCGCGCGCGGCCGGTGCTGGCTGCGCCAGCGATGTCATGTTTTCTTGCCTTCGTGTTTGGCTTTGGCTTTGGGTTTGGCCTTGCTGCCTGCGGCCCTGGCCAGCGATGCACGCATCGTCACGCTGACGGGGAACGTGCGCGCCACCGGGCGCCCCAGCTCATAGCAGCGATTGAGCAGGGCGTTGATGCCGGCCAGCGTCATCTCGCGCCACGGCATGTGCACCGACGTCAGGCGCGGCGCCGCGAATTCGGCACTGGGCGTGTCGTCGTAGCCGATCACCGACAGGTCGCGTGGCACGCTGATGCCGGCTTCCTGGAAGTAAGACAGCGCGCCGACCGCCATCTCGTCGTTGGCGCAGAACAGCGCCGTGCACGGCGTCTTCGATTCGACCAGCGCCTTGGCCGCCAGCCAGCCGCCCTGCGGCGAGAAGTCGCTTTCGGCGATCCAGACCTTGTCGGTATCGAGGCCTTCGGCCAGCAGTTCGTGCATGAAGCCATCGACACGCGCCACGTTGTCGACCAGTGCATTCGGGCCGGCGATGACGGCGATGTCGCGGTGGCCATGGTCGAGCAGCGCGCGCGCCGCAAGGCGCCCGCCCAGCGCATGGTCGACCGTGAAGCACTGGCCGGGCAGGTCGGTGAAATCGTGGTTCAGCGAGACGATCGTGCGGCGCTTGGCGCCCAGCGCGGCGATGTCGTCATCGGTCAGCGCACTGCTCATCATGATCAGGCCATCGCAGCCGCGCTCGATGAGAAATTCGATGCCCTCGATGGCCTGGTTGCGCGCGTCGCCCAGGCCCACGCCAAACGCCACCACCATGTGCAGGCCGGCCGCGCGCAGTTCGGTATCGATGATCTGCAGGATCGGCGTGTAGAAGGTGCCCGACAACACCGGGATGTAGACGCCGACCATCCGGCTGGTGCCCGACAGCAGGGCGCGCGCCGCGTGCGACGGGCGAAAACCCAGCTCGTCGATCGCCTTGCGCACGCGCTCGAGCGTGGCGGGCGAGACCGAGCCTTTGCCGCTGACCACGCGCGAGGCGGTGCCGAGACCGACGCCGGCCAGCCGCGCTACGTCCTTGATTGTCGCCACGTGCGATTCCTGTTCGATGAGTGGATCAAAATAACCGCCAAGCATACTGTATTCATCTGACTATGGCATCCCTGATTGCAGCCGATTGCCGGTCGCCCCGTCGAACAACGACACCCGCTGCGCATCGATCGCAAAGCGCACCGATTGACCGGCTGCCAGCGGCCGCGCATCGTGCACGATGGCAGACAAAGCCTGGCCGGCGCAATCGAGCCACACCACCTGGTGATTGCCCATCGGTTCGACCAGCGTGACGCTGGCCTGCAGCGGGCCATCTTCGTCGATGCGGAGATGTTCGGGACGCGCGGCCAGCGTCACGGCGCCCGCCGCGACGGGGCGCGCCAGCTGCAGCGTGACCGCACCAGCGCTGAAACGCCCGGTCCCATCGATGCTGCCGTCAATGAAATTCATCGACGGCGAACCGAGAAAGCCGGCCACGAAGCGGTTTGCCGGCGTCTCGTACACCTCCGCCGGGGTACCGATCTGCTGGATGCGGCCACCCTGCATCACGACGATGCGCGTGGCCAGCGTCATCGCCTCGGCCTGGTCGTGCGTCACGTAGATCATCGTCGAGCCAAGGCGCTGGTGCAGCAGCTTGAGTTCGCGCCGCAGTTCGGCGCGCAGCTTGGCGTCCAGGTTCGACAGCGGCTCGTCGAACAGATACACGCCTGCTTCGCGCACGAGCGCGCGCCCGATCGCGACGCGCTGGCGCTGGCCACCGGAGAGCTGCGCCGGCTTGCGATCCAGCAGGGCGCCCAGCTGCAGCATCTCGGCCGTGTGGCGCACGCGGCGCGTCACTTCCGCCTTCGGCGTGCCCGCGATGCGCAGGCCGAACGACATGTTCTTCTCGACCGTCATTGTCGGATACAGCGCGTACGACTGAAACACCATGCCGATCCCGCGCTCGCTCGGATCGGCGTGGCTCATGTCGCGCCCGCCGATTTCGATGGCGCCACCCGAGACGTCGATCAGGCCCGCGATGCTGTGCAAGAGCGTGGACTTGCCGCAGCCCGATGGGCCGAGCAGCACCAGGAATTCGCCCGGTGCGATTTCCAGATCGAGGTCGCGGATGATCTCGTTATTGCCGCGGGTGATGCACAGTTTGCGCAGATGGACATTCGACATGAGGGTCAGCCTTTCACGGCGCCGGCGGCGATACCGCGCACGAACCAGCGTCCGGAGATGAAGTAGATCACCAGCGGCACGGCGGCCGTCAGGATGGTGGCGGCCATGTTCACGTTGTACATGCGGGTGCCGGTGGTGGTGTTGATCACGTTATTGAGCTGCACCGTCATCGGCAGGTTCTCGCGGCCAGCGAACACCAGGCCCAGGATGTAATCGTTCCAGACACCCGTGACCTGCATGATTGCAGCGACCACGATGATCGGCAGCGACATCGGCAGCATCACCTGCAAAAAGATGCGCCAGAAGCCGCCGCCATCGATGCGCGCGGCCTGGAACAACTCGTGCGGCACCGACGCATAGTAATTGCGGAACAGCAGCGTCATCAGCGGCATGCCGAAGATGACGTGCACGACGACGATCGCCGGCAGCGAGCCGAAGACGCCGGCATGCGCCATCATCCACACCAGCGGATAAATCATCACCTGTACCGGAATGAAGGCGCCGGCCAGCAGCACGCCAAACAGCAGGTTGGCGCCACGCGGGCGCCAGAACGACAGCGCATAGCCATTGATCGCGCCAAGCAGGATCGGGATCACGGTGCTGGGCACGGCGATCGCCACCGAATTCCAGAAGCCCTGGCTGACCGCGCCCCAGGCTGCGCGCCACGGGTCCAGCGTGGCCACGCCGGGCAGGGCGAACACATTGCCCATCCTGATCTCGGCCATTGGCTTGAACGACGTGATGACCATGACGTACAGCGGCAGCAAAAAGAACAGCGCGGCGCTGAGCAGAAAAGCGTAGATGCCGATGCGGGCAGGCGAAAGGCGCGCTGTCATGCGTGGCCTCCGCTCAGGCGCGCGCGGCGGCTGCGCGCATACGCATACGGTGCGAGCAGGGCCAGCACCGGCACCAGCAGCGTCACCGCGCCGGCCGATGCCAGGCCGATGTTCGAGCGCAGGAACAGGTGGTCCATGATGAACTTGGCCGGCACTTCGCTGGCGATGCCGGGCCCGCCCTGCGTCATCGCGACGACGGCGTCGAACAGCTTGACGACGGCGGTCGAGAGCAGCAGGAATACGGTTGCCACGGTGGGGCCCAGCATCGGCAGCACGATCTGCAGATACACGCGCCAGGCCGGAATGCCATCGAGCCGCGCGGCCTTGTAAATCTCGGGATCGATGCCGCGCAGGCCCGCCAGCATCAGCGCCATCACTAGGCCCGAGGCCTGCCACACGGTGGCGATGACGACGGTGTAGATCACCAGGTCCTGGTGCACGATCCAGTCGAACGAAAATCCGGGGAAGCCCAGCTGGCGCACGGCGCCTTCGATGCCGCTGCCGGGCGCCAGCAGCCATTGCCACACGAGGCCCGTGGCAATGAACGACATCGCATACGGATACAGGAACACGGTGCGCAGCAGGCCTTCACCCTTGACGTTCTGGTCGATGAACACGGCCAGCAAAAAACCGATGACCATGCAGGCGACGATGAATACCGCGCCGTAGATGGCCAGGTTATGGAGCGACAGTAGCCAGCGCTCGTTGTCGAACAGGCGCACGTACTGCGCCACGCCGATGAATTTCTCGGACGGGAAGGTGCGCGACGCGGTGAACGACGTGCGCAGAGTCCACAGCGCGCCGCCGACGTAGGCCAGCAGCACCGTCAGCGCCATCGGCAGCAGGGCGATATGGGGACTGAGGTGTCGGGAGAGTCGGGATGCGTGCATGGCGTCAGTACTTCAAGGCGCGGGCAATACTGCGCTGGACCTTCTCGACGCGCGTGTCCATATTCCAGTACGCGGTCAGGATGTCCTGCATCGCGCCGTTCTGGTCGGGCGTCAGATAGACCTCGGTCACGCCGACCTGGCGCGTGCGGTCCTTGATGATGGCCACGCCCTTTTGCGCGCACAGGTCGAGCTCATTGGACTGGGCATCCAGGCGCACGGGGATCGAGCCTTTCAGCTTGCTGAAGGCGATCTGCAATGCGGGCTGCGAGACGACTTGCGCCAGCAGTTGCTGGGCCTTGATGGCGTCCGGCTTGTCGGTGCGCGGGAAAACAAAGACGTCGCCCTGCATCAGGTACGGCGTGTCGGGCTTGAGGCCGGCGATGCAACCATAGTGCTGGCCGGGTAGCTGGCCGGCGTTGGTGAATTCGCCCTTGGCCCAGTCGCCCATCACCTGAAAGCCCGCACGGCCACTGATGACCAGCGCGGTGGCGTCATTCCAGTTGCGGCCCGGCGCGCCGGGATCGACGTACGACTTCATGCGCTTGAAGGCCAGCAGCACGTCGCGAAAGGCAGGCGAGAGGATCGTGGCCTGGTCGCGGTCGCGGATCACTTTCAGGTACAGATCGCGCCCGCCGATATTGGCGAGTAAAGCCGAGAACAGCACGGTCTCCTGCCACGACTGGCCACCGTGGGCCAGCGGGATGAGACCCGCGGCCTTCAGTTTGTCGAGCGCAGCGAAAAGTTCGGGCATGCTCGCCGGTTCGCGCGTGATGCCGGCTTTCTTGAAGGCGGCTTTGGAGTACCAGATCCACGTCTGCATGTGGATATTGAGCGGCACCGCGTAGTAGTGGCCATCGTGCTTGATGACGTCGATCAGCGGCTCGGGCAGGATGCGGTCCCAGTCCTGGGCCTTCGCGACGGCGTCGACGTTGTTGAGCATATTCTGCTCGATGACATCGGTGAACTGCCTGGACGTGTTGAACTGCGCAGCGGTCGGCGGATTGCCGCCGATGATGCGATTGATGGTGACGGCGCGCGACTGGTCGCCGCCCGCGATGGCGCTGTCGACCCACACGCCGCCGGCATTGCGAAACGCCTGGGCGACCTGCTTGACGGCGTTCGATTCGCCGCCGGAGGTCCACCAGTGGATGACTTCTGCTTTCGGTGCAGCCGCACTGGCTGGCGCGCTACCGAGCACGATACTCAGCGCACCTGCAGCGGCGCACAACCATGCGCAGGCTGCTGCCAGGTTGCGGGATTTGACCATCTTGTCTCCGTTCAGTGCCATGTTTTTTTGGCACGTTGGAAACGTTACCATTGGCTTTGCCCGACTATAGCATCGGGTCAATTGACGGTCAAACTAAACTTGCGGATTGGGGCAGCGATCGAAGCGGAAAAAACGCACATGGTTTTCTTCCTCGTGTAGAGTAATAGTTAATATTTCAAGCGGCGGAAAAGGTGGTTGCCGCACCTGGCGGTTGCACGGCGCTTCGGAGGCAGGTTGAGAAATTCAGGAATATTTCCACGTGAACGACACCCCGGCATCCATGTTGATCGAGCAGGTCTGTTGGGTCGACCCGCCGGCGCAACCTCAACTGCGCTGACCATCGCGCATGGCAGCAACCCATGAGTCGCCCGACCATTTTACTTGTCGACGATGAGCCCGCCAACCTGGCCATGATGCGCAAGGTGCTCAGCGATGACTACACGCTGGTGTTTGCCCGCAACGGGGCTGAAACGATGGCGGCGCTGCACAAGTACCGGCCGGCCATGGTATTGCTGGACATCGGCCTGCCAGACATCAATGGCTACGATCTCTGTCTTAAAATCAAGCAAAGCGATACGACCGGGACCATCCAGGTCATTTTCGTAACGGCGTACGCCGACCCCGTGAACGAAGCCGCAGGGTTTTTTGCTGGCGGGGTCGACTACATCACGAAGCCTGTTTCGCCGCCCATCGTGCGCGCGCGCGTCGCCAGCCATTTATCCCAGGTGCGCGCGGAATTGCTGGCCAGGAGTTACCGCGAGGCCATCTCGATGCTGGGCCAGGCGGGGCATTTCAACGATACCGATACCGGTGCGCATATCTGGCGCATGGCCGCCTATGCAAAGGCGCTTGCCAAAGGAGCAGGGTGGAGCGCCGAAGACAGCGAGCAGCTCGAACTGGCCGCGCCGATGCATGACACCGGCAAAATAGGAATTCCCCAGTCCATCCTGCGCAAACCCGGTCCACTGGACGATGCCGAGTGGGCCATCATGAAGACCCATCCGCAGATCGGTTACGACATTCTGAGCAAAAGCGCGGCGCATGTGTTCCAGCTCGCCGCCGAGGTAGCGTTGTATCACCATGAGAAGTGGGACGGCAGCGGCTATCCGGCCGGTCTGGCCGGCGAAGCCATTCCCCAATCAGCGCGCCTGGTGGCGCTCGCCGACGTGTTCGACGCCCTGAGCATGCAGCGCCCGTACAAGGAAGCCTGGCCTGTCGACAAAATCGTGGCCTACGTGGATGGCCGCTCAGGAACGGATTTCGATCCGGCGCTGGTGGACGTGTTTCACAGGACGCTGCCGGAGTTGCTTGATATACAGCAGACGTGGGATGCGCGGGATGGTGAACTGGGTCAGGCGTCGGGGATAGTCCAGAAAAAAAGCCCAACCTGAAAGGATGGGCTTTTTTGAAAGCTGGTGCCGGCTGCCGGTTTCGAACTGGCCACCTGATGATTACAAATCAACTGCTCTACCAAATGAGCTAAGCCGGCGTGATCTTTAGAGCAAGAATTATACGCTATTTGATCCGCGTGAGGGTCGGTCGTCCACCCTTCTTCGGTGGCTCGTCATCGCCACCCGATGGCGGGGCAGACACTTCCGTATCCGGCACCACCGGCGAATCCACGCCCTTGGACGGCACCGCCGACAGCGATGGCCCCGCAGGCGCCGTACCCACTTCTGGCGCCGATCCATCCGACGACGCAGCAGGCAATGCACCCACTTCAAACGCCATCCCCTGGCCATTCTCATTGGCATAAATCGCCAGCACATTGTGCACAGGGATGTAGATCTCGCGCGACACGCCATTGAAGCGTGCACGGAAGTGGACTGCGTCGTTATCCATCTTCAGTGCCGAGGTGGCGCCGAAGCTGATGTTCAGGATGATCTCGCCCTTGCGGACGTATTCCATCGGCACCGTCGTCGATCCATCGACCTTGACTGCGAGGTAAGGCGTAAAGCCACTGTCGGTGCACCATTCGTAGATGGCGCGCAGCAGGTAGGGTTTGGTGGAGATCTCTGACATGGTGGTATGGGCTAGCAATACAGGCAAAACGGGCGTTCGCGCCAGTCTATCGGATTCGCCCGAAGAACGTCCGATTCCGGCGCGTACGGTGCGGCTGAGGACAGGGGCGGCAACAAGCCCGCCCCAGGTCCATCAACGACGCATCACTTTCTCGGACGGGGTCAGCGCCTCGATGTAGGCAGGGCGCGAGAAGATGCGCTCGGCATACTTCATCAGTGGTGCAGCCGTCTTCGACAGTTCGATGCCGTAGTGGTCCAGGCGCCAGAGCAGTGGCGCGATGGCCACGTCGAGCATCGAGAACTCGTCGCCCAGCATGTACTTGTTCTTCAGGAACAGCGGTGCCAGCGTGGTCAGACGGTCGCGGATTTCGGTGCGGGCCTTGTCGTGGATCTTGTCGTTCGACTTGTTGCGCTCGCTTTCCAGCGTGTGCACGTGGACGAACAGCTCTTTTTCGAAGTTGAACAGCATCAGGCGGGCACGGGCGCGCATCAGCGGGTCGGCCGGCATCAGCTGCGGATGCGGGAAGCGCTCGTCGATGTACTCGTTGATGATGTTCGATTCGTACAGGATCAGTTCGCGCTCGACCAGGATAGGCACCTGGCCGTACGGGTTCATCGTCGAAATATCTTCCGGCTTGTTGAACAGGTCGACGTCGCGCACTTCGAAGTCCATGCCCTTTTCGAACAGGACGAGGCGGCAGCGTTGGGAGAACGGGCACGTGGTGCCGGAGTAGAGAACCATCATGGTTTATAGTTCCTTAAGAAACAAAGGGGTGCAGCGCCGAGCACTCACCCCAGAGAAATGATTGCCCGTATTATAGCCAACCGGACAACGAAAGCGAATTACTTCACTTCTTTCCAGTACGATTCATTCAATCGCCAGGCCAAAAAGGCGAAAATCGTCAGGAACAAGAGCACGAATGCCCCCAATCGCTTGCGTGTTGCCTGCGCCGGCTCGGCCATCCAGACCATGTAGGCGACCAGGTCGGCGGTGGCGGTGTTGAACTCCTGCTGGGTCATGGTGCCGGGGCTCACTTGCTCGAAGCCGGCGAAGGTGTGGACCATCTTGCCGGCTTCATGCGGATCGGGCTGCTCCGTGAACTTTGCCGTGCGGATCCCCTGCTGCAGCCACATCGCGTGCGGCATCGCCACATTCGGCACCACCATATTGTTCCAGCCGGTCGGGCGCGTGTCGTCCTGGTAGAACGTGCGCAGATAGGTGTACAGGTAGTCGGCGCCCGAGCCGCCCGGCGACGCCTTGGCGCGCGCGATCACCGACAAATCCGGCGGCACGGCGCCGAACCACGCCTTGGCATCGTTCGGGCGCATGGCCGTGGTCATCATGTCGCCGACCTTGTCGGCAGAAAACAACAAATTTTGCCGGATCTGGTCGTCTGTCAGGCCCAGGTCGCGCAGGCGGTTGTAGCGCATCGACGCTGCCGAGTGGCAATTCAGGCAGTGGTTGACGAACAGTTTGGCACCGTTCTGCAGCGACGCCAGGTCGGCGCGGTCCGGGGCGCGGTCGAGCGGGAAGCTGCCTTCGGCGGCGAATGCCAGGCCAGGCGCCAGGGCCAGGATGGCGATCAGTTTTTTCACAAGCAATGTCATGGGATGTCCTTGTGCGCGGGTCCGAAGGCGTCAGTGCGGGGTGAAGGTGACACGGGTCGGCACCGGCTTGAAGGTGCCCATCGTGCTCCACCACGGCATCAGGAGGAAGAACCCGAAGTACGCCAGCGTGCACACTTGCGAGATCAGCGTGAACGCGGCCGTCGGCAATTGCGTGCCCAGGTAGCCCAGCGTCACGAACACCACGGCAAACACCGCATACACCCACTTGTGCCAGTCCGGACGGTAGCGCAGCGAGCGGGCCGGCGAGTGGTCCAGCCATGGCATGCCGGCGATGATCATCACTGACGAGCCGAACAGCACCACGCCCCAGAACTTGGCGTCGAGCACCTGCGGCAGCATGCCGATGACCACCAGCAGCCCGATCACGGCAATGATCGCCTTGGTCACGAAGGCCAGGCGCGACTTGAACCAGATGAACACCACGTAGGCCGCGACCGCTGCCATCAGCACGTACATGAAGTCGGCCGTGGTGGCGCGCAGCACCGAATAGAACGGCGTGAAGTACCAGGTCGGCGCGATGTGCGACGGGGTCTTCATCGAGTCGGCCGGCAGGAAGTTGTTGTACTCGAGGAAGTAGCCGCCCATCTCGGGCGCGAAGAACACGACCGCCGAGAACAGCAGCAGGAACACGCTTACGCCGAACAGATCCTTGGTGGTGTAGTACGGGTGCGACGGGATCGTGTCGAGCGGGTAGCCGTCCGGGCCGATGTGGTCCTTGACTTCGATGCCGTCCGGATTGTTCGAACCCACTTCGTGCAGCGCCGTCAGGTGGGCCACTACCAGGCCGATGATGACCAGGGGCAGGGCGATCACGTGGAACGCGAAGAAGCGGTTCAGCGTGGCGTCCGACACCACGTAATCGCCGCGGATCCACAGCGACAGGTCGCTGCCGATGACGGGAATCGCGCCGAACAGGTTGACGATCACCTGGGCGCCCCAGTACGACATCTGGCCCCACGGCAGCAGGTAGCCGAAGAACGCCTCGGCCATCAGGCATAAAAAGATGCCGAAGCCGAACAGCCAGACCAGCTCGCGCGGCTTGCGGTACGAGCCGTACATGAGGCCGCGTGCCATGTGCAGGTAGACGACGATGAAGAAGGCCGAGGCACCGGTCGAGTGCATGTAGCGCACCAGCCAGCCCCACGGCACTTCGCGCATGATGTACTCCACCGAGCCGAAGGCCAGCGCGGCGTCGGGCTTGTAGTGCATCGTGAGGAAAATGCCGGTGACGATCTGCAGCACCAGGACCAGGGCCGAGAGCGAGCCGAACAGATACCAGACGTTGAAATTCTTGGGCGCGTGGTACTTGCCCCACTGATCGTTCCACAGCTTGGTGGCCGGAAAGCGGTCGTCGACCCAGGCCAGTGCCTTCTGGGCCGCCGGTGCATCGGCGGGCAGCTTTGTCTCCTTGAACGCGCCCATGGTTATGCCTCGCCTTTCTCGTCTTTGCCGATCACGATCCTGCTATCGGAGAGATACATGTACGGGGGAACGTCCATATTCGTCGGCGCCGGCTTGTTCTTGAACACGCGTGCGGACAAATCGAAGGTCGAGCCATGGCACGGGCACAGGAAGCCGCCGGGCCAGTTGTCGGGCAGGTTCGGCTGCGGGCCGGCAGCCAGGCGCGACGAGGGCGAACAGCCAAGGTGCGAGCAGATGCCCACGGTGACCAGGACTTCCTTGTGTTCGACGCGTGAGCGGTGGGGATTCTTGCAGTATTCCGGCATGTCGAGCTGGAATATTTTTTCGGAGGCGGGGTCGGCCAGTTCGGCTTGGTCTTTGTCGAGCGTGGCCATCATGGCGGGGGTACGGCGCAGGATCCAGACCGGCTTGCCGCGCCATTCGACGACTTTCATTTCGCCAGGGGCGACGTCGCCGATATCGACTTCAACCGGCGCGCCTGCTGCCTTGGCGCGCTCGGATGGCTGGAAGGTGCTGACCAGGGCTCCCGCCGTGGCCACGCCGACGACGCCGCCTGCGGCGCATGTCGCGACCAGCAAGCCCCGTCGACCAGGATCGACCTGCTTTTGAGTACTCATACCAACCCCACTCCGTGAATATACGAATTATAAGAATTAAGTCCGAGCTTCCAGCTTGCAAAATTATATGTGAACGGCAACACCTATAGAAAAAATATTGTCTCGCCTACACGCCTTGCGAAAATGGTCTTTTGCACCATCCTGGCGCCCCGCTGGACGCCGCCGCCGAGAGGCATCGGTTATCATGCGATTACTTATTTCAACAACAATGAGAGGGGTTAATCATGGCAATGATGGACGAATTCAAGAAGTTTGCGATGCGCGGCAATGTGATGGACCTGGCCGTCGGCGTGATCATCGGTGGGGCCTTTGGCCGCATCGTCGATTCGCTGGTCAAGGATGTCATCATGCCGCCGATCGGCGCCATGTTCGGTGGTCTTGATTTCGCCAATTATTACATCCCCCTCAATGGCCAGGGCTATAACCTACCACTTGCCGAGGCGCAAAAGGCGGGTGCCGTGCTGGCGTACGGTAATTTCTTGACGATCATGCTGAACTTTATCCTTCTTGCATTTGTCATCTTCCAGATGGTGCGCCTGATGAACCGCCTGCGCGGCCCCGTCGAAGCACCGACACCGGCCGCCACGCCCGAAGACGTACTGCTGCTGCGCGAGATCCGGGACGCCCTCAAAAAGTGAAAGATGACATCGTCCGCGACATAAGGCCCCCGCATCCGTTGCGGCGCTTCTGGGTACGTTCATGGCTGCTGTTTGCGCAAACGGTCACGGTGGCGCTGGCCATCTGGTTTGTCGTGGCCGCGTTGCGGCCGGCCTGGCTTGAATGGACGCCGGCACCGAAGCAGGTGCAGGTGGGCGCGCCCGGCAAACCGGTGCCGATGCTGCAGGCGCCGCCCCGCGCTGCCACCGGCAGCTACCGCGACGCTGCCGCCAAGGCGATGTCGTCGGTAGTCAATATCTACACGAGCAAGGCGTCGCGCGAAGCGCATCCGCTGCTAAAAGACCCGCTGTTTCGCCGCTTCTTCGGCGGCGACCGCGCGCCGCAGGCCGAGCAACTGGCCAGCCTCGGCTCGGGGGTCATCGTCAGCAGCGACGGGTACATCGTCACCAATTTCCATGTGATCGATGGTGCCGATGCGATCGAGGTAGGCCTGGCCGATGGCCGCAAGGCAGCGGCAACGCTGGTCGGCACCGATCCGGAGACTGACCTGGCCGTGATCCGCATCAAGGAGCGCAACCTGCCGGTGATGGTGCTGGGCGACCCGGAGCAGGCGCGCGTGGGCGACGTCGTGCTGGCCATCGGCAACCCGTTCGGCGTCGGCCAGACCGTCACGATGGGCATCATCTCGGCACTGGGCCGCAACAACCTGCACATCAACCACGTCGAGAATTTCATCCAGACCGATGCCGCGATCAACTTCGGCAACTCGGGCGGGGCGCTGGTCGATACCAATGGCCACCTGCTGGGCATCAATTCGGCGATCTATTCGCAGACCGGCGGCTCGGTGGGCATCGGGTTTGCCATTCCCGTATCCACCGCCAAAAGCGTACTGGACGCCATCGTCAAGAACGGGCAGGTGGTGCGCGGCTGGATCGGTATCGAGTCGCAGGACATCACGCCCGAGATGGCTGACAGCTTTGGCTTGGCCAAACGCAGCGGCGCCATGATTGCCGGCGTGGTGCGCGGCGGACCGGCCGAGCGCGCCGGGATTCAGCCGGGCGACATCCTGGTGGCAGTTGCTGGTAAAAAAGTGGCTGATACGAGCGAGATGCTCAAGCTGGTGGCCCAGCTCGAGCCGGGCGCATCCGTTCCGATGACGATCGTGCGCCAGGGGCGCGAAACAGCGATCGTCGTCAAGATCGGGCGGCGTCCACGCCAGACGCCCTGAACTTCTTGAATTTTATTTTCGGACCCACATGCACCTGCGCGACCTGACGCAATACCTGAACGAACTGACCGAGAGCAATAACCGCCCCTGGTTCATCATGAACAAGCCGCGCTACGATATCCTGCGCGAAGAATTCCAGGAGGTTGTCACCGAACTGATCCGGGCCATCACGGCCTTCGACAAGCAGGTTGCGGCCTGCAACCCGAAGAAGGCGATGTTCCGCATCAACCGCGACATCCGCTTTTCAAAGAACAAGACGCCGTACAAGACGCGTTTTTCGGCCGGCATCACGCCGAACGACAAGCGCCGGCCCAGTGCAGGCGGTGGCTCGACCTATTATTTTCAGATCGATGCCAACGGCAAGCTCGGTTTTGGCGTCGGCGAATACCTGCCGCCACCGCCGCGCCTGAAGGCCATTCGCGAGCACGTGGTCAACGATGCGACGGGTTTTGGCAAAATGTTGAAGAATAAGCATCTCCGCGCCACCTATGGTGACCTTCTGGACGAGGACAAGTTGCAGCGTCCACCAAAGGGTTTCGATGCGGATCATCCGCATGTCGAGTACCTGAAGCTGAAAAGCTTCTTCGTGTGGACCGAAGTCGATCTGGCGCTGAACGCGCCGGAAAAACTGGTGCCGCAGCTGGCGCAGGGATTCAAGGACGCATTTGCGCTGGTCACCTGGCTGCGCAGCGTTCCAGAACAACACGACGAATAGAGGAGGGCGACATGGCCTTGCATCACGCTACATCCGGCGAGAAAATCGCATTGCAACGCGGCGATAACGATATCGCCCATTTCACCTCGGTGGCCCTGGTCAAGACCGAGCATATGGAACTGATCCGGCTGGTACTGCCGGTGGAACGCCCGATTCCCGAACACCGGGTCGATGGCGAAGTGACGGTGCTGTGCCTGGAAGGCGAAATTGCCGTCGATGCGCACGGTACGACGACGTCGCTGCTGCCGAACGAGATGGTGTATCTGAATGGCGGTGTGCCGCACACGGTGCGCGCCGTGAAGGACGCGGTGGCCTTGATGACCATTCTGATCGGGCCGCAGCAAGCTGCCTGAAACAAATTGCCTGATGCGTAGGGTGGATGGGGGCGCCGAGCCGGCCACGCCGTCCACGCGGTGATGGTTGGCGGCGAGATCATCCGGCGCGCCACGCCACGCCACGCCACGCCACGTTTACGCCACTTCAATCCGCGGATCGCGCGCCAGCAAGCCCGCCGCCGTCCGCGCCGCATCGACCCCATCGAACAGCACGCCCGCCACCGCCTCGGTGATCGGCATGTCCACGCCCAGCTTGTGCGCCAGCTCGCGCACTGCCTTGGCACACGGCACGCCCTCAGCTACATGCCCCAGCTCGGACACGATGGTCGCCAGCGCCTTGCCTTCGGCCAGCGCCAGGCCCACGCGCCGGTTGCGCGACAGATCGCCCGTACACGTCAGGATCAGGTCGCCCATGCCACTCAGGCCCATGAACGTGCCCGGCTGCGCGCCCAGCGCCAGGCCCAGGCGCGTGATTTCGGCCAGGCCGCGTGTGATCAGCGCGGCGCGGGCATTCAACCCCAGGCCCAGACCGTCCGATGTGCCGGTGGCAATGGCCATCACGTTCTTGACGGCGCCGCCGACTTCCACGCCGACCAGATCGTCGCAAGAATACACGCGCAGCTTGTCGCCATGCGCGAGCGCGACGACGCGGTCGCGCAAGGCGCGCGAGCTCGACGCCACGGTCAGCGCGCATGGCAGGCCGCGTGCCACTTCCTGGGCGAACGACGGGCCGGACAGCGCTGCGCCCGGCACGGCGTCACCCAGCACCTGCGCGACCACCTGGTGTGGCAGCAGGGAGGTGCCAGCCTCAAAACCTTTGCACAGCCAGACGACGTTCGGAATCGAGCGGCCGCGCAATTGTTCGAGCAGGGGGCGCAGGCCGGCCACCGGGCAGGCCAGAATCAAGAGTGGCGTCTCGTCCGGCGCGCTCGTGGCGACGTGGGCCAGCGCCGCGTCGAAGTCGGCGCTCACACGCAGCGATGCCGGCAGCGGATGGCCCGGCAGGTAGGCGCGGTTGTCGCGCGCGGCCTCGATCTCTTGCATCTGCTGGGTATTGCGGCCCCACAGCAGCACGTCGTGGCGCGCCGCCAGGGCGATGGCCACGGCAGTGCCCCAGGCGCCGGCGCCCAGGACAGTAATTTTGGTGAGCTTATTCTGTTGCATGGAACTCCTGCAGAGGATTACAGGCCCCAGACATCCGAGACCTTGATGTAGCCATCGATGCCGTCGCGGTGGACCACGCGCGCCCAGACGACGGCAGCCGGATCGCGCAGTACCAGCACGACACCTTTGTCGGCCGTCATCAGGACGGCCGAGCGTTCATCGGGATTGGCATGCACGCGTGCGCCAGGTGTGCTGACCAGCACATTGCGCTGCGCATTGAGGCCCCTGGCCTGGGTCCAGGCCGTGTCGCCGTTCATGTCGCGTACCTTGACCCAGTCGCCATAGGTGAGCAGGATCTGCAGCGGCATGCCGGGTGGCGCGATATAGAGTTTGTTGCCTTTGGCCGATGGTGTCGCGTACAGGATCGCGGGGGTAGTGCCAACGGTTTTGAAATCGAATGCGAACGCGCTCGGGGCGACCAGCAATGCGGCGCATGAGGCAATCAACGGGAAGCCGGCAAGACGGCGTGCGGAGAACATGGCGGGCCTGGATGGTGGGTGAAACCGGGACGCCGGACAGTTGGCACGAACGCGGCGTGATGCCGCGTTCGTCGGGTACGACTGCTGCTTAGTTCGACGGCGCTGCTGCGGCTTCGGCCATGGCCTGGGCGCGCTGCTGGTAGAAGGCTTCGAAGTTGATCTCGGCCAGATGCACTGGCGGGAAGCCAGCACGGCTGATCACGTCAGCAATGTTCGCGCGCAGGTATGGGTAGATGATGTTCGGGCAGCCGATGCCCAGCAGTGGATCCATCTGGTCAGCCGGGATGTTACGGGCTTCGAAGATGCCAGCCTGCTTGCCTTCGACCAGGAACGCAACCTTGTCCTTGACCTTGGCGGTGACGGTGATCGTCACGGTCGACTCGTAGATGCCTTCGGCGATGCTTTCAGCACCCACGTCGAGCGACACTTCGATCGCTGGCGCTTCTTGCTCCAGGAAGATCGATGGCGAGTTCGGTTGCTCCAGCGACATGTCTTTCAGGTAGACGCGTTGGATTTGGAATACTGGTTGCAGAGTTTCGTCGGACATGGAACGCTTTCTAATAATAGTGGGAAGTGGCGGGCCACTCCGGTTGCCTGGTCGAGCGCGACGTCGTGAACGGGCCGTCGGATCGAACACGACGGCAATTGTAGCAAAATCAACTTGCTTGCAATAGCAGTCTTGCCGCCGACGGCCGCGCTACGCAGTGCGCCTACAGCTTACTCGCCCTTGAGCAGCGGGTCCAGGCGGCCTGCCTGGTCCAGCGCATACAGTTCGTCGAAGCCGCCGACGTGGGTATCGCCAATATAGATCTGTGGAACCGTGCGGCGACCGGTGCGCTGCATCATGACCTGGCGCTGCTCGGGATCCAGGTCGACACGGATGCCTTCGATCTCGGTGACACCCTTGGCTTCGAGCAGGCGCTCGGCGCGGACGCAGTAAGGGCAAGATGCGGTGTGGTACAAAACGACGTGAGCTGCCATGATGAATCCTTTCGTGTGCCCGATCGATTCGATGGGCGGTTTATTTGGTGAGCGGCAAGCCTGCAGCCTTCCAGGCCGCCAGGCCGCCTTCCAGGCTGTGGACGTCCTCGAAACCGGCTGCCTGCAACTGGCGCGCCGCCTTGTCGCTGCGTGCGCCAGTCTGGCAGACCATGACGACAGTCCGGTTTTTCGACTTGTCCAGTTCGCCAATGCGAGCACCCAAGTCTGCCAGCGGGATGTGTTTCGCGTCGCGCAGGTGACCGGCGGCGAATTCTTCGCTGCTGCGCACGTCGACGATCGTGGTCTTTCCGCGGTTGATCATCTGCGTCAGCTGCAGTGGCGATGCGCGTTTTCCGCGCGGCGCCAGGGCTGGCCACAACAGCGCGCCGCCAGCGAGAACGGCGATCGCTACGAGGAAAATGTTATCGATAATGAATTTCACAAGGGTTCCGATTGGTTGAACTGAATCGGGGCATTATAAAATAGATGCTGGACCGGACATCAACCAGAAATTTTGCGAAAAGAGCTTTCATGTACAAAATCGTATTCATGCGCCACGGCGAATCCACCTGGAACCTGGAAAACCGCTTCACCGGCTGGGTCGACGTCGACCTGACTGCCAAGGGTGTGGCCGAAGCAAAGGCCGCTGGCCGCGCGCTCAAGGAAGCCGGTTTCACCTTCGATCTCACGTATACCTCGGTGCTCAAGCGCGCGATCCGCACGCTGTGGCTGGCACTGGACGAGATGGATGCGATGTACCTGCCGGTCAAGAACGACTGGCGCCTGAACGAGCGCCACTACGGCGCGCTGCAGGGTCTCGACAAGGGCGAGACCGCCGCCAAGTTCGGCGACGAGCAGGTGCTGGTCTGGCGTCGCAGCTACGACACGCCGCCGCCGGCGCTCGAGAAAGACGATGCGCGCACGTCGTTCGGCGACCCGCGCTACGCCAGCCTGGACGAGAGCCAGATTCCGCTGACCGAATGCCTGAAAGACACCGTGGCACGCGTGATGCCGGCCTGGAACGACGAAATCGCCCCGGCGATCCGCGCCGGCAAGAACATCCTGATTTCGGCCCACGGCAACAGCCTGCGCGCCATCATCAAGATGCTCGACAACATCAGCGACGCCGACATCGTGGGCCTGAACATCCCGAACGGCCAGCCGCTCGTGTATGAACTCGACGCCGACCTCAAGCCGATCAAGCACTACTACCTGGGTGACCAGGCGGCGATTGCCGCTGCCATGGCCGCTGTCGCAAACCAAGGGAAGGCGAAGTAATCTTTTGCGTTTGCCAACCATGAAGGACGCCGGCAGCAAGCTGTTGTGCACACTGCTGGCGGTCGCGCTGTCCGGCGCGTTCGCGTCGGACGCGTGGGCGCAGCGCCAGACCGAGCGCAGCCGCCAGAAAGCGGTGGCCGAGAAGCAGCGCGCCGGCATCCAGCAACAGCTGGCAGCCATCAAGCGCGACATCAACCAGACTGAAAGCGCCAAGGAAGACGCGGCCGACACGCTGGCCGAGTCCGAGGCTGCCATTTCCGACGCCAACCGCGCGCTGCGCGATCTGGCCGAGGAACAGGATACGACGGCAACCCGGCTGCAAGCGCTGGCAAATCAGCAAGCCCAGCTGGCGCAGACCATCGGCGCCCAGCAACAGCAGCTGGCCAGGCTGCTGCGCGAGCACTATGTGGCTGGCAACGAAGACCGCATCAAGCTGCTGCTGTCGGGCGACAATCCGAACCGCATCAGCCGCGACCTGCAACTGATGGCGTACGTGTCGCAGGCCCAGGCGCGCCTGCTGGGCTCGGTGCGCAACAACCTGGCGCAGGTCGAAGTCAACCGCGACAAGGTTGAAAATGCCCAGCAAGAGCTGGAAGAAATCGCCCAGGAACAACTCGACCAGAAAGCCATGCTCGAGAAGGAAAAGGCACGCCGTGCGGCGCTGCTGGGCACGCTGTCGAGCAAGCTGGCCGACCAGCGCAAGCAGGCCGACCGCCTGAAGGGCGACGAAGAGCGCATGTCCGGCCTCGTCGACCGGCTGGCGCGCCTGATCCGTGAACAGGCCGAAGCCGAGCGCAAGCGTCAGGTGGCGGCTGCAGCAGCGGCTGCCGCCAAGGCCAAAGCCAAGGCCGAGGCCGATGAAAAAGCCCGTCTGCTCGCGCAGGCGCGCGCCAAGGCGGCGGCCGATCGGCGCGCCGAGCGCGAACGTGAGCGTGAACGCATCGCGCGCCAGAATGCGAACGCCAAACCGGGCGTCAAACCCGAACCGATGCCGGCGCCGCTCCCCGCGCCGGTCAAGGAAGCCCCGGTCGTGGCTGAACAGCCGCGGCCAGCGCCAACCCGGCCCGAACCGGCGCCGGCGCCCGAGGTTGCGCTGAGTCCGGCGGCGCCGTCCGGCTCGTTCACGGCGCTCAAGGGCCGCATGAACAGCCCCATCAATGGCAGCGTCGTGGCCCGCTTCGGCACCCGCCGCGGCGACGGTCCGAACTGGAAAGGCACCTTCTTCAAGGCGCCCGAAGGTACCGAAGTGCGCGCCGTGGCCCCGGGCCGCGTCGTGCACGCCGACTGGATGCGCGGCTTTGGCAACCTGATCATCATCGACCATGGCGGCGAGTACCTGTCGATCTATGGCTACAACCAGGCGCTACTCAAACGCCCCGGGGATACCGTGCGCGCAGGCGAAGCGGTGGCCAGTGCCGGCAACACCGGTGGCAACGAAGAATCGGGGCTATACTTTGAGCTCAGGCGTAACGGCAAGGCGTTCGACCCGGCAGGCTGGGTCCGGTTCTAAGGTCACCACAGGGTACACATGGGCATGAAAGCAAAGGGGTTCGGGCTGGTCGGCGTGGGCATGGTATTGGGTGTGGCGGCCTCGTTTCAGTTGTCCGCCTATGCACAAAAAACCGGCACGGCCACGTCGCTGCCACTGGACGAGCTGCGCCAGCTGGCCGACGTGTATGGCCTGATCAAGACCGACTACGTTGAGCCAGTCGAAGACAGGAAATTGCTCACCGAAGCCATCGGCGGCATGGTGGCGTCGCTTGACCCGCACTCCGTGTACCTCGACCAGAAAGCGTTTCGCGACATGCGCGAATCGGTGCAGGGCAAGTTCGTGGGCGTGGGCGTTGAAATCTCGAATGAAGACGGCTATATCAAGGTCGTCTCGCCGATCGAGGACACGCCCGCGTTCAGGGCCGGCATCAAGTCGGGCGACCTGATCACCCGGATCGACAATGTCCCGGTGCGCAATATGTCGTCCGACGACGCCATCAAGCGCATGCGCGGCAAGGTCGGCAGCAAGGTTACCTTGACGATTGCGCGGCCTGGCGACGACAAGCCGTGGGTCGTGCCGCTGGACCGCCGCGAAATCACGGTCGTCAGCGTCAAGGCCAAGGTGATCGAACCCGGCTATGCGTGGCTGCGCATCAGCCAGTTCCAGGAAAACACCCTCGACGAGCTGGCCAAAAAAACCAAAGAACTGTACGCCGAACAACCCGATATCAAGGGCCTCGTGCTCGACCTGCGCAACGACCCGGGTGGCCTGCTGCCGGGCGCCATCGGCGTCACGGCGGCGTTCCTGCCCAAGGCCGATCAGGTCATCGTCAGCACCAAAGGGCAATTGCCCGATTCGAACCAGTCGTTCTATGGCCGGCGCGAATTCTATGCGCAGCGCGGCGATCCGCTGGCCGGGTTGCCGGCCGGGCTCAAGACTGTGCCGATGGTGGTGCTGGTCAATGGCGGCTCGGCATCGGCCTCGGAAATCGTCGCCGGTGCGCTGCAGGATTACCAGCGCGCGATCGTGATGGGCAGCCGCACGTTCGGCAAGGGCTCGGTGCAGACGCTGCGCCAGTTGTCGCCCGACACGGCGATCAAGCTGACCACAGCGCGCTATTACACGCCGAAAGGGCGACCGATCCAGGCCACCGGCGTGCAGCCCGATCTGCGGGTGGACGAAACGGCGGACGGCGACCTGCTCAATGCGCTGCGCGTGCGCGAATCGGATCTGCAGCGGCATCTGGTGGCCGAGGGCGAGCAGCCTGCGGCCGCTGGCAAGGACCAGGCGGCAAGCCTGGCCCAGCAACAACGCGCGCTGGCGCTGCTGAAAGACCGCAAGCCGCTCGAGTTCGGCAGCAAGGACGATTTCCAGCTGGCCCAGGCCATCAATCACTTCAAGGGTGTGAAGGTGATGCTGGCCAAGGGCGAACCAGTCGAAGAAAAACCGGCGCCGGCGCCATTGCCGGGCGCGGAGAACAAACCGCCCGAGCTGCATGCGCCAGCCAAAAAGTAACGTCTGGTGGGGGATAACGTCCCCCACCACGCTTTCCCCATGAACGACAACCAACTCCTGCGCTACTCGCGCCACATCCTGCTCGACGACATCGGCATCGAAGGCCAGCAACGCCTGCTGGACGCGCACGTCGTCATCATCGGCGCCGGTGGCCTGGGTTCGCCCGCGGCGCTGTACCTGGCCTCCGGCGGCATCGGCCACATCACGCTGGTCGATGACGACACCGTCGACCTGACCAACCTGCAGCGCCAGGTCATGCACACGACCGGGCGCATCGGTGAGCCGAAAGTCGAGTCCGGCCGCGCCGCACTGCTGGCCATCAATCCCGAGATCGAGGTCACCGCCCTGCGCGAACGCGCCGGTCCCGAGCGGCTGCTGGAACTGGCGCGCGCTGCCACGGTCGTACTCGATTGCAGCGACAACTTCGCCACCCGCCACGCCGTCAACCGCGCTTGCGTGGCGGCCGGCACGCCGCTCGTGTCGGGCGCCGTGATCCGCTTCGACGGCCAGCTGGCCGTGTTCGACGCGCGCCAGCCGGCCGCGCCGTGCTACGCCTGCCTGTTCCCCGAAGACACTGGCTTCGAGGATGTGGCGTGCAGCACCATGGGCGTGTTCGCGCCGCTGGTCGGGGTCGTCGGCGCAGTCCAGGCTGCCGAGGCGATGAAACTCATCATTGCCATCGGCGAACCGCTGGTGGGTCGTCTCTTGATGCTCGACGGCAAGTACATGGAATGGACCGCCATCGGCGTGGCGCGCAACCCGGCGTGTCCCGTATGTGCGGTGCGCCATGGTGAGAGCGGCAACACTGTTGATTAGTGGTGTCTTAACGGGGGCGGTGAAACGAGGTGTGTAGATGAACGTGACATACAATTGCATACTTTTCGCAGGTACGCTTGTCATATTTCGGGCTTATACTGTGCCGGTTCCATCGATTCCCTTGTCATCACACAGAGCTTATGAATTTTCAACGTACTCAGCGCAACACGCGCAGCACAGGTCGTGCACGCGGTTTTACCCTGGTCGAGATCATGGTTGTCGTGGTCATCATCGGCATTCTTGGCGCGCTGGTCGTGCCCAAGCTGCTGGGCCGCACCGGCGAATCGCGCGTCACGGCTGCCAAGGTCGACATCGCCACGATGATGCAGGCGCTCAAGCTCTACAAGCTCGATAACCAGCGCTACCCGACCACCGAGCAGGGCCTGGTCGCACTGACCACCAAGCCGACCTCGGGCCCGTCGGCCAATGGCTGGAAAGAGGGCGGTTACATCGAGAAGCTGCCGAAAGACCCATGGGGTAACGCTTACCAATACCTGTCGCCAGGCGTCAAGGGCGAAGTCGACGTGTTCTCGTACGGCGCCGACGGGCAGCCGGGCGGTACTGGCGAAGACACTGACGTCGGTTCCTGGGACTAAGTTATCTCCATGCCGGCCATGCGCACAGCGCGCACACGCGGCTTCACCCTGGTGGAGCTGCTGGTCGTGATGGTCATCATCGGCCTCACGCTGGGCATGGCCACGCTCAACGCCATCCCGAGTCCGCGCCAGGATCTCGATAAAGAAGCGCAGCGCCTGGCGCTGCTGCTGCAACTGGCGCGCGATGAAGCGATCGTGCGTAACCGCCTGGTCGCTTTCGAAGCCAATGGCGACCGCTACCGCTTCATGGTGCGCGGCGACGCCGGCTGGGAGCCGGTCACCCGCGACGACCTGCTACGCGAGCGGGAATTCAAGAATTCACCACTCCAATTGATTCTGGAACCGACCGGCACCGGCAACCCCGACATGCTGCGCATCACGTTCGGGCGCGAGCCGGTCGACCGGCCGTTCGTGCTGACGATGGCCAAGGGCGGCAACACGGTCGCGATCCGCGCCGACGGCGTCGGCCACTTCACTGTCGAATGACGTCTCCCGCCACCATGCGCCCCGTTTCCCGACCTGCCGCCGGTTTCACGCTGCTCGAAGTGCTGGTGGCGCTCGTCATCGTCGGCACCGCGCTGGCCGCCGGCCTGCGCGCGGTCGGCAGCCTGACGTCCAACAGCCAGGGCTTGCGCGCGTCGATGATGGCGACCTGGTCGGCCGAGAACCGGCTCGTGCAGATCCGCCTGGGGCGCGAGTTCCCCGAAGTGGGCAAGCGCAGCTTTCCGTGCCCGCAAGGCGGCCTGAACCTGATGTGCGAAGAAGAAGTCCTGACCAGCCCGAATCCGCTATTGCGCAGGATCGAAGTCTCGGTGTTTGACGTCGACAAGCCCGGTCGCCGGATTGTCAAACTGATCCAACTGGTTCTGAGGCCATCCCCGGTATGACGCGGATCCCAAGCAGCAGGCGCCCTGCAGGCTTTACCCTGGTCGAGCTCCTGGTGGCGATCGCCATCCTCGCCATGGTGGCCGTGCTGGGCTGGCGCGGCCTGGACGGCATTGTCCGCGCGCGCGTGGCGCTCACCGCCGACATGGAAACCACACGCGGCATGCAGCTGGCCTTTGCCCAGATGGAAAACGATTGCGAGCACGCGGCCGGCAACGACATCATGGCCGGCCGGCCCGCGCTGCTGTGGGATACCGACCGCCTGGTCCTCGTGCGCAAGGTCTTTGTCGAGAATGAACCATCGCGCCTGCAAGTGGTGAGCTACCGCGTCGTCGAAGGAAAATTGGTGCGGCGCGAGTCGCCCGGCACGCGCGACCTGATCCAGATCGAGCAGCTGTGGCAGGCGATTACGTCCGATGCAGCGGCCGAGAATTCGCCGTCCGTCGTGCTGCAGGTCGGTGTGGTCGGCATGCAGGTGCAGGGCTGGCAGAACAACGCCTGGCGCAATGCACCCACGGCCGTGGGCGGCGGGGCGCAAGATCCCATCATTGTCGAGTCGCCTGCCAAAAACGCGCAAGATCCGACCGGCGTGCAGGTGGCGCTGACCGTGCAGGGCCTGGCCCAGCCGATGGTCAAGGCATTCCTGCTGGGAGGCACCTGATGCATCCACAACTCACGCGCCAGCGGGGCGTTGCCGTCGTGACCGCCATGCTGCTGACCACACTGGCCATTTCGATTGTCGCCAGCCTGTTCTGGCAGCAGCAGGTGCAGGTGCGCTCGATGGAAAACCAGCGTCTGCAGTCGCAGACCAAGTGGATCCAGCGCGGCGCGCTCGACTGGGCCAGCGTCATTTTGCGCGTCAATTACGGCCAATACACGTCACTCGACCAGGTCTGGGCCACGCCGCTGGCAGAAACCCGGCTCGACCAGTACATCGAGCGTGAGCGAATCCAGGGCGAAAACTTCGATGCGTCGCTGTCGGGGCAGGTTCTGGACGCCACGGCGCGTTACAATCTGAACAATCTGGCCAAGGGCGGCAATCCAGACAAAGACCAGGTCAATGTCATGCGCAGCTTGCTGACCAATCTGCGGCTTGAAGCGCGGCTGGCCGTGCCAATCGCCGAGTTCGTCGCCGCGGGGCAGCAGCTGGCCGCCGTGCCGGAAGGTACCGACCCGACCACGGTCGTCCGGCCGCGGCGCACCGGGGCGCCGATGCGGCTGGAGCGGGTCGACGATTTATTGATGGTGCCAGGTGTCAAGCCCGAAGCAATCGAGCGCCTGCGCCCGTTCGTGATCGTGCTGCCGTCGTCGGATACGAACGTGAACGTGAACACCGCATCACCCGAAGTGCTGGCTGCCGTGTTGCCAGGAAGCTCGCTGTCCGAAGCCAACTCGCTGATCGCCCAGCGTCAGCGGGCGCCCTGGATTGACGTGCCAAACTTCAAATTGACATGGAAGGGCGCGCAACAAGAGATCGAGCCGCGGATTACCACCAAAAGCACGTATTTCCTGGTGCAGAGCCGGATCCGGCTCGACCGCGCCGCGCTGGACGCCGAGTCGCTGGTGCAAGTCGGCGGCAGCAACCTGATCAACCCCGGTAGTGTGAACGTAATCTGGACCCGCCAGAACTGAGAAGAAAGCGAGACAGTTTGAGTACTCTTTATATCCGGCATCCGGCACGCAGCCAGGGCGAAGGCGCCCTGTGCCGCTTTGCGCTGGTCGGCGACAACGGCGCTATCGGCCAGCAGGGCGAGGGCGTGCTGCGCAATCTGGGCGACGCCGTTGCCGCCAGCCGGCGCGTGGTGCTGGTGCTGGCCGCCAGCGACGTCACGCTGCTGTCCGTGCAGGCCCCGCCGCTGGCCGGCGCCCGCCTGCGCGCGGCGCTGCCGGCGCTCGTCGAAGAACACATCCTGGGCGACCCGCTCGATTGCGTGCTCGTGGCCGGTCCCGTGCAGCCTGATGGCCGCCGTCCGGTCGCCGTGGTGCAGCAGGCCTGGCTCGAGCCACTCGTGCGGGCACTGCTCGCACTCGGTGCGCGCCAGATCGCGGCAATCCCCGAGCAATTGTGCCTGCCGCTGCATCCGGGCAGTGTCAGCGCTGCCGTCGGCAACGGTGAACTGATCCTGCGCCAGAGCCAATATGACGGCCTGGGCCTGGCGCTCGACGGCAGCCCGGTGATGGCCTTGCAAACGGCGCGCGCGCTGTCGGGCGATGCGCCGCTGGTGCTGTATGTCGACCGTGAACAGCTGGGTGAATACAATGCGCTGGTGGCCGAAGCCGGTCCCGGCATCACGCTGGAAAGCGACGACTGGGCGCACTGGATCGCTGGCGCCAAAGGCAGCACCGGTCCCGTGCTCGACCTGGTGCCGGGCCTGGGCACGGCCGGCGTCGCGCAGCGCGACTGGCGCCGCTGGCGCTGGCCGATCCGCCTGGCGCTGGCGGCCGTGGCGATCAACCTGATCGGCCTGAATGTCGAATGGCTGGGCCTGAAACGTGAAGCCGACGCCGTGCGCCTGCAGATGAGCCAAACGTTCCGCTCGGTCTACCCGAACCAGCCGGCCATCGATCCGGTCGCGCAAATGCGCCAGAACATCGACCGTGCCAAGGCCGGCAGCGGCCAGGTCGCAGGCAACGAGTTCAACTGGATGGCCGCCGCCTTCGGCGAAGCGATACGCACACTGGGCGTGCCGCCTGCGATTGCATCAATCGATTACCGCGAACGGACCCTCACCGTGCGCGTCAAACCAGAGTCCACCAACCCCGGCATGGCCGACCAACTCCGCGCGTCCCTGTCGTCACGTAACCTCAGCCTGGAGTCGCCCGATGCGACCACCTGGCTGATCCGTAGCACAGGAACCAAGCCATGAGCGCCATCGGCAAACTGAGCGGCCTGCGCGAACGCGTGGGCGGCTACTGGAGCGCGCGCAGCGCGCAAGAACGCAAGTTCCTGCTCGTCGGCGGCGGCGTGGTGGCACTGACGCTGCTGTACCTGGTGCTGCTCGAGCCGGCGCTGACCGGCCGCGAACAATTGCGCCGCGCGCTGCCCGAGCTGCGCCAGCAAGCCGCGCAGCTCGATGCGCTGGCGGCCGAAGCGCGGGCCGTCGCAGCGCAGCCGGCGCCGGCGGTCGCACCCGTCACGCGCGAGGCGCTGGCCGCCAGCATGACGGCCAGCGGCCTGAATCCGGCGTCGCTGTCGGTCAGCGGCGAATACACCAAGGTGCAACTCAATGGTGTCTCGTTCGCCAATCTGATGGCCTGGCTCGACGCGCAACGCCGCGACAGCCGCCTGCTGGTGCAGGACGCGCAATTTAGCGCCAAGGATGCCCTTGGCCAGGTCGATGCCACGCTCACGCTGCGTCAAAGCACCGAGCCGGCTGCATGAGGCGGGCGCTGACGTGGGGCTTGCTGGTGGCGCTGGCCGTGGTGGCAACGGTGCTGGCATCCCTGCCGGCGGCCTGGCTCGGCCCGCTGGTCGAACGCCAGACCGGCGGTCGATTGACGCTGGGGGATGCGCAGGGTACGCTTTGGCGCGGCTCGGCCTTTATTGGCGGGGCGCCGGGCCAGGGCGGTGCGGTTACGCCATTGCTGCCAGGCCGTTTTGCCTGGACCCTGTCGCCACTGGTGGTGCTGGGCAACGTAAACATGACGCTCGAAAATGCGCAGGCGCTGGCCAATCCGGTGCGCGTGCAGGGCAGCTGGTCGCAGTGGCAGGTCAATGCCGGCGAACTCCTGCTGCCAGCCGAGGGGCTGGCGGGCCTGGGCGCGCCGCTCAACACGCTCGCGCCCACCGGCCGCATCCGGCTTTCCTGGAATACGCTGGACCTGCTGCGCCAGCAAAACATCGTGACGCTGCAGGGTCGTACCACGCTGTCGATGAGCGACATGGGTTCGCGCATGTCGCCCATCAAGCCGCTGGGCAGCTACGAAATGATCATGGACTGGCGCGGACCGCAGGCCGATCTGACGCTGCGTACCGTGCGCGGCGCCCTGCTGCTGTCGGGCGCAGGAACATTGCAGAACGGCCGCCTGCGCTTTTCAGGCCAGGCAGCGGCCGCCGATGGCTATGAAGACACTCTGGGAACCATGTTGAATCTGCTGGGACAGCGCCGGATGGTGAACGGCAAAAACGTAATCGCACTCGAGTTCAGATAATGAAGAAAACAGACCACACCACCTTCGCGCACCTCGAACTTCCGGCCCTGCGCCGTCTTGCCGCCGGCGCCATGCTGTGCTGCGCCGCCTCCGTCGTCACGACCCTGGCCCTGCCATTGTCGGCCTCCGCGCAAGAGACTGCGAACGCCGCAGCGCTCAGCTTCGTGAATGCCGACATCGAATCGGTGATCAAGGCGATCGGCCACTACACCGGCATGACCTTCATCATCGACCCGCGCGTGAAGGGCACGCTGACGCTCGTGTCCGAAAAGTCGCTCAGCAAGAGCGAAGCCTTTGGCCTGCTCACGTCGACTCTGCGCCTGCAGGGCTTCGCGGTGGTCACCAGCGGCGATGGGTATGCCAAGGTGGTGCCCGAGGCCGAAGCCAAGCTGCAATCGTCACCCACCCAAGTGGGCGGCGTGCGCTCGAGCAAGGCCACCGGCGACCAGATCGCCACGCAGGTGTTCTACCTGTCGTACGAATCTGCGGCCAACCTCACTGCCGTGCTGCGGCCGCTGATTTCGCCGAACAACTCGATCATGGCCAACCCGGGCAACAACACCCTGGTCGTGACCGATTACGCCGACAACCTGCGCCGCCTGGCACGCATCATCGCCGCGCTCGACGCGCCGGTGGCGGCCGAGCTGGACGTGATCCCGATCCGCAACGCCATCGCCAGCGATATCGCGCAACTCGTTACGCGCCTGATGGAACCGGCTGCCGGCGGCGACTCGGGCCGTGTCACGGTGCTGGCCGATCCGCGCACCAATGCGGTCATCGTGCGCGCGCCGTCGCAGGCCCGCGCCAACCTGGCCAAGAGTCTGATCGCGCGGCTTGACCAGGAAAGCTCCACCCGCGGCAATATCCACGTCGTCTACCTCAAAAACGCCGATGCCAGCCGCGTCGCGCAGACGTTGCGCGCGGTCGTCTCGCAAGATGCCTCGGCCGTTCCGGTACAGCAGCAGGGCACGTCGGGGAGCTCGATCACGTCGGCCACCGGCAGCGGGCAGGGCGGTAGCGGTGCCGGCGGCCTGGGCGGCCAGCAAGGCCAGCAGAGCAGCACCGGCATGGGCGGCACCGGCAACACCTTCGGCCAGCAAAGCCAGCTCACCGCCAATGCGGGCGGCGCGGGCGGCGGCCAGGGCTCCGGCTTCATCCAGGCCGATGCGTCGACCAACAGCCTGATCATCACCGCACCGGACGCCGTCTACCGCAACCTGCGCTCGGTCATCGACCAGCTCGACGTGCGCCGCGCCCAGGTGTATATCGAAGCGCTGGTGGTCGAAGTCACGTCCAACAAGGCGTCCGAATTCGGCGTGCAGTGGGTCGGCGCCACGGGCGACTCCGACAGCAAATACCGCTTCGGCGGCGTGCAGAACTACACCGGCGGCAGCTCGAGCAACAGCATCGTCAACCTCGCGCTGGCTGCCAGTCAGGGGACGGGCGCCACAACCACGCCAAACATCCCGACGGGCCTGACCTTCGGCCTGTTCCGCCAGATCGGCGGCGAGCTCGGCCTTGGCGCCGTGGCCCGCGCACTGGAAAACGATGGCAACGCCAACATCCTGTCGACGCCAAACCTGATCACGCTCGACAACGAACTGGCCACCATCAAGGTCGGCCAGAACGTGCCGATCATTACCGGCTCGTACACCACGTCGGGCAACAACAGCGGCAACCCGTTCCAGACCGTCGAGCGGCAAGACGTCGGCCTGCTGCTCAAGGTGCGTCCGCAGATCTCGGAAGGCGGCACCATCAAGATGGCCATCTACCACGAGAATTCGAGCGTCGATGCGTCTACCCGCAACCTGGCGTCGGGCCTGACCACCAATGTGCGCGCCATCGAAAGCAATGTCCTGGCCGACGACGGCCAGATCATCGTGCTGGGCGGCCTGATCGAAGACACCGAGGGCGACGGCGAAGAAAAAGTGCGCGGCCTGGGCGACATCCCGGTGCTGGGCAACCTGTTCAAGTACCGCACACGCTCGCGCAACAAGACCAACCTGATGGTGTTCCTGCGTCCGGTCGTGGTGCGCAGCAAGGATGCGTCGAACTCGATCGCGATGGACCGCTACGAGTTCATGCGCGCTGCCGGTGCTGCCGGCCGGCCAGAAACGTCGCCGCTGCTGCGCGACCTGGGCGCGCCGCTGTTGCCGCCGCTGGTCGGCGGTCAGCCGCCGGCAGGTGGCAGCATGGCCACGGTGCCGGTCCAGGCGCCGCCACCGGCCAACGCCGCGCCGGGCGCGTCGAACGATGGCGCGGCCAATCGTCCGGGCGCCTCGCGGTCAAGCTCGGCGAACCCGGCGAGCAATGCGGCGGAAACTGCACCGGGCGCAGCATCTGGCACAGCATCTGGCACCCCCGTGCCCGCCTCGCAATTTCGCCCGGTGACGCCACCGAACCGGGAGTAATCAGATGACCAATCTCTTGCCCTACGCGTTCGCCCGTGACCACGTCGTCCTGGCGCGCGGCACTGGTGAGCCGGGCCAGAGCGTCGAAGTGCTGGTCTCCAGCGCGACCGCGCCGGCCGCCATCGCCGAGGTGTCGCGCCGCTTCGGCCGCATCCAGCTGCGCCGGATGGACAAGGACGAGCTCGACACCGTCATCGCCGGCGCCTATGCCGGCGGCGGCAACGACGCCTCGCAGGTGGTCGACGAGTTCGATGCCGACCTCGATCTGACCAAGTTGCTGCAGGACGTTCCTGCGATCGAAGACTTGCTCGAATCGTCCGACGACGCGCCCGTGATCCGCATGATCAATGCGCTGCTGACGCAATCGCTGCGCGAAGGCGCGTCCGATATCCACATCGAGCCGTTCGAGCAGACGTCGGTCGTGCGCTTTCGCATCGACGGCGCACTGCGCGATATCGTGCGGCCAAAAAAGGCCATCCATGCGTCGCTGATCTCGCGTATCAAGATCATGTCGCAGCTCGACATCGCCGAAAAACGCCTGCCGCAGGATGGCCGCATCACGCTGCGCGTGGGTGGCAAACCGGTCGACGTGCGCGTTTCGACCCTGCCGACCGGTCACGGCGAGCGCGCCGTGCTGCGTCTGCTCGACAAAGAGGCAGGGCGCCTCGACCTGTCGCACCTGGGCATGGCGAGCGACCTGCTGCCGCAGTTCGACCGCCTGATCAACCAGCCGCACGGCATCGTGCTGGTCACGGGCCCGACCGGTTCGGGGAAGACCACGACGCTGTACGCGGCGTTGTCGCGCCTGAATGCCGCGACGGCCAACATCATGACGGTCGAAGACCCGATCGAGTACGACCTGAACGGCGTCGGCCAGACCCAGGTCAATGCCCGCATCGACATGACGTTCGCAAAAGCGCTGCGCGCCATCCTGCGGCAAGATCCTGACATCATCATGATCGGCGAGATCCGCGACCTGGAAACGGCGCAGATCGCGGTTCAGGCATCGCTGACGGGTCACCTGGTGCTGGCCACGCTGCACACCAACGATGCGGCTTCGGCCGTGACGCGTCTGCTCGACATGGGCATCGAACCGTTCCTGCTGTCCTCGTCGCTGCTGGGCGTGATGGCCCAACGCCTGGTGCGCAAACTCTGCTCGCAGTGCAAGACCTTCGACGGCAGTACATGGCACGCAGTCGGTTGCGAGCGCTGCGGTCACACCGGTTACCACGGCCGCGTCGGCGTCTACGAACTGCTCGAGACCACCGACCAGATCCGCGCCCAGATCCACAACCGCGCGTCCGAAGCCGACATCCGCGTCGCGGCGCTGGGCGTGGGCATGAAGACCATGCGCGAGGACGGCGAACGCTGGCTGCTCGACGGCACCACCACACGGGCCGAAATCGTGCGCGTGACCAAGGACTAACCGATGCCGGCATTTCGTTACGAGGCGGTCGACAACGCGGGCGCCACGCGCAAGGGCGTGGTCAACGCCGACAGCCCGCGCGCCGCGCGCGCCGATCTGCGCGCGCAGGGCCTGACGCCACTGAGCGTCGAAGCCATCGCAGCCCAGCTCGACGCCGCTGGCGTGGCCCGCTCGCGCGGCATCGGCGAGCGCCTGTCGCAAAACGAACTGGCGCTGTTCACGCGCCAGCTGGCCAGTCTGCTGGAAGCCGGCCTGCCGCTCGAGCAAGCCTTTACCGCCCTGCTCGAACAGGCTGAGCGCCCGTACGTGCGCGACCTGGTCGCGTCGATCCGCGCCGAAGTCATCGGCGGCTCGGCTTTTTCCACCGCCCTGACGCACCACCCGCGCGACTTCGCCGAGATTTACCGGGCGCTGGTCGGCTCGGGCGAGCAGATCGGTCAACTGTCGCGCGTGCTCTCGCGCCTGGCCGACTACATCGAGCGCCGCAATGCCCTCGTGCAAAAGGTGCGCCTGGCGTTCACGTATCCGGCGATCGTCACCGTGGTCGCGTTCGCGATCGTGATTTTCCTGCTCACCTATGTGGTGCCGCAGATCGTCTCGGTGTTTGCCAACACCAAGCAAAAGCTGCCATTTCTTACCGTCGTCATGCTGGCCGTGTCCGACTTCGTGCGCGCGTATGGCATCGTTGTCGGCATCCTGATTGCCGGCGCGTTCTGGCTGTGGCGGCGCGCGCTGCGCAATCCCGTGCTCAAGCGCCGCTGGCACACGTGGCTGCTGACCGCGCCCATCTACGGCAAGTTCGAACGCAGCCTGAACACCGCGCGCTTTGCCAGCACGCTGGCGATCACCACCGGCTCGGGCGTGCCGATCCTGCGCGCGCTCGATACCAGCCGCGAGACGCTGTCGAACGTGGCGATGGCCGAACTGGTCGAGCAGGCCACGGCCAGCGTGCGCGAAGGCGTGAGCCTGGCGCGCGCGCTGTCGGCGCAAAAGCTGTTTCCACCGATGCTCGTGCACATGATCCGCGCCGGCGAAATCACCGGCGAACTGCCGGCCATGCTCGAGCGGGCTGCCAATTCGCAGCAGGCCGATCTGGAGCGCCGCACGCTGACCATTGCCGGCCTGCTCGAGCCGGTGCTGATCCTGGCGATGGGCCTGGTCGTGCTGCTGATCGTGCTGGCCGTCCTGATGCCGATCATCGAAATCAACCAGCTGGTGCAATAAGAATCGCGCAGCGATGCCAATGACCCAGATGCGAAAGACACCATGAACAAGCGTTTGCCCCTTCTTTTGAGCCTGCTGGCCCTGCTCGTGCTGGCGGCGTCCAGCGCCTATTGGGTGCTGCAACTGTACAAGCCCGAGCAACGCCCGCTGGCGGCAGCGCCGCTGGCGACACAGCCCGCGCCGAGTCCCGAGGCTGCAGCGACGCTGTTCGGCGGACAGCCGACGGTCGCGATTTCCAGTTTCCAATTGACTGGTGTGGTCTCGGCCGGCGCCAACAGCGCCGTGATCCTGGTGGCCGACGGGTCGCCGCCCAAAGCAGTGCGCATCGGCCGCGAGATCGCGCCGGGCGTCGTGGTGGCCGAAGTGCATCGGCGCTATGTGATGTTGTCCGACAGCGGCGTCATGAAGCGCGTCGAACTCGCGCCCGATGCCGGCCAGTCGAGTGCGATCAGCCAGCCGGTGCCGCGCGCAATGTCACCGCAGCCGGTGATGGAACCGCAAATGGCGCCGGGCGTGGTCAGCGCGCCACCGATGATGCAGAGCGCACCACCGAATGGCAATCCGCAAGGGATACAGGGCCAGCCAAGAGATCCGCCGCCGGAGCAGGACAATCCGGGTCAGCAGGGGCAGCCGCAGATGCCACAGAACGCGCAGCCAATGAATGGCGAGCGGCCGGTGATGTAAGCGTTGGCGTGTGGGCAGCGTGGCCGCTCAGCGCCGCAATGCCGTAAACGCCGCCAGTTCCCACGACCTGAAACCCAGCAGCAGCGTATGCCCCTTGCGCTCGTCGGCCGGCAGACGCCGGTCGTTGCGGTGCAGGCGCGCCAGTTCTGCCGCCAATTGATCGATCTTCAGCGACAGTTCGAGCGCACTGGCCGGTGACAGCCGCGCCGGCAGGCACAGCAGAGCCTCGCCGGCACCATCGAAGTGGCCCGAGAAGTAATCGCTGACCACGTTCTCGCGGAAGAAATGCTGCACCGGGCCATCCGGCAGCCAGCGGAATGCATTCGATACCCGCAGCAGATAGCGGTTCAGCGGTTTCAGTTCAATCAGGCCCAGCCGGTCGAGCTCGGCGAGCAGCGTGATGCACTCGGCCTCGGTCAGGTCGTAAGTCTCGATGATCTGCTCGATGCTCCAGTGACCCAGGCAACAGATCGCCATCAACAGCAGGCGCGGGTTGGCAACGATGGAGCGTTCCTGCGTCAGGCTCAGCGCATCGAGCTGGGGGCGCGCCTCGATCGCTCCGCGCAGCAGGTCTTCCAGGCCAATGCCGGTGGCCTGGCAAATCTCCGCCAGGCGCGACAGCGCCATATCCTTTTGCCCGAACATGCGCTTGACGCTTGATTCGCTCACGCCAATGCGCTCGGACAGCGTTTTATACGTGATGCCGGCGGCGCGCAAGCGCATGCGCAGGGCGTCGAGGATCAGATCGGGAGAACTCATGGACAATCCAGGGAAGATGACAACGGCTGACTGTAACGTCGAATCACCGTGTGGACAAGGCGCGTACAGTCAATGATGCACCGCTGGCCAAAAAAACGGACACCGAGGTGTCCGCAAAGAGTGTCAGCACAGCGTGCCTGATGCCAGATCAGTCGTCGTCACTGGCCACCAGCTTGACCTTCTTGAGCGCCTGCTTGGCCGCAGTGCGCTCGCTCGAGAGCGGCTTGGCATGGGGGCCGGCGGCGCGTGCCTTGGCCAGCGCAGCAATGGGATTACGCGGCTTGCCCGCCTGCTGTGACGGTTCGATCCGCAACCGCATTTTTTGCCGCGTCGCCAGTGCCTTGTTTGCCATGCCGGCCTCCCGCAAAAAAATTACAGCACGTAGCGCGACAGGTCTTCGTTGACCGCCAGCGCGTCGAGCCGGTCGTTGACAAAAGCGGCATCGATGCGCACCACCTGATCTTTTTCAGAGCCAGCGCTAAACGAGATTTCCTCGAGCAGCTTTTCCATCACCGTGTACAGGCGGCGCGCGCCGATGTTCTCGGTGCGCTCGTTGACCGAGAACGCGATCTCGGCCAGGCGATGGATGCCTTCGTCCAGGAACTCGACCTGCACGCCTTCGGTGGCCAGCAGCGCCTGGTATTGCTTGGTCAGGCTCGCGTGGGTGGAGGTCAGGATGCTCTTGAAGTCCTCGATCGACAGCGATTCGAGTTCGACGCGGATCGGGAAGCGACCCTGCAGCTCGGGAATCAGGTCCGATGGCTTGGCCAGGTGGAATGCGCCCGATGCGATGAACAGAATGTGGTCGGTCTTGATCATCCCGTACTTGGTGTTGACCGTGGTGCCCTCGACCAGTGGCAGCAGGTCGCGCTGCACGCCGGCGCGCGAGACATCGGCGCCGCCGTGCTCGGAACGCGTGGCGATCTTGTCGATCTCATCCAGGAACACGATGCCGTTCTGCTCGACGTTGGTGATGGCCTTTTGTTTGAGCTCGTCTTCGTTGAGGAGCTTGCCGGCCTCTTCGTCGATCAGGATCTTCATGGCTTCCTGAATCTTGAGCTTGCGCGGCTTCTTGCGGGCATTGTTGGCGCCGGCGAACATCGACTTGATCTGCTCGGTCATTTCTTCCATGCCTGGCGGCGCCATGATGTCCATCTGCGGCGCAGCATCGGACACCTCGATCTCGATTTCACGATCGTCGAGCGCGCCTTCGCGCAGGCGCTTGCGGAAGGTCTGGCGCGTGGCGTCGCCTTCCTTGCTGTCCGGCGTATTGGCGGTATTGAAACCGAAGTCGCGCGCCGGCGGCACCAGGATGTCGATGATGCGGTCTTCGGCCGCGTCTTCGGCGCGCTGGCGCACTTTCTTTGCTTCGCTGGCGCGCGTCTGCTTGATGCCGATATCGATCAGGTCGCGGATGATGGTGTCGACGTCGCGCCCGACATAGCCGACCTCGGTGAACTTGGTCGCCTCGATCTTGATGAATGGCGCATCGGCCAGCTTGGCCAGGCGGCGCGCGATCTCGGTCTTGCCGACGCCCGTTGGGCCGATCATCAGGATGTTCTTCGGCGTGATTTCGTAGCGCAGCGGTTCCTCGACCTGCTGGCGGCGCCAGCGGTTACGCAGCGCGATCGCGACGGCCTTCTTGGCCTTGCCCTGGCCGACGACGTGCTTGTCCAGCTCGGAGACGATTTCGGGTGGGGTCATGTTCATGAAGCTGTTCATATCAGTCCAGGGTCTCGATGATGTGGGACATGTTCGTGTAGATGCACAGTTCGCCCGCGATGGTCAGCGCCTTCTTGACCACTTCGGCAGGCGCCATGTCGGTGTTCTCGTACAGGGCCTTGGCGGCCGACTGCGCATAGATGCCGCCGGAGCCGATCGCACCGATGCCGTCTTCCGGCTCGAGCACGTCGCCATTGCCCGTGATGATCAGGGTGGACTCGCGGTCGGCCACGAGCAGCATGGCTTCCAGGCGGCGCAGCACGCGGTCGGTGCGCCAGTCCTTGGCCAGCTCGACCGAGGCGCGCAGCAGGTTGCCCTGGTGCTTTTCAAGTTTGCCCTCGAAGCGATCGAGCAGCGTGAAGGCGTCGGCCGTGCCGCCGGCGAAACCGCATAGGACCTTGCCCTGATACAGCTTGCGCACCTTCCGTGCCGATCCCTTCATGACGACGTTGCCGAGCGTGACCTGTCCATCGCCGCCAAGCGCGACCTGATTGCCGCGGCGTACGCTGACGATGGTTGTACCGTGAAATTGTTCCATTTTTACCTCGTGATTGTCTGGCTACCAGCAGGTGGGGACCGTGCGCAGGATTGCAAGATTATCCGAACGGGAAATCCGGCTGCGCTTCCACAGCCGGGGTCAGGTCTGACATTCGGACACGACCTCAGCCCTAGCCACAACAGCTGGGGTCACAACAGCTGGGGTCACAGCCGGGGTCACAGCCGGGGTCAGGTCTGACATTCAGACACGACCTCAGCCCTAGCCACTTCCAACAGTGTCTTGTCCAATATTTGTATGGCCCAGTGTCAGCTGGTTTCGCCTATCCAACTGTTGAACTCGTGTCCGAATGTCAGACCTGACCCCGGCTTTTCGGTAGAGCTCGTGTCCGAATGTCAGACCTGACCCCGGCTTTTTAGCGTGCTGTCGCGTCAGTAGCGGTGCGGATAGAGCTGTACGCTATCGCCGGCGCCTAGCAGCCGCAGTAGGGCAGCCACCAGGTGGCTCAGTTCGCGCAGCTCGACCGTGCGGCCGGCTGCGGCCTGCGCATCGAGCCGCGCCAGCAGGCTGCCGGCGCCGGCGTAGTCGATGCGCGCCAGCCGTGAGCAGTCGAGCACGAGCGTGTTGCGTTCTGCGGCGTAGGCCTCGATGGCACCCAGTAATGCCGGGTCCAGGCTGCTGATCACGGCTGGCAACATGAAACGGTCGCCGTGGCTCGGGGCCGGTGCCGCGGTCGAGACGTGCCGGGGTGCTTCGAACGAAGGCGGCGAGACTTCGTAGGTGACGCAGTAATCCATCGCCGCTTCTTCGAAATCTTTTTCGCGGTTGGTCAGCAGCAGCAGTTCGAGCAGCAGCAGCCATGGCGCCGGGCTGGCGCCGCGCTTGCCGATGACGAGCATCGGGCGCAGCGTCGTGATCAGGGTGTCGGCGCCGGCCAGCACCAGGCCGCGGTCGCTCGCGCGCAGCGTCTGCAGGGCGGGCAGCAGGCAGTCGGCGCCGTCCGCATCGATGCTGCGCACCTTGCCGAAATCGAGCCGCACGTTCGGCGCCTGCGCGTCGAGCACGCGCCGCAGGCGGGGTGCGACGGTGGCATCGAGCAGCGTGTCGAAGGTTTCGGTGGCGGTCAGCCCCTGCGCCGGCTGGCTGGCGACCGAGACGGGGGCGAGCGGCTTCCAGGTGGGCGGCGAGGTTTCGAAGTGGCTGGCGTAATCGATCGCGATGCTCTCGAACGCTTCTTCGCGGCCGTTGGCCTGATACAGGTCGAACAGCATCCACCATGCCAGGCGTTCGTGGCGGCCCAGCGTTGCGAGCGATTCGCGCAGCAATTGCTCGGCAGCGGCGCTCTGGCCGTTGGCGTACAGGATGGCGCTTTCGTCGACCGCCGGGGCGCTGGCGGGCGCAGCCGCCTGGTCGGGGAGGTCGTCGGGATCGGGTGCGGCGGCCACCGTGACGCCGTTTGCAGGGCGGCGGCCACTGTCCCAGGCGGGCTCGTCGTCGAACATGTCGGACGCGAATTCGAGTTCGATTTCGTCGATCTTGGCGGCAGTGGCGCGGGCGATTTCACGCTGGCGCTCGCGCTCGGCATCAGACGCCAGGCGTGACGGTTCGCTGCGCAGGCGTGACTCCGGTGGCGGCCAGCCGGACGCGGCCACCGCATCGTTCTTTTTCTTCAGGAAGGAAAAAAGCCCCATGCTCACCGTTGTCTTTTATAACGTGTCCATCATGACCTTAGCACGGACTTTTGCCACGTATGCTGCGCACACGTGGCCGGGCATCAGTGTATCCGAAAGGAAATAGTCGTATGGTTTAAGCCATTGTAGCGTGCGCTCGCGCGCAGGACAGCGCCTGTCATCCGTCGTACAAACATCAAGACATGACGTGCACAAACAAAAAAAGCATGCGACGGGTCGCATGCTTTTTGGTCGGTGCTGAAGCGCTGTTCAGCACGCTCGTCAATCAGTCGCCGTACAGCTTCTGCTTGAGTTCGCGACGCTGCTGGGCTTCCAGCGACAGCGTGGCGGTCGGGCGGGCGATCAGGCGCGGGATGCCGATCGGTTCGCCGGTTTCTTCGCACCAGCCGTATTCGCCGCCGTCGATCGACTGGATCGATTGCTGGACTTTCTTGAGCAGCTTGCGCTCGCGGTCACGGGTACGCAGTTCGAGCGCATGTTCTTCTTCGATGGTTGCGCGGTCGGCCGGATCGGGAACCAGCACGGTCTCGCGCAGGTGTTCCGTAGTTTCGCCGGCGTTCTTGAGCAGTTCGCGCTCGAGTTCCTGCAGGCGGTTCTTGAAGAATGCCAGCTGGGCCGCATTCATGTAGTCGCCCTCGCTCATCGCGCGAATCTCGTCTTCCGTCAGGAGGCGTTCGTCGGACTGGGCGGTATTCGGTTTCGTTGTTTTAGTCATGATGCCTTCGATACGACAGAGGTTTGCATTTTATCAGCTTGCCCATCAGTAACACCGCACGAAAGGGTGCATGCCGGGCAGGCTGCCTTGATGACGACGGTACGCCATCCTATCTCCGTCCGCGCCGCATGGGCGGCAAGGGCGGTTCACCACTGGCTGTTTGAAGCGCGTCGTGGCGGTCCGTGCGGCCCGGCCTGGCACAGTGTCGACGCACGGCGCCGAACAAGCCTGCCAGGCCAGTCAAACTGATGCAGTTTATACCAAACACTGTTCCAGTCCGCGGATAAATACGTCTTTTGGTAAATTTTTACCAATAAAGACCATCTTGGTGGCAGGCGTTTCATTCTCCGCCCATTTCGGTCCCACGTCGCTTCCCATGATCTGGTGCACGCCCTGGAACACAACCTTGCGATCGACGCCATCCATCCGCAATACACCCTTGTAGCGCAGCATTTGCGGGCCGAAGACCTGCACCAGGCTGCCGAGGAATTGTTCCAGGCGTTCCGGGTCGAATGCGCGCTCGCTCTTGAACACGAACGCGGCGATGTCGTCGCTGTGGTGGCTGTGATGATGATCGTGGCTGCACGACGCATCGTGCACATGGTCGTGGCCGCAATCGGCGCCATGCTTGTGCTCATGGTCGTGGTCGTGATCGTGCCCGTCTTCGCCGTCGACACGCAGGAAATCGGGATCGATGTCCAGCTTGTCGTTCAGGTTGAAGCCGCGCAGGTCGAGCACATCGGCGATCGGGGCGCGGCCGAAGTCGCTGGTGGCGATCGGTGCGCGCGGATTGATGCGCTGCAGGCGCGCCTTGAGCGCATCGACGGCGGCGGCATCGACCAGGTCGGTCTTGGACAGCAGGATCTTGTCGGCAAAGCCCACCTGGCGCTGGGCTTCTTCGTGCGCGGTCAATTGTTCCATTGCGTGGCGGGCATCGACCACCGTCACGACGGCGTCGAGCAGGTAGTGGGCGCCAACTTCTTCATCGACGAAGAAGGTCTGGGCCACCGGGCCCGGATTGGCCAGCCCCGTCGTTTCGATGACGACACGGTCGAAACTGATTTCGCCAGCGGCGCGTTTCTTTGCCAGGCTGTTGAGTGCCTCGATCAGGTCGCCACGCACGGTGCAGCAGATGCAGCCGTTGTTCATTTCGATGATCTGCTCGCCAGAGTCCTGCACCAGGATTTCGTTGTCGATGTTTTCTTCACCGAATTCGTTCTCGATGACGGCGATGCGCATGCCGTGGTCTTCCTGCAGGATGCGGTTGAGCAGGGTGGTCTTGCCCGCGCCGAGAAAGCCGGTGAGGATGGTGCTGGGGATCAGGTCCATTGGTTTGCTACTCATGGTTGACATCAGGGTTGGACGAAAGAACCGGGGGATTATGCCGCAATTCTTGCAACCTCACCATCTGACGTGTCGCGTGCAGATCGTGTGCAAACCATGGAGGAACTTCTGGCCGGATTGGCAGGGTGTCTACTTCTTGCCCGCCGCGTTGTCCGCGCGTGCGGTGTCGGCAGCGGCAATGACCTGGGCAATCGCGGCGACCACGAGCTGCGGTTGTTCCTGGTGGATGTTGTGGCCGCTATCGGGCGTTACCACGTGGCTGCCGCGCCTGAAGCTGCGAAAGAAACGTGCATGCAGGTCGCGCCAGACGTCGACGGCTGCCGGGGTTTCCAGAAAGAGCTGGGGCTGCTCGCGGCGCTGTACGGACGTGAGCACCACGACCGGCACATCCGGCAAGGGCCCGGCCAGGGGCAGCGTGCCGCTGTCGAGAATGGCCTGCACCTGGGCCAGTTCGGGCTGGAACTTGGGCGGCATGTATTGCACCAGCAGGCGGGCGTCGTTGTCGACCGCGGCGGCGTCAAGCTTGCGCAGTTCGGTGTTCTGGTGCTCATCGCTGGGGTCGACAAACACCATGCCGGCGATCTCGGCCGGATGGCGCGCGGCGTAGCTGCGTATCAGGAAGCCGCCGTAAGAATGGCCGACCAGCACGAAGGGCGGGCGCACCCCTGCCGCGGCGATCACTTGTTCCAGTTCATCGGTACGGCTGGCCACGGTCGGCGTCCCGGGGCGCGCCTCCGAGCGGCCATGGCCGGCGCGCGAGTACGTGATCACCTTGTTCGACCGGGCCACCTCCGGCGCCACGTCGCGCCACACATTCAGGTCGCGCCCGAAGCCGGATTCGAAGATGACGGTATAGGGCCCGGTGCCCTTGCTGACCAGCTGCACCCGGTAAGTGCCGACGTCCAGTAGTTCCGGTGGGTCCTTCGGCATGGCAGCAGGCGTTTGCGCGCCGGCAAACGTGCTCAGTGCCAGCAGGACGGCGCCGACGGTGCGGGACAGGTAGACCATGGTGACTCCATCAAATGCGTTGTCATCCTGTCTGCATGCGGCGACAATTGGATGTGAAGCAATAGTCTAAGAAACACGGCAAGACACCGGTACTGTCAAATATGTCAGTCGGGCAGCGGGGTGATGGGGGAAGCGGTGGCAAACGAATCGATGGCGCAATGGCGTGCCCGTCATCTGGACGCAATGGGCCAGGCGGTGGATGCGGATGGCCTGTTTGCGGTCGTCGCCGGCGCCGCGCGCGAACTGGGTTTCGACTATTGCGCCTACGGCATGCGCAAGCCGATGCCGCTGTCGAAACCGTCGACCGTGATGCTGAACAATTACCCGGATGCGTGGCAGGCGCGCTATGCCGATCAGGGTTATCTGGGGCAGGATCCCACGGTCCGGCATGGGGCTGGATCGCTGTTGCCGCTGTTGTGGAGCGAGCCGGTATTTGCGCAGGCGCGCCCTCTTTGGGAAGACGCGCGTGGCCATGGTTTGCAGGTGGGCTGGGCCCAGGCATCGCGCACGCCGGACGGTTGCGTCGGCATGCTGACACTGGCGCGCTCGCACGATGCGTTGTCCGAGGCCGAGCTGGACCAGAGCGAAGCCAATATGTCATGGCTGGCGCATGCGGCGCACCAGGAATTGGCCCGGTTGCAGCGGCCAACCCCGGGTACGCAGGTGCTGGCGCTCAGCGCGCGGGAAGCCGAAGTCTTGCGCTGGATGGCCGACGGCAAGACCTCGAGCGAGGCCGGCACCATCCTCAGCCTGTCCGAACGGACCGTCAATTTTCACGTTGCCAATGCCCTGCTCAAGCTGGGTGCGGCCAACAAGACCGCCGCCGTGGTCAAGGCCGCGTTGTTCGGCCTGCTTTAAGAGGCCTGTTTTAAAAGGCCGGTTCAAGACGCGGGCTCAGGACTCCGGCTTGGCTTTCGCCCGCGGGTGCGCCGCGTCATACACTTTTGATAAGTGCTGAAAGTCCAGTGCCGTATAGATTTGCGTGGACGTGATGCTGGCGTGGCCCAGCAATTCCTGCACCGCGCGCAGGTCGCCCGACGATTGCAGCAGGTGCGACGCGAACGAATGGCGCAGCACGTGCGGGTGCACGTGCACCGGCGTACCGGCGCGCAGCGCGTGCTGCTTCAGGCGAGTTTGCACGACGCGCGGCGTGATGCGGGTGTCGCGCGCCGACAAAAACAGCGCGGCGCCCCCGTCGCGCGCGGCAGGGCGCACCGCGAGCCAGCGCGCCAGCGCCTCGCGCGCCGGCCCGCCCACCGGCACCCGGCGCATCTTGTTGCCTTTGCCGGTCACCACCACTTCGCCTGCTTGCAGGTCGAGCCAGCCTAGCGAGCCCGGCTGGCCACCGCGCGCATCCTGCCAGGCCACGTCCAGACCTGCCAGTTCCGACACGCGCAGTCCGCTCGAATAGAGCAGTTCGAACATCGCGTGATTGCACAGCTCGAACGGCTCGAGGTGGCCGCGCTGGTTTGCTTCCATCAATTGCACGGCATCATCGACGGCGAGCGCTTTCGGCAGGCTTTGCGCGCGCTTCGGGGCGCGCACGCCGTCGACAGGATTGGCGGCAAGGGTCATCTGGTGCGACAGCCATTCATAGAAGCCGCGCCACCCGGACAGCTTGCGCGCAATGGAGCGCGCGGACTGGCCGCCCGCATGCAGCTTGCCGGCAAAGCGGCGGATGTCGGCGTGCACCAGCCGGGCCCAGTCGGTGTCGCCGGCCAGCTCGGCGAGCTCGGCCAGATCACGCCGGTAGGCGGCGATCGTGTGCGGCGACAACTGGCGCTGAGTCGCCAGTTCGCCGAGGTAGCGCGCGGCCCAATCGGATGACGGATCGCGCGCGTCCATGCCGGTCAAGCGCGCAGCGGCGCCAGCGCGGTGGTGGCAGTGGCGGCGATGTGGACCAGGAAATCGGTCGCCATCGCGGTGGTGAAGCGCGCCGGATCGGGCGAACCCAGCACCAGGAGGCCAAAGCTCTGGCCCGGCGGACCAAGCGGCAGCATCACCGTCGAACGGATCGATTCGGCGTCGTCCAGCCAGCGCACCGCTTCGAAATCATTGTTCGGGCCGCAATACGGCGCGCGCAGGCTGTTGGCAAAGATGCGTGCATCGTCCGAGACATTGCTGGCGAACCAGGCGTCGGCATGTGACGGCGCCACATGCCACAGGCGCAGCGTCACTTGCGGCACGGTGAAGTGGGTGCGCAAGCCGTCGGTCAGGTCGCGCGCCATCGCGGCGCCGCCTTTCGAGACCAGCAGGGACTGGGTCCATGCGTGGAAGCGGTTGGCAATGCCGGCGTTTTCTTCGGCGCGGCGCGACAGGTCGGCCAGGCGCAGTTCGAGCGCGCGGTACTTGTCGCGCATCACTTCCATCTGGCGTTCCTGGAGCGACACAGTGCGGCCGGTCAGCGGACTAGACAGTTTCACTTCACCCAGCAGGCCGGCTTGCTCCTGGAAGAACTCCGGGTGATCGGTCAGGTATTGCGCAACGGTGCTGGCGTCCAGTGGTGCAGTGCTCATGGGGAAATAGGGTGTTGGGATGGATCGGGTCATTTTAACCGACGCTGGGCGTTGCACCGGAGAACAAAAAAGACGCCCGCAGGCGTCTTTGCGTGAACGCGGGCGCGGTCAGAACCGGTGACGAACACCCAGCTGCAAGGCGCGGCCATCTGCGCCCGGCGCTTCGGTAAAGCCGCCCGGATTGCCCGAGGTACCTGGCGAATACTGGGCTTCGTTCTCGTTCTTGATGAACGCCAGCGCCGTGTACAGGTCGGTACGCTTGGACAGGTAGTAGTTGTAGCCCAGCGCGTACAGATTGGCATCGCTGTTGGACGCGGTGCGGTCATTCTGGTGCGCGTACGATGCGACGACGCGGCCATTGCCGATCTTGTAGTGGAGGCCGACCTGATAGCTGTTGGCGTCCTGCTGGGTATTGGCTGAAATCGCGCTGGCGAAGATACCGCGCAGTTGCTGCTGCGCGCCCGCAGGAATGCCTTGCGCGGTCAGCGCCGGGCCCACGGCCGTGTCCCAGCCATTCAGGTAGTCCGGAATCAGCGCCGAATTCTCGTTGCGCTGGCTGTGGAAGCCGGCAAAGAATTTCCAGCTCTCGCCTAGCGCGTAAGAGCCGCCGACGGTCAGCGTACGCAGGCTTGGCCGATTTTGCTGGTCGTAGCCGTGGTTGTAACCGACGCCGACGTCGAAACCGTTGGCTTTGTACGTCACCGCGCCGGCGCGGAACTTGTTGTAGCGGCCGAGGTAACCGGAATTGCGCGCGCCATACATCACCGAACCGCCCAGGCCATTCGGCAACGCGATGCGATACTGGATGGCTTCCTGCGAGCGGATGTCCGCGCCCAGTGCGGTAAAGCCGGCGGTGCCGCCGGTGACATGGCCCCAGGTGCCGGCCGTGCCCGATTCGAAGGCATCGGCCATATTGAACACTTCGTAGCCCGGCGTGTACATGCGGCCCAGCAGCACGGCGCCGACCGGGGTGATCAGGCCGACCATCGAGGTGCGGTCGAACAGCGCTTTTTCCTGGTTGACGGCAGGGCCGCCCGGCGGCTGGATGGCCGCTTGCAGGCGGTCGCGAATGGCGACCGGGATGCGCTCCATGCCGCGCAGCAGGTAGCGGCCAGGATTGTCGTTCATCAGCGTCGGCTGCTGCGAACCGGTGTCGAGTTCCACCCGTGCTTCAAGATTGAAAATCGCCTTATAGCCATTGCCCAGGTCTTCGGAGCCGCGCAGGCCAAGGCGTGAGCCGTCGGCGCCGCCACTGTAGATCTTGGTCGGGCCACCTTTTTGCCACATCACGCCGGCGTCGGCGATGCCGTAGATCTGGACGTTGGTCTGGGCCAGGGCGGTGCTTGCGAAGGTCGCGCCGAGCAGGGCGGCGATAAGGCATTTTTTCATGGTGTCTCCCTATTATTTTCTTGTCGCGTGGCATGGGCCCGCCACGCAAATATGCCATTGCCTTGCTGCACTGTACAGAACGCTCATCCGGAAAAGGTCTGGTGGTGCGTTGTCGTTGTGAAAAGGCTACAGAGCGTCGCATACGACAAGGGCGGACACCGTTGCCGATGCCCGCCCTGCTGGAAGTCGCGGCGCGCGCCGCAGTCGTTGCCGTGTCAGAACGTGTGATGGATGCCGATGTCGTACTGGTTGATCGTGCCCGGGGCGGTCGGGACGCCCTTTTTGCGCGATACGTCGAAATACAGGTAAGTGCGTTTGGACAGGCTGTATTCGTAGCCCAGCGACAGTTGCTTGACCTTTTCCAGGCCATCGGTGTCCTTCTGACCATAGCCAGCGAGGAATTTACCGGGACCGACCGTGTAATTCGCGCCCACGACCCACGAACTGGTATCGGTATTGAACAGGCGCGTATTGTCCTCGTCGAGCCGGGTGAACGTGCCCATCAACTTGAACTCGGGCGTTGGATTGACCGAGGCGCCGATCGACCAGACCTTCGATTCGACGGCGTTGCGCTCGTAGGCGGCCATCAGCGCGGCCGGGCCGTTGTTGTAGGTGCCGGAGATGGAGAATGGATTGGTCGAGGCCTCAGTGCCGGCCGCATACTGCGGCGCCGCTGCACTGCCACGGCCGATGATGGCCACGGCGCCATTGTTTTCTTTGGTGGCGATGGCCGTATTGAGCTGGAAACCGTTCACGACCGGCGAGTTGTACCAGACCGCATTCGACCAGCGGTTGGCGGAGGAGCCGACCGGGTCGAGGGGCTGCGAGCTGTAGCCGGCCACGCTCAGGTCGGTGTAGAAGCCGCCCGCGGTCTCGATCGCGTGGAACGGCTCGAAGGCACCGATGGTTTCGTGGAACGGGGTCAGGCCGCGGCCGATGCGCAGCATGCCGAAGTCGCCCTGCAGGCCGACGCGGCTCTGGCCCTGGAACAGCCGGCGCCCATTGCCATCGGGCCCGATCTCGGTACTGCCGGTATCCGGCTCATAGCGTGTTTCAAGTTGGAACAGGGCCTTGAGGCCATTGCCCAGGTCTTCGGTGCCCTTGAAGCCGAGGGTGTTGGCCGAGCGCTTGCCGATGCTGACGTTCTGGCTGCTGCGTTTGACGATGCCGGCATCGAGGTTGCCGTAGACCTGTACTGACGTCTGCGCATGGGCCGCACCGGCGCATGCGCCAAGCAGTGCGACAGCCAGGAGAGAGGTCTTCATCGGGGTAATCCTGTCAATAAAGTAAACACGTACATCTGGAGCGTTGAGACCCTGGCTGAACGCGTGATACGTGCACCTCAATCTTTCAAACGTCAAGACTAGCTAATCCGTCAATTATCGGGTCGCTGCCGCGCTCCTTGCCAATAAATCGAACCGTGCTGTTGTATTTTTGAAACGAGTGCCATAAAACGGCGCAATACGATGCCTGTCGACGGGGCACTACGGCGTTGCCGAGGGCGGCATGACGACTTGACTTGCGATTATCCGCAATAGTTTCATCGGTTTCAGGCTGTTTTGCGACCTCTCAATCGGCGCGGGAATCCAACCGAATCGCCATTTGCCACGGCGTAGACTCTGGCCTCGTTCTCACAGCAGCGCCGCGTGACGCCGAACGCTTGTATATTTGCAACTTCCACGTTGCCGCTGTGTGTCGCAGGCACACTTTCCACGTCTTTTACGTAATCCAACGATGGCTAACCGCGAAGAACTGGCGATCATCCGCAATGCCCGCGCCGGTCAGGCGGCAGCCCAGCTCGCGCTGGGCAAGCTGTACCTGTTCGGCAGCAGCGGCCTGCCGCAAAGTCTTCCCACCGCGCTGCACTGGCTGGAGCGCGCGGCGCGACAAGATTGTCCGCCGGCTTGGCAATTGATCGGCAATCATATTCCGCTTGAATTGGCGCAGCGCGATGCCGCTGGCGTGTCGCAGTGGTACGAACGCGCTTATGACGACGGCAGCGTGCATGCCGGCCTCGTGTTTGCACAACTGGTACTCGATCCGCTGGCGCCGGTGGCGCAGCAGTCACCGAAAGCCGTGCGCGCGCTGGAAGACGCGGCGCGGGCCGGTTTTTCGCACGCCCAGATGTTGCTGACCCAGCAGCACAAGCAGGTCGCCAGGGCGGTGGCGGCGCCAGCCATGGCGGCGCGTGCGCCGGCGATCCAGGGCGTTGTGCAAGGCGGCCGGTCGGCGTCGAGACCCGCGTCCAGGGTCCAGCATACGGGGCTTGACGCCCTGTGGTTCGCGCGGCGCTGGGCCGACTATCTGCGCCTGGGGTTGCCGCAGGCGCGGGCACTGGTGGATGAATCCAGCGAGTGCGCCGAGCCCGGCGAACTGCGCCGGTTCGCGCCGGACGAAATCGCGCTGCTGTCGCGTTGTGCGCGCCTGTTGGATCCGGCGCTCATTGGGCTCAATGGGCTCGATGGCGTCGATGGCGTCGATAGCGTCGATAGTGCAGCGCTAGACCGCGCTGCGCCAGGGCCCTGCGATCCCGGCGAGCTGGCCGTCCTCTGGGAACTGGCCGCCGCCGAACACGACCCTTACGCGCAACTGGCGCTGGGTCTGCGCTCTGCGCGCATGCGGGTGGATGGCCAGCGCTTTGACAGTGGTGATGGGCATGCCGCGCACGTTGCCAATTTCAAGCGCGCGATCCGTTGGCTGATGCTGGCGGGCGAGCAGGGGCTGGCCGAGGCATGGTACGCGCTGTCGCGCATCTATATCAAGCCAGAATTCTCACAACGCAATGTGGCTGATGCCCAGTGCTACCTCGAGCGTGCAGCCGGGATGGGTTATCGCGCTGCCCAAGTCGAATGCGGCCACAACGCCTGGCGCGCGCGCCGCGAGAACGAAAACAACGATGTGCGGGCCGTGTACTGGCTGCAGAAGGCGGCAGAGCAAGGTGCGCCAGACGCGCCCGGCCTGCTGCACAAGATCGCGCCGCGCCTTCACACCACGCCGTACACGGAGACGGGCGCCTTGCTGGCGCTGCACACCGGGGCGCTGGCGGCGCACCCGCTACTGGCGGCGCGCCTCGAACTGGCGCAGGTGTTCAACCTGTCGCGTCCCGAAGCCTTGCTGCTCGATGTGGTCGCCGCCGACCAGGGCCATTGCCTGGTCATCGATATCCGCGCCAGTTACGGGCGCAGCAAACGGCGGCTGGTCATGGTGGCGTCGGGGCCCGAGCGCCAGGCGCTCGACCGCATCGTGCGTTTGTTCGACGCAGTCGATTGCGGCCCGGCCGGGCCCGAAGGCAACTACCGCCAGCGCCTGTATCGGCTGCGCACGCTGCTCAATCTTGTGCAGCCTGACAGCGACAATGGGGCCGGGGCCAAGGTGGAATTGGTGGACTGATGCGCATGCCGCCAGGGTGAGCGGGTTTCCCGCTCACGTGTTCAACATAAACCGATTTTGTGGCGCATCGGGAATCGTTGAACGCGTGGCCGGGAAACCCGCCTCGCCGGCCGCATCCACGCTGCGGCCGGGCGGCATCAGGCTCAGATCTCGACTTCGCCTTCGAACACGGACACGGCCGGGCCGCTCAGATACACCGGCTGGTCCGGGCCGGCCCAGGCGATGCTGAGTTCACCGCCACGGGCCGAGACGCGCACCGGCGAATCGAGCAGGCCGCGCCGGATGCCGGCCACGACCGCAGCGCAGGCGCCGGTGCCGCAGGCCAGCGTCTCGCCGGCACCACGCTCGAACACGCGCAGGCGGATATGGTGCCGGTCGATCACTTGCAGGTAGCCGGCATTGACGCGCTTGGGAAAGCGCACATGGCGCTCGATCAGCGGGCCCGTCTCTTCCACCGGCGCTGCATCGACGTCGTCAACCACCTGCACCGCATGCGGATTGCCCATCGACACAACCGACACGAAGACAGTCTCATCGCCGACCGGCAGCGGCCACAGGGTGTCGTCGCCCTGGGCCATGCCGGCCAGGCCAGTCTCGTCGAACGGCACGTCGGCCGGCACGAGGCGCGGGGCGCCCATGTCCACCGTGACGCTGCCATCGTCTTCCAGGCGCGGGCTGATGATGCCCGACATGGTCTGGACGCGGATGCTGCGCGCCTGGGTCAGCCCCTTGTCGACGACAAAGCGCACGAAGGCGCGCGAGCCGTTGCCGCACTGCTCGACCTCGCCGCCATCGTTATTGAAGATGCGATAGCGAAAGTCCACACCGGCATCTAGCGGGCGTTCCACGACCAGGATCTGGTCGGCGCCGATGCCGAAGCGGCGGTCGGCCAGGCGGCGCCATTGATCGATGCTCAGGTCGACCTGCTGGTTGATTGCATCGACGACGATGAAGTCGTTGCCGGCGCCGTGCATCTTGGTGAATTTCAGTTTCATGGCTTCAATCGTACAGCGAAGGTTCACCCGGCGGCCGGGTTTTAAAACGTTTGTGAGTCCAGAAATATTGTTCCGGCGCCTCGCGCACGCGCTCTTCAATAAAAGCGTTCATGCGGCGGGTCGCTTCGACCATATCGTCGCCCGGGTAGTTTTCCCAGGCCGGATAAAAGCGCACGCGCCAGCCCTGGTAGTTTGGCAGGTAGGTGGCAATCACGGGAATGACCTTGGCGCCGGTCGTGCCGGCAATGCGGCCCAGCGCGGTGAGCGTCGCGGCCGGCACGCCGAAGAACGGCACGAACTCGGCATCCTTTTCACCAAAATCCATGTCGGGCAGCATGAAGTAGGGCAGGCCGTCGCGCAGCGCGCGCAGGATCGGCTTGATACCTTCCTTGCGCGTGACCAGGCGTACCGGGCCGTAGCGTTCGCGGCCATGGCGCAGCAGGCGGTCGAAGTCGGCGTTTTTTTGCGGCACGTACATGCTGCACACGGGAATCACACGGGCGCCGATGCCCGCCACGTCCAGGCACACGAAGTGCGGACACAGCAGGATCGTCGGGCCGTCCTGCATGGCGGCCAGCGGCACCGATGGTTCGATCTGGATCAGGCTGCGCACGCGTTCTTCCGGCGCCCACCACAGGATCGAACGCTCGAAGATGCTGCGGGCGTAGGCGCGGAAATGCTGTTTGGCGATCGTGCGGCGTGCGCGCTCATCGAGCTCGGGCAGGCACAGGCGCAGATTGGTCAGCGCGATCTTGCGGCGCTTGCCCAGAATCACGAACATCAGGCTGCCGACCGCTTCGCCGAAGCGCCCCAGAATGGGCAATGGCAGGAAATGCAGCAACCACATAAATCCCAGCAAGATCTTCATGGTCCGGCCTCGCTGTCCGGACCCGCCACGCCGTCCGGCTGCTTGTAGCGGTTATAGCTCCAGAAATACTGGGCCGGCGCACGGGCGATCAGTTGCTCCATCGCGCGGTTGATGGCGGCTGCCTGCTCGGCACCGGAGCCGGACAGGTCCCCATCGAATTCGACGAAGCGCACGATGTAGCCGGCGCCATGCGGACGGCGCTCGGCATACACCAGCAGAATGTCGGCTTTGCCGAGCTGGGCCAGCTTGGCCGGCAGCGTCATCGTGTAGGCGCTGCGGCCGAAAAACGGCGCCCAGACACCTTCGCCTTCTTGTGGCACCTGGTCTGGCAGCAAGCCGATCGGCTGGCCACCCTTGAGGGTCTTGGCCAGGATGCGCACGCCCGACAGATTGGCCGGCGCCAGGTGCAGGTTGTGGCGCGCACGGGCGCCTTCGACCAGCGGCTTCAACGCGCTCTTGCGCGGTGGGCGATACATGACCGTCAACGCCGTGCGCAGCGCGATTTGCTGCGCCGTCATTTCAAAGCAGCCCAGGTGTGGCGTAAGAAAGACAATCCCGCGACCGGCGTCGAGCCGCGCCTGGACCAGGTCCCAATTCTCCACCGTGGCATGCCTGGCAACGCGCTGCGGGTTGGCGCACCAGACGAACGCGAGCTCGATGGCGGCCTTGCCGGCCTCGGCGACGGCCGCGCGCCAGTGGGCGTCATAGCCGGCCTGGGCCAGGTTGGCGCGCAGGCGCTTGCGGTACGATGGCGACAGGCCATAGACCAGCCAACCCATCGCCGCGCCGAGGGCGTGCAGGAGTGGCAAGGGAAACACCGATAGTGTTCGGAAAAGTACAACTAGCATGTCGTTTGTTGGGGTGCGGACGCCACGCGCGTTTCCACACCAAAATTCCAAGGAAGCGTAAAATACCACTTTATGCAGGATCCGCCGAGTTAACAGACAACTTGCGAAGCGGAATATAAATGTCGCTAAAGCGTCGCAGGCTCAGTTTGCTGCGGCAGAATTATGACCCGTAACAGGAGCCTCCATGTCGAACGACTACCTCTTTACCTCTGAATCCGTTTCCGAAGGCCACCCAGACAAGGTGGCTGACCAGATTTCCGACGCCATTCTCGATGCGATCCTGACCGAGGATCCAACCGCCCGCGTCGCTGCAGAAACGCTGTGCAATACCGGCCTCGTCGTTCTCGCCGGTGAAATCACCACCCACGCCAACGTCGACTATATCAAGGTCGCACGTGACACCATCAAGCGCATCGGTTACGACAACACCGACTTCGGTATTGACTATAAAGGTTGCGCTGTCATGGTCTGCTATGACAAGCAGTCGCCGGACATCGCCCAGGGTGTCGACGAAGGCAAGGGCATCGACCTCGATCAGGGCGCCGGTGACCAGGGCCTGATGTTCGGCTACGCCTGCGATGAAACGCCAGAGCTGATGCCAGCTGCCATTTACTACGCACACCGCCTGGTCGAGCGCCAGTCGCAGCTGCGCAAGGATGGCCGCCTGCCATGGCTGCGTCCGGATGCCAAGTCACAAGTCACGCTGCGCTACGTCGATGGCCGTCCGGTTGCCGTCGACACCGTCGTGCTCTCGACCCAGCATCATCCTGACGTCACGCACGCGCAGATCGAAGAAGCCGTCATCGAAGAAATCATCAAGACCACGCTGCCGCGCGAGTGGCTCAAGGAAACGCGTTTCCTGGTCAACCCGACCGGTCGTTTCGTCATCGGCGGCCCGCAGGGCGATTGCGGCCTGACCGGCCGCAAGATCATCGTCGACACCTACGGCGGCGCAGCCCCGCACGGCGGCGGCGCATTCTCGGGCAAGGATCCTACCAAGGTCGACCGTTCGGCTGCCTACGCCGCCCGCTATGTGGCGAAGAACATCGTCGCTGCCGGCCTGGCGCGTCAGTGCCAGGTGCAGGTCAGCTACGCGATTGGCGTGGCGCGTCCGATCAATATCACCGTGTACACCGAAGGCACCGGCGTGATCCCGGACGACAAGATCGCAGCGCTCGTTAACGCGCACTTCGACCTGCGCCCGAAAGGCATCGTCCAGATGCTCGACCTGCTGCGTCCGATCTACACCAAGACCGCCGCCTACGGCCACTTCGGCCGCGAAGAGCCAGAATTCACGTGGGAACGCACCGACAAGGCAGCCGAACTGCGCGCAGCGGCCGGCATCGCCTGAGTTCCTGACGCGCACACCGCGACCGCACAGCGAACCCCAAAAATTGCCCTGCAGTTTTTGGGGTTTTTTCTTGCCCATTGCACTAGAAGGACGCCATGCAGGTACTGCCCATCTATCAAGTCGATGCCTTCACAGAACGGCTGTTTGGCGGCAATCCGGCCGCCGTCGTCGTGCTGGACGCGTTTCCCGACGACGCGCTGCTGCATGCAATCGCTGCCGAAAACAACCTGGCCGAGACAGCGTTCCTGGTGCCGCATGACGGGCAGTACCGGCTGCGCTGGTTCACGCCGCTGGTCGAGGTGCCGCTGTGTGGCCATGCCACGCTGGCGAGCGCGGCGGTTGTCATGGAACGGCTCGAGCCCGGTCGTACCGAGGTCGTGTTCGACACGGCAAGTGGTCCGTTGCCGGTGCGGCGTTCAGCAACCGGCTACGTGCTGGATTTTCCTGCCCACAAACCAGAACTGGTGGTGGCGCCGCCCGGTCTGGCAGCGGCCCTGGGTTGCCATCCGCACGAATTGCTCGAAGTACTCGACGATGGATTCGCCTATACGGCTGTGCTGGCAGACGCACGCGCCGTGCGCGAACTGGCGCCGGACTTCAATGCCATCGGGCGCCTGCCGCGGCCTGGTCTTGCCGTGACGGCGCAGGGCGATGGCGACTACGATTGCGTCAGCCGCTACTTTGCCCCGGCCAAGGGCGTGCCGGAAGACCCCGTCACGGGCAGCGTCCATTGCGCGCTTGCGCCATACTGGGGCGAACGGCTGGGCAAGACGACACTGCGCGCCTTCCAGGCATCGCGCCGCGGCGGCGAACTGGCGTGCCGGCTGGTCGACGGCCGGGTCGAGCTCGAAGGTGGATGCGTGTTGTATCTCGAAGGCCGCATCACCGTTTGAATTACCCGCTTTCAATTCACAGGAGACCCCATGCTGAAAATTCTCGGAAAAGCTGCCTCGCTCAACGTGCGCAAGGTCTTGTGGACCTGCAGCGAACTGGACATTCCGTTCAAGCGCGAAGACTGGGGCGCAGGCTTTCAGTCGCCCCAGCAGGGAGCCTTCCTTGCGCTTAACCCCAACGCGACGGTGCCGGTCATTGTCGATGGCGACTTCGTGCTGTGGGAATCGAACGCGATTTGCCGCTACCTGTGCGCCAACAGCGCCGAACAGCACCTGCTGCCGCCCACACCGCGCGCCCGCGCGCTGGTCGAGCAATGGATGGACTGGCAAGCCACCGAACTGAACAATGCCTGGCGCTATGCGTTCATGGGACTGGTGCGGGGCAGCCCGGCGCACCGCGATCCGGATCAGATCGCAGCCAGTATCGCTAGCTGGCACCGCCATATCGGCATCCTCGAGCACCAGCTGACCACCACCGGCGCCTATGTGACCGGCGCGCAATTCTCGCTGGCGGACGTCGTGATCGGCCTGTCGGTCAACCGCTGGCTGCTCACGCCGATGGAGCGGCCGGATTATCCGGCCGTGCTCGCTTACATGGAACGCCTGAATGAACGTTCAGGATTCCGGACGTTCGGCGTCAACGGCGAGGCGTGAACGTCGAACCGCTGGGCGTTGCTGTCGGGTCACGCCCTGTCCCGATGCCGGTCCAGGCAAGCATATCCATTGCGGATCAAGCGTGCTAAACTACTTCGTTCCGAGGAGCGTTGCGACTGAAAGACTCCTTTCAGCCAGGCTCGGATATCAGCAACTGCGCTCACGTTACTTTTTTCTAATCATTGAAAGGAGGGCGTGATGAACGCCGTACTCAAAGACACTGCCGACTATCTGGTCGCCGACATTTCCCTGGCCGCCTGGGGCGAGAAAGAAATCCGCATCGCTGAAACCGAGATGCCGGGTCTCATGGCAATCCAGGAAGAATACGCTGCCACGCAACCGCTCAAGGGCGCGCGCATTGCCGGCTCGCTGCACATGACGATCCAGACCGCCGTGCTGATCCGCACGCTGGAAGCACTGGGCGCCACCGTGCGCTGGGCATCGTGCAACATCTACTCGACGCAAGACCATGCTGCCGCGGCCATCGCCTCGGTCGGCACGCCGGTGTTCGCCGTCAAGGGCGAAACCCTGGACGAATACTGGGAATACACCCACCGCATCTTCGAGTGGCCAGGCGACAGCCACGCCAACATGATCCTCGATGATGGCGGCGATGCAACCCTGCTGCTGCACCTGGGCGTGCGCGCTGAAACCGACATCTCGGTGCTCGACAAGCCGGGTTCGGAGGAAGAAATCTGCCTGTTCAACGCGATCAAGGGCCGTCTGGCACGTGATCCGAAGTGGTACTCGAAGCGTCTGCCAGAAATCAAGGGCGTGACCGAAGAAACCACGACCGGCGTGCACCGCCTGTACCAGATGCACCAGGAAGGCAAGCTGGCTTTCCCGGCCATCAACGTCAATGACTCGGTCACCAAGTCGAAGTTCGACAACCTGTATGGTTGCCGCGAATCGCTGGTCGACGGCATCAAGCGCGCGACCGACGTCATGATCGCCGGTAAAGTGGCCGTCATTGCCGGTTACGGTGACGTCGGCAAGGGCTCCGCCCAGGCCATGCGCGCACTGTCGGCGCAGGTGTGGGTCACCGAAATCGATCCTATCTGCGCACTGCAGGCGGCGATGGAAGGCTACCGCGTCGTGACGATGGATTACGCGTGCGAACACGGCGATATCTTCGTGACTTGCACCGGCAACTACCACGTCATCACCGAGCAGCACATGCTCAAGATGAAGGACCAGGCCATCGTCTGCAATATCGGTCACTTCGACAACGAAATCGAAGTTGCCGCACTCAAGAAATATGAGTGGGACAACATCAAGCCGCAGGTCGATCACGTCATCTTCCCTGATGGCAAGCGCATCATCCTGCTGGCCGAAGGCCGCCTGGTGAACCTCGGTTGCGGTACGGGTCATCCGTCGTACGTGATGAGCTCGTCGTTTGCAAACCAGACGATTGCCCAGATCGAACTGTTCATGAACACCGAGCAGTATCCGGTGGGCGTGTACACGCTGCCGAAGAAGCTGGACGAAAAAGTCGCGCGCCTGCAACTGCGTAAACTGAACGCCCAGCTGACCACACTGACCGACGAGCAAGCCAAGTACATCACGGTGAGCCAAGAAGGTCCGTACAAGCCGGAACACTACCGCTATTGATCAGTCCCTGACTGTGTAGTTGCTGTTCCGTTGTTCTGTGAAACGCCTTTCGGGGCGTTTCGTTTATCCAAATCCACGAAAGTCTGTACCGATGCGCCTGTTAATCACCTGGCTGATCAATGCCGCGGCCCTGATGGCCCTGCCTTACCTGATGCACTCCGTCGAAGTCTCGAGCCTGGGCACCGCGCTGATCGCGGCGTTGGTGCTCGGCCTGGTCAATACGCTGATCCGGCCCGTGCTGGTGCTGCTGACACTGCCAGTGACCGTGCTCTCGATGGGCCTGTTCATCTTGGTCATCAATGCCGTGCTGTTCTGGCTGGTGGCGAACGTGGTGGGTGGTTTTGAAGTCGCCGGTTTCTGGTCGGCCTTCCTGGCAGCCATCCTGTACAGCATCATTTCGTGGGCGCTTTCTTCCTTGCTTCTCTCCGACAAAGATGGAAACTCCTGATTTCAGTATCGAGTTCTTCCCGCCCAAGACGCCGGAAGGTGCCGAGAAACTGCGCATCACGCGGGCCAAGCTGGCCGAGTTGCAGCCCAAGTATTTCTCGGTGACGTTCGGCGCCGGCGGCAGTACCCAGCAGGGTACGCTGCAGACGGTGCAGGAAATCCAGGCCGCCGGCCACGACGCTGCGCCGCACCTGTCGTGCGTCGGCGCCACGCGGGCGTCGATCCGCGCCGTCCTCAAGCAATATCAGGACAGCGGCATCCGGCGCATCGTGGCGCTGCGTGGCGACTTGCCAAGCGGTTACGGCGGCGCCGGCGAATTGCGCTATGCCAGCGACCTGGTCGAATTCATTCGCCAGGAAACCGGCGACTGGTTCCGCATCGAAGTGGCGGCCTATCCCGAAATGCACCCGCAGGCACGTTCGCCGCAGGACGACCTGCAGGCGTTTGCGCGCAAGGTGAGCGCCGGGGCCGACGCCGCCATCACCCAGTACTTCTACAATGCCGACGCGTATTTTTCGTTTGTCGACAATGTGCGCAAGCTGGGCGTGACGGTGCCGATCGTGGCCGGCATCATGCCGATCACGAACTACACGCAGTTGCTGCGGTTTTCCGACATGTGCGGCGCCGAGATCCCGCGCTGGGTGCGTCTCAAGCTGGCCAGCTTCGGCGACGACAGCGCGTCGATCAAGGCGTTTGGCCTGGATGTCGTCACGAGCCTGTGCGAAAAGCTGCTGGCCGGCGGCGCGCCGGGGCTGCATTTCTACAGCATGAACCAGGCAGTGCCGACGACGGCGATCTGGCAGCGGCTCAGGCCTTGAGCGGTTGTGCCAGTGTGATTTGAACGCGTGGACGGCTTGCCGTCCACGCGTTCGATCCACGCTCAATATGCCCGGTTACATCACGCCTCGGTAATCACCCGATCAAGCGGCACATCGTGCGCGTCGCCGACAAACTCGACCAACTGGCACGCATACGCGATGCCCACCGTGCTCGGGCGCGGCTCGGGCGCAAGCGTCCGGTCATAGAATCCGCCGCCATACCCCACGCGATACCCCAAAGCATTGAACCCCAGACACGGCACCAGCAATGCCGGCGGCCGCGCCACCATGCGCAACTCGGCCGGCACCGCGACACCCATCCGGTCGGCCACGGTCGGCTCGCCAGGCAGCCACTCGGCAAATTCCAGCGCCGCATGGCGCGCCACGACCACGGGCAGTGCCAGTCGTACGCCTGCCGCCGCCATTTCCGCGTACGCTGCGCCCAAGTCCGGCTCGCCCGCGAGCGGCCAGTAGACAGCCAGCGAGGCGTGGGGATTGGCCTGCCACCATGCCAGCACCCGCGCCCCGATGCGCGCGTCCCACGCGGCCTTGTCTGCCGGATCGAGCGCACGCCGGCGCGCCTTGAGTGTGTGGCGCAACAACGCCTTGTCTTGATGTGGTTGCTGTAGAGCACTTGTGTCTGGTGGCGGCACAGAAGCGCGTGGTATTCTTGGTTCGCCGGTCATGGTTTCAATGCAGCGTATTGTGAGAGTGGTGGATGTTTCAATCGAAATTGTCTGTCGGCGTGTTGCCGGCTGCTATTGCCCTTGTTCTGAGTCTGGCGTTCGCGCCAGGCGCAGCGGCCCAGGAAGACCCGGAAGCACCCGCGCCCGAGGTAGCACTGTCCCCCGTTCCGGCGGGTGCGCCCACCGTGGCGGGCGCCGCCAGCCGCGCCGACGACGACAACTTCATGTTGCTGCGCGAAGCGGCGCGCCAGAACGACGAAGCACGCGCCAACGCCATTGCGTCGCGTCTGCCGGTGACCAATTATCTGCTGGCGTCCTACGTTGACTATTATCGTCTGAAACCGCGCCTGCGCGATGCCATCCAGGACGAGGTGCTGCAAGTGCTGCGGCGCCACGAAGGCACGGCGGTGGCCGAACAGCTGCGCGCCGAATGGCTGATGGAGCTGGGCAAGCGGCGCGAATGGAATACCTTCGAACGCGAAGCAGGCACGCTGGCCCAGTCCGGCAGCCTGCCGATCCGCTGCTACGCGCTGCTGGCCAAAGCCGAGCGCGGCGAGCGCGTCGCCGACGAAGCGCGCGCACTCCTGAAAACCCCGGCCGGCTATGGCGACGCCTGCGGCGCCCTGATCGCACAACTGGTGGCCAATGGCCAGTTCACCGAAGCTGACCTGCTGACGCAACTGCGCCTGGCGGGCCTGGACAATGCCAGCGGCCCGGCGCGCCGCGCTGCCGTCTTGCTTGGTTTACCCGAAACCCGGGCCACCCAGGCGGTCGACCTGCCTGCCGTGGCGATGGCGCGCGGGATCGGCAACAGCCGTGCCGAGCGCGAGCTGTACCTGGTCGCCGTGGGCCGCATGGCGCGCACCACGCTGCGCCTGGCCGTGGCTGGCCTGGAAAAGAACAGCGCCCAATTGACGGCCGAAGAACGCGCGATCGGCTGGGCCAATGTGGCACTGGCCGCCTCGATCGTGCTGGCGCCCGAGGCGCACGCGTATTGGGAACGGGCGAATGGCGCGCCCTTGAGCGACTTCCAGATGCAGTGGAAGACGCGCATGGCGCTGCGCCGCGGCGACTGGAAAACCGTGCGCACCACCATTGAGAGCATGCCGCCGGCCTTGCGTGCGGACTCGACCTGGGTCTACTGGCTCGGGCGCGCGCACCAGAGCGAAGGCCGCCCGGCCGAGGCGCGCGCGCAGTGGCAAAGCATCGCCGGCCAGACCACCTTTTATACGCAGCTGGCCCAGGAAGAACTGGGCAATCAGGTGGTGGCGCCGCCCCCGATCGCGCCGATCACGGCCGCTGAACTGGCCCAGGCCAGCAGCAACCAGAGTTTGCAAAGAGCACTGAAGTTCTACGATCTGCGCCTGCGCACCGAAGCGAACCGCGAATGGAGCTGGGGGTTGCGCAACCTGTCCGAACGCCAGTTGCTGGCCGCTGCCGAGCTGGCGCGCCGCAATGAGCTGCTCGACCGCATGGTCGAGACGTCGCTGCGCACGCGCACCGAACTGAGCTACGACCAGCGCTTCCCGGCGCCGCACCTCGACGTGCTGCGGCCCACCGCCCAGGGGCTGAGTCTCGACAAGGCCTGGGTGTATGGTCTGATCCGGCAAGAATCGCGCTTCATCCGCGATGCGCGCTCGGGCGTGGGCGCATCGGGCCTGATGCAGGTGATGCCTGCCACCGGCAAGTGGGTGGCGGCCAAGATTGGCCTGAACAACTTCGTCACCAGCATGCTTAACGACCTGCACGTGAACATCACGCTGGGCGCCAACTACATGACGATGGTGCTGAACAATTTTGAAGGCTCGCAAGTGCTGGCCACGGCCGCCTACAATGCCGGCCCGAGCCGCTCGCGCACCTGGCGCAGCCGGCTCGATGCGCCAATGGAAGGGGCGATCTTCGTCGAAACCATCCCGTTCACCGAAACGCGCGGCTACGTGCGCAACGTGATGGCCAACGCCACCAATTATGCGTCGATCTTCGAGGGCAAGCCGCAGTCGCTCAAGGCACGCCTGGGCACGATCACGCCGCGGCCATCCACGTCCGTGCTGGACTGACAGGCTGATCCTGCCGCGCTTCACCGTGCTGTCGGGCAAGCGCCTTGACAGCCGCGGCATTGGGCCGCAAGCTGATGTCGATTACCGCAGCCGTCCCGGGCTTCCAAGCGCCGCCCGGGACGCCCTTCGCCACGTACCCGACGAGACCCCATGCAGACCATCGAACGCGACCCGATTCTCACGCACACCCTGGACCAGACCCGCAGCCCCGGCTTGACGCTCATCATCGGCAACAAGAACCTGTCGTCATGGTCGATGCGCCCCTGGGTCGCGGCCATGGCGTTCGGGATTCCGTTCACTGAAATCAAGGTCCTGCTCGACCAGCCCGATACGTCCAACGAGATTGCACGTTACTCGCATGCAGGCCGCGTCCCGGTGCTGCTGGCCGGCGAGATGACGGTGTGGGACAGCCTGGCGATCACCGAATACCTGGCCGAGCAATTTCCCGACAAGCATATGTGGCCGCAGGACGTGGCGGCGCGCGCGCTGGCGCGCTCGATCGTGGCCGAGATGCACGCCGGTTTCGGTGAACTGCGCAGCGCGATGCCGATGAATATCCAGGCCCGCCTGCCGGGCCGCGGCCGCACGCACGGCGCCCAGGCCGACATCGGCCGCGTCTGCGAAATCTGGGAAGACTGCCTGTCGCGCTTTGGCCATCACCAGTTCCTGTTCGGCGCGTTCTCGATTGCCGACGCGTTCTATGCGCCGATCGTGCTGCGTTTCCAGACCTATGGCGTGATGCTGGCACCGGCGCTGCAGGCGTATTGCGAGCGCGTGCTGGCCCATCCTGCCGTGGCGCGCTGGGTGAGCGAGGCGATGCTGGAAAACCACCCGACGCCGTTGCACGACGCCGATTTGCCGGAGTAAACGATGCGCAGTTATGTTGTCGGCGGCGCTGTGCGTGATGCGCTGCTCGGGTTGCCGGTCAAGGACCACGATCACGTGGTCGTCGGCGCCACGCCCGAACAGATGATCGAGGCGGGCTTTCGCGCCGTGGGCAAGGATTTCCCCGTCTTTCTGCACCCGAAAACGCAGGAGGAATACGCGCTGGCGCGCACCGAGCGCAAGACCGCGCCCGGCTACCACGGCTTCGTGTTCCATGCGGCGCCCGACGTCACGCTCGAGCAGGACCTGGTACGGCGCGACCTGACCATCAATGCGATGGCGCGGGGCGAGGACGGCGTGATCGTCGACCCGCTGGGCGGCCGCGCCGACCTAGCAGCGCGCCTGTTCCGCCACGTGTCCGACGCTTTTGCCGAAGACCCGGTGCGCATCCTGCGCGTCGCGCGCTTTGCCGCGCGCCTGCCCGAATTCCGGGTGGCAGGCGACACCAATGTGTTGATGCGCCAGATGGTCGAGGCGGGGGAGGTCGACGCCCTCGTGCCCGAGCGCGTCTGGCAGGAGCTGGCGCGCGGCCTGATGGAGCGCCAGCCGTCGCGCATGCTGCTCGTGCTGGACGAGTGCGGCGCGCTGGCGCGCCTGTTGCCCGAACTCGATACGCAGCCGCACACGCTGCGCGTCATCGACACTGCCGCGCAGCTGGATCACCCGCTCGAGATCCGTTTTGCCGCCCTGATGCGCGATGTTGGTATGGCCGCCGTCGAGGCAGTCTCCAAACGGCTGAAGGTGCCCAACGAATGCCGCGACCTGGCCCTGATGACGGCGCGCGAGCATGGCGTGCTCGCGCAGGCGCGCACACTCGATGCCGACGCGCTCGTCACGCTGTTCGAGCGCAGCGACGCCTTTCGCAAGCACGCGCGCTTTGTCCAGATGCTGCTGGCCACGCGTTGCCACGCAGCAGATCCCGCCCACGACCCGGCCGGCGACTGGCTGCTGCAAGCACTGGCTGCTGCGCGCGGCGTGGATGCCGGCACCGTGGCGGCACGCTGCGACCAGCGCGACCGGATCGCCCAGGCCGTGCATCTGGCGCGCCTGGAAGCCGTGGCCGCCATTTGTAATAAAGTGTGAAAAACCGCTCTGTAGAGCGTCACAGTTACATGTAGTTACACCCCGCGTACAGTGTGGCCCAACGTTTTGCTATTCTTCGATTTGGTCAATTGTTGCGTTGGAGAAAAACGATGTTCAGGATGCTGGGACGGCGGATCGGGAGTTGGGTACGGCGCCGCCGCCTGTTATTGGCGACCCTGGCTGTCGTATTGATGAGCGCGTTGCTGGTCTTTCTGTACACCCGTACCGAGGTGATCGACCCCGAAGTGCGCAGCAACGTCCTGCTCAACCTGCGCGAATTCGAAAAGCTCGACGCCGAATGGGATGCCAACCTGTTGCGCGCCCACACTGGCCGCGCCGCGCTCCGGCCCGACCTGAGTTCGCAACTGCCGCGCATGCGCATCCTGATGGCGCGCCTGGAAGAAGCCGCGCCGCTCACCGGCAGCCGCGCCGCCATCGAGGCCTGCGCCCAGCTGCGGGTGGCGCTGCGCAACAAGGAAATGCTGGTGGCCGAGTTCGCGCGCCACAATCCGCGCCTGCGCGTAGCGCTGCTGCACATGCCGCCGGCCGTGGCCGACCTCAAGACCGAAATTTCCGGCATCGAAGGCGCGCTGGCGCCGGCACAGTTCGTCGTGCGGCTCGATACGACCCTCAATGCGCTGCTGACCGACATCCTACGCTACAACATCGCGCCATCGCCGTTGCTGGCGACCCGTATCGAAGAAATCCTGGGCAATGTCGCCGCCCAGCAAATCGCCTTTTCGCCGGCCGTCATCGAGAAGATGGACGCCGTAATCCTGAGCAGCCGCGTGATCCTCGAGAAGCGCCCGCTGGAAAACCAGCTCGAGGCGCAGATCGCCGCCGTCGGCAGCGATGTCGTGCTCGATCGGCTTGAGCAGGAATTCGAGCGTTCGTTCACCACCGTCCTGCTCGAGCGTCAGCGTTTTCGTGGCTATTTGGCGGCGTATTCCGGCCTGTTGCTGGTGTTGCTGGCGTATGCCGGCGTGCGCCTGCGCCGCAGTTACCGGATCATCGGCGTCGTCAACCGCCGCCTGCAATCGGCCAACGAAACGCTCGAGCAGCGCGTGGCCGAGCGCACCGCCGAACTGCAGGCGCAGTCGGTCCAGCTCGAGCGCCTGGCGCAGCACGACAGCCTGACTGGCCTGATCAACTACCGGCAACTGACCCGCCTGCTCGAACGGGCACTGGCCCGCGCCGACCGCCGCGACAGCGTCGTGGTGCTGATGTTCATCGATCTGGACGGCTTCAAGGCGGTCAACGATACCTGGGGCCATGCGACCGGCGACCTGGTGCTCAAGACCGTCGCACGCCGCGTGCAGGCCAGGCTGCGCGCCGAAGATGCGCTGGCGCGCCTGGGCGGCGATGAATTCGTTATCCTGCTCGAAGACGTGACGTCGCGCGACGGCGCGCTGCGCGTGGCGCGCCTGGTGCTGGCGGAAATCGAATCGATCACCGAGGCCGACGGTCATGCGGTCAGGATCTCGGCCAGTATCGGCATCGCCAGCGCGCGCGGCCAGATGGGCGCAGCGCGCGGGCAGGACGCCCTGCTGGCCGAGGCCGACCAGGCCATGTACGCTGCCAAGCAGGCCGGCAAGGGTCGCTTTGTGGTCAGCCAGCAGGCGCAGTGGCGGGATGAAGACGATCCGGTGGAACCGGCGCTGGAGCAGGCCCGGCGCGAGCGTCCGAAGGAGGACGCCGCCGGCAGCACTGGTACGGACACAGGCACAAGCAAGGCAGACGCCGACCGGATCGGCTAAGATTTACGGGCGACATCGACTGTTGTCGCGCACGGGAAGGTGGGAACATGCTGGACAATCCATTACGCCGCTGGTTACAGGGCTTGCGCGGCAAGAAGGGGCAGCCGCCGGTCCTGGTCAAGGAATTGCACGAGCGCGACCGCCGCCGCGTGCTGCGCCATCTGCTCGCGCTCGACAAGGACGACCGTCTGCTGCGCTTTGGCAGCATGATGTCCGACGACGGCATCACCGCGTATGTCAGCAAGCTCGATTTCGAGCGCGATATCGTCTTTGGCGTCGTGAGTAATGTGTTCCAGCTGGTGGGCATGGGGCACCTGGCGTTCGCGCCGACCGAAGGGCGCACCAGCACCGCCAAGGCGCAGGTGGCCGAGTTCGGCGTGTCGGTGTCAAGCTCGGCGCGCGGGCAGGGCGTGGGCACGCGCCTGTTCCAGCGCGCGGCGATCCACTGCCGCAATTCGGACGTCGACACGCTCTACATGCAGTGCCTGACATCCAACAAGACCATGATGCATATCGCAAAAAAAGCCGGGATGGTCGTCACGCGCGAATACGGCGAGGCTGACGCCCACCTCGAATTGCCACCGCCCAGCCCGGGCAGCGTGATGGCCGAGGCGCTGGAGGAACAGTTCGCGGCGATCGATTACACGGTCAAGGCCAATACGCGGGCGGCAGTGAAGTTTTTCACGCCACGCAAGCCGCGGCAGTAATTCACACCAGCGGCATCGCCGTCGTTTCCTTGATCCGCTGCAGCGCAAAGCTCGACTTCACGTCCAGCACGGCCGGATGCTTGAGCAGCGTGCCCATCATGAAGCGCGAAAAGTGGTCCATGTCGCCCACATGCACGCGCAGCAAAAAGTCCATGTCGCCCGTCATCGCATAGCAGGCGACGACTTCGGGCCAGCTGCCCACCGACACCGCGAAATCGTTGCGCGGCGACGTCGCCGGCAAGCCCGGCTGGCGCGTGGTGCTGGCCACTTCGCTGTGCTTTTCCAGCCGCACGTTGACGTACGCCAGCAGGCCCAGCCCGATCTTGTCCGAGTCGAGCAGTGCCACGTACTGGCGGATCACGCCCGCTTCCTCTAACCGCTTGATGCGGCGCAGGCAGGGCGACGGCGACAGGTTCACGCGCTCGGCCACATCCTGGTTCGACAAGCGGCCGTCATTCTGCAAAATCTCCAGAATTTTACGATCTGTTTTATCCAGCTCAATCTTTAACATACCTTCCCCACGTCGGTCTTTTGTATGGCAATTTTATTGCGCAATTCAAGAAGGAGGGGGAATTGTTTGGAATTTAATGCTGGGGGGGCAGGTCTATACTGGCGCAAGACGGGAGACCACTCCCGCCAAGAAGCGAGATGCAGGAAATGCACCGCTTCCGGCAACCGCCACCAGTTTCTTGGAGACACAATGAACGCACCCCTGGACCGCGCCCACCTGGCGTCGCCGCCCGCATCCACACCCGCACAAGACATCACGCTCGACGACAAATGGACGCTCGAGCGCGGCCGCGCCTTCATGACCGGCACGCAGGCGCTGATCCGCTTGCCGATGCTGCAGCGCGAGCGCGACGTCAAGGCCGGCCTGAACACGGCCGGCTACATCACCGGCTACCGCGGCTCGCCCGTCACCTCGGTCGACCAGACCGCGATGAAGGCCAAGGCGCACCTCGACGCGCACCACGTCAAGTTCCATCCCGGCATGAACGAAGACCTGGCGGCGACCGCTGTCTGGGGTACCCAGCAAACCAATCTGTACAAGGACGCGAAGTACGACGGCGTGTTCTCGATGTGGTACGGCAAGGGCCCGGGCGTCGACCGCTGCGGCGACGTGTTCAAGCACGGCAATAACGCCGGCTCGTCGCAATTTGGCGGCGTGCTGGTGCTGGCCGGCGACGACCACGCGGCCAAATCGTCGTCCACTGCGCACCAGTCCGACCATATCCTGACCCACTGCGGTATCCCGGTGCTGTACCCGTCGTCGGTGCAGGAATACATTGACTTCGGCCTGCACGCCTGGGCCATGAGCCGCTACACGGGCCTGTGGGTATCGATGAAATGCGTGACCGACATTATCGAATCGGGCGCCGTCGTCGACCTCGATCCGGACCGTGTGCAGACCGTGATCCCGACCGACTTCCAGCTGCCCGAGGGCGGCCTGAACATCCGCTGGCCGGACGCCGTGCTGGACCAGGAAGTGCGGATGAGCAACCACAAGTGGTATGCCGCGCTGGCCTATGCGCGCGCCAATAAGCTCAACCGCATCATCTGGGACAGCCCGCAGCCGAAGATCGGCATCATCACTGCCGGCAAGAGCTATCTGGACACGCGCCAGGCACTGGCCGACCTCGGCATCGACGAGCAGGCCGCGCAGGACATTGGCCTGCGCCTGTACAAGGTTGGCATGACCTGGCCGCTCGAGGCCGAAGGCGTGCACGAGTTCGCACGGGGCCTCGATGAAATCCTGGTGGTCGAAGAAAAGCGCCAGGTCATGGAATACGCGCTCAAGGAAGAGCTGTACAACCTGCCTGACGGCGAGCGGCCGCGCGTGGTCGGCAAGTTCGACGACACGGGCGAGTGGAGCAACAAGAACCGCATGGGTCACGGCGACTGGCTGCTGCCGGCCACGTATGAGCTGAATCCGGCGCAGATCGCGCGCGCCATTGCCTCGCGCATCGGGCACTACTGCGCCGGCCACCCGGTCGCCGAGCGCGTCGCCCAGCGCATCGCCTTCCTTGAAGCGAAAGAGCTGGTGCTGCGCAATATCCCGGCCAAGCCGAACCCGGAGACCGACCGCATCCCGTATTTCTGCTCGGGCTGCCCGCACAACAGCTCGACCAAGGTCCCTGAAGGCTCGCGCGCGATGGCCGGCATCGGCTGCCACTACATGGTGCTGTGGATGGACCGTGAAACGTCGACCTTCACGCACATGGGCGCCGAAGGCACGACCTGGATCGGCCAGTCGCCGTTCACCGACGAGAAGCACGTGTTCGTGAATCTGGGGGATGGGACGTATTTCCACTCCGGGATCCTGGCGATCCGCGCCGCGGTGGCGGCCAAGGTCAACATCACCTACAAGATTCTCTACAACGATGCAGTCGCGATGACGGGCGGCCAGAACGTCGACGGTCCGCTCGACCCGGGCATGATCAGCCGCCAGATCGCAGCTGAAGGCGTGACGCCCATCATCGTCGTCACCGACGAGCCGGACAAATACCCGAGCGACTACGCCTGGGCGCCTGGCACCACGGTGCGCCATCGGTCCGAACTGATGGACGTGCAGCGCGAACTGCGCGAGATGCCTGGCGTGTCGGCCGTGATCTATGACCAGACCTGCGCTTCTGAGAAACGTCGGCGCCGGAAGAAAGGCGAATTCCCCGACCCGGCCAAGCGCGCCGTGATCAATGAGGCCGTCTGCGAAGGCTGCGGCGATTGCTCGGTCCAGTCCAACTGCCTGTCGGTCGAGCCGCTGGAAACCGAACTGGGCCGCAAGCGCCAGATCAATCAGTCCTCGTGCAACAAGGATTATTCGTGCGTGTCGGGCTTCTGCCCGAGCTTCGTCACCGTCGAAGGCTGCGGCCTGAAAAAACCGAAGAAAGCCGCAGCGTCCGACGCCGCACCACCGGTGCTGCCGGAACCTGTCATTCCGTCGGTTGCCACGCCATTCGGTATTCTCGTGGCCGGCGTGGGCGGCACCGGTGTCGTCACGGTCGGCCAGATCCTGGCGGTGGCGGCGCACGTCGAAGGCAAGGGCGCCATCGTGCTCGACCAGAGCGGTCTGGCCCAGAAGGGTGGCCCGGTCATGTCGCACGTGCGCCTGGCCGAGCACCAGGCCGACCTGCATTCGACCCGCGTGGGCACCGGCAGCGCTGACCTCGTGATCGGCTGCGACCAGATCGTCACGGCCAGCCGCGATGCCCTGTCGCGCATGGGCGAAGGCCGTACCTGGGCCGCCGTCAATTCGAGCACCGCCACCACCGCCGCGTTCGTGAAGAACCCGGACTGGCAATTCCCGGCCGAAGGTTCGCGCGGCGCAATCGAGCAAGCCTGCGGCAAGGCCAATGTCGAATTCCTCGACGCCGGCAGCATCGCCACGGCGCTGCTGGGCGACGCGATCGCCACCAATATGTTCATGCTCGGCTACGCATTCCAGAAGGGCCGCGTGCCGCTGCGCGAAGCCTCGCTGATGAAAGCCATCGAGCTCAATGGCGTGTCGGTCGCATTCAACAAGGCGGCCTTCAACTGGGGCCGCAGCGCCGGGCACGACCTGGCCGCCGTCAGCAAGTCGGCGATGCCGGCCAAGGTGATCGAGTTCAAGCGCATGCAGACGCTCGACGATGTCGTCAAGCGCCGGGTCGAGCTGCTCACGGCGTACCAGGACGCGGCGTATGCGGGCCAGTACACGGCCTTCGTCGAGCAGGTCAGGGCGCAGGAAGCGCGCCTGGGCAAGGGCACCCGCTTGTCGGAAGCCGTGGCCAAGTACCTGTACAAACTGATGGCGTACAAGGACGAGTACGAAGTCGCGCGGCTGCACACCGATCCGGCGTTCCGTGAAAAAATCGCCAATATGTTCGAAGGCGATATCACGCTCAAGTTCCACCTTGCGCCGCCGCTGCTGGCCAGGCATGACAAGGAAGGCCGCGCCATCAAGCAGGAGTTCGGTCCGTGGATGATGCGCGCGTTCGGCGTGCTGGCGAAACTCAAGGGCCTGCGTGGCACCGCGTTCGACGTGTTCGGCTACACCGCCGAGCGCCGCGTCGAGCGCGCCCTGATCGGCGAATACCGCGCGACGGTGGCGGCGCTGCTGCCCAAGCTCACGGATGCCAATCTGGCGCAGGCCGTGGCAGTGGCCAGCATTCCGGAAGACATCCGTGGCTACGGTCACGTGAAGGAACGGCACCTGAAAGCGGCGAAGGAAAAAGAAGCGGCGCTGCTGGCGGCATTCCATGCGCCCGTGGGCGCCGCACCGCGCGCGGCCTGACGGCGGATGGTGTTTTGATCACGCTGGCGCACGCTGTGCGCCAGCGGTTCTTTCGCAATGCCTTCTGCTTGGCCTTATTCGTTGTTGCTGGGCCTCAATTGTGACATTTGGTGGTGTTGTGCATGAAATCCGCCGTCTATAATCGTCCGCATGAGCCCGACATTCCCCCTCCCGTCCACAGCAGTTCCCGTCCGTCTGATTTCCAGCGCGCTCGCCGCGCTGTTCGTTCTTGCCGGATGCGGCGGCGGTGGCGGTTCGCCCGGTGTGGGCACGCGTCCACCGGTGGCGGACACGCCAACGACGCCGGTCACGCCAACCCCGACCGGCACCAGCGCCACGCCGGAAGACCTCAATCCCAACCTGCTCGGCGACGCCTATGGCAGCTACTGGAACAAGTGCGCCGCGCCGCGCAAGGGTGTCGATGCCAGCGGCAAGGCCTTCCCCGATGTGCAGGGCACGTTGCTGGATGAATTGAAATTCCTGCGCGCTTGGACTAACCAGTACTACCTCTGGTACAACGAAGTTCCGAACACGTACAAGATGGCCGACTTCAAGAGCGCCATTACCTACTTCGACGTGCTCAAGACGCCGGCCGTGACCGCCACCGGGCAACCCAAGGACCGTTACCACTTCACGTATCCGACCGCCGAATGGGAAGCAATGCAGACCCAGAGCATCGACCTGGGCTATGGCATCACGTGGTCGCGCAACGCGGGCGGCGCGGCGCCGCGGACCTGGTTGATCACGGCGGTGGAGCCGGGTTCGCCGGGCGCCGCCGCAGGCCTGCTGCGCGGCGACCTGCTGACGAAGATCGATGGCGTCGATTTCGTCAACGCGAGCGACGCGGCATCGATCGCGCGCATCAACCTGGCCCTGTTCCCCGAAACGGCCGGCAGTGCGCACCGCTTCACGCTGCAGCGCGGTGGCGTGCCGATCGAGGTGACGATGACGGGCGCCGACGTGCGCATCGCCCCGGTCAAGAACGTCAAGATTTTCGAGACGGCGACCGGCAAGGTCGGCTACCTGACCTTCGATACGTTCAACGCGGTTTCCGAAAAACAGCTGATCGATTCCTTCATCGTATTCCGCCAGGCCGGCGTGACCGACCTGGTGCTCGACATCCGCTACAACGGCGGCGGCTTGCTGTACCTGGCCAGCCAGCTGGCCTATATGGTTTCGGGACCGGCGTCGACGGATGGCAAGGTGTTCGAGCAGTCGCAGTACAACGACAAGTTGCCGCGCGAAGCGCCGCTGCCATTCCGCTCGACCGCGTGGGGCTTCGCTTCGAGCAATCCGGTGCCTGCCGGCTTGCCGCTGCCGACGCTGGGTCTGAAACGCGTGACGGTGCTGAGCACGGCCGGCACCTGCTCGGCCAGCGAATCGGTGATCAATGGCTTGCGCGGCGCCGACGTCGAGGTCATCCAGATCGGCGGCACCACCTGCGGCAAGCCGTACGGCTTCACGCCGGTGCCGAACTGTGGCACGACCTATTTCTCGATCGAGTTCAAGGGCGTCAACAACAAGGGCTTCGGTGACTTTAACGATGGCTTCGCGCCGACCTGCCAGGTCAGTGATGACCTGACACGGCCGGTGGGCGACCCGAGCGAGGGCTTGCTGGCCGCCGCGCTGACCTACCGCGCCACGCAGGCATGCCCGGTGTCGACGACGAGCCGTGCCCGCATCGTGCCGATGGAAATCGTGCGGCCGCAAGTGAAAGAAATTGCGATCAGGCCGACGCCCGGCGCACCGCCGCGCTAAGCAGAACGGCTGTATTGACGGGCGGCGTGGCCAATTGGCGCGCCGCCCTTTGTGTTTCCAGGACTGAACTTTTTGTCAAGAACACGTCTATAATCGTCGGCTTCCCTGTCACTTGCCGGAGCTTCTTGATGATCCGTTCTGCGTTACTGCTGGCCCTGCTGTCTGCATTTCCTCTGGCGCACGCCGCTACTCCCGACCTGACGACGATCTCGGAACGCTCGGGCTTCCAGGCCACCGGCCGCTACGATGAAACAATCGCGCTGTGCGCCGCCTTTGCACAGGCGTATCCAAAGCAGGTCCAGTGCATCGACTTCGGCATCACGCCGGAAGGCCGTCCGATGAAGGTGCTGGTGGCCAACAACAACGGCGTGTTCACGCCCGCGGCTGCCAAAAAGGCGGGTTTACCCGTCACGCTGATCCAGGGCGGCATCCACGCCGGCGAGATCGATGGCAAGGACGCGGGTTTCCTGGCGCTGCGCGAAATCCTCGAAGGCCGCGCGGGCAAGGGCGCGCTCGACAAGCAGGTGCTGCTGTTCGTGCCGGTGTTTAACGTCGACGGGCACGAGCGCTTCGGCAAATGGAACCGCCCGAACCAGCGCGGCCCGGTGGAAATGGGCTGGCGCACCACCGCCCAGAACCTGAACCTGAACCGCGATTACCTGAAGGCCGACGCGCCGGAAATGCAGGCGATGCTGGGCCTGGTGAACGCGTGGGATCCGCTGACCTATGTCGACCTGCACGCGACCAACGGCGCCAAGTTCCAGCACGATATCTCGATCCAGGTCGAGCCGGTGTATTCGGGCGACCCGGAATTCCGCAAGGCTGGCCTCGCCTTGCGCACCAATGTCATCAAGGACATCGCGAAGGAAGGTTCGACGCCGCAGTCGTACTACATGTCGTTCGTGAAGCAGGACGATCCGATGTCGGGCTTCGAGGACAGCGTGTCGGACCCGCGTTTTTCGACCGGCTACTTTCAGCTGCGTAACCGCATGGCGATGCTGGTGGAAACGCACTCGTGGAAAGAGTACCCGGTGCGCGTACGCATCACCCGCAACACCGTGGTGTCGTTGCTGAATCAGGTCGCAAAGCACGGTGCGGACTGGCAAAAGGCGGCCTACGCGGCCGACGCGCGCGCGGCAAAATTGGGCAACAAGAAGGTGGCGCTGAACTACCGCACCACCGACAAAACCGAGATGGTCAATTTCAATGGCTACGAATACACGCGCAAGCCGTCGGAAATTTCGGGCGGGCTGATGACGCGCTACGACGAAACCAGGCCGCAAGTGTGGCGCGTGCCGCTGCGCGACGAGGTCGTCGCCGACGTGGAAGTGACGGCCCCGGGCGCCGGCTACATCGTGCCAGCAGCGCAGGCGGCCATCGTGGGAGAAAAGCTGCGCCAGCATGGCGTCGTGTTCCGCAAGCTGGACCAGGGCGTGGCCCGCGCCAACGTCGAGACCTTCCGCGCCGACAAGGCGACGCTGGACGCGGCCTCGGTCGAAGGGCACCAGCGCCTGACGGTCACGGGCAAGTGGACGGCGGAACCGCGCGCGGTGACGGCCGGTTCGCTGTTCGTGCCGATTGCACAGCCAAAGGCGCGGCTGGTGGTGGCGATGTTCGAGCCGCAGGCGCCCGATTCGCTGCTGGCCTGGGGCACGTTCAACACGGCCTTCGAGCGCAAGGAATACATGGAAGACTACGTGGCCGAGGACGTGGCGCGCGAGCAGATGGCGGCCGACCCGAAAGTGGCGGCCGAATTTGCGCAGCGCCTGGCATCGGACCCGGCGTTTGCCAAGGATCCGCAGGCGCGCCTGGCATTCTTCGCCAAGCGCCATTCATCGTATGACGAGCGCTTGAATCTGTATCCGGTGCTGCGCACGGATACGGCGCTGTAACCTGGTCCCTGCGGACCGACCCGCCTCAGGTGTCGGTCTGCAGGAGAGTGCGTGAATTCGCATTCGTGCGAAACACGATCGGCTGCTCGATTACATGGGCGTTGTCCAGCGCTGCCGGGCGCTGGCTGGCAAAGCGGATCACCTTGTCGACTTCGCCGCGCTTGGGCGACTTGCTGCACACCGGGTCGGTTGCTGCCGCGTCACCGGCCAGCATGAATGCCTGGCAGCGGCAGCCACCCAGATCGCGTCCCTTTTCGTCGCAACTGCGGCATGGCTCCTGCATCCAGTCATTGCCACGGTACGCGTTGAACGCGGTGCTGGTGCGCCAGATGTCGGCCAGGCCCACGTCGCGTACGTTCGGCAGATTCAGGCCCGGCAGGTCGCGCGCATTGTGGCAGGGCAGCGCCACGCCGTCCGGCGCCACACCGAGAAACACCGCGCCCCAGCCATTCATGCAGGCCTTGGGGCGGTCCTCGAAGTAATCGGGCACCACGAACAGCAGCTTGCAGGCGTCGCCAATGCGCTCGCGGTATTCAGCGACCACGCGTTCGGCATCGCGCACCTGTTCGAGCGTGGGCATCAGCTGGTTGCGATTCTTCATCGCCCAGCCGTAATACTGGGTATTGGCCAGCTCCAGGTATTCGGCGCCCAGCGCCAGCGCCATCTCGATGATCTTGCCGACATGCGGCAGGTTATAACGATGCAGCACGCAATTCATCACCATCGGGTAATCGTATTGCTTGATCAGCTTGGCGACTTTGAGCTTGAGATCGAACGTCTTGGTGCTGCTCAGGAAATCGTTGAGCTCACGGGTCGAATCCTGGAACGACAACTGGATATGATCCAGCCCGGCGTTCTTGAGCGCCGCGATGCGGGTTTCATTCAGGCCAACACCCGACGTGATCAGGTTGCTGTAAAAGCCCAGGCGGCGCGCTTCGGCAACCAGCTCTTCGAGGTCGTCGCGCATCAGCGGTTCGCCCCCGGAAAAACCCAGCTGCACGGCGCCCAATGCGCGCGCCTCGCGCATCACCCTCACCCATTCGCCCGTCGTCAATTCATTGCGCACCGCATCGTAATTGAGCGGGTTATAGCAAAACGCGCAGTGCAGCGGGCACTGGTAGGTCAGTTCGGCCAGCAGCCAGAAGGGCGGCGAGACAACAGGTGCGCCGCTGCCGGCAATATCAGTGGGCAGCATCATTCGATCCACTTGTGCTGGTGGGCGTGGGCCAGCAAACCCTCGATATCGGTGCGCAGGCCGGTAGCCTGGAATTTGGTTTCCAGGTCGTGCACGATCTGGTCGACCGTGGTCTTGCCGTTGCAGCATTTCAGGATTTCGCCGGCGCTGCCATTCAATTTGACCATGCCTTCCGGGTACAGCAGCACGTAGGCCTGCTGGGCGTCTTCCCATTGCAGGCGAAAGCGCCGGTTCAGTGCCGGCATGGCGGGAATTAACGGATCGTTCATGTTGGATAAGCTTTTTCGATGGCGTCCAGCATGGCCCACAGGATGTCCAGTTTGAACTTGAGGATCTCGAGTGCGCGCCCCTGCTGCGCCCTGGTCGTGAAATAGTCGAGCGTCACGGCCAGGCCATGGTCGACATCGCGCTGGGCCAGCGGAATGCGGCTGCGGAAATAATGCAGGCCGGCCGGTTCCACCCATGGATACTGGGTTGGCCAGCCGGCCAGCCGGTCCTTGTGGATCTGCGGCGCGAACATCTCGGTCAGCGACGAGCACACAGCCTCTTGCCATGGCGAACGGCGCGCAAAGTCGACATACGCGTCGCAGGCAAAACGCACCGCTGGCACCACGTGCTGCAGCGACCACAGTTCGGCGCGGGGAATCCCGGCCGCCTCGCCCAGCTGGGTCCAGGCTTCCATGCCGCCCTGGGCGTCGCCCTGGTAATCGTCGTAGCCGTCATGGTCCAGAATGCGCGCAATCCACAAACGGCGCGTCGCGCGATCGTCGCAATTGGACAGGATCGCGGCATCCTTTTTCGGGATGATGAACTGGTAGTAGAAGCGATTGGCGATCCAGCCGCGCAGCTGTTCGGGAGAGCATTGCCCGGCATTCATGCGCAGGTTGAACGGATGATGGATATGGTAGCTCTTGCCCATCGCCCGCAACTGTTGTTCGAATTCGGCGCGCGACCAGGGCGCCAACTGGGCGCTGCTATCGGGGGAGGGCGTCATAGGGCAATGTCCATGCCGTCGAACGCGACTTCGATGCCGTGCGTGGCCAGTTCGGCACGTTCGGGCGAGTCTTCGCGCAGGATCGGATTGCTGTTGTTGATGTGAATGAGGATCTTGCGGCGCGCCGGCATGCGCGCCAGCACCTCGATCATGCCGCCCGGGCCGGACTGCGGCAGATGGCCCATCATGTGGGCCGTCTTTTTCGACAGGCCGAGCGTGATCATTTCGTCGTCGCTCCAGCAGGTGCCATCGACCAGCAGCACGTCGGCCTGGCGCATCGCCGCTTCCACCGCATCGGTCATCTGGCCCAGCCCGGGCGCGTAGAACACGCGCGCGCCGCTGGCGCTGTCGTGCAGCATCAGGCCGATATTGTCGCCCGGGTGCGGATCATTGCGGTGCGACGAATAAGGCGGAGCCTTGCTCGACAGCGGAACCGGCAGGAACGTCGTATTACGCAGCGGCGCAATGGGGAACGGCTGGCCGTCGATGGCCAGCGTGTGCGGCTCGACGCCGCAATAGTGGCCAAGCACGCGCGTCAAAGGCAGCGCTTGCGACAGGTCGGCCAACACCTCGGCGGTCGCATACAGGCGCAGGGGCGTGCCGCGCTCGCGCAGCATCAGCAAGCCGGTGACGTGGTCGATCTGGGCATCCATCAGCAGCACGGCCGCAATACCGGTGTCGCGCACGGCGCGGGCAGGTTGCAGGGCAGGTGTGGCGCGGATCTGCACCAGGATGTCGGGGGATGCATTGACCAGGACCCAGTCAATGCCATCGTCGCTCACGGCGATCGAGGATTGGGTGCGGCTTACAGCCTGGATGGTGCCATTGCGGATGCCATCACAGTTCAGACAATTACAATTCCACTGCGGAAAACCACCTCCCGCTGCCGAACCAAGAATGCGGATTTTCAACAGCGTATCCAACCTTTCACATGGTTATCGCTGATAACCGGAGTGGCAGGTACCGATGACAGGATCATTCATCGGTACCTGCCGGAATTAAACATCAACGGTTCAGCACGTACATGGTGATTTCAAAACCCCAACGGAAATCAATTGCTTCAGGTGTTTCCCAGCGCATGGTAAGCCTCCTAGTGAATGCATGATGGTATGTTGCGAGTGAAGGTCGTCGGCTACGCGACGACATCTGATTGTGACGCAATCTTGTCGATTCTGCACGATGGCGGGCGCTGCCGTGCGGGGGTATGTACGACGCAGGCAGCAAGCGCGTCAGAATGGGTTGGCTGCGTCAGTGCCTCGCACGAACGCAGGGTTTGCCCGGGCTGGGTTATGATTTCGTCAGCCCTGTGATCACAACAACAACTTTGTGAGGTGAAGATGAAAGACGTTAAAGTAGATGTCCGGGTACGCGTGGACGTCGACGCAGCCAGTGTTGTATTGCTTCTGGCCTCTGCAGCCATGGCGCTTTTCGTCGTGAAACAGCAGAAGAAAGAACGGCTACAGTAGCTGCGTTCGCTGCGAACACCATGGGCCCCGCCCGCAAACGCCGTTGGAGCATGTAATTGCCGCCACGCACGGCAATGAAGGACGCAGCCTCTACGGCGTGGCTGGCAACGACGTCAACAACACGGTCGTCACTTTGCCATCCGCACCATTGACCAGCTGATATACCCGGTCAAATTCGTTGTCCCCAATCTCGGTCCCTGGCGCACCGCCGAACAGCCGCACCAGTTCCGGCAGGGTATTGGAGTGGCCTACCACCAGCACCGGCCCTTGCAGCGCCTTGACCTTGGCGACCAGCGCCTCTGGCCTGCCTGCCTCATATTGCTGCACGGGCAGGCCGAGTGACGCAGACAGCGGTTTCGCGGTCTCGAGCGTGCGTGCGGTGGCGCTGCTGAAGATGGCCTGGATGCCGGCGCGGTGCAGCATCGTTGCGATATTCTGCGCGCGTTGCCGGCCTTGCGGTGTGAGCGACGGGTCATTGCTGTCGGCGGCTTTTTCGCCGTGGCGCACGAGGTAGATCATGTCGGGCTCAGCCATGGCGGCGCAGGGCGCGAGCAGGGCGGCGGCCAGTGCCATTTGTCCCAACAGTTGCAAGGGTCGTGTCAGGGAAAATTGCATCGCAGTCTTTCAGCATGTGGTGGTTAAAAGTAGCGTAGCACGGGGCAGTCAGTTGTCGTGCGCGTTGGCAGCGCGATCTGCCGCGACACCGGTCGTGGCGAAGCGTTCGCGATACACTTTCGGCGCAATCCCCAGCTTTTTCAGGAACACCCGGCGCATCTGCGCCTCGTCGCTGAAGCACGCACGCGCCGCGACCGTCTTCAGCGGTAGCGCCACGTCGGCCAGCAACTGCGTGGCGCGTTCGAAGCGGCAGGTTTCGATGAATTCCTGGGTGCTCATGCCTACTTCTTGCTGGAACACGCGGGCGACATGGCGCTCGCTCATCATCGCTTTCTGCGCCAGCTGGGCGACCGACAAACGCTCGTGCAGGTTCTCCAGAATCCAGGCCTGCAGCTCGCGGATCGTCGGTTTCGCCGTGCGCTCGCTGAGCAGGTGCGCGCTGAACTGCGACTGGCCGCCCGGGCGCTTCAGATACACAACCATCTCGGTGGCCACGTCGAGCGCCAGCGCGCGTCCAAAATCCTGTTCGACCAGCGCGAGGGCCAGGTCCATGCCGGCCGTGACGCCGGCCGAGGTCCAGACATTGCCGGAGCGGATGAAGATGGCGTCGGCATCGATGTCGATGGCCGGGAAATCGGCTTGCAGGCGATCGGCCACGCCCCAGTGCGTGGTGGCGCGTTTGCCGTCGAGCACGCCGGCGGCGGCCAGGAAGAAGGCGCCCGAGCACAGGGCGCTCAAGCGCGTCAGGCGCGGGGCGGCGTCGCGGATCCAGTCGATCAGGGCGGCGCTTTCGACCAGCGCAGCCTGGATGTGGCGCGCACCGACCACCATCGCGGTGTGGGGCAGGGCGAGCGTGTTGACCACCTTGGTGGCCTCGAGCGACATCAGGGTGTCCGAGCGGATCGGGCCGGTCTTGAAAGACGCCACGCGCACATCGTAGCCGACCGCCCTGCCTTGCCGCGCCAGGTGCAGATTGGCGTATTCGAACACCGACATGGGGCCGATCGCTTCCATCGCTTTGAAGCCGGGGTAGACGACGATGTCGACGGTGATGGTGTCCAGAGGTGGCGCAGAAGGCATCGGCAGGGCGGTCAGTAGCGAAGATCCGGTCATTATTGCACCAAATCCTGCCATTTCCGGCCGGGCGGCGCTGGTGGCGATGGCTACGCCCGCAGAATGGCGGGATTCCATTTTTACTGAGCCAGAGACCATCACCATGAAAACCAAAGCAGCCATTGCCTGGCGCGCCGGCGCGCCATTGACCATCGAAGAAGTCGACCTGGAAGGCCCGCGCGAGGGCGAAGTACTGATTGAACTAAAAGCGACCGGGATTTGTCATACCGATTACTACACGCTGTCCGGCGCCGATCCGGAAGGGTTGTTCCCTGCGATCCTGGGCCATGAAGGCGCGGGCATCGTGGTCGATGTGGGGCCTGGCGTGACGAGCTTGAAAAAGGACGACCACGTCATCCCGCTCTACACGCCGGAATGCCGCCAGTGCAAATTCTGCCTGTCGCAAAAGACCAACCTGTGCCAGGCGATCCGCAGCACGCAGGGCCGCGGCCTGATGCCGGACGCGACCAGCCGTTTTTCGCTTGATGGCAAGCCGCTGTTTCACTACATGGGCACGTCGACGTTCTCGAACTACATCGTGGTGCCGGAAATCGCACTGGCAAAAATCCGTGAAGATGCCCCGTTCGACAAGGTCTGCTACATCGGTTGTGGCGTGACGACCGGCGTGGGCGCGGTGCTGTTTTCGGCCAAGGTCGAAGCGGGCGCCAACGTGGTCGTGTTCGGTCTGGGCGGCATCGGCCTGAACGTCATTCAGGCCGCGAAAATGGTGGGCGCCGACAAGATCATCGGCGTCGACATCAACCCGGCGCGCCAGGACATGGCGCGCAAGTTCGGCATGACCCATTTCGTCAATCCGAACGACGTCGAGAATGTCGTCGACGCGATCGTGCAGATCACGGATGGCGGCGCCGACTACAGTTTCGAGTGTGTCGGCAACGTCAACACGATGCGCCAGGCGCTCGAATGCACGCATAAGGGCTGGGGCAAATCGTTCATCATCGGCGTGGCAGCCGCTGGCGAAGAAATCGCCACCCGCCCATTCCAGCTGGTGACGGGCCGCGAGTGGCGCGGTTCGGCCTTTGGCGGTGCGCGTGGCCGTACCGATGTACCGAAGATCGTTGACTGGTATATGGAGGGCAAACTCAATATCGACGACCTGATCACGCACCGCCTGCCGCTCGAACGCATCAACGAAGGATTCGACCTGATGAAGAGCGGCGAATCGATCCGCTCGGTGGTGCTGTACTGATGCCGCTGGCCGCAGCGGTTCAGGCCAGCGCGGCCACGACGAAGTCGACGAAGGTGCGCACCTTGGCCGACAAGTGCTTGCGGCTTGGATAGAGCGCATGAATGCCCAGCTCGGCTGACTCCCAGCCGGGCAGCACCTGCACCAGCCGCCCTGCAGCCAGATCCTCGCCCACGATAAAGTGCGGCTGGAACACGATGCCGGCGCCGGCGACCGCCGCCAGGCGAATCATGTCGCCATTGTCGGCCTTCATCGGGCCATGTACCGGCACGGTGAGATGTTCGCCTGCGGATTCCAGGCGCCAGTCGGCGCCGCCCCCGCTCAATGAGTAGCTCAGACACGTATGCCGACTCAGGTCGTGCGGCGTCTGCGGTGTGCCGTGCGCAGCCAGGTAGCCGGGCGACGCGCACACGATGCTGCGTGCGACGCCCAGCTTGCGCGCGATCAGATCCGACTGGGGCAGGGCGCCGATCCGGATCGCCACATCGAAGCCTTCCTCGACCAGGTCGACCTTGCGGTCCGACAGCGCAATATCGAGCTGTACCTGCGGGTAGGCCTGGGTGTACGCACCGATGATGCTGCCCAGGCGGTGCTGGGCGTAGGACAGCGGAATCGTCACGCGCAGCACGCCGCGTGGCAGCGTCGTCATCTGGCCGGCAATCTGTTCGGCCTCGTTCACATCCCCCAGAATCTGCACGCTGCGCTCGTGAAAGGCGCGGCCGGTTTCGGTCAAGCTCAGGCGCCGGGTGGTGCGGTTCAATAGCCGCGTGCCCAGGTGCTCTTCGAGCTTTTGCACCTGCTTGGAGACCATCGCGCGTGACACGTCCAGCCGGAGCGCCGCAGCGGCGAAGCTGCCGCTGTCGACCACGGCAACGTAGGTTTTCATCGAGCCGAGCAAGTCCATTGGGTGAGATTGTCAATCAAAAGGAAATAGTCTAACCACGTTCCCTCGCTTTATCAACGACGGGGATATAGGTACCATGAACGCATCACTTAACGAGGTGCACCATGAATTTGCCCACGATCTTTGTCTCACACGGCTCGCCGATGCTTGCCCTGCAGGACAGCCCGGCACGCCGCTTCCTGCAGGGCCTGGGCCAGACATTGCCACGGCCGAGCGCGATTGCCGTCGTCTCGGCGCACTGGGAAACCGCTGGCGGCCCGGCCGTATCGCTGGCCACCCAGCCGGAAACGATTCACGACTTTGGCGGCTTCCCGCAAGCGCTGTTCGACATGCGCTATCCGGCACCGGGCGCGCCTGCCGCCGCCGAACGTGCTGCGGCGCTGTTCGACGCCGCCGGCATCCCGGTCGGGCGCAGCGCGACACGGGGCCTGGATCATGGCGCGTGGGTTCCGCTCAGCCTGATGTATCCGGCCGCCGATGTGCCGGTCATGCAGATCTCGATCGTGCATGGCGCCGCCCCCGCGCTGCATCAGCAACTGGGCCTGGCGCTGCAGGCCTTGCGCCAGGAGGGCGTGCTGGTGATCGGCTCGGGATCGCTGACGCACAACCTGTATGAAATCCGCGGGCACAGCGCCGATGCACCGCCGCCAGCCTGGGTCAGCGACTTTGGCGCCTGGATGCGCGAGCGACTGATGGCGAATGACCGCGCCGCCTTGCTGGACTACCGCCAGCTGGCACCAATGGCTGCAAAAAACCATCCGACCGAAGAACATCTGCTGCCACTGTTCGTGGCAATGGGCGCGGCCGGCCCCGATGCCAGGGCGTCCGTGCTGCACACGAGTGTAGAACATGGCGTGCTTGCCATGGATGCCTACGCGTTCAATTAATCATCTACCTTGTTTTCATTTTACGAAAGAACGATCATGCACACCACGACCACGCAACTGAATACCAACAACAACAACGACGCCGGCAAGCTGGTGCTGCGCGTCGCCCTGGCCGCAATGCTGCTGTTCCACGGCGTTGCCAAACTGAGCGGCGGCATCGGCTTCGTGGCCGACATGCTGGCCAAAGCCGGCTTGCCCGCCGTGTTCGGGTACGGGGTGTACATCGGCGAAGTCGTCGCACCGCTGCTGATCCTGGTCGGCCTGTTCACCCGTCCTGCCGCACTGATCGTGGCCATCAACATGATCGTCGCCGTGCTGCTGGTGCACACGAGCCAGTTCTTCACGCTCAACGAAACCGGCGGCTGGGCACTGGAATTGCAGGGGATGTTCTTCTTTGCTGCAGTAACGGTCGCACTGCTGGGCGCGGGGCGTTACAGCATCGGTGGCGCCAACGGCCGCCTCAACTGAGGCAAGCTGCTTCCAAAGCCGGGGTCAGGTCTGACATTCGGACACGACCTCGGCATTAGTTAGATCAAAGCCGGGGTCAGGTCTGACATTCGGACACGATCTCAGCCTTCGCTGAATGGCCTCTCTGGCCTCCTTGAAGGCTGAGCAATCTCAGCGCCAGTAATCCCGCATCCGGTAGCGTGGCCGGATGACACGACCACTCAGACTCGACTTTCCCGGTGCGCTGTACCACGTGACGTCGCGCGGTAACCGGCGTAACACGATCTATCGCGATGAAGCCGATCGCCGGATTTGGCTGGAGGTTCTTGCGAAGGTGTGTGAACGCCACCACTGCGTTATCCATAGCTTTTGCCAGATGACCAATCACTACCATCTGCTGATCGAAACGGCCGAAGCAAATCTTCCGCAATGCATACGTCAGCTCAACGGGGTGTATTCGCAGCATGTCAATCGACGGCATCAGCTCGTCGGGCACTTGTTCCAAGGGCGCTACAAAGCAATCCTGGTGCAGAAGGAAAGTTATCTTCTGGAAGTGTCCCGGTACATTGTGTTGAATCCACTACGTGCACATGTCGTCGAAGCGCTGGATCAATGGCGATGGAGCAGCTATCGCTATGTTGTCGGCGATGAAACGCCGCCAGAATGGCTGGCACGCGATGAGCTCCTGGCGCGGTTCGGTGACACACGCGCCAGTGCCATTGAGGCATATCAGACGTTTGTACTGGCGGGTGTCGGGCAGGCAAATCCGCTGGATGCCACCCGCCATCAAATCCTGCTTGGGGACGACGTTTTCATATCGGCGCATCAGCAGATGCAGCGATCTGAAGCGCTCATGGAAACCAAGCGGGCGACGCGGCGCGCAGTAGCGCTTCCCTTGCTTGACTATCAGAACACCTATCCCGCCAGGGGTGAGGCGATGGCGCGCGCCTACCGATCAACTGCCTATACCATGCCGCAGATTGCGATCGCCTTTGGCGTCTCGACCAAAACGGTCAGCCGGGCGGTTGCTGCTTTCGAGAAAGCGAAACCTTACGCTTAATGTTGAGGCCGTGTCCAAATGTCAGACCTGACCCCGGCTTTGACGCTGAGGCCGTGTCCGAATGTCAGACCTGACCCCGGCTTTTGACAATTACAGCTGCGTCAACGAAATCGTCCCCATCACCGGCGTCGAGCACGGCTCTTCATCGAACGCGATATCTCCCAGCGGATTGGCCACGCCATCCGTTTTCAGGTCCGTGAAGCCGAACAGGTTACGGTCCATCAGATGCGATGGCACCACGGTCGACAGTGACGAGAAAATGCTTTCCACGCGGCCCGGATGTTTTTTCTCCCACTCGCGCAGCATGTTCTTGATCTGCTTGCGCTGCAGGTTCTCTTGCGAGCCGCACAGGTCGCACGGGATGATCGGGAAGCCTTTTACCTCGGCATAGCGCTCGGTATCAGCCTCTTTTACATACGCCATCGGGCGGATCACCATGTGCTTGCCATCGTCCGACACCAGCTTGGCCGGCATGCCTTTCAGCTTCCCGCCGAAGAACATGTTCAGGAAGAAGGTTTCGAGGATGTCGTCGCGGTGGTGGCCCAGTGCGATCTTGTTGCAGCGCAGCTCATCGGCGACGCGGTACAGGATGCCGCGCCGCAGCCTTGAACACAGCGAGCAGGTGGTCTTGCCTTCCGGGATCAGGCGCTTGACGATGCTGTAGGTGTCCTGGTTTTCGATGTGGTAATCCACGCCGAGCTTGTCCAGATAGGCCGGCAGGATGTCGGCCGGGAAGTTCGGTTGCTTCTGGTCGAGGTTGACCGCGACGATGTCGAAGTGGATCGGCGCGCGCTCGCGCAGGGTCAGGAGGATGTCCAGCAGCGCGTAGCTGTCCTTGCCGCCCGACAGGCACACCATCACCTTGTCGCCGTCTTCGATCATGTTGAAGTCGCCAATGGCCTGGCCGACCTGGCGGCACAGGCGCTTGTGCAGCTTGTGGTTTTCGTGGGCGATCTTTTCCTGCTTCCTGGCGTCGATCACAGGGGCGGCCTCGCCCAGCGGGAAGTCCGCCTCGGTCAGGCGCTCGATAACGGTTTCGTTCATGCTTCGTCCTTGATACGGAATACTTCGACACCAACGCCTTCGCAGTCGGCATACACGTCGGGTTTCATCGTCGACACGCCTGCCGCGCGCACGCGCGGATGGGCCAGCATGGCCTCGACCATGTCGTCGCACAGTGTTTCTTGCAGGTGGATATGGCCCTTGGAAATGCGTTGGGCCACCGTCTCGCGCATGAAGTCGTAGTCGACCACTTCGGCCAATTGGTCGGCCTTCGGCGTCGACATCTCGAGCGGAATGTACAGCTCAACATTGATCAGCACACGTTGCTCGCCCTTCTTTTCGAAATCGTGCACGCCGATATTGATCATCACTTCGTAATTGCGCAGGAACAGCCGGCGGCAATTGCGCAAGCTCGGGTGGGACAGGGCGGACAACATGGTTAAGCCTTTTGGATAGATGATTCGGTGCTGCGGTTGTTGGGGGCGTCGCTGCGCGGTTCGGTCAGGAACATGACGTCGCGCGTCGATGGCGTCAGGTGCTGGCCGCCATCGACCAGCAGGGTCGTGCCGGTCAGCGCGCGGGCGCTGGCGGCGTACACGACCGCGTCGGCAATATCCTGTGGCGTCGACGAGCGCCCCAGCGGCGTGGCGCGGTGCGCCTGCGTAAAACCGTCCTCGCTCTGCTCGCCCGAGACCAGCGTGATGCCGGGCGCCACGCCCACCACGCGCACGGTCGGCGCCAGCGCTTGCGCCAGCATCGTGGTCGCTGCGTGCAGCGCTGCCTTGGACAAGGTGTACGACAGAAAATCCGGGTTGAGATTGTACAGTTTCTGGTCGAGCAGGTTGATGACGACGGCTTGCTCGCCCTGCGGTGTGGCCGCATGCAGCGCCTGCGCCAGCAGCACTGGCGCTGTGACATTCGCGGCCATATGCGCGTTCAATAACGCCGGCGAAAAGTCGGTGGCGCTGTCGTATTCGAACAACGACGCGTTGTTCACGATGCACGTCAACGTGCCGAGCGCGTCGATGGCGCGGCCCGCCAGCAGGCGCACGGCCGCATCGTCGGCCAGGTCGCACTGCAGCAGCACGGCGCGCCGGCCCAGCGCCAGGATGGCGTCGCGGGTGGCGATCGCATCCTGCTCGGAATGGCGGTAATGCAGCGCGAGATCCCAGCCGGCTTTCGCCAGGCCCAGCGCAATGGCGCGTCCGAGGCGGCGCCCGGCGCCGGTCACCAGCGCGACCCGGGGCAGGGCGGTTGGAACTGTGTCGGTCATCATGGGTGATCGAGCCTGAACATCAGGCAGTAAATTGTTGATAAAAGCGAATCTGGCTACAATGCCGGCATGTCCCTGCCCACCCCCGACCACGACGCCCTGGCTGCGTCCCACGCCCTGCAACAGCGCATTGCTGACGAGATCGAACAATCCGGTGGGCAGATCGCGTTTTCGCGGTTCATGGAACTGGCGCTGTACGCGCCGCGCCTCGGGTATTACAGCGGTGGCGCCGCCAAGCTCGGCGCCGAGGGCGATTTCATCACCGCGCCCGAGATGACGCCGCTGTTCGGGGCAACGGTGGCGCGCGTGGCAGCCGCTATTATCGCCCAAAGCGCGCCCGACATCATCGAGTTCGGCGCCGGCACCGGCCGCCTGGCGCGCGACGTGCTCGCTGCGCTGGCGCGCCAGGGTGTCACCGTCAACTCATACACGATCATCGAATTGTCGGGCGAGCTGCGCGCGCGCCAGCAGGCCAACCTGGCCGATCTGCCGCAGGTGCGCTGGCAGGACGCGATGCCCGCGCACTTCAGCGGCGTGGTGCTGGCCAACGAAGTGCTCGATGCGATGCCGGTCGAGCTGGTGATCCGCACGCGGGACGGCTGGCGCCGCCAGATGGTCACGATCGAGGACGGCGCATTCGCCTTTGTCCAGGCGCCGCTCGATGCCGCCCTGCACGAGCAACTGGTGCGCCAGGTGCCCGAGCACGAACAAATGATCGAAGGCTATGTCACCGAGCTGCACCCGGTCGGTGCCGGCTTCATGGGTTCGCTGGCGGCGATGTTCGCGGGCGGCCGCGGCGCGGCAATCCTGTTCGACTATGGGTTCCCGGCGCACGAGTATTACCTTGACCAGCGCATCGGCGGCACGTTGATGTGCCACTATCGCCACCACGCGCATCCCGATCCGTTCTATCTGCCGGGCCTGCAGGACATCACAGCCCACGTCGATTTCACGGCGATGGCGCTGGCGGCCCAGGATGCCGGCCTGCCGGTGCTGGCCTACATGAGCCAGGCCGCGTTCCTGATCGGCGCCGGGATCGGTGAATTGTTGCTTGAAAACAACCCCGAGGATGCACTGCGCTTCCTGCCACAGTCGCGCGCTGTGCAAAAGCTTGTTTCACCAGCGGAAATGGGCGAATTATTCAAGGTGCTGGTGGTGGGGCTGGCTGTAACATTGCCCGATGCACTCGTTCAGGCCGACCGCAGTCATCGCCTGTGACAATTGTGATATCTTGCACAACGGACACAATTGCGTCTAAGCTGTACGACATTCCAGCGCCAGGGTCCGGCCATCCGCCTCGGCCGAGGACGTAGCATCAATGGCAGGCATCAGCGGGCAGATTTGACACACCATGGCCAAGATTCACACACACTATGACAACCTGAAGGTGTCGCGTCACGCGCCCCAGGAAGTCATTCGTGCTTCGTACAAGGCGCTGAGCCAGAAATACCATCCCGACAAGAACCCGGGCGACGAAAAAGCCGCCCGCATCATGGCGGTCGTCAATTCGGCCTACAACGTCCTGGCCGACCCGGTGCGCCGCAAGGAGCATGACGAGTGGATCGCGTCCGAAGAATGGGAAGTCGAGTGGCTGGAAAGCTCGAACGCCAAGGACGGCCAGCTGCGCAAGGGCGGTGACGCGAATGACGCCACGCCGGCGCACAGGCCGCGCCGCGCACGCCTGATGCGCGATCCGCGCTGGTGGCTGGGCCTGACCACCTGTTTCGTGGCGGGCGCCGCCGCTGCCGTCCTGCTCTTGCAGCAACCCGGCATGATGCCCGGCGCGCTGGCCTGGAGCGGCGTGCAGAAACCCGTGAGCGTGCTGGCCAGCACGCCGCCCGCAGCAGCGTCCGCAGCGACAACGGCGGCGACTGCCGCCGCCGAGCCCGCGTCTGCGCCCGATATCTGGGCCGGCCGCGGTGCGCCTGTCATCCGCACGCTCGGCATCGCCCAACTGGTGGTGCCCGCGCGCGTACCCGATTGCAGCACCGACCTGCAAACGCTGACGGCGCCAGGCGGCGAGCCCTGGCCGGCTGAGTCTGCCTATCTGCCGGGCTACCCGGTCGGTAACGAAGGTACGGGGATGCAGGTGACGATCGACAATAGCGCGAACGCCTCGCCGGTGTTCGTCAAGCTGTACGACCTGGAGCGCGGCGCGAACGTGCGCCACGCCTTCGTGCAGCCGCGCGCGACGTTCACGATCGACAAACTGGCGGCAGGCAAGTACGAGGTGCTGTACCAGAACGTCGGCACCGGCGCCACGACGGCCGAGTGCGCCAGCCGCCCACCCGCCCAGTAAGTTGTCGTTTTTTATGCGCCGTGCCTGCTGGCGGAACTGCGCACCATGCTGATTTCATTTAATTCGTTCTGCGCCGTAATATACTGGGTCGATACTGCGCGCCCATGCAGCCGCCTCACGCCCAACGCAGGCCAATACGGACCACAATGAACGAACTGGAAGGCCTGACGGCCCTGATCATCGAGCCCCACGCAGGAATGCGCGCCAGCATTCACAGCATGCTCACGCTGTGCGGCCTGACCCGGATCGAACACGCCAGCACGTCCAACCAGGCGATCAAGCACCTGGGTCTGCGCCAGTTTGACCTCATCCTGTGCGAGTACGACCTGGAAGGCGGCCAGGATGGCCAGCAGTTACTCGAAGACCTGCGTCACCACAAGCTGATGCGCCTGGCCACGATGTTTTTCATGGTCACCGCAGAAGGCAATCACAGCAAAGTGGTCAGCGCGGCCGAGCTGGCCCCGACCGACTACGTCCTCAAGCCGTTCACCGCCGACCGCCTGCTCGAGCGCATCGGGCGCGCGCTCGACAAGCGCAATGCCTTCCTGCCCGTGTACACGCTGATGGAGGCCGGCGACCAGATGGAGGCACTCACCGCCTGCATCGAGGGTCAGCGCCTGCACACGCGCTATGCCATCGACTTCCTGCGCCTGCGCGCCGAGCTGCACATGTTCCTGGGACAGGCCGAGCTGGCCGAGCCCATCTATCGGCATCTGGTCGACATCAAGGCGATTGCCTGGGCCCGGCTGGGGCTGGCCAAGACGCTGTTCGTGCGCAAGCGCCTGGCCGAAGCCAGGGACATCCTCGAAGAGCTGGTCGATACCAACCGCAATTTCGTCGACGCCTTCGACTGGCTGGCGCGTACTCATGCTGCTGCCGGCGAGCTCGACAAAGCGCAGGCCGTGCTGGCCGACGCGGTGGCCGTCTCGCCCCACGCGGTGCGGCGCCTGCGCACGCTGGCCGACATTGCCTTCGATGCGGGCGACATCGACACTGCCGAAAAATCGCTGCGTCAGGTGGTGGGCAAGGCCAAGTATTCCGAGTTCCGCGATCCCGAAGACCACGTCAAGCTGGTGCGCACGCTGGTGGGCAAGGGCGATCCGGTGGGCGCGGCGGCCGTGGTACGCGACCTCGACCGCACCATGGGCGGGCGTGCCACGACGGTGCTGTGCAGCGCGGTGGCATCCGCCCTGGTGCACGAGTACACCGGCAACGAGGTACGGCTGGGCGAAGCGTTGAACACGGCGGTGGCTGCCTGCCAGGATGCGCCGGGCGTGTCGGTCGACATCAAGCTCGAACTGGCCCGCACCTGCCTCGAGCATGACATGGAAGAGGGCGCCTGCTCGGTCGTGCGCGACGTGATGCGCAATGCCGGCGACGAAGCGGTGATGGCGCGCGCAGTAGGTGTGATGGACAGCGCGGGCAAGGGCGAGCTGGCCCGCTCGATGGTCAAGGAAAGCCGCCAGCACGTCGTCGACCTGGTTGCCAGTGGCGCCGCGCGCGCCAAGAGCGGGGATTACCGGGGCGCGGTGACGCTGATGCTCGAGGCGGCGCACAAGCTGCCGAACAACCCGTCGGTGGCGTTCAATGCCACGCTGGCGGTGCTGCGCTGCCTCGAAGCAGGCGGCTGGGACGAGCGGCTCGGTGGCCAGGTCCCGACCCTGATCGGCAATGTGCGCAAGCTCGACCCGCTCAATCCCAAGCTGCCGGCGCTGGCAGCGCTGTTCCAGCAAGTGCTCAAGCAGCACGATCAGGGCGTGCGCCAGGGGCTGCGCATGCCGCCGCCCAAGGCAGGCTGACGATGGCCGATCTTCCACCCGGCGCCCAGAGCCACCCCACGTCCGGCCGGGTGCGCGATGCGCTGATGCGCAAGCTGAGCGGCACCGAGCGCATGTTCAGTCTTGGCGGCACCATGACGCGCGTGATCGGGATGGGTTACAGCGTCGACGAGGGCTCGGCCGATCTCGCGTATTACGTGATGGCCGACGTGGCGCTGACCCAGCGCATCCTGCGCCTGTCGAACACGGTGGCGTATCGCACCCAGCTGGGCGCGCCAGTGACGACGATTTCGCGCGCCATTTCCCTGCTCGGCTTCGACAATGTGCGCGCCGCCGCGCTGGCGATGCTGCTGGTCGACGCGCTCGACGTTGCCGAGCACGGCGTGCGGGTCGAACTCCAGGCGGCGCTGTGCGCCAGCCTGGTGGGCCAGGAAATGGCGCACCGCAGCCCCCATCCGGGCGCAGAAGAAGCAGGGATCTGCGCGCTGTTCAAGAACCTGGGGCCAATGCTGCTGGCCAGCCACGAGCCGGAGCGCTACCGCGAGATCGCCGCCCTGGTCGCTACCGGCAAGCACACCCACGCGCAAGCTTCACGCCTGATCCTGGGCTGCACCTTCGAGACCCTGTCCGAGGCCGTACTGCGCGAATGGCAATTGCCCGAGCTGATCATCGAGGCGCAGGCCTCGCCCCCGCCCATGCCAGGTATGCTCGCGGTCGCGCCAGAGCGCGCCGAGTGGATGCGCCAGGTGGCCGCGTTCAGCCAGGACGTGGCGCGCCTGATGGGCCATCACGACGATCCGGCCAGTGCGCCCGAGGCCGAGGCGCTGCTGGCGCGCTACGGCGTGGCGCTCGGGCTCGACATGCCCGGGCTGGCAGCGTTGTTCGATACCGTCCAGGAAAGCATGAACGGCATGCTGCAGAGCATGAACATGGAGCGCGCGCCCAAGACCGACCCGAAAGCCGGCAGCAGCCTGCCGAACGTGCTGGCGCTGGCAATGCTGGACGCGGGTGAAGCCGATGAAGGCGAGTTCTACCCCAGTGGCAAGCCGAAAAATGCGCGCGACCTGCTGCTGGCCGGTGTGCAGGATGTCTCGGTGCTGGGCGGCTCTACCACGAGCGCCAACGACGTCATCATGGCGGTGCTCGAAACGCTGTACAGCGCGCTGGGCTTTCGTTTCGCCACCATTTGCCTGCGCGACGGCCGGACCGGCACCTTCCGTGCGCGCGCCTCGCTGGGGGAGGGCAAGGCCGAGCTGCAGGCCGGCTTCACGTTCCCGTGCGCATTCACGCGCGACCTGTTCCACCTGGCGCTGGAAAACAATGCCGACATGATGATTCCGGATGCCTTCAGCCCGAAGATCCGCGATCTGCTGCCGGCCTGGTACAAGACGCTGCTGCCGGACGCCGAGAGCTTCATCGTGCTGCCGCTGGTGGTGGGCAAGGCGCAGCTGGGGCTGTTCTACGCCGACCGCATCTTTACGGCGCCCGAGGGCGTGCCGCCGGACGAGACGGCGCTGATCAAGGCGCTCAAGGCGCAGGTGCTGGCTGCGCTGGCGCCAACTTGACGAACAAACCAAGTTTTTTTAGTCTCGCGCAAAATGACCCTTGCGGCTTTAGAGTCCGACCGTTACAATCACGCCCCGAAGCAACGCTGTCAGGCGAAGTGGAAAAACCTTCTACCCAAACCTGATTGACAGTACGTTGAGCTTGCTTCATACTCTGCGGTTCTTCGCGGTGGGGTGGCCGAGTGGTTAAAGGCAGCAGACTGTAAATCTGCCCTCTCTGAGTACGCTGGTTCGAATCCAGCCCCCACCACCAAAAGAAGATCGTGAAGTCGAATTGAAGTTGTACCTCGCGGGTGTAGCTCAATGGTAGAGCAGAAGCCTTCCAAGCTTACGACGAGGGTTCGATTCCCTTCACCCGCTCCAGTGTTTTGCGGTGTGCAAGTTGAACATCGCACCAAATCAGCCCTTGTAGCTCAGTGGTAGAGCACTCCCTTGGTAAGGGAGAGGCCACGTGTTCAATCCACGTCAAGGGCACCAGAATTTTGTACGGCAGTCGCGTTGCACTCGTCCGTCAGGTGTGCCTGGTAATTCTCAAAAATATCGTTAGATCTTAGGAGTCTGAAATGGCAAAAGGTAAATTCGAACGGACCAAGCCGCACGTAAACGTCGGCACCATCGGTCACGTTGACCACGGCAAAACCACGCTGACGGCTGCAATCGCGACCGTCCTGTCGAAGAAATTCGGCGGCGAAGCCAAGGCCTACGACCAGATCGACGCGGCACCAGAAGAAAAAGCACGCGGCATCACCATCAACACCGCGCACGTCGAGTACGAGACCGAAAACCGTCACTACGCTCACGTTGACTGCCCAGGCCACGCCGACTACATCAAGAACATGATTACCGGTGCTGCGCAGATGGACGGCGCGATCCTGGTGTGCTCGGCCGCTGACGGCCCAATGCCACAGACCCGCGAGCACATCCTGCTGGCCCGTCAAGTTGGCGTTCCATACATCATCGTGTTCCTGAACAAGTGCGACCTGGTCGACGACGCAGAGCTGCTGGAACTGGTCGAAATGGAAGTTCGTGAGCTTCTGTCGAAGTACGAGTTCCCAGGCGACGACGTCCCAATCATCAAGGGTTCGGCACGTATGGCCCTCGAAGGCAAGCCGGGCGAAATGGGTGAAGAATGCATCACCCGTCTGGCTGAAGCCCTCGACACCTACATCCCAACGCCAGAGCGCGCTGTTGACGGTGCGTTCCTGATGCCAGTGGAAGACGTGTTCTCGATCTCGGGTCGCGGTACCGTTGTGACCGGTCGTGTCGAGCGCGGCGTTGTCAAAGTCGGCGAAGAAATCGAAATCGTCGGCATCATCGACACCGTCAAGACCACTTGCACCGGCGTGGAAATGTTCCGCAAGCTGCTGGACCAGGGTCAAGCTGGCGACAACGTCGGCCTGCTGCTGCGCGGTACCAAGCGTGAAGATGTCCAGCGTGGTCAGGTCCTGGCAAAGCCAGGTTCGATCAAGCCGCACAACCACTTCACCGGCGAGATCTACGTTCTGTCGAAAGACGAAGGCGGCCGTCACACCCCGTTCTTCAACAACTATCGTCCACAGTTCTACTTCCGTACGACTGACGTGACCGGTTCGATCGAGCTGCCAGCAGACAAAGAAATGGTCATGCCAGGCGACAACGTGTCGATCACTGTCAAGCTGATCAACCCGATCGCGATGGAAGAAGGTCTGCGTTTCGCAATCCGTGAAGGCGGCCGTACTGTCGGCGCCGGCGTGGTCGCAAAGATTCTGCCTAACTAAGCAGAGCAGAGGGGAATGGAAGTCATTTCCGTTTCCCTCGAACAGCATTGTCAGTAAGCGCGCGCTTGCTGTATAATGCTGGATTCAGCTGGAAGTTTTCGTAGGGGTGTAGCTCAATTGGCAGAGCGTCGGTCTCCAAAACCGAAGGTCGCGGGTTCGATTCCCTCCGCCCCTGCCACCGAATTCTGGTGCCAGGCACCGAAAGTAAAGAAGAATGTCTAATCAATCCGTGCAAACTGTCAGCACCTCGAATGACAAGTTCAAGGTCGCGCTGGCGGTGGTTGCAGCGATTGCAGGCGTCGTCGGGTTCTTTTACCTGACAGGCCAGAACAAACCAGCCTTGGTCGCCGCAGGCGCCCTTTTGGCTGGTTTAGTTTTTGCTGTCCTGCTTTTGTGGACTTCCACCACCGGCCGTGATTTCCTGAGCTTTGCCAAGGAATCGGTGCGCGAGACCAAGAAGGTCGTTTGGCCGACCCGCCGCGAAGCCTTGCAAATCACCGGCATCGTGTTTGCCTTTGTGGTTGTGATGGCGATTTTCCTGTGGGGCACCGACAAGATTCTCGAGCTCCTGTTGTACGACTTTGTCCTGGGTTGGAAATAAACATGAGCGAAAACGTACAAGAAGATACCGCGCCGGAAGAAATTCCGGCGGCCGGCGTCCCGGCGACCGGCGCTCCGGCGGCCGGCGCTCCGGAAGAAGGCGTTCCAGAGCAGGAAGCAGCACCAGAAGCAGCTGCACCCGTGAGTGTCCCGGTCAGCAACAAGCGCTGGTACGTTGTTCACGTCTACTCGGGTATGGAAAAGAGCGTGATGCGCGCCCTGACCGAGCGGATTGAACGCGGCGGCATGCAAGAACAGTTTGGCCAGATCCTGGTGCCAACCGAGGAAGTTGTCGAGATGCGCAACGGCACCAAAGCCGTTACCGAGCGCCGCTTCTTCCCGGGTTACGTGCTGGTCGAGATGGAAATGACCGACGAAACCTGGCACCTGGTGAAAAACACCAGCAAGGTCACCGGGTTCATCGGCGGCAAGTCGAACAAGCCGACCCCAATCCCGGCGCGCGAGATCGACAAGATCATGCAGCAGGTCCAGGAAGGTGTCGAGAAGCCTCGGCCAAAGACGCTGTACGAAGTGGGCGAACAGGTCCGGATCAAGGAAGGCCCGTTCACCGATTTCAACGGCAACGTCGAAGAAGTCAATTACGAAAAGTCGAAGGTGCGAGTTTCTGTTACCATCTTCGGCCGCGCGACTCCAGTCGAACTGGAGTTCGGGCAAGTCGAGAAAGTCTAAACGCTACCATCGGAGCGTCGCAGTTGTCAGGCGGAATCCGGTAAGAGGAGCCCCGCCGGAGACGAGTAGTCGCGGTGGGGCGCTACTACTCAAGTCAAAGATAGGAGCCTTTCATGGCAAAGAAAATCATTGGCTTTATCAAGCTGCAAGTTCCAGCTGGTAAAGCAAACCCATCCCCACCGATCGGTCCAGCACTGGGTCAGCGCGGTTTGAACATCATGGAATTCTGCAAGGCGTTCAACGCCCAGACCCAGGGTGTCGAGCCAGGCATGCCAATCCCGGTTGTGATCACTGCATTCGCCGACAAGTCGTTCACCTTCGTGATGAAGACTGCCCCGGCAACGTACCTGATCAAGAAAGCCGCTGGCATCACCAAGGGTTCGGCCAAGCCGCATACCGACAAGGTTGCATCGCTGACCCGCGCTCAAGCTGAAGAAATCGCAAAAATCAAGCAGCCGGACCTGACCGCCGCCGACATGGACGCAGCAGTGCGTATCATCGCTGGCTCGGCACGTTCGATGGGCATCACGGTGGAGGGTCTGTAATGGCTAAGCTGTCCAAACGCGTCAAAGCTATCAAAGCTAAAGTAGACCGCAATAAAGTCTACGCCTTCGACAACGGTCTGTCGCTGGTTAAAGAATTCGCCACTGCCAAGTTCAACGAGTCGATCGACGTCTCGGTGCAACTGGGCGTGGACCCAAAGAAGTCGGACCAGGTGGTTCGCGGTTCGGTCGTGCTGCCAGCAGGCACCGGCAAGACCGTGCGCGTTGCTGTGTTCGCAACGGGCGAGAAGGCTGAAGCTGCACGTGCAGCCGGCGCCGACATCGTCGGTATGGAAGACCTGGCCGAGCGCGTCAAAGCCGGCGACATGCCTTTCGATATCGTCATCGCGTCGCCAGACACCATGCGTATCGTCGGTACCCTGGGTCAGATCCTGGGCCCACGCGGCCTGATGCCTAACCCGAAAGTCGGCACCGTGACCCCAGACGTCGCAACCGCCGTCAAGAACGCCAAAGCCGGTCAGGTCCAGTACCGTACCGACAAGGCAGGTATCGTTCACGCAACGATCGGCCGTGCATCGTTCACCGACGAAGATCTGAAGAGCAACCTGGTTGCGCTGATCGACGCCCTGAACAAAGCCAAGCCAACCACGTCGAAAGGTGTGTACCTTCGCAAGGTCGCCCTGTCGTCGACGATGGGTGCTGGCGTGCGCATCGATCACGCTTCGATCGCTGCTGCTTAATCAGCAAATTCAAGTCCTCGCGCCATTGGTGCGGGGCGATTCTTTGGGCTGTCGCAGTAACTGATCGCTGCGGCAGACAATCAAAGACCGTTGGGCCAAGTGCAGAGGTTGGGCATGCGGTTAAAAGACAACCCAACGCAGATGGTGTACCCGAACAAGTTTTGTAGTCCAGCTGCGTGAATTCATCCGCTCAGTTTAAGGCTTCTTAACTTCGGACGCCGTGTGTTCGAACCGATGTGAACATCTCGTTCTCATCATTTAAGGAGATTGACCGTGGGTCTTAATCTGAATGACAAAAAGGCCGTCGTCGAAGAAGTTTCCGCAAAAGTAGCATCTGCGCAAACCATCGTCGTCGCCGAGTACCGTGGCATCCAGGTTAGTCACTTGACCAAGCTCCGTGCATCCGCACGTGCCCAGGGCGTGTACCTGCGTGTTCTGAAGAACACGCTGGCTCGTCGCTCTGTCGAGGGCACGCAGTTTGCCTCGCTGGCTGATTCCATGACCGGTCCGCTGATCTATTCGATCTCGGACGATGCCGTTGCAGCAGCTAAAGTCATCAATGACTTCGCTAAAACCAACGACAAGCTGGTCATCAAAGCCGGTAACTACGCAGGTAAGCAGCTCGACGTAGCTGGCGTTACCTCGTTGGCAAGCATCCCATCCCGTGAAGTTCTCATCTCGCAGCTGTTGGGCGTTATGTTGGCTCCGGTGTCGGGCTTTGCACGTGGTCTGGCTGCCCTGGCAGCGAAAAAAGGCGAAGGTTCTTCCGAAGCAGCTCCGGCCGCAGAAGAAGCTCCTGCAGAAGCGTAAGCTTCCCTTTTTTTTCAAGTACCAACCTGAACTACATACAAATCAAAACTGGAGTTTCAAATGGCAATTAGCAAAGACGATATCCTGAACGCAGTGAGCGAAATGTCCGTCATGGACCTGAACGAACTGGTCAAGGCATTCGAAGAGAAGTTCGGCGTGTCGGCAGCTGCAATGGCAGCTCCTGCAGCCGGTGGTGGCGCTGGCGCCGCTGCTGCTGAAGAGCAGACCGAGTTCAACGTTGTTCTGACCGAAATCGGCGCGAACAAAGTCGGCGTCATCAAGGCAGTCCGTGAAATCACCGGTCTGGGCCTGAAAGAAGCCAAAGACGTCGTCGACGGCGCTCCTAAGACGGTCAAAGAAGCCCTGCCAAAAGCAGAAGCTGAAGCCGCCAAGAAGAAGCTGGAAGATGCAGGCGCCAAGGCTGAACTGAAGTAATACATAGGCAAAGGGTGCTGTTCGCAGCACCTGATGCGGGAGTCAAAGCTTGCAAAACTTGCCGGAAGGCGGGAATTGCGGCTTTGGCTCTTTTGTCGTCCCTGCGACAGACGTCGCCAAGGAATGACAGAATAGAGTCGGCAACACCGGCTCAGAAATATCGTAACACAGCAGTTTGCTTGTCCTTTTCATCTGGCGCGAAAGAGTAAAGACTTCAGGAATTGTGTGTGGTGGTGGCGCGTGCCACTGGCAAATCCTGAATTCTTCATCCTTTCTGTCACTCACGGAGTGTCCATGCACTACTCATTTACTGAGAAGAAGCGTATTCGCAAGTCGTTCGCGAAACGCGCCAACGTTCACAACGTTCCCTACCTGCTGGCTACCCAGCTGGAATCCTACGAGAACTTCCTCCAGGCTGATGCTGTCCCATCGGGACGCAAGGCCGAGGGTCTGCAGTCGGCTTTTTCTTCGATCTTCCCTATCGTGTCGCACAATGGTTTTGCGCGCCTCGAGTTCCTGTCGTATGTGCTGGGTGACCCTGCGTTTGACGTGAAAGAGTGCCAGCAGCGTGGCCTGACCTTCGCGTCGCCGCTGCGCGCCAAGGTGCGTCTGGTGATCCTGGACAAGGAATCGCCGACCAAGCCGGTCGTCAAGGAAATGAAGGAACAAGAAGTCTACATGGGCGAGCTGCCACTGATGACCACGAACGGTTCGTTCGTGATCAACGGCACCGAGCGCGTGATCGTGTCCCAGCTGCACCGTTCGCCGGGCGTGTTCTTTGAGCACGACCGCGGCAAGACGCACTCGTCGGGCAAGCTCCTGTTCTCGGCACGGATCATTCCTTACCGCGGCTCGTGGCTCGACTTCGAGTTCGACCCGAAAGACATCCTGTTCTTCCGCGTCGACCGTCGCCGCAAGATGCCAGTGACGATCCTGCTCAAGGCCATCGGCATGACGCCGGAACAGATCCTGGCTAACTTCTTCGTCTTCGACAACTTCGTCGTGCGCAACGACGGCGGCGAACTCGAGTTCGTCCCCGAGCGTCTGCGCGGCGAAGTCGCGCGTTTTGACATCGTCGATCCGAAGTCGGGCAAGACCATTGTCACCAAGGACAAGCGTATCAACGCGAAGCACGTCCGTGACATCGAAGCTGCCGGCATCAAGACCATCTCGGTCCCTGAAGACTACCTGCTGGGCCGCGTGCTGGCCAAGAACATCGTCGACCAGGACACCGGTGAAGTCATCGCTGTCGCCAACGACGAGCTGACCGAAGAACTGCTGGGCAAGCTGCGCGATGCAGACGTGACCGAAATCCAGACGCTGTACACCAACGATCTGGACCAGGGCGGCTACATCTCGCAAACCCTGCGCACCGACGACACCGCTGACCGCACCGCGGCGCGCGTGGCGATCTACCGCATGATGCGTCCTGGCGAACCGCCAACCGAAGAATCGGTCGAAGCGCTGTTCAACGGCCTGTTCTACATGCCGGAACGCTACGACCTGTCGGCTGTCGGCCGCATGAAGTTCAACCGCCGTATCGGCCGTGATGAACTGACCGGCGACATGACCATGTCGAACGAAGACATCCTGGCCGTGATCAAGATCCTCGTCGAGCTGCGCAATGGCCGCGGCGAAGTCGATGACATCGATCACCTGGGTAACCGTCGCGTCCGTTGCGTCGGCGAGCTGGCCGAGAACCAGTTCCGTGCTGGCCTGGTCCGCGTGGAACGTGCAGTCAAGGAACGTCTCGGCCAGGCCGAAGCGGACAACCTGATGCCGCATGACCTGATCAACAGCAAGCCGATTTCGGCCGCGATCCGCGAGTTCTTCGGTTCGTCGCAGCTGTCCCAGTTCATGGACCAGACCAACCCGTTGTCGGAAGTGACGCACAAGCGTCGCGTCTCGGCCCTGGGCCCTGGCGGTCTGACCCGCGAACGTGCTGGCTTCGAGGTGCGCGACGTGCATCCGACCCACTACGGCCGCGTGTGCCCGATCGAAACGCCTGAAGGCCCGAACATCGGTCTGATCAACTCGCTGGCACTGTATGCCCGCCTGAATGAATACGGCTTCCTGGAAACCCCGTACCGCAAGGTCGACGGTTCGAAGGTCACCGATCAGATCGATTACCTGTCGGCCATCGAAGAAGGCCGCTACATCATTGCTCAGGCAAACGCCGCGATCAATGAAAACGGCCAACTGATCGACGAGCTGGTCTCGTCGCGTGAAGCCGGCGAAACGATCCTGGTCTCGCCAGAGCGCGTCCAGTACATGGACGTTGCACCAGGCCAGATCGTGTCGGTTGCTGCCTCGCTGATTCCGTTCCTGGAACACGATGATGCGAACCGTGCACTGATGGGCGCCAACATGCAGCGTCAGGCCGTGCCTTGCCTGCGTCCTGAGAAGGCCGTTGTTGGTACCGGTATCGAACGCACCGTGGCAGTCGACTCGGGTACCACCGTGCAGGCACTGCGTGGCGGTATGGTCGACTACATCGATGCGGGCCGCGTCGTCATTCGCGTGAACGACGATGAAGCACAGGCTGGTGAAGTCGGCGTCGACATCTACAACCTGATCAAGTACACCCGTTCGAACCAGAACACCAACATCAACCAGCGTCCGATCGTGCAGGTTGGTGACCGCGTCGCCCGTGGCGACGTGATCGCCGACGGCGCATCGACCGACCTGGGCGAACTGGCCCTGGGTCAGAACATGCTGGTGGCGTTCATGCCGTGGAACGGCCTGAACTTCGAAGATTCGATCCTGATCTCGGAAAACGTCGTCAAGGATGACCGCTACACGTCGATTCACATCGAAGAGCTGTCGGTCGTCGCACGTGACACCAAGCTGGGCGCGGAAGAAATCACCCGCGACATCTCGAACCTGGCAGAAAACCAGCTGGCGCGCCTGGATGAATCGGGCATCGTCTACATCGGCGCCGAAGTGCAGGCTGGCGACGTGCTGGTCGGTAAGGTCACGCCAAAAGGCGAGACCCAGCTGACACCGGAAGAAAAGCTGTTGCGCGCGATCTTCGGCGAAAAAGCGTCGGACGTGAAAGACACCTCGCTGCGCGTGCCTTCGGGCATGGTCGGCACCGTGATCGACGTCCAAGTGTTCACCCGCGAAGGCATCCAGCGCGACAAGCGCGCCCAGCAGATCATCGATGATGAACTCAAGCGCTATCGCCTGGACCTGAACGACCAGATGCGTATTGTCGAGGGCGATGCCTTCGAGCGTCTGGAGCGCATGCTGATCGGCAAGATCGTCAATGGCGGTCCGAAGAAGATGGCCAAGGGCGCGGCGATCACTGCCGAATACCTGGCGGACCTGGACAAGTTCCACTGGTTCGACATCCGTCCGGCAGAAGACGACACCGCGAACGCCCTCGAAGCGATCAAGGAATCGATCAACGAGAAGCGTCACCAGTTCGATCTGGCCTTCGAAGAGAAGCGCAAGAAGCTCACGCAAGGCGACGAGCTGCAGCCAGGCGTGCAGAAGATGGTCAAGGTCTACCTGGCCGTCAAGCGCCGCCTGCAGTCGGGCGACAAGATGGCCGGTCGTCACGGTAACAAGGGTGTGGTCTCGCGTATCGTGCCAGTGGAAGACATGCCGTTCATGGCGGACGGTCGTCCTGCTGACGTCGTGCTGAACCCGCTGGGCGTGCCATCGCGCATGAACGTCGGTCAGATCCTGGAAACCCACCTCGGTTGGGCAGCCAAGGGCCTGGGCTGGCGCATCGGCGAAATGCTGCAGGCGCAAGCGAAGGCACAAGACCTGCGCGTGTTCCTGGACAAGATCTACAACGAAACCGGCCGCAAGGAAGATCTGGACAGCTTCAGCGATGAAGAGATCCTGACCCTGGCGGGCAACCTCAAGAACGGCGTGCCGTTCGCGACCCCGGTCTTCGATGGCGCCCACGAAGAAGACATTCGTCGTATGCTGGACCTGGCGTTCCCGGATGACATCGCTGCGAATCTCGGCATGACTCCGTCGAAGAACCAGGTCACGATGTTCGACGGTCGCACCGGCGAAGCATTCGAGCGCAAGGTCACCGTTGGCTTCATGCACATGCTGAAGCTGCATCACCTGGTTGACGACAAGATGCACGCGCGTTCGACTGGTCCGTACTCGCTCGTGACGCAGCAGCCACTGGGCGGTAAAGCCCAGTTCGGCGGCCAGCGCTTCGGTGAGATGGAGGTGTGGGCACTGGAAGCGTACGGCGCATCGTACGTGCTGCAAGAGATGCTGACTGTGAAGTCGGATGACGTGAACGGCCGTACGAAGGTCTACGAGAACCTGGTCAAAGGCGACCACGTGATCGAAGCCGGCATGCCAGAGTCGTTCAACGTGCTGGTGAAGGAAATCCGTTCGCTGGGTATCGATATCGATCTCGAGCGCAACTAAGCAGGCCAGCAAGGCCGCCAGCCTTCGGGCTGGCTCTTCGACCTTCGAAGTCGTCGCCCCCGGAGCAGTCCGGGGCCTAAGCCCGGTGAATCAGCCGGCACACTTGGATTCCCGCCTGCGCGGGAATGACGGTTTCTAGGGTCGGGGGTTTGCAAGCACTGGCGAAAATCAGTGAGGAGCTGGCGGCAAGCAAGTCAGTAAAGAATTCAATCACCTGGAGTGATACATGAAAGCACTGCTCGATCTATTCAAGCAAGTTCAGCAAAACGAAAGTTTCGACGCCATCAAGATTGGCCTGGCGTCGCCTGAAAAAATCCGTTCGTGGTCGTTCGGCGAAGTCAAGAAGCCGGAAACCATCAACTACCGCACGTTCAAGCCTGAGCGCGATGGCCTGTTCTGCGCCAAGATCTTTGGTCCTATCAAGGACTACGAATGCCTGTGCGGCAAATACAAGCGCCTGAAGCACCGCGGCGTGATCTGCGAGAAGTGCGGCGTTGAAGTCACGCTGGCCAAGGTGCGCCGTGAGCGCATGGGCCACATCGAGCTGGCCTCGCCAGTCGCGCACATCTGGTTCCTGAAGTCGCTGCCATCGCGTCTGGGCATGGTCCTGGACATGACGCTGCGGGACATCGAACGCGTGCTGTACTTCGAAGCATACGTCGTCACCGATCCAGGCATGACCCCGCTCAAGAAGAGCCAGATCATGTCGGAAGACGACTACGCCGCCAAGTACGAAGAGTACGGCGACGACTTCACCGCATTCATGGGCGCCGAAGGTATCCGTGAACTGCTGCGCTCGATCGACATCCACCGCGATGCCGACGCGCTGCGCGTGGAACTCAAAGAGTCGAAGTCCGAAGCCAAGATCAAGAAATACGCCAAGCGCCTGAAAGTGCTCGAAGCGTTCCAGCGTTCGGGCATCAAGCCTGAATGGATGATCATGGAAGTTCTGCCGGTCCTGCCGCCAGAACTGCGTCCGCTCGTCCCGCTGGACGGTGGCCGTTTCGCCACGTCCGACCTGAACGACCTGTATCGCCGCGTCATCAACCGTAATAACCGCTTGAAGCGCCTGATGGAACTGCGCGCACCAGAGATCATTACGCGTAACGAAAAGCGCATGCTGCAGGAAGCAGTCGACTCGCTGCTGGACAACGGCCGTCGCGGTAAAGCGATGACCGGCGCTAACAAGCGTCCGCTGAAGTCGCTGGCCGAGATGATCAAGGGTAAGGGCGGTCGTTTCCGTCAGAACTTGCTGGGCAAGCGCGTCGACTACTCGGGCCGTTCGGTCATCGTGGTGGGTCCACAGCTGAAACTGCACCAGTGCGGCCTGCCGAAACTGATGGCCCTGGAGCTGTTCAAGCCCTTCATCTTCAACAAGCTTGAACTGATGGGTCTGGCTACGACCATCAAGGCTGCGAAGAAGCTCGTCGAGGTTCAAGAACCGGTCGTGTGGGACATCCTTGAAGAAGTCATCAAGGAACACCCGATCATGCTGAACCGTGCGCCGACGCTGCACCGTCTGGGTATCCAGGCGTTCGAGCCGGTCCTGATCGAAGGCAAGGCCATCCAGCTGCACCCACTCGTCTGCGCGGCGTTCAACGCCGACTTCGACGGTGACCAGATGGCTGTCCACGTCCCGCTGTCGATCGAAGCACAGATGGAAGCACGTACGCTGATGCTGGCGTCGAACAACATCCTGTTCCCATCGAACGGCGAACCGTCGATCGTGCCGTCCCAGGATATCGTGCTGGGTCTGTACTACGCATCGCGCGAGGCAATCAACGCCAAGGGCGAAGGCATGATGTTCCCGGACGTGTCGGAAGTCATCCGCGCGTACGACAACAAGGAAGTCGAACTGGCGACCCGCATCACCGTGCGTATCGTGGAATTCCCACGCAACGCCGAAGGTGGCTTCGACCAGACCCTGACCCGCTACGAGACCACGGTCGGCCGTGCGATCCTGTCCGAGATCCTGCCAAAAGGCTTGCCATTCTCGGTGCTGAATCGTTCGCTGAAGAAGAAAGAAATCTCGAAGCTGATCAACACGTCGTTCCGCAAGTGCGGTCTGCGTGCGACCGTCGTGTTTGCCGACAAGCTGATGCAGTCGGGCTTCCGCCTGGCAACGCGCGCCGGTATCTCGATCGCCGTCGACGACATGATGATCCCGGACGTCAAGAAGGGCATGATCGCTGCCGCTGAAGCCGAAGTGAAACAGATCGAGCAGCAGTACAGCTCGGGTCTGGTCACCGCCGGCGAGCGCTACAACAAGGTCGTCGACATCTGGGGCAAGACCTCCGATGAAGTCGGCAAGGCGATGATGGACCAGCTGAAGATCGAGCCGGTCACCAAGCGTGATGGCACCGAAGGCACCCAGGAATCGTTCAACGCGATTTACATGATGGCCGACTCGGGCGCCCGTGGTTCGGCAGCCCAGATTCGTCAGCTGGCCGGTATGCGTGGTCTGATGGCGAAACCGGACGGTTCGATTATCGAAACGCCGATTACCGCGAACTTCCGCGAAGGCCTGAACGTGCTTCAGTACTTCATTTCGACCCACGGCGCTCGTAAAGGTCTGGCCGATACCGCGCTGAAGACCGCAAACTCGGGTTACCTGACCCGTCGTCTGGTCGACGTGACGCAGGATTTGGTGGTGATCGAGGACGATTGCGGCACCAACAACGGCACGCACATGAAGGCGCTGGTCGAAGGTGGTGAAGTCATCGAAGCCCTGCGCGACCGTATCCTCGGCCGTGTCACCGGTACCGATGTCGTCAATCCTGAAACCCAGGAAACCCTGTTCGAAGCCGGCACGCTGCTGGACGAAGACATGGTCGAAGAGATCGAACGCGTCGGCATCGACGAAGTGAAGGTCCGCACGCCACTGAACTGCGACACGCGCTTCGGCCTGTGCGCCAAGTGCTATGGCCGCGACCTGGGCCGCGGCATGCTGGTCAACAGCGGTGAAGCAGTCGGCGTCGTGGCAGCACAGTCGATTGGTGAGCCGGGTACCCAGCTGACCATGCGTACGTTCCACATCGGTGGTGCGGCATCGCGTGCAGCAGTGGCATCGTCGGTCGAAGCCAAGTCGAACGGTACGGTTCGCTTCACGGCAACCATGCGTTACGTCACCAACGGCAAGGGCGCGCAAATCGTCATTACCCGTTCGGGCGAAGTGCTGATCACGGACGATCATGGCCGTGAGCGCGAGCGTCACAAGGTGCCGTACGGTGCGACCCTGATCGTCAAGGATGGCCAGGCTGTCAAAGCTGGTATCGCCCTGGCAACGTGGGATCCGCTGACCCGTCCGATCATCACCGAGTACGCTGGTACCATCCGCTTCGAAAACGTGGAAGAGGGCGTCACCGTCGCTCGCCAGGTGGACGATGTGACCGGTCTGTCGACTCTGGTCGCGATCGATCCGAAGCGTCGTGGTTCGGCTGGCAAGGTGCTGCGTCCGCAGGTCAAGCTGCTGAACGAAGAGAACCAGGAAGTCAAGATCGCGGGCACCGAACACGCCGTGGCCATTGGTTTCCAGGTCGGCTCGCTGATCATGGTCAAGGACGGTCAGCAAGTGTCCGTCGGTGAAGTGCTGGCACGTATCCCGACTGAATCGCAGAAAACGCGAGACATTACCGGTGGTCTGCCACGCGTTGCCGAGCTGTTCGAAGCACGTTCGCCAAAAGACGCCGGCATGCTGGCGGAAGTCACGGGTACTGTCGCGTTCGGTAAAGAGACCAAGGGCAAGCAACGCCTTGAGATCACCGACATGGACGGCAACAAGCACGAGTTCCTGATCACCAAGGACAAGCAAGTGCTGGTCCACGATGGTCAAGTCGTGAACAAGGGCGAGATGATTGTCGACGGCCCGGCCGATCCGCAAGACATCCTGCGCTTGTTGGGTATCGAATCGCTGGCCCGCTACATCGTCGACGAAGTGCAGGACGTGTACCGTCTACAAGGCGTAAAGATCAACGACAAGCACATCGAGGTGATCGTTCGCCAGATGCTGCGTCGTGTTCAGATCGTCGAAGCAGGCGACACCGACTACATCATCGGCGAGCAGGTGGAGCGTTCGGAGCTGCTGGATCAGAACGACCGCATGAATGCGGTGGGCAAGCTGCCGGCAACGTACGAAAACGTGCTGCTGGGTATTACCAAGGCATCGCTGTCGACCGATTCGTTCATCTCGGCCGCATCGTTCCAGGAAACCACCCGCGTGCTGACCGAGGCGGCGATCATGGGCAAGCGCGACGGTCTGCGCGGCCTGAAAGAGAACGTCATCGTCGGTCGCCTGATCCCGGGCGGTACGGGTCTGGCATTCCACCGCGCTCGCAAAGAGAAGGAAGTGTGGGAAGCGGAAGAGCGCCAGGCACTGCTGCAGCAAGAGAAGGCCAATATGGCCGCCGAACTGCAAGCGATGGAAGACCAGCAAGTTGCTTCGGCTTCGGCTGAGCAGCACGACGACGGCGAGTAATCGTTTCGACTGTTAATTAATGTGAGTAGAGCGGCACCCTCTTGGGTGCCGCTTTTTTATTTATTTTTCGATTTTTTTTAATGTTTTCACAGCTGATATAGAATTAGCCATCACATCAAGACATTGAGATTTTTTGCAAAATAGCAACAAATTAGAAAATAATTGATATATCCGAATCATGGCACTTCCACTTCGAGCGAAAACAGATAAACTTGGTCGGTACTATACTTGCCAAAATGTAGGTAGCCTATTAATAGATCAAATGCCGAACATCGCGCCTCAGCGGGTATTAGATCTGGGTAGCGGCTCTGGAATCTTGTCGCGTGCGGCTGCCGTTAGATGGTCAAATGCCGAGTTTATAACAGTCGATGTGGATAGCAGTTTGCTTAACCCTCGAAATTTATCAGCTAACTCTATCGCACGCAATCATAAGCATCTATGCAGTGATGCGCTTAGCATAAATTTACCCACTTTACTGGCCAGCCAGCACGGGGAGATTCAAGCCGCAATATGTAACCCGCCATTCATTCTGCCTCAATGGAGAGATGGGTTCGCCAACATTTTGGAAGATGCAGGGTTTAGTAATTGCCTGCCGACGATAGCATCGGCAGATGCCGCTTTATTATTTCTAGCTCAAAATCTAAGATTGTTGGTAGAGGGGGCTACTTTAGGAATTATCCTTCCTGACTCATTGATCTCTGCAGAAAAATATCGATCATTTAGAAGTGCATTGATTACTCAATATCGAGTTCTAAAATCAATAAAATTGCCAAGAAATTCCTTTGTTGGGACTGACGCATTAGCGCATATATTAATAATATCGAAGTCTAAGCCAAATAGTAATTTTATAAACCTAGCTATTTTTGATTCAAAGTGTGGAATAGTTGAAGACTTGGATGTTGACTCGAAGGCCGCGATTGAAAGACTGGACTGCTCGTATCATGCAGTAAATAGCCATTTCAAGGGTGTTTCATTCCCAATGTCTTTAGTAATAGATTCATTGAAACGAGGTTCACTGTCGAGTTCCGCGGCTCGCACTATGAATTTCAAGGTTTTACACACAACAGATATCAATGGTGAAAAATTGGGGCAATGGATCGATTTTTCTAATTTTGGCGACTTAAACCTAGCTAGGGAGCTCGAAAATATGAATTTAATTTACGCTAAGCCGGGCGATATTGTATTAGCCCGTATTGGACGAAATCTAGAAAAAAAAATCGTAGGAATTAGTGCGGGCTACCCCGTGCTAACTGATTGCATGTATCGTCTACGTGTTTCGCCTATATATCGCAGATCGATTTTAACGCAGTTGAGCAGCGAAAGTGGCGCAGCATGGTTACGTGCTCGTGGATTCGGGGTTAGTGCGAAACAGTTATCAAAGTCGGGGCTTCTCGAATTCCCTATCGCACTATCAAATAAGTAATAAAAATCGGAAGAAAAGGCTATGGCAGACTTCGAAGAGCGGGCAGATCAATTACCACTTAACGTAATTGATGCAACATTGGCAGACGGACCAATTTTTAAGGATGCCAGAAGAAAGCTGATAAGCAAAGGAGCGAAACTGCTTATTGGACCGAGAGGGACTGGGAAAACGCACTTAATGAGATACACCTACATTAATGCTATAAAAACTCCCTCACAACCATTGGCGATCTACGCGAACTTTAGTAAATATTTAAATTTAGAGCCAATGCTTCAGAAGTCGCCAGATGCATTGAAACGATTTCACTCTTGGGTGGTTGCTAAACTTTTATTGTCATGTTTTGAGATGCTCGACGATGCCGCCTTGTCATCAACGACTTTATCAACAGCACATGAATATTTCGATAGACTAAAATTAGCTGAGTTGGTTTCACTATTAGAGCGGGGTGGCGGTGAAATTGAATACGAACGTTTCGGAAAGAAAATAACGATAACTCATGTCACATTTGCGGTTGATTATCTTTGTAGTACCCTAGGACGGGAGCGAGCAGTAATTTTCTTAGATGACGCTGCCTTAAGCTTAGCTCAGCCATACCTAGTAGCATTCTTTGAGATTTTTCGGCTGCTTAAGACAGAAACGATTTCACCAAAAGCCTCTGTATATCCGGGCTCTACGCAATATGGCCCAACTTTCCATGCCTCTCATGAAGCAGGAGAAATTGAGCTTTGGCTTTCTGTGGATGACCCTCAATATAGTGCAATTATGGGTGAAATCGCTCTAAAACGTATCGATGGGATTGATAAAGTAAATGCAGATACTCTTGAGCTATTAAAATATTTGGCATTTGGTATCCCGCGTGCGTATCTACGCCTGATCCGTGAATATATCGAAGCGGGAGGTAGCTCCACTCAGCAAAAGTTAAATAAAGTAATTGAGCGGCAAACGGATTTGATCGGAGCAGAATATGATTCGCTTAAAATCAAGCTCAGGCAATTTGGATCTATTATTGAAACCGGACGAGTTTTCTTTGATAGATCAGTTAATTTTGTTCGAGACGGCCAGACAAGCGAAGATGTAAAAAACATCGTTTTCGGCGTCAAGCAAGATGATGACAGAAATCCACTATCGGAAAGAATGTTTCGTTTTCTTATTGAGGTCGGAATGTTTTATCCAGTGCAAGCAGTCTCCCATGGAGTGAATAGAAAATACGATAGATTCATTCCACACTTTGCCTTTTTGTATCTTCACGGTGTGTTTAGAAAGGGTAGGGGCAGTTCTCCTAAAGATGTAAGTAACTACATGTCGCGACCTGCAGCGAAACAACCTATTCGTAAAAGTTTGGGCACTGTTCTATCTAAAGAAGAATTGACACAGATGAAGTTAGATCTGCCGTCTTGTCAGTCTTGCGGTGCCGGTCGTATCAACGACTCGCAGCGATTTTGCCATGAGTGCGGACAAGAGCTACTTTCTTCTTCTCTCTTTGAAGAATGCATGGGAATTCCGCTTGAACAGGTGCCTGATATAAGTAATGCACTCATCCGACGTATTCACAAAGATACCACAATACGTAATATTGGCCATGTCTATGCAGCTCAGAATCCTGCTCAAAATCTACAGCAGGCTTATTATGTGGGCCCGGTAAGGGCGACTGAAATAATAAGAAAAGTTACTGTGGTGGTTAATGAATTTTTATCATAACTATGACAAACGTAAAAAAGTTTCGTGCTGCTTTAATTTCTACTCGCACTGCTGCAATTCCCCAGTTGCAGACAGAATTATTATTTGATGTCGATCATTGCGATCCTTTAGGGTCGCCGTTAGACGAGTTTTTGGGGAGAATGAGTGAAATTAATAAATTGTCTCCACATCCAGATAAATTCAACGTTTATCAAGGCCAGTTACTATTACTCGGGGCCGTAGCTGCAGTAGAGAGTTTTATTAGAACAATATTCCGAAAAATTATAATGATCGACCCTGAGTCACAGGCGCGAGTACATCAGAAGGATATAGCTTATGGCGCGGCACTTCACATGTCTAGTGACTTACTGCCCGAAGCGTTGTTAGAAAGAGTATCATTTGTTGGTCGCGGGGCAATCATTGATGCTCTACGTGATATCTTGGGGGTGCGTGGGAATATCCCGGATGAATTAGATCAGGCAATGCAGGCCTATATGCGAATATGCCAATTACGTCATTGCGCTGTCCATCGCTTCGGAAAACTAGGAGCAAAAAATGCAATTGCACTAGGACTGGAAGCCCATAAAGAATTGATTGAAAAGCCCTTGAGATTCAATTATGCTTCCTTGCAAATAAGTGTTGCTGTCGCCACTGCTATGGCAAAAGTCCTGAACAACTTTCTGCTCAACGAAATTTTGTCACGGGTTCCTGCAGAAAACTGGACTGGAGATTATAGTCGAGATAGATTGATTTTTGACCGTTATTATAATCTATTTTCAGATAGAACTAGTTACTCTAAAACGCCCTCACCTCCAGATCTCTATGTTCAATTTTACAGTCAATTAGCAGACTGGCGTATTAGAAAAAATCGAACACCGCAAAGCTTTAAGAAATCTGTCGATGCGGGCGATGAAGAAATCTAAAGCAAGCTCCTGCCGAAGCAGAATTGAAGGGAATTATTAATGGATCATGAATATTCGGTGTTGGGTGGAGTAAATCGCGCTACTGTTGGCAGATATTTAAGTATTGCTGCCTCTGTAATTGCTGCCTTAATTGGCGCGGCAGTTGTATTTTTTGTCGAGATTGCAAAAAAATATGGGTTCAATGAATATATACCTGGGCTGGTACTTTGGCCATTGACCGCCGGATTTATCTACACCGTACTTTACTGGTGGTTCGAATCTGCAGCATGGAAATGGCCCAAATTATCCAGCTTATTAAAAGTGCCGAATATAGCTGGAACATGGGAATGCAGCGGCCAAAGCCGATTTTCTGATGGCAATGCTGGGGAAGTTTGGAACGGTGAGATCAAGATAAATCAAAGTTGGGACAAATTGCGTGTGACTCTTAAAACTAAGCGGGCAGGCTCTACCAGTATTGCAGCAGCGCTCGTGAGCGACCAAACAGGCGGATTTCGTTTATTGTACAATTATAAAAATGACCCGAACATCGACGAGCCTTTGCTCATTGCTCATAGAGGGGCGGCAGAGTTGGTTTTTTCGGAAGATCTTAATTCTGCGGAAGGTAGCTATTTTAATGGTTATGGTCATTACACATTTGGCGTCATGAAGTTAAAACGCAAGTAAAGCATTTTCCTATTCTTCACAGCGTCCAATAATGATTTTTTCATGTTCCTTCCGGGTTAAGACCTCGTCCGCATAGATTCTTTTTCAAAAAATGCAACAGCTACGCGTAGTCGATACATAAATCCTTCTCACTTGTGGGTATTGGGGCGAAATACCTTCGACTAGATGAGTTATCGCGTTTGCATTTTCATGTTGAGAAGTGTCGATACTAGCGAATTCGCACGTGAAAGATGCCATGGTCATATTTAGTGGCGATTTTTATGATTTGGCTCGTATTGACTCGGGTTCTTGGTGATACAGCAATTTTAGAAGGCAAGGAATACTTACATTTACTCCGCCAAGCGTGAGTCAGCCGAACACCCCCTCTGCATGGAATGGTCTACACTCACTTGTCTTTTCAATATCCCGAAATTTTGCCAAGGAGTGAACCATGAACAAACAATGGATGAGTGCTGTCCTGTTCGGCGCCGTGTGCGCCTCCGCCAGCGCTGCCGACATGTCGGTCACGCTGAAAATGGCCACCGATAAAGGCGAAGGCGCCAGCATCGGTACCGTGAAGATCAGCGAAAGCCAATACGGCGTCGTGTTCACTCCCGAGCTCAAGGACCTGACCCCGGGCCTGCACGGCTTCCACGTGCACGCCAACGGCAGCTGCGCACCGAACCAGGCCGATGGCAAGACCGTCCCTGCAGGCGCCGCCGGCGGTCACCTCGACCCAGCCAACACCAAGAAACACAGCACCCCATGGGGCGATGGCCACCTGGGCGATCTGCCAGGCTTGAGCGTGGACGCCAAAGGCATGGCCACCAACCCAGTGCTGGCACCGCGCATGAAGATGGCAGACCTCAAGGGCAAGGCCCTGATGGTGCACGTCGGTGGCGACAACCACGCCGATCATCCAGCACCGCTGGGTGGTGGCGGCGCCCGCATGGCTTGCGGCGTGATCCAGTAATCCGCTAAAAGAACAAGCAGCAAACACACAGGGCCCATCGCTTGGACAACAAGCGATGGGCCCTGTCTCATTTCAACTCTTCGTTACGGCTGCGGATTCCAGCCTTCTCCGGCCCCAAACGCCGAGAATACCTGGGCGCGGGTCCCAAAACCGGCTTCGACCTCATCGGCGCGCAGCAGGTAGCCACCAACGCGGCGCGACAGGTCCAGCGGCACGCCGGCAAGATCGGTGCTGCCATATTCGCGCCAGCCACTCACCGCATTGGGCACCACCGGATTGGGTGCGGGCTGGCTGTTCACGCCCAGCCCGGCCCAACCTGCGGGCGCCACATGCCGGTCCATCCGGGTGTTGATGAACGCGATGTTGTCATAGCTCGCGGTGCCGCCCGGGCTGCGCGCCAGCCAGGTGGCGCCGTCCGGCACCTCGCTCTTGAGCGGGCCGCGGCCCGGGCCACGCGTCAGCGCGCTGTTGAGGAAGACAAAGCCCTTGTCGGCCGGATTGATCACGCGTGCCTGCAGCACGTAACCGCCGCTGGTCGGGCTGGCGGTGTCGCCGATCGTGCGGATCTCGCTTTCTTCGAACAGCGCGGCGCGGCTGCCGCCCCAGATGAAGTCGACGTTGCCCGATACCAGGCTGCGGTAGAACCAGTTGAAGCCTTTCAGATTGAGCGTGTCCTGCTCGCTGTAGAACGCGCTGTTTTTCGCGATCAGGCGGCCACCGTCATTATTGAAGTACAGCGTTTCGGCCTGACCGGTGGTGGGGCCGCGCAGCGTCGTGTTGTCGATGCTGAGGGTATCGAGCACGAGCATGTCCGACGTCTCGACCAGCATCACGGCGCGTCCGCCGGTCGCCGCTGCGGCAGCATTTGCCACTTGGCTGGCACCGGTAAATGGATTGAGCGTGTTGTGGTTGGTATAGCGGATGACGACACCATCACGGCTCTGGCCCACGATGCTGACATTGTCCTTGCCACGCAAAAAGAGCAGCTCCTCGTACGCGCCGTTCATCACCCGGATCGTCACCGGCTCGGCCCGGGCGAAGTTCTGCATCGCATAAGTGAGCGCCCCCTGCACGGTGCGGAAATCGGCCACGCCATCGTCATCCACCGTTACGCTCGCGCCACTTGGCGCAGCCGCGCGGGTGGTGAATGCCCATCCACCAGCCTTGCCGATGCCCCGGAACGGCACACCGCCAAGGCTGGTGCCGGTGAAGACGCCGTCGGCGATCGCCACGTAATAGCCCGTGTTGTAATCCAGCTTGTTGCTGTGCAGCTTGATGGTCACCGCGTTGCCGGCAATCTGGATCGGCGTCGTATTCACCTTGCGGATCTGGTCCTGGCCCGGATAACCGAGCATGTCGGTTTCACCGGTCAGCCTGATCACGTCCACCAGCGCATCGTCCGCCTGACGGAAGACCCGGATCGTGCCGCCCGTGCCGAGGACTGGCGGCTTGTCGAACACCAGCTTGAGCGTGCTGTCGACGTAGGCGGCACCTTCCATCGCGGCCGGCACGGCGACGCCGTCGAGCTGGTACACCTGGGTCGGCTGGACGAATTGTGGCGACACCGTCACTGCGATCGAGCGCGTCGTGGTCGCATCCGAACCGGCGCGGAACAGGATGTCGGCCGTGCCCGCGCCCACCGGCGTGATCGTGGCCACCGCGCCGTCGAGCGTGACGGTGGCCACCGCAGGATTGCTCGACGCGGCGGTGAAGCTGTCGGGCGTGCCGTCGGCCGCCACCGCATTGACCTGCACCTGCAGTGGGGCGTCGCCTGCTTCAGCGGCCCAGGTCGGCGTGCCGGGGGCAAGCGTCAGCTGCACCGGTTTCATGCGCGGATCGCCAATGCGCACGTCGTCGATCTGGAAGCTCTTGTTGGCCGTGTACAGGCCGACCCGTCCGCGCGCGGCAAAGCTGCTGTCGGTCACCGAGCCGAGGTTTTCACCGTCGAGATAGACCGTCAGCGTGGCGCCGACCATCTCGAACCGCACTGTATAGAACTGCGCATCCATCGCGATCGGTTTGCGCACCGCGCGCTGCCGGTTGAGTGCGCCAGCGAGCAGCTTGACGATTTCGACCTGGGTGCTGGTGGTGGCATTCTGCACGTTCAGGCCGGCGCCGTACCAGTTGTTGACATCGACGTAGCGCGTGACCAGGAACAGGAACTTGTTCCCGGTGGTGCCGTTAGTCATCGGCCGGATGCGGGCTTCGACGAAGTAGTCGCCCGACGGCACGGCGCCCATCTCGCTGTCCTTGATCAGGGCCAGCACGCCGCCGGTGGTGGCTGCCGTGTATTGCAGCACCTTGTTGGCGCTGCCAGCAGCTTCCGTCACCACGCTGAAGGTGCCGTTCGGGCCTGGCAATGGCTTCAGGTCCCATTTGGCGCTGCCACCGTTCTGGAAGTCGTCGCAGAAGTAGAAGCCGGTCGCGGGGCAGGCCAGCGTCGGGCCGGTATCGACGACGACCTTGCCGGTGCCGCTGATGGTCGTTACCAGCTTGCCGCCGCCAGCCTGCGCCAGCGCGTTGGCCTTGACCAGCGGGATCGGCCGCGCGCTGAAGGCGTACGGCGGAGTCCAGGTGACGGTCGTCGGCACGCCGCAGGCGCCGAGCGGTTTAGCGTTGAGCAGCGAACCGGTGTCCTTGAAGGCGCCGGGAACCGTGCCGCCGAAATTCTCGACGACATCGCTGCAGGCGGTGGCGCCAGCAACTTCAAACACATTGTTGTTCGACAGGATCTTGGCGGCGTGGCCCACGCCAACGTAATAGCTGGTGGCATAGACCGGGTGCGACGTCGAACCGGCATAGTAGTTGTTGAACAAGTGCACCTGGCCATAGCGCACGCGCGGTGCGCGGCTGGTGACGTCGCGGAACACGTTGTTGCTGAACGTGACGCGCAGCTTGCCCTCGTCAGCCGTTGCACCGTCGCCGCTGCCGACCAGGTTGTTCTTGTTGTGCTCGCCGAAGACGTTGTACGACACGGTGACGTAGTCGGACGCGTTCGTGATATCGACCGCGCCGTCATGGCACTGCTTCACCTTGCCATTCTCGACAGGCAGGAAATTGTCGGTGCGCGGAACGTCGGTAAAGCTGTTGTGGTCGATCCAGACATGGCTCGAACCCGTCACGGCGATGGCGTCGAAGGCGCTGTTCCAGTTGCCGCTCGAGCCGTCGTTCGGGTCCCAGACGGGCGCGACGTCGCACGGATTGACGAGCTTGAGGTTGCGGATGATGATTTGCGAGACGTTCGACAGGATAATGTGGCCGTTGACGATGCCCGCATTGGCGCCGCCGATCAGCGTCGTATTGCTTTTCAGGCGCACCGCGCCGCGCGCCGCCTGGTCCGCGTTGCTGGCGTAGGGCTGGCCTTCGCTCATGTCGAGCACGCCAACGAGCTTGATGATCTTGTTGTCGACGCCGCCGTTCTGGATCGCCGCCAGCAGCTGGGCGCGGTTGGTGACCGTGTAGATCTGGGATTCGACGGCATTCGCGCCGCCGATCGTGCCGCCGGCCTGGCTGGCCCAGCCATCGGCGGGGGCGCTCTGGCGCGCCGGATCGACGGCGGCCGCAGCGTGTCCGCTGCTGGCGAAAAGTAGCGCAGCGCACAGCGCTGCATGCAAACGTGGATAGTGCATGTGGTTCTCCTGGTGGAGGAAATGAGGCCGCGAGCCCGCCGCCGCGCTTGAAGCGCTGCCGGACTGTCGTTGCATGGCGAGAGACGCGAGGTCAGGCGCGTGGTTTGCGTCCGTTGCGTCCGTTTTGCACGAGCGCGAGTGCAGTCAGGCCGCCCAGCAGGATTGCGGGCGCGCCGGGTTCAGGCACCGCCACCGCCGTACCGGTTTCGAGGCGCGCGCTCAGTGAACCGAATTCGCTCCAGTCGACTCCGCTCAGGTCGAGCGCGATCGTGTGACTGTCGATGATCGACAGGCCTGGAATGCCAGTGACCCCGCTGGCGCCGGTCAATGTGAACGCCGTGACTGGCAATGCGCCGCCAAGATCGAAACGCATGCTGTAATCGCCGGGCGCGACGGCATAGTTGGCGATCACGGTCAGCATGCCGTCAGCGGAAAAGTCGATCCCGAACAGGAAATCCGACGTGAAGAACTCCACGCCGGTGTCGGTAGGATCGAGCTTGCTGGTATTGGAGCCCGGTTCGGCCGCGAAGCCGTGATCCAGTCCGAGCATGCCGTCGGCGGCGCCGTTGTAGGTGGCGGTGATGCTGGCGTCTTGCAGCATCACGGGCGCCGCGTGCACGGCCCCCTGGCCCAGTGCGACGAGCGCAAGGGCTTGCAGTAGATAGTTGGTTTTCAAGATGTCTCCGGCTTGGTTTTTTTTAACTGCGAAGAAGGCTCGATGTCAGAGCCCGTGCCGATCTGGTTGATGCGTCAGGCCACCGGACGATGCATCGCGCCTAACCGGTTCATCGATTCTAGATTGGCCCAACCAAATTCGCAAGTTGGTAAACCAAGACAAGAGATTATTACAACAATTTTAATGGTTGACGCCAGGTAGCCCAGCGTCAGTTCAACCAGCGAATCCGCTTCAACTCGGCTTTGACGAACGCGTAGATCACCGGCGCGGCAACCATGCCAGCGGGGCCGAACATGATTTCGAACGCGAACAGCACGATGAGCAGTTCCCAGACTTTCGCGCCGATGCGATGACCCTGAATCCGCGCGCTCAGGAAATATTCCAGCTTGTGGATGACGAGGAGGAACACTGCTGAAATAACGGCGGCCGGAAACGCGACACTCAGCGCGATCGTGCAGATCAGGGTGTTCGACACGATATTGCCCACGACGGGCAGCAGACCAAAGAGGAACGTCGCCAGGATGAGGGTCTTGACGTAGGGCAGATTCCAGCCCAGTGCCGGCATCACGGCTAACAGGTACACCCCCGTCAGTGTGGCGTTGATGGCGGCAATCTTGGTCTGGGCCCAGGCCACGTTCCTGAAAGCGGTAGCCAGCATGCTCCAGTGACGGTGCCAGGTCCTGTAGAACACGGAATGTCTTGTTTCGTCGGTCGGTGTGACGGTAATGCTCACCGCGGCAAGTACCCCCGTGATCCAGCCGATCACGGTCAACAGCAGGCTGCGCAGGATGCCCGAGCCAATGCCCGCGACCGCATTGACATGCTCTTTCAGGGTGTCCGACGCCAGTTCGCGCATCTCGAAGAGTGATTGCGGCACGTACTCGGCCAGCGCCGGCGGCAGGAACTGCTTGATCTGCGTGATCGTCTCGGCCACCTTCAGCGAGAACGCACGCAACGATTCGCCCTCGAGCAACCGGACCACCAGAACGCTGATGATGGCGAGCACAGCGATCGACCCCAGGCCGACCACGAAGCTGGCAATGAATTCATGCGAGCGCAGCTTTTTGTACAGGTCACGCGTGCGCAGGACGCTCAGCAGGCCGCGCGTGAGCACGAATGCCAGAAGGCCGGCCAGCAGCGCTGGTACCGCGTGCAGCATCAGGGCTAGAAGCAGGCAAACGACGAAGATCGCGGTCGCGGCGTCGCGCGGAAGGTTGAATTTATAAGTGGTCATGAAATCCTGTTAGCGAAGCGCATTTGCCAGCTGGGCTTGTCGTAGGTCGGGCGGATGAATGGACGTGCCACTTGGCAAGAGCTCAACGGCAATAACAGTCTTCTTCAAAGTTGCTCAAAGAAATAGTTGAGTGTGGTGATTCGCAGTGGATTACTTACCGCATATGCCGTGGTGGAATACAAGAAAGTAACTGTCGGTAAACTTTACATAGGACTAGTCCTACAAAAATTGATTTTTGGTAAGTGTCTGTATTTGCTTGTTAATTTCCTACTGGCATAAAGATTGCTATAAGTAATTTTGTTGCAATTTAATCCAAAACCGGAAACCCATAATGAAAATCAAATTAGTTGTCGCCAGCCTTTTCTTCGCCGTTGCCAGTCTGAGCGCACACGCCACTACTGTCGATTTCCGTACCTTAGCGATTGGAACGGCTGTGACGAACCAGTACCAGGATTTCACTGCTTCGCTCAGCGGCGGCAATGCTTCAGGTGCGCCGACCATTGCCTACTATACCGACCCCACTTCCATCGCTGGTGGCCTGTCGAACAGCCCGACTAATGGCCAATACCCAACCGCTCAGTTCATCAACATCAAATTTACTTCTGCAGTCGATGCACTATCGTTCAATTTCGACAATGAAGGTTACAACGGCCTCAATGCATGGTTTACATACGACGCCAACAATCAGCTTCTTGAGACTGGCGCACTTGCGACCCGCGATTTGATTACTGCACTGCAGTTTGGTACTGGTGGTATCAGTTCAATCAGCTTCAGCAATGGCTTCGCTACTGGCGAAGGTAACTGGACGCAAGCGTTGTCCATCCTGAACTACAACTTCGCCCCGATCCAGGCTGACGTTCCCGAACCAGCCAGCAGCATGCTGTTGGGTCTTGGTCTGGCTGGTCTGGCTGCTGCTCGCCGCCGCAAGTCGATCTGATCCTTTTCCACTGGTGGTCCCGATAGCAGCACTCGTCTGCTGTCGAGACCATGCACTGGTCAGCGCTTGTCGATCGTGAAATCTGCGACGCTGACGTGACAGCTGGTGTATCGAGCGTCTGACGTCGGCGTTTTCAAGCGCCGTTTTATCCGTCGCTGGCCTGTTCCCGCAACCACGCCAGCGCCGACGCTGCGCTGTTCAACACCGAGATATGTCCGTCATCCGGCCGCTGCCACAGCCGCGCCGAGCGGCAGCTGCGCGCCAGCCACTCGCTATGCGCACATGGCACCACGCGGTCCTGCGCCCCATGCACCAGCAGCACCGGCTGCACGATGCGCGCGCAATCGAAGCCCCATGGCGCGACATACGCCAGGTCGTCGTCGATCAGGCCTCCCGGGCCTTCGCTGAGCGCCGGCCGGACCACGCTGTCGAACCACGACCAGGTGCCCGACAGCTCGGCCCAGTCCTCGGGCGTGAACATCTCGCGATCGAATTCCTGATTGAGCCCTTCGTGCTGCACCTTGGCCGCATGCCCCTGCGCAGCGGCCCGCAGCGCTGCCGCGCCCGATGCCGTCATCCCATTAAACCAGTCCAGGCGTGCCGCATCGAACGGCGCCAGGCCCGCGATGCTGACGGCGGCGATGACGCGCTTGGGCAGCAGCGCGGCGCAGGCCAGCGCGTGCGGCCCGCCGCCCGAATGCCCCATCACGGCGAAGTGCTCGATCCCTAGCTGGTCGGCGATGCGCGCGACGTCTTCGGCGCACGAGGCGACATCGCGGCCGCTCTTCGCGCTCGAGCCGCCGTAGCCGGGCCGGTCGTAGCCGATCCAGCGGATGCCCATTTCGAGTGCGGCAGCAAACAGCGGGGCGGGCGGCTTGCCGATGTTTGGCGTGCCGTGGTGCCAGAATACGGTCAGCTCGGCTTCCTCGAACTCCGGCTTCCAGTCGTAATAGTGCAGCACCCGGCCATCGCCCAGCGTCAGTTCGTTCTCCTGCATTACATGCCTTTCATCGCTCGATGGCGTGATGCTACAACGAGAAACGGGCTGGCGCGCACTCGTCATGCACGCCAGCCCGTTCAGGTCCTGCTACCCAAGCGAATTATTTCGCCGTTTCGCGTGCCTTGCCGAACGGGTCGCCCGCTTTCCAGGCCGGCATCTTCGGCGCATCGGCCACCGCGCGGCCCAGGTTCAGCGTGAACTGCGCCTGCTGCACCATGCCCGACAGATCCCAGCTCGGATCGTATTCGTCGCCCACCTGGTGGTATTTGGCGCGGTAGGTCTTGGCCTTGGCGTTGTTCGCGTCGACGTCTTTCACCCAGCTGCTGCCGGCGCCGACCGAGAAGGCGGGTACGCCGGCCTTGGCGAAGCTGAAGTGGTCGCTGCGGAAGTAGCCGCCGCCCAGATCCGGCTTGCTTGGTGCAATCACCAGGCCCATCGACTTGGCCACCGTGGCCGCCATCGCGCCCAGTTCGGTGCGCTCGCTGCCCGGCACGCTGACGTCCTTGACCAGGCCGACCCAGTTCAGGCTATCGAGGTTCAGGTTGGCGGCGGTCCTGGCGATCGGCCACAGGGGCGCGGCCACGTAGGCGGCGCTGCCCAGCAGGCCTTGCTCTTCGGCGCCGACCCACAGGAACATCTGGCTGCGCTTGGCCGGGTTCTTCACTGCTTCGGCGGCCATTGCCAGCAGCGCGCCGGTACCCGATGCGTTGTCGACGGCGCCGTTGAAGATGGTGTCGCCCTCAGTGCCTTGCTTGCCCATGTGATCCCAGTGCGCCGAGTAGATCACCACTTCGTCTTTCAGCTTCGGATCGGTACCCGGCACGACGCCGGCCACGTTGAATTCTTCGAGCGTGCGCACCTGCGCGCGCGCCTCGCCCTTGACGCGGGCATTCAGTGCAACCGGCTTGAAGTTCTTGTCTTCAGCGGCGGCGCGCAGCTTGTCCAGATCCTGGCCGGCGGCTGCGAACACCTTGCGCGCCGTATCGTCGGTCATCCAGCCCTGCAGGCCGCTGCCCACTTTACCTTCGGTGAGCTGGAAGCGCTCGGCGTTGGCCCAGCTGTTCTGCACCACGCTCCAGCCATACGAGGCCGATGCATCGGTGTGGATCAGCAGGACACCGGCTGCGCCCTGGCGCGCCGCTTCTTCGAGCTTGTAGGTCCAGCGACCGTAGTAGGTCAGGCCCGCGCCGTTGAAGCGGTTTGCTTCGGCGGCGGTCGGCGCCGGATCGTTCACCATCATCACGATCACCTTGCCCTTGACGTCCATGCCCTTGAAGTCATCCCATTTTTCTTCCGGCGCCACGATGCCGTAGCCGACGAAAACCATCTCGGCGTCGAGCGTGTGATCGGCCTTGCCATCGCCCGGGCCCCAGACCCAGTCCGCGCCGAACTGCAGCGGCACGGCCTTGCCGTTGGCGACGATGCCGACATTGCTCTTCTCGGGCAGCGAGCGCACGCCGGCGATTTTGACCGGCTGGCGGAAGCTCTTGCCGTTGCCGGGTTTCAGGCCCACGGCGGCAGCTTGCGTTTCAAGATACGTGACGGTCAGCTCGCCGCCGCGCTGGCCAGTGCCGCGGCCTTCAAGTGCGTCGGACGACAGGAACGCCATGTGCGCGCGCAGCGGCGCTTCCTGGACGGTGGCCTTGGCTCTGGTCTGGGCATGGGTCGGGAAGGCCAGCGCGAGGCTGCCGGCGAGAGCGGAGAGGATGAGGGAAGAGACGATCTTGTGCATGGAGTCCTGCTACGAAGTGAATGCCGCGAAGTTGACGCTGCATGGTTAATCAAGCCATTCATCGGGAAGGGCGCACTCGTGGCGCGCGCGGCCATTTTATGACAACTTGTCAGTAAAACCGCAGGATATCGGTCGACATCGTCGTGCCCAGCTGCGGCGCTACGCCTTGCCGGTCCGCTGGCAAGAGATGCCGTGGCAGGCCGGGCATGTGTTCCTGCACCGTGATGGCGAAGATCTCGTTGGGCTCACTTTCAATCTCCAGCTGCAGCATCCGGTCCTGCATCCCGTACAGCGACAGCGACCATGCGCTTTCCTTATCACTGAGCGTCACGCCGTCGACGCGCGAGCGCAGCGCCTTGGTGCCGTGCATGGCCAAGGCGATATGCGGGGCGCGATTGGCCGAGCGCACCGTGAATCTGGCCAGCCGTACATTCCCGACGTGGTTGCGCAGGATGAAGCACTCGGGGAACGCGATCGCGTCGTCGCGCGGCGCGACGGCGTACCACTGGGGCGCGCTGCGCAGGCCAAAGACTTCGACGAAGACGGTCGGCCTGGCGCGGCCTGGGAACAGATCGCGGCGCCAGTCGGCGAGCGGCTGCTGCGGCAGCAGCCAGTAGGCGCGCCACGAGTTCATGTCCTTGTAATAGACCAGCCCCTCGAGGTTCGCGGGGGCGACCGCTGGCCCATGTGGCGCCACCGCGCCATCCGGCAGTGCCAGGCAGGCGGCCAGCGCCAGTGCCAGCGCGCCCGTCACGGCGGCTCTGCTGCGCAGCATCAGCAGCGGGCTGGCAAAGCACAGCATGGGCAGCGCCATCAACATCGGCGGGACATGCATGTGGCCCGGTGCAAGCAGGATCCAGGCATCGCGCAGCGCCGGCGGGAGCAGGCTCGCGGCCGGCGCCAGGCCGGCCAGCAGCACCAGCAGGCGTATATTTGGGCCTTGCTGTTCGCCCCAATGCGTATGCAGCAGCGTGAAGGCGCCGAGCGCTGCCACCAGCGGCCAGGCCAGCAGCGGGGCGAGCGTTGGCAGGAACACCGCGGCGAAGAGCAGTACCAGCGTCGGCCAGGCCAGCGCGCCGAGCACCGTCGCGGCCGTGCCCACACTGCGACGCAGCAGGTACAAGCCGGCCGCGAAGACGCAGGCCGTGACGACGGCAACGATCAAAGGCAGGCGGTGCTCACCGGCCAGGCCGGCGGCGGCCAGCTCGCTGTCCCAGCTCCAGGTGCCCACGCGTACCACGAGCAGCAGGAAGCACACGCCGAACGCGCCCTGCGCTGCGTCCAGCACGCCGTCCTGGCCGAACTGTCCGCGCCATGCGCGCGCCAGCATCAGGCAGGACAGGATCGCCGGCACCCACACCAGCCACGCCGCATGGTGGACGGGCCCGATGATCTGCAATGCAAAGTAGACGTGCGCTGCCTGGCGGCCCGGTGCCAATGGCGCCGCACCGTAGGCGCGGGCCAGGCGCAGCATCGCGTCGCCCAACTGACGCGGCGGGGTGTCGGTCGCGCGTGGCTCGCCGCCCCCGAATAGCAGCACCGGCGCATCGAGCCGGGTCAGTGGGCCGATATGGGGCGCGTCGCCCAGCAGCCATGCCAGCGTCGCGTTCGCGGATGCGCCGCGCAGCTCGGGCGCCGCCCGCATCGAGCCCGCCAGCGCCGGTGCACCCGCGCCGCTCGCCTCCAGCATGCGTAGCGGGCCGTCGACGGCGCCATCGAACCGGAGCGCCATGCCGATGCGGCGGGCCAGCGGGTGCTGTTCGACAAATCCTCGGGACCCCAGCATGCCAACCCGCTCGCCGTCGGCAAACAGCAGCACGATATCGTTGGCCGGCGGGGCCGCGCGCAATGCGCGGGCGGTTTCGAGCAGCGCGCTGACGGTGGCCGCACCTAGCAGGGCATCACGCGGCGCCGCGCCGCTGTCGTAGTGCGTTGCCAGCAGCAGGGCGGGGCGCCGCGCAGCATCGGGCGCGCTGCCCGGAATCGTCACGACGACGTTATGCACGACCCCGATCGTGTGGTGAATGCCGCCGAACAGCCGCGTGACCGAGGTGCGTACGGTGGCGCGCTGCACGACAGGCGCCAGTCCCATCGCGCGCAGTTGCGTCACCAGATAGGCGCGCGCGTGCGCATTGTCGCTGCCGCCGATCGAACGGGGGCTGGCTGCCAGTGCCCGCTGATGTTCGTTCGCGCGCGCGGCCCACGCAGGGGACGCGACCGATGCGACGGGCGCCGGTACGTCGGGCGGGGCCAGCGCCAGCCAGCCCAGAACGACGAGGGCGGCCAGTGCGACAGCGCCGGCAAGGGCATGTCTGAAACCCGTGATATGGAAAGCTGGTGTTACGGCGCGGACGGCATCCATCGGTTGTTCTCCATGCACCTGTCATAAGGGCGAAAAAAAGCCCGCCGGATCAAGAGGGGCGGGCGAAAGAGGGTCGGTCCTGGTTACTCGAGTGTCCAGACATAGGCGAGCTTCGCCCATCCGGCTTCGGCGACGCCGCCCTGCATCGCGGGCCGGAATGTGCATGTGATCAAAGCGTTGATGGCGGCGCGATCTAGCTCCCGCGAGCCACTCGACGACTGGACGCGCGCATCCTGTACGCGTCCATCGGCGCCGACCAGCAGCGCCAGCGTCACTGTGCCGGTGTCGCCATTGCGCGCGGCGCGCACCGGATACGCAGGCTTGGCGCAGCCACTGGCGTCGGCCAGCACGGCGCTGCGCAGCAGGCCATTGCTAGTCGATGGCTGGGTGGCTGGCGCCGGTGGCGCTTCTGTTTGCAGCGGCGGGGCCGGCTCTGGCGCTGGCTCGGTGCTGGCCTGGACCGCAGCTTGGGGCGGCGGCGCGGCAATCTCGACCTCGACCTTCGGCACCACGATGTCGGGCGGCGCCGACCGGACTTGCGGCCTGGGTGGTTCGGGTGGCGGCGACGGTTGCGGTATCTCGGGAGTCATCCACACCATGGGATCGTCAAAAATGGCGGGCAGCGAGATCGTCTTCGCATTCATGACGTGCACGACGCCCATCGCAACGAGCACGTGCAGACCGGCGACGAGGACAAACTTGCCAGCTTTGCCGCTGGCGCCATCGTGGATGTAAGAACCATGCATATCGACCTCCCGGTGATTGTTGAAGGATGCATATCTACCGCTGATGGAATCAATATATGCTAGAGCCTAGCAATTTGCAAAGCTATTGTGAAGTAATTTGAGTTCTATTCTTGGGTGGTTTAGAGTGCGATGATGTTCCGGGCATGCCCAGCCAATGCGCCGCCTCAGCGCATATTGCATGCGTTATCCGCCCTTTTACCCATCGCTTCCCCGCCCGTTGTGTGAAATAATTCCCCTCTATCCCGGGGCCCATTGTCCCGGTCGTGCATGCCGCACTCAGGCACCGCACGCGCAACGCATGTGCACCACAGGCCCCCGCGCCAGGAGAACAAATTGGCAGAACAGAACAAACCCATCCGCGTCATGCTGGCCGACGATCACCCCATCGTCATGACCGGTTTCGCCATGTCGCTCGAAGCGGCTGGCATGCAGGTGGTGGGCCAGGCCAAGACCCCGAGCGAAGCCACCGCGCTGTACGCGGCCGAGCAGCCCGACGTCGCCGTGCTCGACATGCGCTTTGGCACCGAGCTGACGGGCATGGATGCGGCGCAGGCCATCCTGAAGTCCGACCCGGCGGCCAAGATCGTTTTTCTCAGCCAGTTTGACCAGGATAGTCTGATCAAGGAAACCTACCGCCTCGGCGCCCACGCCTTCGTCACCAAGGATTGCGATCCGGCCGACCTGGCCACCGCCGTGCGTCACGCGCACGAGGGCAAGCTGTACTTCCTGCCGCACATCGCGTCGCGCCTGGCCAGCATGGCCGTGCGCGGCGAAGTCACGCCGCAGTCGCAGCTCGACGAGCGCGGCCTGGAAATCTTCAAGTTCATGGCCGAGGGCATGACCAATGCCGAAATCGCCGAGCGGCTCGATCTGTCGACCAAGACCATCAGCAATATCAGCCAGTCGATCAAAGAGAAGCTGGGCGTGCACCGTCAGGCCAGCATCACGCTGCTGGCCGTCAAGCACGGCCTGATCGAGCCGTAAGCGATGGCCAATCTCCTGCGCCGGATGCAGAACGCTTCACGTGCGCGTTCGCTGGCTCCGCTGATCGCGCTGACATTGACACTGGCCGCCACCGGCGCCCATGCCGTCCAGGCCCAGCAAACCGAGCGCGAACGCGAAGAAGTGCAGGGCTACCGCTTCCAGATCATCACCGGTGACGACAGCGCGGTCACGCACCGCATCGTCGACGACCTGTACAAGCGCCTGGTGCCGACCTTTGCCGCGTTTCGCACCGAGCTCGCGCAGAAGCGCCGCATGCTGTATATCGCGGTCGGCCCGACCGCCCTGCGCGATGCGCTGTCGCGGCGCTGCGATTGCGTCGTCATTTCGGCCTATACATCCAGCCAGGTGTGGCGTGGCCTGACGGCGCGCCTGCCCAAGCCACGCCGCGCGGCCATCACGGCGGTGTACGCCGAGCCGGCGCCGAACGACCAGATGCGCCTGGCCGAACTCCTGTACGGTCGTCCGGTGCGCGTGGGCGTGCTGCTCGGTCCCGACACCGCCTTCCTGCGCCCGGTGCTGCACGACGCCGCCGAGATCCAGATGTTCACGCCGGGCGACGACCTGAATCACACGCTGGGCAGCATGACGCGGGCAGAAACACTGCTGGCGCTGCCCGACAGCGATATCTACAACGCCGAAAACGTGCGCAACATCCTGCTCTCGACCTACCGCCGCAAGCAGGGCGTGATCGGCTTCTCGGCCGACATGGTCAAGGTGGGTGCGCTGGCGACCACGTATTCAGAAGTCGAAGAAATCAACGCCCAGGTGGCCGAGATCACGGCCGATTTTGTGCGCACCGGCGAACTGCCGGCGCCGCAGTTCCCGCGCTACTTCCGCACGATCATCAATGAAGGCGTGGCCAGTTCGCTCGACCTGCGCCTGACAGACGCCGCGCGCAACTTCGCCCGGCCGGCACCGGTGCCGGCGGCGCGATGAACCTGCGTTTCTGGCGCGGCTGGGGTGTCGGACGGCGCATGGCCGTCATCACGATGCTGCCGGTGATCCTGCTGTTTACATCCTTCGTCTGGTACTCGTGGTACGCGCACCGCGCCCAGGTGGCCGAAGAACTGGCCGAGCGTGGCCGCATCCTGGCACGCGCGTTGTCCGAGACGTCCGAGTACAACGTCATCTCGGGCAACCTGTCCGACCTGCGCCTGACCATCAATGGCCTGGTGCAGTCCGACCGCAGCATCTACCGCGTCGACGTCATCGACGGCAGCGGGCGCGCGGCCGTGCGCGTGGTGTCCGAGTCGGCGCTGGACGCCCAGTCCCACTACTACGAAGCGCCGATCCGCAAGCAGGTCGTGTGGATCAACCTGTTCTCGGACAACGGCACGCCGCACGTGTCGGCGTCGAGCGATTCGCGTCCGCCCACGCTCACCACCGAAGTGGTGGGCTGGGTGCGGGTGACGATGTCGCCGGCGAACATGATGGCCAAGCAGACCGACCGCTTCCAGATCGAACTGTCGATGGCGGCGCTGGCGCTGGCCGCCAGCGGCATCCTGGCCTGGGTGCTGGCGCGCTCGCTGATCGTGCCGCTGCGCGAGGCGATCGGCACGCTGCGCCAGATCCGGGGCGGTAACTTCCGCGTCCATCCGCCGGTCACCACCGGCGGCGAGATCGGCGAGCTGCAGTCGTCGATCGGCGAGATGTCGCTGGCGCTGGGCGAATCCAAGCGCGACCTCGAAAACAAGGTGGCCGAGCGCACGCGCGACCTGCTCGCTTCGCGCAACGAAGCGCTGCGCGCCGACGCCGACAAGCGCAAACTGATCCAGAAGGTGAATGAGATCATCGAGGACGAGCGCAAGAGCATCGCGGTCGAAATCCACGACGAACTCAATGCGTCGCTGATCGCGGCGCGCCTCGAGGCGCAGGCGATCGGCCTGCTGGCGGCCAAGGCGCCTGCCGGTCCCGAGGTGGTGGAAATCAAGCGCAAGTCCGAAGCCATCACCAAGCTCGCGCTCGACCTGTACGCCAACGGCCGGCGCCTGGTGCGCCGCCTGCGGCCCGAGGTGCTCGACATGCTCGGCCTGCACGGCGCGGTCGAAGAGATGGTGCGCCACTACGACACCACGTCCGGCTGCCGCTTCGACCTGCACAGCGAAGGCGACTTCGCGCGCCTGTCCAACGAGCTGGCCATTTCGGCCTACCGCATCGTGCAGGAGGCGCTGTCGAACGTCATGAAACACGCCGCGGCGCGCTCGGCGCACGTCAGCCTGCTGCTCGACGAAGGCAAGGGCATGCTGCGCATCCGCGTGGTCGATGACGGCGCCGGCTTCGACACGGCCAGCGCCTCCGAAGGCATCGGCATCATCGGCATGCGCGAGCGCGCCTACGCGCTGCACGGCACGATCGAGGTGCGCTCGAGCCCCGGCGAAGGCACCGACGTCGCTATCGCCCTGCCATTGACGCTGGCGCCGCCGGCGCCGACCGCGTCCACTGCGCCCGCCGCGACTGCGCCTGCCACACCGCCCGGCGTCATCCTGTAAGCATTACCTCTACCAGAGAAGAACACCATGGCTACTGCACCCCTCACGCCCTATGAACAAGGCAACCTGAACCAGACCACTACCTGGGCCGACTGCATCGCCTGGTATCACGACCTCGCGCGCCAGTATCCGGCCGTGCTGCGCTTCGAACAGGTGGGCGTGTCCGATGCCGGTGTGCCGATCCACGCCGGTGTGGTCAGCAGCGACGGCGTGTTCGACCGCGCCGCGATCAAGGCCGCCGGGCGCGCGGTCTTCTTCAACAACAATGGCATCCACCCGGGCGAGCCGGAAGGCGTCGATGGCTGCATGGCGCTGGTGCGTGACTTTTGCCTGGAGCCTGAACGTTTGCATGCGCTGGGCACGACCGTGTTCCTGTTCGTCCCGCTGTACAACGTCGACGGCGCCTTCAACCGCGCCGACACGTCGCGCGTGAACCAGGACGGGCCGGAGCAGTTCGGCTTCCGTGGCAACAGCCGCCACCTTGACCTGAACCGCGACTTCGTCAAGTGCGACACGCTGACGGCGCGCGTGTTCAACGAATTGTTCACGGCCTGGGACCCGGACGTGATGGTCGATACCCACACGTCCAACGGCGCCGACTACAGCTACACGATGACGCTGATCCACACGCAGGCCGACAAGCTCGGTGGTGGCCTGGGCGAATTTTTGCGCGCCGAGATGCTGCCCGCGATGTACGCCGGGATGGATGCGCGCGGCTGGCCGACCTGCCCGTACGTGAACCCGGTGCAGGACAGCCCGGACCACGGCATCGCCGAATTCCTGGAAACCGCGCGCTTCTCGACCGGCTACGCGGCGCTGCACCACACGATCGGCTTCATGCCCGAAACGCACATGCTCAAGCCGTTCCGGGACCGCTACGAATCGATGCGCGCATTGGTCGACGTCGCACTGGCCTTCACCGTGCAGAATGCCCCGCGCATCCAGGCGCTGCGCCGCGCGGCGAAGGATGCGGGCCGCACGCAAGCCGAGTGGCCGGTGCGCTGGAAGATGGACGAAGCCAATCCGTCGAGCTTCCGTTTCAAAGGGTATGAAGCCAGGTATAAAAAGAGCGTGCTGGGCGACTATGCGCGCCTGTACTACGACCGCAGCAGCGTCTGGGAACGCGATATCGCCTACTACAACCGCTTCCCGGTGGATGCGAGCGTGCCGGCGCCGCAGGCGTACGTGGTGCCGCAGCAGTGGCGCGAAGCGATCGAGCGCCTGGAATGGAATGGCGTGCGCATGGAGCGCATCGAGGCCGACCGCATGCAGCAGGTCGCGTACTACCAGATCGACAGCGTGACCTCGCGCCCGAGCGCGTACGAAGGCCACATGTTCCATGACGACGTGGTGCTCGAACGGCGTCACGCCAGCGTGCAGCTGCGTGCGGGGGACATTCTGGTGCCACTGGACCAGGACAATGCGCGCTACGCGGTCGAGACGCTCGAGCCGCTGGCGCACGACAGCTTCTTCCGCTGGGGCTTCTTCAACAGCGTGCTGGAAAAGAAGGAAGCGTATTCGGAGTATGTGTTCGAGGACGAGGCCGAGCGGCTGCTGGTGCAGGAGCCGGCGCTGGCGGCGAAGTTTGAACAGTGGAAGAGTGAGAATCCAGCGCTGCTGACCAATCAGGAAGCGGTGCTGGACTTCATCTTCGCCAACTGCGCGCGCTACCGCGAGCCGGAATGGCGCCGGTATCCGGTGTTTATGATCGAGCGTTGAACAGCGCGTTGAACAATACGGTGGACGGCCTGGCCGTCCACCGTACCGGTGTTACTTCGACGCTGCAATCCAGCGATCGACCTTCGCTTCCAGCACTGCCAGCGGCAGCGTGCCTTCATCGAGCACCACGCGGTGGAATGCCGGCAGGTTGAACTTGTCACCCAGTGCTGCCTGCGCGCGCTGACGCAGTTCCATGATCTTCAGGGCGCCGATCTTGTACGCCAGCGCCTGGCCCGGCATCACCATATAGCGCTCGATCTGGGCGCGTGCTTCCAGTTCCGAGTAGCCCAGCGTCTCCCGGAAGTACGTGATCGATTGATCGCGGCTCCAGCCCTTGGTATGCATCCCGGTGTCGACCACCAGGCGTGCGGCGCGCAGCATCTCGTCGTTCAGGTGGCCGAAATAATCTTCCGGCTTGTCGAACAGGCCCATCTCCTTGCCCAGCGTTTCGGCGTACAGCGCCCAGCCTTCGGTGAACGCCGTGTTGCCGCCAAACTTGCGGAAGTTCGGCAGGCCCAGCTCCTGGGTCAGCGCGATGTGGAAGTGGTGGCCCGGCTGGCCTTCATGCAGGTACAGCGTGACCATGCCGGTGCTGCCGTACTTGGTCGGATCGTTCACCACCGACCAGAACACGCCGGGGCGCGAACCATCGGCGGCTGGTGACGAGTAATGGTCCGACGCCGTCTCGCGCGTCAGTTCCGGTTCCAGGCGCACTTCGAGCGGCGCCTTCGGCATCAGCGAGAACAGCTTCGGCAGCTTGGTGCGCACGTCGGCGTCGATCTTCTCGAACACCGCGATCACTTGCGCATCCGACGTGAACGGCTTGTACTTCGGCTGCTCCGACACCCAGCGCGGCAGGCCGGCCGCAGGACCGGTGTACCCCATCTTCGGGCCGATCTTGCCGTACTCGCCCTGGATGCGCGCCACTTCCTTCTGGCCGATCTCGTGGATCTGCTCGGGTGTCAGGCTCGTCGTGGTCATCGCTGCCACGCGCGCCTTGTACCAGTCGGCGCCGTTCGGCAGTGCGCCCCAGCCGGCCGTCGTGCGGGTGGCTGGCATATAGTCCTTTTCGACATACGTGGCCAGGCGCGCCAGTGCCGGATTGAGCTTCTCGCCCACCGTCTTGCGGTACGACGCCGTCAGCTTGGTCTTGTCGGCGCTCGAAAAGCCCGCCGGCAGCGCCTTGATCGGGCTGTAGAAGATGCTGGCCTCGGGCGTGGCCGCGACCAGTGCCTTCAGTTGCGGCAGCAGCGACATCATCGGCTCGCGCGGATGCACGACGCCGCGCTTGACGCCTTCGCGCATATTGGCGATCGCCTGGTCGATGTAGGCAACCATCTGGTCAAGGCGGCTCAGGTAATTGCGGTAATCCTGCGGCGTGGCGAGCGGCTGCGCGCCCTGGCCGCCGGCGTAGTTGGCCATGAAGACCGGCATGTTGAACATCTGGTCCACCGGCAGCAGGTGCTCGGGGAAGGCGCCCAGGCGCAGCGCGGTCTCTAGCTCGAACTTGACGATGTCATAGCTGGCCTGGTCACGCGGATTCAGACGCTCGCGCGGGATCGCGCCCAGGCGCTTCAGGTAGCCGCGGTACAGCACGAACTGGGCGTCGCGGTTTTTCGGGGCGATCGGCAGGCCAAGCTGGCCGTCGAAGCGGCCGTCGCCGGACTCGGTCGCCCAGACCGGCTCGAAGCGTGCGTAGGCGTCGTAGTATTCGTCGACCAGTTTGTTGATGGCCTTGCCGGCCTGGGTGTCGGCAGCCGATGCCGATGCTGGTGCGGTGGCCGTGACCGGCGCGGCGCCGGCACTGGCGCACAGAAGCAGGGCGGCCGTGGCCAGCACGCCGGTTTTGAAGAATGGGTTCATCGTGTTCGAGGTCCTGGTAAAGAATCAGTAGCTGGCCAGCGGCGTGAGGGCGCCGTTCTTGAATGTGTAGACTGTGACGGCCGTTTTCTTCAGATTGCCCTTGGGGTCATAGCCGTAGGTGCCCACCACACCCTGGTAGCTGATCGTGTGCATCGCGACGCCAACGGCCTTGGCATCGACCGTCTTGGCCGACTGGATCGCCTGCGCGATGAACTTGGTCTGGTCGTAGAACGACGGCGCATACACGTCCGGCTCGCGCCCGAAGCGCTTCTTGTAGCCGGCCAAAAAGGCAGCGCCACCCGGCTGCTTGGCGACGATCGCGCCGGCCTGCGCGCAGCGCACGTTCTCGCCAACTGCAGCGCCGCCGAGTCTTGCCATCTCGGGGCTGCACAGCGTGTCGCCGCCCAGCAGCGGCACGTTCAGGCCGAGCTGCTTCATCTGGCGCACCATCGGCGCGGCCTGCGGCGCGTAGCCGCCGTAGAAGATGGCGTCGACTTTCTTGGCGCGCAGCGCGGTCAGAATCGCGGCGAAGTCGCTCGCCTTCTCGTTGGTGAACTCGTGGCCGGCGACCTTGATGCCGGCCTGCTGCGCCTGGCGCTTGAACTCCATCGCGATGCCCTGGCCGAACGCCGTGCGATCGTCGATCACACCGATGTTCTTGATCTTGAGTTCCTTGGCTGCGTAGCCGGCGACCGAGGCGCCCACCTGCGTATCGCTCGCGACGATGCGAAACACGGTCGGGTAGCCGCTGGCGGTGATCTTGGGATTGGTGCCGACCGTCGACATCAGGATGCCGCTGTCGTTGTAGACGCGCGAGGCGGGAATCGCCACGCCGGAGTTGTAAGGACCCAGCACGAACTTGACGCCGGCGTCGGCGAATTTCTGGGCCACGGTCACACCCTGTTTCGGGTCGCCCGCGTCGTCTTCGGATTGCAGCACGAAGCGCAGCACGTTGGCGCCGACCTGGATCTTCTGTGCGTTGAGCTCTTCGATGGCCATGCGCACGCCGTTTTCATTGTCCTTGCCGGCAAACGCATTGGCGCCCGACAGCGGACCGCTGACGCCGATCTTGACGACCTGCTCGGCAGCGTGCGCGTGCACGCCGATGGTGGCAATCAGTGCGGCCAGCGCCAGCGGCGCCATGGTGATTTTCGATGGCATTGACTCAGTCTCCCGTTGATGTGGACGGGCGCCATCATCGCACGATTCATGTACACGGCGAAAGCGCAGAACGCCTGTAAAGACTCAGGTTGGCGTGCCGTGCGAGATCAGTTCAAGGGGCAGGGCGGTGGTGGACTTGATCTGCTCCATCGAGAACGCCGACGAGACGCCGGTCAGGCGCGCGGTCTTGATCAGCTTTTTATAGAAGCGGTCGTAGCCGGCGATATCGGTGGTGACGACCTTGAGCAGGTAATCGACGTCGCCGCTCATGCGATGGAACTCCAGCACTTCGGGCAGCGCGATCACGGCGGCGGCAAAACGCGCGAGCCATTTTTCATCGTGCTCGGGCGTCTTGACGCTGACAAACACGGTGACCGGCAAGCCGACCTTTTCGCGATTGACGATGGAAACGCGGCTTTCGATGAAGCCTTCTTCTTCCAGGCGCTTGACGCGTTTCCAGCAAGGCGTGCTGGACAGCCCGACCTTTTCGCTCAGCCCCGAAATGGACAAGGTGGCATCCGCCTGCAGGGCAGCAAGGATCGCGCAATCAAACTTGTCGAGTGAATTCATATTCCGCATTGCTGATTATAAGAATAATTATCCTACTGTTTGATCGGAAACCAGAAAGTTTGGAACGTATTGACCGTCTTTAGCCCGTACCATATTACTGGACAATAACATGTTGTGCGACACCTTTTTTATATTTTTGGCACCTATTCATGCAGACCGAAATCTACCTCGATACCAATGCGACCTCACCGGTATTGCCGGCCGCGGCAGCCGCCGCCATGGCCGCCATGCAGGACGGCTTCGGCAACCCGAGCAGCAGCCATGCGACGGGCCTGCGCGCCCGGGCACTGCGCGAGAGCGTGCGCGCCAGTGCGGCCCGCGTGGTCGGCGCGGGGGATGGCCGGTTGATGTTCAACAGCGGCGCCACCGAAGGCATCCAGACGGCCGTGCTCTCGGCCCTGTGCGCAGTGCGTGAGCGGCGCGCGCGCGGTGAAGCCTGCGGCGACATCGTCCTGATCGGCGCGACCGAACACAAGGCGGTGCCTGAAAGCCTGGCGCACTGGAACCGCCTGCTCGGCACAGGCCTGGAACTGCGCATGCTGCCGGTCGATGGCGATGGCCGCCACCGGCTCGACGTGCTGCGCGCATTGGCACCGCGCGTGGCATTGGTGTGCACGATGGCAGCGAACAATGAAACGGGCGTGGTGTCCGACCTGCACGGTATCGAAGCCGTTTTGCGTGACACTGGCAGCGACGCCCTGTGGCTGGTCGATTGCGTGCAGGCGCTGGGCAAGCTCCCGCTCGACCTGGCCGCAAGCCGCATCGACTACGCGCCGTTCTCGGGGCACAAGCTGTATGCGCCGAAAGGTATCGGCATGCTGTACGTGCGGCGCGGTGCGCCCTACACGCCGCTGATGTGCGGCGGCGGGCAGGAAGACGGCCAGCGTTCCGGCACCGAAAACATGGCCGGCATCGCAGCGCTGGGTGCCGTGTTCTCGGCGCTGGAGCGGGGCGACACCTTCCGCGACGGCGCCGCGCTGCTGGCATGCCGCGCGCGCCTGGTAGCGGCGCTCGAAGCGGCCTTGCCCGGCATCGTGTTCAATGCGCCGATGGCGCTATCGCTTCCCACGACCATCAATTTTTCGGTGCCGGATGTCGCCAGCGCCACGCTGCTTGACCTGTTCGATGCCGCCGGCATGCGCGTCAGTGCCGGCTCGGCGTGTTCTGCGGGGAAAGCCGGGTCGAGCTACGTGCTCGATGCGATGGGTGTGCCGGCCTGGCGCAGCGCGGCGGCGGTGCGCCTGTCGTTTGGCGCGCTGCTTGACGACGCGTCGCTCGATCTGGCCTGCGAGCGTATCGCGCGCTGCGGCGCCGCGCTGGCCGCGCCGATGCCGATGCCGATGTCAGGCGCCGAGCCGGCGATGGATGGCGCCATCGACAGCGCAATGCTGGTGCCCGCCGATGCTGCCCGCAACTGGCTCGCTGCGCATCCGGAAGCGCTCGTGATCGACGTGCGCGACTTGCGCGAACACAGCGTCGCGGGCACGGGTACGGGTGGGGGCGCGGTTCGGCTGCACGGCCACGCGGTACGCAACGTGCCGCTGGCGTGCGTTGCCGACGAGGCGCCCCAGTGGCTGGGCGTGGCGGCGCCGCTGCTGTTCGTCTGCCGCAGTGGTGTCCGCAGCGCCCGCGCGGCGCAGGCCTTGCGCGCTCTGGGTCATCCCGGCGCCTGGTCGCTGGTAGGCGGGTTCGCGCTCGCCATCTGATCGCCGGGGCGCGGATGCCTGCCGCCCATCGGTGGGGTGTGTTCGTCAGCGCACAGTAATGACGCGGGTCTTTGCCTAGCATGGGATCAGCCGTGCGCGCCCAGCGTTTCCTGCCCTGATCCGTCCCGGACGCCACTGTGCTCCAGCGGTCTGCTGCGCACGCTCAGTCCCGAGGCCCCGTTGAACGTCAAGAACCACAACCTGCCCGCCGGGCAGCGCACGCCGCATGATGCGGCGCGTGCAACCGGCGACGATGCGCCATGGCGCGCAGCACCTCCCGGCGCGCTCCAGCGCGCGGAACACGCACGCCAGTTGGCGGCGCGCCACGTACTGCAACCCACCACGGCCGGCAAGGGCGGCGCCAAGGCCTTGCGCGCACTGCTGGCGACGAACGCCGACGCTATCGCCGCTTCGTGCGACGCGCTCGACCAGGCCGCGCGTACTGGCTTTGCGCTGCCGCCTGCCGGCGCGCGCCTGCTCGACCAGCACCACCTTCTCGACGCCCAGGTGCGCCTGGCGCGTGACGGCCTGCGGCCTGGCGCTGCGGTCCTGCCGACACTGGCGCCGGATGGCGCCGTGCGCGCCTGGCGCCTGGTGCTCGACGTGGTCGCGCATGGCGATGGCCGCATCGACGCGGATGAACTGGCGCTGTTCGTGGGCGCTTACCAGGAAAGCGCACTGCTGCGCATCGCCGAACTGGACGCGCTGCCGGCGCTCCTGCGCCTGGCCCTGATCGACAACCTGCGGCGCCTGGCTGCGCGCGCAGCGCGTGCCTGCGCCGCGCATGAACAGGCCGCAGGGTGGGCCGTGCGCCTGCTGGACACGGCAGAGACGCGGCCCGGTGACCTGATCCTGCTGGTGGCCGACATGATGCGCAGCGTCGAGGCCAGCGACAGCTTCATCGCCGAACTGGCGCGGCGCCTGCACGGCCGCGGCGGCGCCGTGACCCAGGTCCTGGACTGGCTCGACGCGCGCCTGGCCGATGCCGGCACCAGCATCGCGCAGCACACGCAGCGCGAACACAGCGAACAGGCCGAGGATGCCATCTCGGCCGGCAACACCCTGGCCAGTCTGCGTCTGCTTGGCGGGATCGACTGGCGCGCGTTCGCCGAGACGCATGGCGCGGTCGACGCGCTGCTGCGCACCGATCCGGATGGCAGTTACGCCGCCATGGACGGCGCCACCCGCGACAGCTACCGGCACGCGATTGCGCGCCGCGCCCGGGCTGCCAAAGTCGATGAAGCCGACGTCGCGCGCGACGCGCTGACGCTGGCCGGCACGCATCGCGCACCAGGCGAAGGTGGCCTGGACGTGCGCACCCGTCACGTGGGCCACTACCTGCCGGCCCTGGCAAACAGGGCGCCGGTTGCTGCCCGCATCGGCGCGACTGCGGTCCTGCTGCTGCTGTTGACGGCCGCCATCCTCGTCCACGCGCGTCAGGGCGATGCCAGCGCGTGGTTGCTGGCGCTGATTGGCCTGCTGGCGCTGCCGGGGGCGAGCGCGCTGGCGCTGTCCCTGGTGCGCATGATGGAACGCTGGCGCATCCCGCCTGTCACCACGCCGCGCATGGATTTCAGCGCCGGCATTCCTGACGCATGCCGGAGCGTCGTTGCCGTCTGCGCGCAAGCGGGCGACGCTGCCGCGATCGAACGGCTGCGCGCAGAACTCGAAGTGCGTTACCTCGGCAACCGCGACCCGAACCTGCGCTTTTGCCTGCTGCTCGACCTGCCCGATGCCGCCAGCGCAACGCTGCCGGCGGACGACGCCTTGCTGGCGCAGGCCAGCGCCGCCATCGATGCATTGAATGCGCGTTATGGCCATGCTGACGCCGGACCGTTCATGCTGCTGGTACGGGCGCGCACCTGGAGCATCGACCAGCAAGCCTGGATCGGCCAGGAGCGCCAGCGCGGCCAGATCGCCGACCTGAACGCCTGGCTGTGCGGCGCGCGCGAACGCTTCCTGCTCGCTGCCGGCAACACCGGCGCTGGCACTGCGATGCGCTACGTGATTGCACTCGATGCCAACGCCGGCCTGCCGCGCGACGCCGCGCGCAGCCTGGTAGCCGCGATGGCGCATCCGCTGCACCAGCCGGTACAGGATGACAGCGGCCGCGTGCTCGAAGGGCACGGCATGCTGCTGCCCGCCCGTGGCCCTGCGCCACCGGGCCATCGCGCGCCGCGCTTTGCCCGGATGGGCGGGGCTGCGCAGGCCGCAAGCCACGGCTGGGTCGCGATTCACGACGTTGACGCATGGCGCCGTGCCTGCGGCGATGTTCTGCACGACGACGGCCGCGCCTTGCCCGGCCCAGTCGAGCGGGACCGTCTGCGCGCCGGGCGCGTGGCGGACGTGCGCGTGAATGCGCTGCGCGCGCCCACGTATGGTGAATACATGCTGCGCCGGCACCGCGCCGTGCGCGCGGCCTGGCAATCGGCACATCGCCTCGGCCGTGGCCCCGATGGCCTCAAACACGCGCATGCACGCTGGACGCTGTTCGACGCGCTGCGCGCCAGCCTGGTCGCGCCGGCGTCGCTCGCACTGCTGATCCTGTGCTGGAGCCTGCTGGCCGCGCCCGTGTTCTGGACCGCGGCGGTGCTGGGGATCGTGTTCGTGCCGGCGCTGGTCGGCATGCTGGTGGCGCTGGGAGACCGGCCACTCGACGCACCATGGCGCCAGCACCTTGACGGCTGGGCGCGTGGCGCCCGCGTGACGCTCACGCGCAGCGCCTTGTGGGCAGCCTTCCTGCCGCATGCAGCACTGGTCGATGCCCATGCCCTGGTGCGTGGGCTGTGGCGCCGGCATGTGACGCAGCGCGGCTTGCTCGATACGCAAGCAGGGGCAGCGCCTGGCCGCTCGCTGGAAATCAACGGCCGCGCCATGTGGTTCCCGCCGCTGCTGGCGATGGCCACCGCGATGCTGGTCAGCTTTGCCAACCCCTACGCCGTGTTCGCCACGGCGCCGCTGCTGCTGGTGTGGTTCCTGTCGCCGGTGCTGGCCTGGTGGACGAGCCAGGTGACCCGCCGCAGCGTGCGCCTCGCGCCGGCGCAGGACGGATTCCTGCGCGCGCTGGCGCGCCGCACCTGGGGCTTCTTCGAACGTCATGGCGCCGATGGCCATGGGCTGGCGCCGCACGCCGTGCTTGAGCATCCCGAGCCGGCGGTCGATGCGCGTGTCTCGCCCGATGGCATTGGCCTTGGCCTGCTGGCCACACTGAGTGCACGCGACTTCGGCTTCCTGCCACTGGGCGGCCTGCTGGAACGCAGCGAGCGCACGTTCGCCTCGCTGGCGCTGCTCGAACGCTGGAACGGGCATCTGCTGCACTGGTATGACGGCGCCACGCTGGCGCCGCTCGAGCCACACCATGTCGATACCGCGGCCAGCGGCAGCCTGGTGCTCGCGCTGCGCACCTTTGTCGTCGGCATGGACGAACTGCTTGACCAGCCGATCGCCGGCGCGGCGCCGGACGGCATCCGCGCCACATTGCTGGTCGTGCGCGAGCACGCGCACGACGCGCCGGCCCCATTCGTCAACGCGCTGGACGAGATGGAGGGCGCGCTGGCGCCCGAGCGCTGCCGCGCTCTCGATACGCTGCCGGGCCTTGCCGACTGCCTGCGCCTGGCGCTGGCCAATGCCGAACGCCTGACAGCCAGTCTGCCTGAGGACATGGATTCAGCACTGGTCGCCTGGGTCGAGCGTCTGCTTGCCAATTGCACCGCGCAGCTGGACGACCTATATGCGCTGGCGCCGTGGATGCGTGCAGTCCAGGAATACGTGCTCGAGGCCAGCCTGACCCGCATCCCGACACTGCGCGAACTGGCGCAGCTTGGCGCGCCGGCAACGGGTGGCGCTGGCCTGGCTGTCTTGGTGGATGCGGGCCGCGCTTGTGCGCAGGAGCGCATCGAACGGCTGGCCGCACTGGCCGATGCTGCGCGCGATACCGCGCGCATGGACTTCGGCGCGCTGGTCGATCCCGCCACCGGTCAGCTGGCAACCGGCTACGATGTGCGCGACAAACGACTGGACCGCGACAGCTGCGACTTGCTGGCCGCCGCATCGCGCATGGCCAGTTTTGCCGCTGTAGCCCAGGACCAGCTGCCGCAGCAGCACTGGTGGTCGCTGGGCCGCCCGCTGCGCATGGCCGGTGCGAATACGCTGCTGCTCTCGCGCCGTGGCGCCATGGCCGACCTCCTGGCGCCGCAACTCTGGATGCCGGACTGGCGCGACACGCTGCTCGATAGCGCTGCCCGCGCGCTGGTGCGCGCGCAGGTCGCGCATGCCAAAGGCAAGGACGTGCTGTGGGGCTTTTCGCCATCCCGCTGCAATGCCGTGGACGCTGCCGCGCGCTACCGGTCTGGCCAATTCGGCTTGCCCGCCGCGGCGCTGCAGCGCCAGCGCGATGACGACCTGGTGGCGGCGCCGCATGCCGCCGCGCTGGCGCTGGGCGTGACGCCCGGCCTGGCCAGCAGCAACCTGCGCGCCTTCGTGGCGCAAGGCATGCTGGGCGAGCTTGGCTTGTACGAGTCGCTCGACTACGCGCCGGCGCGCTTGCCCCAGGGCGAGCGTCAGGTCGTCGTGCGGGCCTATGCCGCGCACCATCAGGCGATGACGCTGCTGGCGCTGGCCCGCCATCTGCTGGGCGAGCCGATGCAGCGCCGCTTCTGCCGCGACCCCGAATTCCGGGCCGCGCTGCCATTGCTGCAAGAACCGGTGCCGGTCTCCGGCGCTGCCCCCGAACGCCATTACACCGGCGCAGCCACCGCCAGCCAGGGCGTGAGCGCGCGCCCGTATGCCCGCGTGATCGGCAGCGAGCCCCCGGCGCTGCCCGAAGTCCAGTTGCTGTCCAACGGCCGCTATCACCTGGTCGTGGCCAGCGATGGCACTGGCGCCAGCCGCTGGGATGACAAACAGATCACCCGCACCGGCATTGGCGAAACCGGTTTGACCTGCCATGTACGCGACGTTGCATCCGGCCAGGTCTGGCCGGGCCTTCTGCCAGAGAGCGAGCGCGAAACCGTATTCTCCGAGGGTCGGGCCAGCGTGCGCTGTCTGGACAGTGGATTGGCCGTGCACACCGATATCGTGGTGGCGCCGGACGACGACGTCGAGCTGCGCCGCATCCGCATCGTCAATCAGGGCCTGCAGCCGCTGACGCTGGAACTGACTAGCAGCGTAGCGCTGGCCGGACCGGCGCTCGAGCCGGGTGGCCGCAGCCATGTGATGATCGAATTTGACGCCGTCAACGACAGCCTGCTGTGCGTCACGGCGGCCGACGCGCCGGTCGTCATGCACCGCATGGCAGTGCGCGACATCGCGCCTGCCGTCACGGTAGAGACAGACCGCGCACGCTTCATCGGTCGCGGCCACGATCTGCGCGCACCGCAGGCGATCGGCGCCGGCGGCGCGCTGCCCGGCCTCGTGTCCGAACCGGACGAACCGCTGCTGGCCTTGCGCCGCACCGTCACGCTGGCGCCGCAGCAGGAGATCACCGTCGACCTGGTGCTGGGCGTTGCCGCCAGCCGGGCGATGGCACGTGAACTGGCGGCCCGCTACAGCGCCGGCCACGCGGTCGACCGCGCGATCGACGCTGCCTGGACCCAGGCCCAGGCCTTCCTGCGCCGCATGGACGTGAGCGAAGCCGATGCGCAGCTGTGCAACCGCCTGGCCGGCTGCCTGCTGCAGCCGGTACCGGCCCTGCGCGCCGACCCGGCCGTCATCGCGCGCAATGTGCGCGGCCGCGCCGACCTGCTGGCCTGCGGCATCACTGGTGAGCAGCCGGTGCTGCTGCTGCAGCTGGCGGACGGTCCCGATACCGGTCTGGCGCGCCAGGTGCTGCAGGCGCATACCTACTGGCGCAACCGCGGCTTTGCCGTCGACCTGCTGGTGCTGTGCGACAGCCGCGCCGTGCGCGAGGGCGTGATGACGCTGGCGATGGCACTGGTCGATCCCGACACCTTCGATGCGCCGGGCGGCGTGCATCTGTTCCTGCGGGAGAGCGTCGCGCAGGAAGACCGCATCCTGTTACGCTCGAGCGCAAGCGTGCTGCTGCTGTCTGGTCGGGGCGATCTGGCAGACCAGTTGCGCCGCGCCGCACGGCCAGGCGCCGCCTTGCCGTCGCCACTGGTGGCTGGCGCGGCGACGCCGTGGATGACGGAAGCATTGCCCACCGTGCAGCCAGAACGCCTGTTCGACAATGGCATCGGCGGCTTCACGCCGGATGGCCGCGAGTACGAGGTGCGCAGCAGCGCCGCCGTGCCGGTGCCGCAGGCGCCCTGGGCCAACCTGCTGGCCAATCCCGGCTTCGGATCGGTGCTCTCGGAACGCGGCCATGCGGTCACCTGGAGTGGCACGCGCGCTGCGCGCCTGAGCGCCGGCAGCGATGATGTCGCACCGCAGGATGGCGAAGCGTTCTACCTGCGCGACGAGGACAGCGGGGCATTCTGGTCGCCCACGCCGTGGCCGGCGCCATCGGCGGAACCGTATGTCACCCGGCATGGCGTTGGCTACACCGTATTCGAACACGGCGCGCACGGCATCCATTCGGCGCTGCGCTGCTTCGTGGCGCCGGATGCGCCCATCAAATACAGCGTGCTCCGGCTGCGCAACGACAGCGATGCGCCGCGCCGTCTGAGCGTGACGGGCTTCGTCGCGTGGCAGCTCGATGCGATCGACGCCACCCCCGGCCTGCAGATCGTCACCGGCATCGACCTGGCCAGCGGTGCGCTGTTCGCGCGCAATGCGTTCAGTGACGACTTCCGCGACCAGGTGGGGTTCTTCCATGTCGATGCCGAAGACGTCGCCGCAACCTGCGACCGCGACGAATTCATCGGCCGTCAGGGCAGCATCGCGCAACCGGCGGCGCTGGGGCGCAGCAGCCTGTCCGGCGCCAGTGGGGCAGGGCGTGCACCGTGCGCGGCCTTGCAGGTGCCAGTCACGCTGGCGCCGGGCGAAGAGCGCGAACTGGTGTTCGTGCTGGGCGTGGCCGGTCCCGGCACGCTTGACGCCAGCCGCGAGGTGCAACTGCACGGCGGCGCGCGCGCCAGCGCCGCCGCGTGGGAACGCCTGCGCACCTGGTGGAACGGCACGCTGGGTGCGGTCGAATTGCGCTCACCCGATGCATCATTCGACCTGCGTGTGAATACCTGGCTGCCGTATCAGGCGATCAGCGCGGCGTGGGGCGAGCGCTGTCCCGCCACGCGCCTGCAGTCGCTGCTGGCCAGCGTGCATGCCCGGCCCGAACTGCTGCGCAACGCGTTGCTGCAGGCAGCGCGCGACTTCGCCACGGCGCAGTCCAATCTGCCGTCGCCCGTGGTCGACGACTTCCTGTGGCTGCCGTACGCGCTGACGCGCTACCTGGCCGTGACCGCCGACGATGCGCTGCTGGCCGTACTGCCATTCGGCGCCGATCCGGGCGACGCAACGCGGCTGGTCGCCGGGGATGACCTGTACCAGCACTGCGTGCACGGTCTGCGCGGCTGCCTGCGTTTCGGCCAGCGCGGCCTGCCGCTGGCGGCGGCGCGCCTGCATCACGATGACGTCACGGGCCGTGTCGAAAGCGTGCGCACGGGCTTTTTCATGGCGACCGTGCTGCAGCGCTTCGCCGAGGTGGCCGACCGGCGCGGCGACTTCGGTTTTGCCACCACCTGCCGTGGCGCCGCGCTGGCGCTCAGGGCGCAGTGCGAAGAACATGGCTGGGACGGCGACTGGTACCGCTGGACGTGGCTGGACAGCCGCAATGCGCTCGGTTCGATCGCCAACGCCGCCTGCCGCGTCGAGTTGTCGACCCAGGGCTGGGCAGTGCAGGCCGACGCCGAACACGGTGCAGCCGCGCTGCGCGCCGCAGCGCTGCGCCTGGTCGACGAGGCGCACGGCGTCACGCTGCTGTGCGATCCGGCGGTCGACGGGCACTGGAGTGAGCGCGTGGTGGCCAGTCCCGGCCAGGATCATGGCGCGGTGGCGCTCGCAGCGACCGGGTTTGCGCGGCTGGGCGACGCCGGCCGCGCGTGGCAGCTGGCCGGCATGCTCGATCCGCTGGCGCCGACCCTGGCGCCGGACCGGATGGCCGACGGCGCTGCGCCGCCGTACTTCCTCACTGGCGGCGTGCGCACGGTGGCGCCGCACATCGGCCGCGCCATCGGCGGCGTGCATACTGCCGCCGCCGGGGCCACCTGGCTGCTGGCGCTCGAGGCGCTGCTGGGCGTGGCGCGCAACGGTGCGCGCCTGCACCTGACGCCGCACCTGGCGCCTGGCTGGGCCGGTTTCAGTCTGCGCTACCGCTATCACAGCGCGATCTACGAGATCACGGTGCATGCGGGCGACGGCATGGAAGGCTTGCTGCTCGATGGCCAGCCGTGTCCTGACTGGACGTTCGAACTGCAGGATGACCGGCGCGATCACCGGGTGGAATTGTGGATCGCGGGGACGCCGGCCGGCGCGTAGGGTGGCGGGCGTTTCGCGGCGCCCCGCCCACGTCAGGCCGGGCGTGGCGGCCCAGCCACAGCCTGCGCCGAAATCGCCGGGCGTGCTGGCCGGCTGCGCGGCACGCATCAGCGGGCGCTATATAATTCGGGAACGGTCCCTGATCGCCGCTGATCTTCTCTTATTGACCATCGATCGCGCTTGCCGCGCCCGGCCCTGACACTGACACTGATCCTGACACTGACGACTGCATGACACTAGCCACTGACCAGAATGTTGACCGCCACGGTATTTCGCCTACCGGGTTGCAATTCATCGCCATCCGCGACGCCGTCATGGATCGCTGGGAACGGGAAGTGCGTGCACGCGTCGAAGGCGCCCGGAATCTGCTGCGGCCCGTGTTGACCAACACGCTGCCGGCATTTTTTGACAATATCGCCGAAGCCCTGAGCCCGGACCACCCGCGCACGCAGGCGGTGAGCGGCAACAATTCAGCCAGTGTCCACGGGACCGAGCGGGCCCGCATGACCCCGTTCGGCCCCGATCAGGTGGTCCACGAATACCAGATCCTGCGCGAGTCGATTGCGGTTGTGGCCAAGGGCAGGGTGTCCCTGGACGACGACCACTGGCGCATCATCGACGCGTCGATCAATGCCGCCATGCGCGAGGCCGTGCGCTCGTTTACGCAGATCCACGAAGATCTGCGGCACAAGATGGCGGCCGCCCTGTCGCACGACATGCGCACGCCGTTGTCGGTGGTTTCGCATGGCGCGCAGCTCATGTCGATGACGGCCGACTGGTCGCAGGTAAAGAACATCGCTGCCCGCATCGGCACCAACGCCGACCGGCTCAACGAGATGATGGCCGAACTGCTCGACGCCCTGACGTTCCAGGGCGCGGCGAAGATCCCGCTGCACCTGTCGCACTTCGATATCCTGGGACTGACGCGCGAACTGGGCGAGCAATATGCGCATGGCCAGCACGGCACGCAGGTCGTCGTCGACGTGACCGGCGAGCCGGTCACCGGCCACTGGTGCCGCGCGTCGCTCTGGCGTGCGCTGGAAAATCTGGTCAACAATGCGATCAAGTATGGCGATGGCGGCACCGTCACCATCATGGCGCACCAGACGCGCGGACGCCTGATGCTGACCGTTCACAACGAAGGCAATGCGATTCCCGAAGAGCAGCACAACCGGATCTTCGAGTACCTGCGCCGCGAAACGGGGCCGTTCTCGGCCACGGGCTGGGGCATTGGCCTGCCGTTCGTCAAGGCCGTGGGCGAAAGCCATGGCGGCAGCGTGTCGGTCGACAGTTCGCCCGAGCTGGGCACGACGTTCCTGATCGACGTCCCCGTCGACTGCCGTCCTTTTGTCGGTGACGGCGCCCAGTGCGCCGCCTCGGCCTGATGCCACGGCAGGGCGCGCTCAGCGGGTAACCATCACCGCGCCGAGCAGCGCCCGGACAGCGTCAAGGCCTGGTGCCTGCGTCCCGCCCATGCGGCCTGCGGCGCCCCCTGCCGCCACCGCGAATGCCAGGTGCGCGTCCATGCCCGCATCGGGCCACTGCTGCAGCGAATAAATCAGCCCGGCCATTCCCGCCTCACCTGCGCTCACCGCGCCCATCGCATCGACCACGTTGACCACGTCCACCGCCGGCGCCTGCGCATGCCACGTCTGCACGCCGTGATACAGCGATGCCCCGCCATCCCTGCGCGTGAGCAGCACCAGCGCGGCCGGATTGCGCGCGCGCAGGCGACCCAGCGAGCCTAGCGTGTCGTGGCTGCGAAACAGTGCGCGCAGGTCGTCGTCAGCCACCTTGATCACGTCGGCCAGCTCGCTCATGCGTCGCAGCGTCACGTCGTACGCTGGCCCCATCAGCGCATGCCAGTGCGGGTCATAGCTGATGCGCAGCCCGTGCGCTTTCGCCTGTTCGGCCAATCCGATCAGCGTGAGGTCGAGCGGTCCGCGCGCCAGGCGGATGCTGCCGACGTGCAGCCACTGCACCTGTTGCTGCCAACCGGGCGGCATGCTGGTCGGCTCGAACAGCAGGTCAGCCGCATCGTCGTGGGGCATGTCGGCCCGCTGCAGATAGCGCAGGTCCAGCCCCGCCGCCGCGCTGGCGCGCCACAGCGCATCGCCAGCCACGCAGCGGCTGATGGCGCCGGCGAAACCACTGGCCACGCCCAGCCCCGCCAGGGCACACGCCACGTTCCAGGTCGGGCCGCCAGTATGGCTGCGCCTTGTGTCGCCGTCCCGGCGCAGCCGGTCGGCCAGTGCCTCGCCCGCGCAGACAATGGCCGCAGGCGCGGTCATGGCGCATCGCCGTTGCTGCTCGCGCGGACCACCAGCCGCAGCGTGAGGGTCTGTTCGACGCCGGACGTGGCAGATTTGTCGAGCAACAGGTCCACGCCCATCCGGCCCAGCAGATCCTTGTCGATGCTGACGCTCGACAGGGGCGGGGTCGCGGCGGCGGCGGCGCTGATGTCGTCAAAGCCGACGATCGCGATGTCGTGCGGGACCTGCAGGCCGCGCGCCAGGCAGTGGCGCATCGCCGCCAGCGCGGCGCTGTCGTTGTAGCAGAACAGCGCATCGGGCCGCGGTTCGCGCGCCAGCAGGGTGTCGACCGCCCCGTGCAGATTGTCCTGCGTGTCGCCGATGCTGGGCAGCTGGATTTCGAGGTCGGGATCGGCCAGCATGTGCGCCTCGAACAGGGCCCTGCGAAAGCCGCGATAGCGCTCGAGGATGCTGTGGTGCGACAGCGGCCCGGTGAGCGTCGCGATGCGGCGGCGCCCTAGCGCGAGCAGGTGGCGCGTGGCCAGGTAGCCGCCCAGCGCATGGTCGGGATTGACCGAGCGGTAGCCGGGCAGGCGCATGTCGAGCAGCACCAGCGGTTTGCCGGTGTCGCGCAGCGCAGCCACCAGTTCCGGTTCAAAGAAGCCGGCGCACAGCAACGCGTCCGGCTGGTGCAGGCGCACCAGATCCAGCACCGGCTCGGCCGGGCCGACCACGACGAACGAGAGCGCGATGCCGCGCTTGCGGCAGGCATCCTCGGCGCCGTGCAGCACCGGCAGATAGAACGGGCTGGCCGATTGCGTGTTGTGCTGGCGGTGCAGCATAAAGGCGACGCGGCGAATCTCGCGAATCGGCATCGACGGCGTCGGTCAGTATGCGGTCTGCGTGTACGGGCGCGCGTCTTTCGCCGTGCCCCAGTCCTTGTTCGGCGTGGCCTGCATCGTGAATATCAGCTCGCCGCCGGCCGTGATGTCCTGATGGCGCAGGAAGGTGCGCGCGAGCGGTTTGCCGTTCAGGGTCACTCGGCCGACGTAGCCATTGGTGGCCGACAGATTCTCGGCGCGTACGGTGAAGCGCTTCCCGTTGGGCAGGTTCAGCGTCGCCTTGTCGAGGAACGGGCGGCCGATCACGTACTCGTTGCTTCCCGGGGCGACCGGATAGAAGCCCAGCGCGGTGAACGCGAACCAGGCCGACATCTGGCCCAGATCGTCGTTGCCCGACAGGCCATCGGGCTTGTCGCTGTACTGCGTGGCCATGATGTTGGCCAGGCGTTCCTGCGTACGCCACGGCGCGCCGGCGTAGTTGTACAGGTACGCCACGTGGTGCGACGGCTCGTTGCCGTGGGCGTAGTGACCGATCAGGCCCGAGATGTCTTCCATGTGCGCGTACAGGTTCTCGTCGACCTTGGCATCGAAGACTTCGTCCATTTTGGCCACGAGCTGTGCGTCGCCGCCCAGGAAGCCGATCAGGCCCGCGTTATCGTGTGGCATGTACCACGAATACTGCCATGCGCTGCCCTCGGTGTAATCGCTGCCGAAGTTCGACTGCGCCGGATCGAACGGGGTGCGGAATTCACCGCTGGATTTGCGGGCGCGGATGAAGCCCGTGTCCTTGTCGAACACGTTGCGGTAATTCTGGGCGCGCCGGTAGTAGCGCGCCGCGACGTCCTTCTTGCCCATCTTCTCGGCCATGCGCGCGATGGTCCAGTCGTCGTACGCGTATTCGACAGTCTTGGAGGCCGCTTCCTTTTCCAGGTCGATCGGCACGTAGCCCAGCTTCATGTAGTGTTCGAGCCCACCGTACGGACCGTATTCGGCGCTGGCGGTCATCGCGGCCAGGGCCTTGTCGGCGTCGAAGCCGCGGATGCCCTTCATGTAGGCGTCGGCGATCACGGGCACCGCGTGGTAGCCGATCATGGTCCAGGTTTCCAGGCCGTGGAACTGCCACACCGGCAGCACGCCGTAGGGGCTGTGCTGCTGCGAGGCGATCAGCGAGTTGACGAAGTCGGCGTTGCGCTGTTCGGGCGCGACGAGCGTGAGCAGCGGGTGCAGCGCGCGGTAGGTATCCCACAGCGAGAACGTCGAGTGGAAGCGGAAGTCCCTGGCCTTGTGCACCGCGTTGTCCGGGCCGCGGTAGCTGCCGTCGAGGTCCATGAACAGCGACGGCGCCAGCATCGTGTGGTACAGCGCCGTGTAGAACTGCGTGCGCATCGGCGCCGGCGCGTCGACCTTGACGGCGCCCAGCGCCTCGTCCCAGGCCTTGCCGGCGCGGCGGCGTTCGGCGTCGAAATCCCAGCCCGGCATCTCGGCCAGGTTGGCAATCGCATTGTCTTCGCTGACGGGCGAGAGCGCGACCTTCACCAGCAGGGTGCCGTCGTTCGGCACGCCGAAACTGAAGTCGCCCATCAGCGCCTTGCCTTCGACCAGTGCGCGGTCGCCCGGCGTCTTGCCCGGCTGGGCAAAGCCCTTGTACTCGACCGCTTCTTCGCGATTGAGCAGCTGGCGCGTGTCGATCGGGCGCGAGAACCGAATCGCGAAGTACAGCTGACGGCCCGGCGCCCAGCCGCGCGTTTCGCGCATGCCGGTGACGGTGCTGGCGTCGCGCATGCGCAGGCGCGACCACAGGTTCTTGCCGTCGTGGTTGTAGATGCTGGTGCGCAGGTCGAGCAGCACCTTGGCCGGCTCGCCGGCCTTGAACTTGTAGCGGTGCAGGCCGACACGCTCGCTCGCGGTCAGTTCGACATCGACGTTGTGGTCTTTCAGGCGCACGGCGTAGTAGCCTGGTTCGGCCTGTTCCTGATCGTGCGAGAAGCGCGAGCGGTAGCCCGAGAATGGTCGCTCGGGGTAGCCCGGCTCCAGTTTGGTTTCGCCGCTGTACGGCATCAGGAGCACGTCGCCCAGGTCCGAGTGGCCGCTACCCGAGAAGTGCGTGTGCGAGAAGCCGAGGATCGAGCCGTCGTCGTGGTTGTAGCCGGCGGCCCACGGATAACTCTGACGGAAATGGCGGTGCTGGGTATCGGGGCTGAGCTGCACCATCCCGAACGGGCGGCTCGCGCCAGGGAAGGTGTGGCCGTCGCCGCCGGTGCCGATGAAGACGTTCACCGCCGCCGCCGGGGAGCCCGGTTCGGCCGCCTGCAAAGGCGCCGCACTAAACAACAGGATCGCAATCGCCGCGAAAGGACGGGAAAGGGATTGGGGCTTGAAACGAGCTGTCATTGGTGTCTCCACACGTGGCGGGAGCGCATAGCCCGTCGCCTGTTCTTCATACGCTGCGCCAGCGGCAATCGGGCACGCGGACGTTGTCATCAACGCGCGTGCTCGAGCCTAGGTGCATTTATAGGTGGAGTCAGGTTTCCCGGCAATCATTACCGGATTTTACTCGGCTGTTTAGCCAGTTTACTAAACACCTTGATGGGTCAGCGCCGAACGATCTTCGCGACGGCCCCGATTTCAACCAGCGTAGCGGGTGATGCGAGCGAAGCGACACCGATGCCGGTCAAAGCAGGGCGGGGCAAGCCCAGGTGCTGCACGAGGATCGGCGCCACGGTGTCGAGGTGCTCGCCAATTTCGCCGCGCACGTAGACGCGCAGTTGCAGGATCTGTTCGACCGACGAACCGGCAGCGTCCAGCACCGTGAGCAGGTTGCGCGCTGCGCCTTCGGTCTGCGCGGCCAGCGTGGTGTGCCTGACCTGGTAGTCGCGGTCCCAGTCGACCTGGCCGGAGACGAACACCAGGCCGGTGTCGTGGTCGATCGTGGCGTGCGACAGGCCGTGCGGCGCGCCGTCGTACAGGGCAGGTGGGTTGATGCGTTCGATGGTCATGGGGCGCTCCTGTGCAGGTGAAGGTAATCGGCCAGCATAGACAGGCCCGCCCCGCGCGGCAATCGGGCGCCGCTTGTAGCCGATACAAGCGGGGCTAAGCCGGGGCTTGGGCCGCTGCCGCCAGCCGCGCCCTGACCCGCTCCAGCATCCACATCATGAATGGATCGTTCTGCGCAGTCGGGTGAAACGCCGCGACCACGCCATAACCGGGTGGATACTTGGGCAGCATGATCTCGTGGATGCCGTCGCATGGCAGCAGGCGCGCCGGCATGAAGGCCACCATTGCCGATCCCTTCAGGTACTCGAGCGCCATGAAGAATGACGGCGCCGACGCCACCACGCGCCGCTGCAGACCCTGGCGCGCGAACCAGCCGTCAGCCGATCCCGTGAAACCGGGCGCGCCGGGATTGGTGACGATGAAGTCGTGCGTCACCAGGGCGGCCAGTGACATCGTTCCCGCACCGGCCAGCGCGCGGTCGCCCGTCACGCAGCGGTACTGCTCGAGAAACAGCGGCATCGACACCAGGCCCGGGGCGGCGATGCCCTCGGCCGTGAAGATCACGTCGATCTCGCCCTGATGCAGCTTGCGCGTCAGGGCGCTTACTTCGAGGTCGACCACCGCGATCTTCACCTTCGGCGCCGCGCGGCGCAGGTCGCGCACCAGGTCGGCCACGATCACCTTCTGCGTGTAGTCGGTGCCGGAGACCACCAGCGTGCGCTCGACGTCTTCCGGCCGCACCGCCGACGGCAGCGGAATCGCATGCAGGCTCGCCAGCACCTGCGCGATATGCGGCGCGATCAGCCTGGCGTACGGCGTGGCCGCCATGCCCTGGCCGGTACGCACGAACAGCGGGTCGCCCAGGATGGTGCGGATTTTCTTCAGTTGCAGGCTGACCGCCTGCTGCGACACGTCCAGGTGTTCGGCCGCCGCCGAGATAGTGGCAAAGCGCGCGAGCGCATCGAGCGTGCGCAGATGGGAGATATCGAGTTTGTCGACCATGCGGCAATATAACCAAAAGCCGGGGTCAGGTCTGACATTTGGACACGATCTCGACAGTTGGATAGCCGGAACCAGCTGGCACCGGGCCATTCAATACCAGGCAATACAACATTAGAAGTGGTTAAGGCTGAGGTCGTGTCTGAATGTCAGACCTGACCCCGGCTGTGCGACTTTGAAACTTATCAATGAACATGATCAGGATGACAACCGTAGCACGCATGGCGCAAGGCGACAGGGTAGGGAAGTTGCAAGCTTGGCATCATGAAAACCGCTTATCTGCCCATTTTTGCCATGTTGTTGTGCTGCAGCTCGGCCAGCGCCGGTCCAACCGAACACCAGGAATTCGACGCCACGCTGCATGCGCCATTCCAGCCTGGCGCGCTGGCCGCACGCACGTTCACGTTGACCTTTGCGTATCCTGGCCTGGCGCAGCCGGCCAACGTCCACTGGCGCGTCGAGCTGCGCGCACCGGGCGGGCGCACCGTGCTGCAGTGGCGCGGCCAGGTGACGCTGACCGGTGACGAGATCACGGTGGCGGTGCCCTGGTCGGGCCGCTTGGGCAAGCGGCCGGCGCCGGACGGTATCTACCGCGTGCACCTGCACGCGCTGGTGCAGCACGAGGATGCGATCGACCAGGAATGGGAGATCGCGGTCGGCATGCCGACCGCACTGACCACGCCCGCCTTTGCACCGCTGCCCGGCGCCTTCATGCCGGGGGCAGCGCCGGCCCCTGGCGCGCTGCCCTACACCGTCTGGCTGGGCAACCTGCACAGCCAGACCAATCACAGCGACGGCGGCGCCGACGTCGCCAACTGCCGCAGCGCGCAGCGGCCGCAGGCAGGGCGGTATGGTCCGGCCGACGCTTTTGCCTATGCCAGTGGACGCGGCCTGGACATCCTCGTCGCGTCAGAACATAACCATATGTTTGACGGCTCGGCAGGCAGCGCGCCCGACGCCGACCCAGTCGCAGCCCGTGCCCTGTACCACGCTGGCCTGGCCGCCGCTGATACGTTCTCGCTGCAGCATCCGGGCTTTCTGGCGCTGTATGGCCTCGAATGGGGCGTCATCGAGAAGGGCGGCCATATCAACATCTTCAACAGCGACGAGTTGCTGGGCTGGGAGACGAACGCCAACGGTGCGCCCTTCGCCGACACGGCCACGCCGCGCAGCGATTACGCGGCGCTGTACACGCTGATGCGCCAGCGCGGCTGGGTGGGCCAGTTCAACCATCCGGCGTCATCGGGCCAGTTCCAGGTGGGGGGCGTGCCGCTTGCCTATACCGACGATGGGGCTGCGGTGATGGTGCTGTGCGAAGCGATGAACACCAGCGCGTTCTCGAACAACGTGACCGAGACCGAAACCCGCCGCAGCAATTTCGAAGGCGCCTGCAACCGCTTGCTCGAAGCGGGCTACCGGCTGGCCTTCAGCACCAACCAGGACAACCACTGCGCCAACTGGGGCGCGTCGTACATCAACCGTACCGGGGTGCTGCTGCCCACGGGCGTGGCGCTGAACCGCGCCAGTCTGGTCGACGCGCTCAGGGCGCGCCGCGTGTTCGCCACGATGGACAAGGCGTCCCAGCTGGTGTTGACCGCCAACGGCCACGTGATGGGCGAGCAGTTCACCAACCGAGGTCCGCTCACCCTGACGGTGAACTTTGCCAGCCTCGCTGACCGGCAGGTCGCGGCAGTGGCGATCATGGAGGGCGTCCCGGGCCGCAACGGCGAGGTCACGCGCCTGTCGCAGCAGGCCGGGATCACGTTCACGCCGGCGCCGGGCGCGCACTTCTATTATGCGAAGGTCACGCAGGACGACGGCAACGTGCTGTGGTCCGCGCCGGTGTGGGTCATGCAGGCAGAATTGGCGTATTGACAGCGGCTCGCCGCGTTTCAGCAGGCGCTTTCGCCGGTCTGACGCCCATGCTATTCTGCTTCCGCCTTCAGCCCGGCCGGGCTGTCATTATTCGCGAGATACCATGAACAAAAGCACCCTGCTGCGCGCCACCACCGCAGCCTTCCTGGGCGCGTGGAGCGCTTACGCGTTCGCGCTCGATCCCCTCAGCTACGCCAAATACGACCAGGTCAAGACCACGGCCCTGCACCTGGACCTGAAGGCCGACTTCGCAAAGAAAAGCCTGGGCGGCTACGCCGAGCTGACGCTGAACTGGATCGACAAGAAAGCGACCACGCTCGACCTGGACACGCGCGAGCTGACGATCTCGAAGATCGAAGCGCAGGACGCGAAGGGCACCTGGCGCAAGGCTGACTACACGCTCGGCAAGTTCGATGAAGAGAAGGGCCAGCCGCTGCAGATCAAGCTGCCGGCGCGGCAGACGAAGGTGCGCATCCATTACCGCACCGCGCCAACGGCCACCGCCCTGCAATGGCTGCAGCCGGTGCAGACCATGTCGGGCAAGTACCCGTTCATGTTCAGCCAGTCGCAGGCGATCAATGCCCGCTCGTGGGTGCCGATCCAGGACACGCCGGCCGTGCGCTTTACCTACACCGCGCGCATCGAGGCGCCGGAAGGCCTGCGCGTGGTGATGAGCGCCGATAACGACATGAAGGCAACCGGCAAGGGCGGCTGGAAGTTCACGATGCCGCAGCCGATTCCATCGTACCTGCTGGCGATCGGCATCGGCGAGCTGGAAGCGCGCACGCTGGGCGGGCGCACCGGCGTGTACGCCGAGCCGCAGCGCATCAAGGCGGCCGAGTACGAACTGGCCGACACCGAGAAGATGGTCGCTGCGGCCGAGAAGCTGTACGGGCCATATCGCTGGGGGCGTTACGACATGCTGGTGCTGCCGCCATCGTTCCCGATCGGCGGCATGGAAAACCCGCGCCTGACCTTTTTGACCCCAACCATGATCGCGGGCGACCGCAGCCTGGTCGATCTGGTCGCGCACGAACTGGCGCACAGCTGGTCGGGCAACCTGGTGACCAACGCAACCTGGAAGCACTGGTGGCTCAACGAAGGTTTCACCACCTACGTCACCACCCGCATTCTGGAAGAAATCTACGGCAAGGAAGTCGCGCTGATGAACCTGCAGCTCGAGCAGGAAGAAGCGCTCGAGATGCTCAAGGAGCTGCCGCCAGCAAAGCAGGCGCTGGTTTCGCGCCAGGCTGACACCAACGCTGCCGATTACCCGGACACCTCGCTGGCCTATCCGAAGGGTGCCTGGTTCCTGCACACGCTCGAGCAGCGCGCCGGCCGCGCCGCGTTCGATCAATTCCTGCGCGGCTGGTTCGACCAGCACGCGTTCCAGAGCGTGACCAACGAGCAGTTCATCGCCTACCTGCGCGCGCAGCTGCTGGCGAAGAACCCCAAGATCATGAGCGACGCGGAACTCGACGAGTGGATCCACGGCCCTGGCATCCCGGCCAGCGGGCAGCGCGCCGTGTCACAGCGCCTGGCCAAGCTGAATGCCGCGATCGACGGCTGGACGAAGGGCACGGTATCGACCGCGCAGTTGAACGCCAAGGACTGGAACGCCGTCGAGTGGATGAAGTTTTTGAACGATATCGACAAGAAGGCCGACGCCGCCAAACTGGCGGAACTCGACCGCGCCTATGGCCTGGCCAAGTCGACCAACAACGAAGTGGCGTTTCGCTTCTACCGCGCGGCGGTGCACGCCGGCTACCGTGACGTGCGCCCGGACATGGAAGCATTCCTGATGAGCGTGGGCCGCCAGAAGTTCGTGGTGCCGCTGTACGCCGCACTGCGCGAAAAGGCCGAGGACCGCACCTGGGCCGAGGGCGTCTACAAGAAGGCGCGCGAGCGCTACCACCCCGAGACGCAATCGAGCGTCGACAAAGCGATGGGCAAGCCATGATGACGCGTTCTTCCAGCGGACTGTTGAAACACATCGCCGGCGCGGTGCTGGTCGCGTTCTGCGGCGCCGGCCTGGCCGTCGCGCAAACGGCGGCAGCGCCAGTCACCACGGCAGCAGTCCCCGCCTACAACCTGGACGCCGACGTCCAGCGCGTGTTGAAGACCTTCGACGTGCCGGGCATCGCCATTGCGGTGGTCAAGGACGGCAAGGTCGTCGTCACGCAGGGCTTCGGTGTGCGCAAGCTGGGCGACCCGACGCCGGTCGACGGCAAGACGCTGTTCGAGATCGCGTCGAACTCCAAGGCCTTTACTGCCGCCGGCCTGGCGATGCTGGTCGACCAGGGCAAGTTGAACTGGGACGACCCGGTCATCAAGCACCTGCCCGACTTTCGCATGTACGACAGCTACGTGACGGCCGAGATGACGGTGCGTGACCTGCTCACGCACCGCAGCGGCCTGGGTCTGGGCGCCGGTGACCTGATGTGGTGGCCGACCACCACCTTCACCAGCGACGAAATCATCCACAACCTTCGCTACATCAAGCCGGCGACGAGCTTTCGCAGCAGCTACGCCTACGACAACCTGCTCTACATCGTGGCCGGCAAGATCATCGCGCAAAAGTCCGGCAAGGACTGGGGCACGACGATGCGCGAATGGATCCTCGATCCGGTCGGCATGACCGCCACCACCACCAGCCTGGCCGCGCACACGGCCGGTATGAACGTCTCGGCGCCGCACAGCAAGATCAATGGCAAGGCGGCGGTCGTCAAGCCGATGCCGGTGGCGAATGCCGTCGGCGCGGTGGGCATCAACACCAATGCCGAAGACATCGCGCGCTGGATGAACGTGCTGCTCGATAACGGCCGCCTGCCGACGGGGGCGGGCGGCAAGGAAGCACGCCTGTGGTCCGACAAGCAGGCCCGCGAGATGTGGACGGCGCAAACGCCGATGGCGGTCAGCCAGCCCAAGCCGTCGCTGGCGGCGACCAGGCCCAACTTCATGGCTTATGGCCTGGGCTTCCAGCTGCGCGACTACCAGGGCAAGCTGGTGGCGATGCACGGCGGCGCGCTGCAGGGCTTTTATTCGCGCGTGCTGCTGGTGCCCGAAGCAAAGCTCGGCATCGCGATTTTCACCAACGCCGAAAGCGGGCCGTCGCTCAATGCGCTGCAATACCGCCTGCTCGACGGCTACCTGGGCGTTGCGCCGACCGACTGGATCGGCCGCATCGCCGACATCGCGAACGAGGCCAGCGCCAAGGAAGCGGCCCGCGTGAAAGGTGAAAGCACCAGCCGTGCGAAAGCGTCGAAACCGTCGCTGGCGCTGGCCGGCTACGAGGGCGAGTACGAAGACGCCTGGTACGGCAAGGCGACAATCAAACGCGCCGGCAGCAAGCTGGTGATGTCGTTCGCGCGCACGCCGGATCTGACGGGCGAGATGGAACACTTCCAGCACGACACCTTCATCGTGCGCTGGAAGGAGCGCAACTTCAACGCGGATGCGTATGCGACGTTCTCGCTGGAGCCTGACGGCACGATCGAGCGGCTGCGCATGAAGCCCGTATCGACCGAGACGGATTTCAGCTATGACTTCCAGGATCTGCTGTTTACGCCCGTGAAGAAAGCGAAGTAAACGGACGACGCCCGCATGCAGGTGCGGGCGTCGTCATGGTGGCGGCAGCGCGGGCTAGCGCTTCTGCCACACCTTCATCATGTCGTCCGAACCCTGCGAGCGCACCCCGTTGTCCGACAGGATTTCTTCGGTCGCATCGAGCGTCGCCTGCCGTGGCAGGATCATCGTCTCGCCATAGCGCTGATCGAACTTCAGCACCACCTGCTCGTCTTTCAGGTCGCGCAGCAGTGTCACCAGATGCGCCAGGCTGCGTACCGGCTTGCCATTGACCGATTCCACGACCGAGCCGAAGCGGTTGCTGTAGCCGCTCACCAGTTTGTGCGGGAAGAACGGCGCGCTGATCACGACCAGTTCTTCGCGCTCGGGTGTCGGTGAATCGCCGCGCTGCGTCACGAGCGGGCTGGCGTTGAACGCATACGCATTCATCCCCGGCGCGCTGCCGCTGACAAAGGCCATGAATTCGCTGGTGGCGCGCGAGAACGCCACCGGGCCGTAGATGAAGTACGACGGATAGCCGCCATCCAGGTCCGGGATCAGGAGCGGACGCGCCCCGGTGGCGGGCACCTCGACCTTCATCGGTTTGCCACCGCGGATGATGGTCATCGGCACCTTGCCGTTTTTCGCCACCTGCTGGATGCGGTACTGGAAGCGCACGCGCAGGCTCGAACCCAGCTTGACCATCGCCTGATTGTCGATCGCATGCTCGCCGATGTGGGTGATCACGTCCCACTCTTTCAGCGGCCAGGCGGCGTCGGTGCGGTACGGCCGGTGCACCACGGCGCCTTCGACCGATTTATCGAGCTTGAGGTACTGGCGCAGCGCCGGGCTTTCCAGCGTCTGCACGCTGTCGTGCAGCAGCGGCTTGCCGTCGTAGGTGCCGTCGGCCACGTCGCGCAGGAACAGTTCGATTTCTTCGTTGGGGATCACGTAGCCGATGCTCTGCGCATTGGTCACGTTGGCGAACGCCAGGCCGATCATGCGCTCGCCGGCAATCACCGGCCCGCCGCTGTTGCCCGGGTTGATCGGGGCGTCGATCTGGATGCGCAGGCCCGAGCTGAAGGCGCCGTAGTTGACGAATTCCACGCGCGAGATGATGCCGGTGGTGGTCGAGAGCGAATTGCCGCCGACCGGGTAGCCGTAGGCGAACACCTGCTGGCGCACGTCCGGCAGCACGGCGGCGCGCGGCACCGGCGGGCGCTTGTCAAAGAACGAGGGATCGTCGAGCTCCAGCACCGCCAGATCCAGACCACGCGCCAGCGCGATGACCTTCGCCGAGACCTTGTCGCCCGACTGGCTGGCCTGCACCTCGACCTGGCTGGCGTAGCCCACCACGTGGGCATTGGTCAGGATGCGCTTGCCCTCGATGATGACGCCGGAGCCCGTGATGGCCGCAGGGGCCGACTTGGTCCAGGGCTTGTACGGGTCGGGCCGGCGCACGTTGGCGAAAATCTTGACGACCGAGTTTTCAACGGCAGGCAGGGCGGGGGCGGGTGTGGTCGTGCGCGAGGCGGCAGGGACAGCGGGGGTGGGAACGGCGGTTGCGGCGGCCGGCTGGGCTTCTGGCGGCGTGGTTTCCTGGGCATGCAGCGCGCCGGAGACGGCCAGCGCGAGAACGGCGAATCGCAAAGTCTTCATGGTTTCCTTCGGTTGCGCGGGAGGGCTATCAACCGGAAGAATATACACGTGCGCCGCAAAAGAAAATACGGGGAAGGCCTCGGCCTTCCCACGTCATGCAGGCTGCTTACTTTTTGACGAACTTGAGCGTCATGCGATCGCTCTCGCCGATTTCCATGTACTTCTCGCGGTCCTTGTCCTTGTTGGCCAGCACCGGCGGCAGTGTCCACACGCCTTTTTCATGATCTGCCTTGTCCTTCGGATTGGCGTTCACTTCGGATTTGGCGGCCAGCTTGAAGCCGGCCAGGTCGGCCATGCGGATCACATACGCTTCGTGCATGTAGCCGCTCGATGCCTTCGCATCCTGCGTCATCTTGACCGGCAGGCGGTGCTCGACCACGCCCAGCACGCCGTTCGGTTTGAGGACCTTGTGGACTTCTTTGAGCGTTGTGACCACGGCCTCGTCGCCCGCGCCCAGCCAGTTGTGCAGGTTGCGGAAGGTGACAACCATGTCGGCGCTGTTCGGCGCGCCCAGCTCGAAGCGGGTCGGCGGCTCGAACACCACCGGCATCACCTTGTCGTAGACCTTGGCGTCGGCAGCCAGCTTGTCGCGATAGGCCTTGCCGCCGCGCGATTCAGGTGCACCGGCAGCGCCAATCAGCTTGCCGTTGTCGCGCAGGTAGGGCGCCAGGATCTCGGTGTACCAGCCGCCGCCCGGCGAGAGTTCGATGACCGTCATGGTCGGCTTGATGCCGAAGAAGGTCAAGGTTTCGTAAGGGTGGCGGAACGCGTCGCGGGCCTTGTTGGCGGCGGCGCGGTGCTCGCCGGCGATGGCGGATTTCAGGGCGTCGTCCGCGTGTGCGGCGCCGGCGATACCGGTTGCCAGCATTGCGGCCAGGATCAGTCGTTTCATCGTGCGAGGTCTCCATGATGGTTGACGACGGGCGGTGCGCCGTCGTCGCTGCGCTGATGATCCGGGAGGCACGGCGCACAGTCAAGCATTCGTCACATATGCATGTGTGGTGGGCGTTGGCGCCCGTATTGACTGGATGCAGGGAGAAAAGAAGCTGCGCCAGATACGTACAAATTTGTGCAATGAGGTGGCACAACATTTGCCTATTCAAAGTCTTAAGTTACTGCTAAGGTTGCGCGGTTTGTCACGTTTTCATCTGTCATAAAACCAAAGCATAAGAGCTGTAATTACAAGAGCGGCCCGAGCTGTTCGCGGAACCGCTGCCCGGACGAAGGTTATTCAGGAGATCTCATGGAACGCCGTACCTTTCTTAATCTCAGCAGCGGGGCAGCCGCTTCGATGCTGCTGCCTTTCGGACGCGCCATCGCTGCCGAAGAGCTCACCAGCAGCATGCCAGTGGCCGCCAAGAAGGCGCTGGCCGATGTCGCGCTCAACGCCGCCACCAAGGCCGGCGCCAGCTACGCCGACGTGCGCATCGGTCGCTACCTCAACCAGTTCATCACCACGCGCGAGCTGAACGTCGAAAACGTGGCCAACACCGAGTCGGCCGGCGTGGGCGTGCGCGTGATCGTGAATGGCGCCTACGGCTTTGCCGCGACGTCCGACATGTCGACCGATGGCATCGCGAATGCGGCGCGCCAGGCCGTGGCAATCGCCAAGGCGAACGCCAAGCTGCAGACCGAACCGGTGCGCCTCGCACCAGTCAAGGGCGTGGGCGACGTTTCATGGAGCACCCCGATCAAGAAAGACTGGCGCACCGTGCCGATCGCCGAGAAGACCGACATGCTGATCGCCGCGAACAAGGCCGGCATGGAAGGCGGCGCGAACTTCATGCAGTCGATGCTGTTCCAGGTGAACCAGCAAAAGTATTTTGCCTCGACCGATGGCTCGTACATTGACCAGGACGTGCATCGCCTGTGGGCGCCGTTCTCGGCCACCGCGGTCGACAAGGCCAGCGGCAAGTTCCGCTCGCGCGCGGGCCTGAGCTCCCCGGTGGGCAAGGGGTACGAGTACTTCGACGCGCGGCCCGAGCACAAGATCAAGGCCGCGGGCGGCATCGCCACGCTGTACACCGAATCGTATGACATCATCGAAGACGCCCGCGCCGCCGGCCGCGACGCCAAGCGCAAGCTGACCGCCAAGTCGGTCCAGCCGGGCAAGTATGACCTGATGCTGGCGCCCGAACACCTGTGGCTGACGATCCACGAGAACGTCGGCCACCCGACGGAGCTCGATCGCGTACTGGGCTTCGAAGCCAACTACGCCGGCACCAGCTTCGCCACGCTCGAGAAGCTGCAATCGAAGACCTTCAAGTACGGCTCGCCGATCGTCAACATCTTCGCCGACAAGACCACGCCAGGCTCGCTGGGCGCCATCGGTTTCGACGACGAGGGCGTGAAATCCAAGCGCTGGGACATCATCAAGGACGGCATCCTGGTCAACTTCCAGGCCACGCGCGACCAGGCCCACATCATCGGCGAAAAAGAATCGCATGGCTGCTCGTATGCGGACGGCTGGAACACGGTCCAGTTCCAGCGCATGCCCAACGTCTCGCTCGCACCGGGCAAGACCAAGCTGACGCCGGACGAAATGGTCAAGGGGATCAAGAAGGGCATCTACATCGTCGGCGACGGGTCGTTCTCGATCGACCAGCAGCGCTACAACTCGCAGTTTGGCGGCCAGCTGTTCTACGAAATCAAGGACGGCAAGATCGGCCAGATGCTGGAAGACGTGGCGTACCAGTCGAACACCCAGGAATTCTGGGGCGCCTGCAGCGCCATCTGCGATGAACGCGACTGGCGCATGGGCGGCTCGTTCTTCGACGGCAAAGGACAGCCGCCGCAGATCAGCATCGTCTCGCATGGTTCGTCGACCACGCGCTTTAACGGCATCAATGTGATCAACACCGCTCGCAAGATCGGCTAAGCAGGGGCGCACATGAGTATCTTGACCCAGGAACAAACCAAACGCATCACCGACCGCGTGCTCTCGCTGAGCAAAGCCGATGAATGCATCGTCAACATCGAGGGCAACCGCATCGGCAATATCCGCTTTGCGCGCAACGCCGTCTCGACCGCCGGCCTGGCCGACGACGCCCGCATCCAGGTGCAGGTCGCCTTCGGCAAGAAGCAGGGCACCGCGACCATCAACGAATTCGACGACAAGTCGATCGAGCGCGCAGTGCGCCGCGCCGAGGACCTGGCGCGCCTGGCGCCGGACAACCCGGAATTCATCCCGGCCATCGCCAAGACCGCGTACAAGCCATCGGACACGTTCGTGCAGAAAACCGCCGACATCGATCCGGAATACCGCGCGCAGGCTGCGGCCTATGCAATCGAAGGCTGCCGCAAGCGCGGCCTGGTGTCGGCCGGCTTCTTCACCGACCGCACCAGCTTTGAAACGATCGCCAACTCGAATGGCCTGTTCGGCCACCAGGTGGCAACGTCGCTGGACTTCACGCTAACCGTGCGCACCGAAGACGGGCGCGGTTCTGGCTGGGTCAAGCGCTCGGCGCGCGACGTTGCCAAATTCGATCCGCGCGAAGCGGCCGAAATCGCGATCGAGAAAGCACTGCGCTCGGTCGACGCCAAGGCGCTGGAACCGGGCCGCTACACGGTCATCATGGAACCGGCCGCCACGTCCGACCTGCTCAGCTTCATGCTGGGTGGCTTCGATGCGCGCCGCGCCGACGAGGGCCGCAGCTTCCTGTCGAAAGCCGGTGGCAAGAACCGCCTGGGCGACAAGCTGTTCGACCAGCAGGTCAATATCTGGTCCGACCCGTGGGACAAGGATGTCGCGGTGCTGCCGTGGGACGACGACATGCTCCCGCGCGAGCGCGTGGCGCTGGTCAAGGACGGCAAGATCAATGCGCTGGACTACTCGCGCTTCTGGGCGCAGCAAAAGAACCAGCGCGCGGTGGGTGCGGCCGGCAACATCATCATGGCCGGCACCAACAAGACCACCGAAGAACTGATCGCGAACACCAAGAAGGGCGTGCTGGTCACGCGCACCTGGTATATCCGCATGGTCGATCCGCAATCGGTGCTGCTCACGGGCCTGACGCGCGACGGCACGTTCTACGTTGAAAACGGCAAGATCAAGCACCCGATCAAGAACTTCCGCTTCAACGAAAGCCCGGTGTCGATGCTGAACAATATCGAGGAAATCGGCAAGCCGGTGGTCATTGGCGCCGACGAAGCACGCTACTCGATGCTGATCCCGTCGATGAAGATCCGCGACTTCAACTTCACGTCGCTGTCGGACGCGGTTTAAGTCCTATCGCTGCAAGACCGTCATTCCCGTCAGCGCGGGAATGACGCGCAACCGCAAACGGATAACACACATGGAACGTCGACAATTCCTGCATATCGGCGCCGGCACCGCTGGCGCGCTGTTCATTCCGGTCTTTGGCAACGCGATCGCGGCCGAAGACCTGCTCAATCCAATGGCGGCAAGCGCCAAGAAAGCCCTGGCCGACACCGCGATGAACGCGGCGACGCAAGCCGGCGCGTCGTACTGCGACGTGCGCATCGGGCGCTACCTGAACCAGTTCGTCATCACGCGTGACCTGAACGTCGAGAGCATCAACAACACCGAATCGAGCGGCGTCGGCGTGCGCGTGATCGCCGGCGGCGCCTACGGCTTCGCCTCGACCAACGACATGACGACCGACGGCGTGGCCGGCGCCGCGCGCCAGGCCGTGGCGATTGCCAAGGCCAACGCCCGGCTGCAGACCGAGCCGGTGCGCCTGGCGCCCGTCAAGGGCGTCGGTGAAGTGGCATGGGCCACGCCGCTCAAGAAGGACTGGCGCACGATTCCGGTCAAGGAAAAGGCCGACATGCTGATCGCCGCGAACAAGGCTGGCCTGGATGCGGGCGCGAACTTCATGACCGCGTCGCTCTTCCAGATCAACCAGCAAAAGTATTTTGCCTCGACCGACGGCTCGTACATCGACCAGGACATCCACCGCCTGTGGGCGCCGATCAATGCCACCGCCGTCGACAAGAAGAGCGGCAAGTTCCGCTCGCGCGGCGGCCTGGGCGCCCCGGCCTCGATGGGCTATGAATACTTCGACGCGCGCCCCGAGAACAAGGTGCGCGCTGCCGGCGGCGTCACGAGCCTGTACAAGAATGCGTACGACATCATCGAAGACGCCCGCATGGCCGGCAAGCAGGCACGCGAAAAGCTGTCGGCCAAGTCGGTCGAACCGGGCAAGTACGACCTGGTGCTGAGCCCCGAGCACCTGTTCCTGACGATCCACGAAAACGTCGGCCACCCGACGGAACTGGACCGCGTGCTCGGCTACGAAGCCAACTACGCGGGCACCAGCTTCGCAGGCCTCGACAAGTGGGAAACCAAGAAATTCAAGTACGGTGCAGAGCGGGTCAATTTTGTGGCAGACCGCACCACGCCAGGCTCGCTGGGCCTGATCGGCTACGACGACGAAGGCGTCGCGGCCAAGAAGTGGGACATCATCCGCAACGGCGTGCTGGTGAACTACCAGGCCACGCGCGACCAGGCCCACATCATCGGCGAGAAGGAATCGCACGGCTGCTCGTATGCCGACAGCTGGAGCACGGTGCAATTCCAGCGCATGCCGAACGTGTCGCTCGAGCCGGGCAAGGGCCGGCTCACCCCGGATGAGATGGTGGCCGATGTCAAGAAGGGCATCTACATCCTGGGCCGCGGTTCGTACTCGATCGACCAGCAGCGCTACAACTTCCAGTTTGGCGGCACGCTGTATTACGAGATCAAGAACGGCAAGATCACGAACCCGCTGGAAGACGTGGCCTACCAGGCCAACACGCAGGAATTCTGGAATGCCTGCACGGCGATCTGCGACGAGCGCGATTGGCGCATGGGCGGGTCCTTCTTCGATGGCAAGGGCCAGCCAAGCCAGGTGAGCGCCGTGTCGCACGGGTCGAGCACGACGCGCTTCAACGGCATCAATGTCATCAACACCGCACGCAAGATCGGCTGAGGAAACCAAGATGAAAGCGCTCAATCAGGACCAAGCAAAACGCATCACCGACCGCGTGCTCGCCATGTCGAAAGCCGACGAGTGCACCGTGTCGATCGAAGGCAGCCGTGTGGGCAACGTGCGCTTCGCGCGCAACAGCGTCTCGACCGCCGGCCTGACCGAAGACATGCAGCTCGTCGTGCGCGTGGCCTTCGGCAAACGCAGCGGCACCGCGACCGTCAACGAATTCGACGACAAGTCGCTGGAAAAAGCCGTGCGCCGCGCCGAAGAACTGGCGCGCCTGTCGCCGGAAAATCCGGAGTTCATGCCGGCGATTTCCAAGCAGGCCTACCGCGCCACCAGCACCTTCGTGCCGGCCACCGCAGCGATCGACCCGGATTTCAGGGCGTCGGTCGCTGCCACCAGCATCGAGATGGCGCGCGCCAAGAAACTCGTCACGGCGGGCTTCTTCACCGACAGCACGCGCTTTTCGACGATCGCCAACTCGAACGGCGTGTTCGGCCACCAGGACTTCACCGATCTGTCGTTCAGCCTCACCGCGCGCACGGAAGACGGCCGCGGTTCGGGCTGGGTCACCCGCGCCGCCGTCGATGCAGCGCGCTTCGATGCGCGTGAAGCATCCGAAATCGCCATCGAAAAGGCGCTGCGTTCGGTCGACGTCCGCGCGCTCGAACCAGGCCGCTACACGGTGATCCTGGAGCCGGCGGCGACGTCGGAAATTCTGGGCAATATGTTCAGCGCGTTCTCGGCACGTTCGGCCGACGAAGGCCGCAGCTTCCTGGCCAAGAAGGGTGGGGGCAACCGCCTGGGCGACAAGCTGTTCGACAGCCAGGTCAATGTCTGGGCCGACCCGTGGGACAAGGACGTACCGGTTGCGCCATGGGACAACGAATCGCTGCTGCCGCGCGAGCGCACCCAGTTGATCAAGGATGGCCGCATCGCCTCGCTGGATTATTCGCGCTACTGGGCGCAAAAGACCGGCAAGCGCGCCACTGCGGAACACGGCAACATGATCATGGCGGGCGGCACCAAGTCGCTGGAAGAGCTGATCGAGGGGACCAAGAAGGGCATCGTCGTCACGCGCACCTGGTATATCCGCATGGTCGATCCGCAGTCGCTGCTGCTCACGGGCCTGACCCGCGACGGCACGTTCTACGTCGAAAATGGCAAGATCAAGTACCCGCTCAAGAACTTCCGCTTCAACGAGAGCCCGGTCACGATCCTGAATAACATCGATGAACTGGGCAAGCCGCAGATCATTGGTGGTGACGAGGTGCCGTTCCAGATGGTGCTGCCGCCGATGAAGGTGCGCGACTTCAACTTCACGTCGCTGTCTGACGCGGTCTGACGGTCGGGCGCAACCATGGCCAGTTTTGACTTCTACTTCACACGCCTGATGTACGAATCGGGCAACTGGGACGTGGATGTCCGCATGCCGAGCAACGTGCTCAACTCCCTCGTGGAGTACACCACGTTGCGGGTCGATACGACGGAACGCATGGTGGCCTTGTCCGACCCGAAGATGCTGCAGGCGCCGTTCTGCTACCTGGCCGGCCACAAGCTGGTGCAGTTTACGCCAGCGGAGCGGCGCAACTTCGAACAGTACGTGCGTGGCGGCGGTTTTGTCTTTGTGGACGACTGCAACCACGACATCGACGGCCTGTTTGCCAAGTCGTTCGAGGCCGAGATGGCCAAGATCTTCGGCCTGAACGCGCTGAAGAAAATCCCGAACAAGCACCCGTTGTACTCGTGCTTCTTCAAGTTCGAGGACGGCCCACCCACGACCGGCATGGAACTCAATGGCTGGGGCGACGATCTGGTGCATGAGTACCTGAAGGCGATCGAGATTGGCGGGCGCGTGCGCGTGCTGTACTCGAACAAGGACTATGGCTGCGAATGGGACTACGACTTTCGCAACAAGCGTTTTCTGGCGGTCGACAACACCCGCTTTGCAGTGAACATCATTCAATATGCGTTGGGAGCATGACCAGTGGCTGAGAGTAATCAGATAGCGTGGGACGAACAGGAAATCGCTGCACTGACGGCGAAAGTGGGCGAGCTCAAAGCCAGCATGGCGCGCGTGATCATCGGCCAGGAAGACGTCGTCAACCTGCTCGTCACGTGCCTGCTGGCCGGCGGCCACGCGCTGGTCGAGGGCGTGCCGGGGCTGGGCAAGACGCTGCTCGTGAAATCGCTGGCGCAGGCGACCGACATGCAGTTCCGGCGCGTGCAGTTCACGCCCGACCTGATGCCGTCGGATATCGTCGGCACCGAAATCCTCGAAGAAGACCAGGCCACGCGCCAGCGCGCGTTCCGCTTCCAGCCAGGCCCGGTATTCACGCAAGTGCTGCTGGCCGACGAGATCAACCGCGCGCCCCCAAAAACGCAGTCGGCGCTGCTCGAGGCGATGCAGGAGCGGTCGGTCACCTTCGCCGGCCAGACGCACAAGCTGCCACGGCCCTTCTTTGTTCTGGCCACGCAGAACCCGATCGAGCAGGCCGGCACCTATCCGCTGCCGGAAGCGCAACTGGACCGCTTTTTGTTGCGCATCGATGTCGTGTACCCGACCGAAGACGAAGAAGTGCTGATGGTCTCGCGCACGACGCACGCCGGCTTGCAGGACGCCGAGCCGGTGATGGATGTCGCCACGCTGCTGCGCCTGCAGCAGCTGGTACGCGACATCGAGATTGGTGACCATCTGGTGCGCTATGCCACGCGTCTGGTGCGCGCCACGCGCCCGAGCGAGACCACAGTCGATGCGGTCAAAAAGCACATCGGTTGGGGCGCCGGGCCGCGCGCTGGCCAGGCGCTGGTGCTGGCGTCGAAAGCACGTGCACTGATGCAGGGCAGACTGGCTGTGACCCGCGACGACATCGGCGCGATGCTGCTGCCGGTGCTGGCGCACCGCGTGCTGCGCAACTTCGAGGCCGAAGCCGACGGCATCGCCATCGCGGATGTGTTGCAGGCGCTGCAGCGCGAGATCAAGGTAGCGTAATTGGCGATCGCAGAATGTCGTCCGTGAACCCGGCGCTGATCGCGCACACGACCAGACTCGATCTCGTGATCCGCCACGTGCTGGCCGGGCTCGGGCACGGCATCCACGCGGGCCGCGAGCGCGGCGCTGGCGTCGAGTTTTCCGAGTACCGCTCGTACGTGCCGGGTGACGAGTGGCGCCGCGTCGACTGGAAACTGGCTGCGCGCGCCGACCGTTATTTTGTGCGTGAGGCAGAACGTGACAGCCACGTCGCTGTCTGGCTGATCCTCGACGCCAGTGCATCCATGGCCGAACCGAGCCGCAGCGTCGAGGGCATCGACAAACTGACCTGTGCGCGCACGCTGCTGGCCTGCGTGGCCGCCATTGCGCAGCGCCAGGGCGATGCGTTCGGTTTGGTAATCCTGAGCGACGGCAAGGTGACGTTCACGCCCGCCAACCGCGGCCCGCGCCATCTGCAGCGCGTGCTGGCGCAGCTACAGCGCGCCACGCCTGCCGGCCAGTTGCCGGACGCCGCGACGCTCAAGGCCAGCCTGCACTTTGCACTCTCGCCCAGCGCCATCTATGCGGCGAGCGACCTGCTCGACTGGCCATCGCCGCTGTCGCTGGCCTTGACCCGGCTGCGCCAGATGCGCCACGACGTACGCGTTCTGTGCCTGCAGACGCAGGCCGAAATCGACGCCAGCTTTCCAGACACGCAGGCGTACCGCGATCCCGAGCATGAAGAAGGGGTGTTCCGCTTTGGCGCCGACCTGAAGGAAGGCTACCGCCGCAACCGCATGGAACACTTCGACCGGGTAACGGCCCAGTGCCGCAGGAATGACATGCCGTTGACGCTGGCCGCCATCGAGCAGGCGCCGGGCGACGTGCTGCGGCGCTGGCTGCGCCGGCCATCGAGGTAATCGCCCATGAATGCACTCTGGTGGTTTGCGCTTCCCGTATTGCTGCTGCCGGTCTGGTGGCACCGGCGCAAGCGCGTGCAGAATCAGGCCGCGCTCATGGCCACTGCGCGTTTCCTGCCGCGCACCGAGCCGAAACAGACGCGCGTGTGGCGCTGGAGCGATCCGTTGCTGCTGCTGGTCCGCATGTTATTGCTGGCCTGCCTGATTGCCTGGCTGGCCGATCCCGTCTACCCGTGGCGCGGCGACACGGTGGTCGTGACCGCGGGCGCTGATAAGGTCTGGGTCGAGCGCGAAGTGGGGCAAGCCGGCCTGGCTGGGGCCGAGCGCGTGACGCTGCCAGCGGCGCAGGCATTGAGCTGGCTGCACACGCACGAACGCGAGTGGACGGGCGACGCACGCCTGCTGGTGCTGGGCGACGTGCCGATGCCGGCCACGAAGCCGGTGTTTGGCCGCGAGGTGACCGTGCGCACGCAGCCGACTGCGCCAGCCAACGTCGAGCGGCATGTGGTCATCGCCAGCGAGCGCCCGCAGGCCTGGCGCCGCCTGTTCGCGGCGCAGGATGGCGTCGAGAAGATCGTCGTGGATGATGCGCCGGGCGCCAGGACGGACCTGATCATCTGGGACCGCGCCGAGGCGCCGACTGCCACGCTGCGCGCGGCGCTGTGGTGGGTGACCCATCCTGCGGCGTTCCCCGAGCTGGCCAAGGCGCGCACGCTGAACGGTTTGCAGTACGCCGACAGCGCGCGTGGCCGCCTGTGGCATCACCCCGCATGGCCGCCGCAGGATGTCGACGCCGCGCGTGCGCTGCTCGACACCTGGCAGCAGCTGCACATCGGGCCGCGTCCCTACACCTTGCCGTCGCAAACGTTTGCCGCCTCGAAAGGCGCCAACGCACCGGCGCCGAGCGGCGCACTGCGCGACATCCTGCTGGCCATCCTGGTTGGCTTGTTCGTCCTTGAAAGGAGTCTCGCGCATGCACGGAGGCGTTGAGATCACCAAACGCGTATGGCGCGCAGCCCAGCTGCGCCGCATGCCGCTCTGGATCGGCGGAGCCTTGCCCTGGCTGGTCATTCCGTCGGGTCCGGGTTTGCTGGCCTGGGCCGGCTGGTGCGCGCTGGACTGGGTCAAGCTGCGTCGCCGCGTGGCGTACGAATGGCCGGCGTGGCTCGATGGCGCCGTGCCCGAGATGGAAGACAGTGCGGCCTTGCTCGACGCGGCCGACACGCCAATCGCGCGCCTGCAGCAGCAGCGCCTGTTCGCGCGGCTCGATGCCGCCGTCTCGCGTCAGCAGCTGCGCCAGATCGCGCGCCAGCATGTGTCGAGCGGTCTGCCGATCCTGCTGGTCAGTGCGGTGCTCGCCGGGATGGTGTGGTACGCGACCACGCGGCCGTCGCAAGAAGGCGCGGTCACGCCGCCCAGCCCCGTCAGCAGCGCGACCGCCGCCACGCTGGCCGGCCTGACGCTCAAGCTCGCGCCGCCGGCCTACACTGGCGTGGCGGCATCCACCTCGGCGCCGCACGACCTGCAGGTGCCCGAGCAGACGGTCGTGACCTGGTGCCTGACCGGTGGCACGGGCGGCAACAATAAAATCGAGCTGGGTAACGGTGAAACACTCGAACCCGGTGAACAATGCGCGCGCTGGACGGCCACCGAATCGGTCGTCTGGCGCTGGCGCGGCGCGCGCCACACGCTGCGCGTGATTCCCGATGCGCCGCCCGAGATCACGATCAGCGCCCCGGCGCAGATGATCCAGGACCTGCGCGACAACGCGACCGGCACCACCATGACGGTCCAGGTCAAGGACGATTACCGGATCACCCGCGCGACGCTGCACATGACGCTCGCGCAAGGCAGTGGCGAGAACGTGCGTTTTACGGACCGCGAGATGCCGCTGCCGGCATCAAACAATCCCAGGCTGCGCAACTGGTCCAAGACATGGGCTTTGGACGAACTGGCGATGGAGCCGGGCGACGAGCTGTATTTTTTCGTCCGCGCGACCGACAACGCGGGCCGCGCGCAGACCGTGCAATCGCCCACCTACACGGTGCGGCGTCCGGCGCCGGAGCAGGAAGCCGAAGAAGAGAGCGCGGCGATGCCGTCGCTGGTGAAGCCGGCATCGCTGCGCAGCCAGCGCCAGATCATCATCGACACCGAACAGCTGATCGCCGACATGCGCAGCACGAAGCTCGCAGCGGCCGACGTGCGTGACCGCAGCGAGCGGATCGGCGACGACCAGGCGCAGTTGCGCCGCCGCTATGGCCAGTTCCTGGGCGAAGAGTCGACGCTGTTCGGCGAAGAAGCGGCCAAGGCACCACGCGCCGCGGAGAAGCCCGTGGAAGAAGAGGGTCACGAGGGCCACGACCATGCGCCCGGTGGCCATGATCACGATCATGGTGAGCAGAACGTGCGCAAGGGCGGCATCGTCAACGACACGCAGCAGATCCTCGCAACCTATGGCCACGCGCACGACGAAGCCGAGAACGCGACGATGTACGACGAAGGCACCAAGAAGGTGCTGCGGCGCGCGCTGGTCGCGATGTGGGACGCCGAAAAATCGCTGCGCGCGGTCACGCCAAAAAGCGCGCTGGCTCCCGAACACAAGGCCCTGGAAGCGATCAAGGAACTGCAGCAGGCCGAGCGCATCTACCTGCACAAGACCGCCTTCACGCCGCCACCGATCAAGGAAGAAAAGCGCATGACGGGCGAGATGGATGGCGCCGCGAGCTACCGCCGCACGCAGGCGGAGCAGGCGGCGGCGCTGCCGGAAGAGCTGCGCACGCTGGTGCAGGCGCTGTCGGGCGAGGCCGCGCTGCCGGCGCTGTGGATGCGCACCGCGAACGACTGGGTGCGCACGCGCCTGGTCGAGGACGAGCAGCGCCTGGCAGCGCAGCGCGCGATCCAGGACGTGGCCGACGGCTGCATCGCGTGCCGCCCGGTCCTGCGCGCGTGGTTGCGTTCCGGCGCGGGGCAGGGGCAGGTGCTGTTGCAGGCGAAGACCAGTGTCGACACGGCGTTCGCGCGCCGCTGGCGCGAGTCGGCTGATGGAGTGACCAAGCCATGAACCAGCAGTGGCTCATCGCCGCCATCCTCGTGGCAGGCATCGTCAGCGCCGGGCTGTATCTGCGCCGCCGCCAATGGCTCGATGCGCTGCTGGTCATCGTCGCCGCCGCGAGCCTGGGCCTGTTCGCGCTGGATATGCGCATGCCGGGCGAGGGCGGCCGCACGCTGGCCATCGATCCGGCCGCGCCACCGGCGTCGCTGGAGGGTGTCAGCAGCTTGACGCTGAAGGGCGACGGCCTGCGCGCCGCCGAATGGAATGATTTACCGGCGCGACCGTTGGCTTGGGACGCGCCACGCGGCGGCGCGCTGCGGCTGGAGTTCCCTGGTCAGGTAGCGCTGGGCCGCCAGTTCACGCTGACGGTCAAGCGCGAGGACAAGACAGACGCACGGCTGCAACTGCTGGCCGAGAATGGCCAGCAGCTGGCAGAGGCGCGTGGCACCGGCAACCTGCGTGTCGACTGGATGCCACCGGTGGCCGAGCGCGTCGTGCTCAAGGCGCGGCTGCTTGACGCCAAGGACAAGGTGATTGCCGAGGGACCGATTCCATTCATCGTGCACGAACCTGCGCCGCTGCAGGTCGTCGGCCGCTTTGGCGCGCCATCGTTCGACCTGCGCGCGCTGAATGACCTGCTGACCACGGGCGGCGCGCTGCTCGACTGGCAAGTCACGCTGGGCCGCGCAATCACGCGCACCGAAGCGCCGCGCACCGAGATGGCATCGCCCAACCTGATGGTGATCGATGCCGCGCGCTTCGAGCGGATGGCGGCCGGCGAACGCGCCGCGCTGCTGGACCGCGTGGCCAAGGGCATGCCGCTGCTGGTTCTGGGCGGCAACGCGAACGATCCGGGCGTCTGGTCACGCACGCTGCAACTGCCGCTGCGCGCACAGCCACTGGGCGCCAAGATTGATGCGCCACTGGAGATGCCGGTGGCCTCGCTGCTACCCGCATCGCGCGACGCCGGTCCATGGCGCGGCACTGACAATATGGTCTGGACCCGCGACTGGCAACAGGGCCGCATCGCCTGGCTGGGCGTGACCGAATGGCACCGCCACGCAATCGCCGAGCCGCGCGCGCTGGCGCTGTGGTGGCAGGGCGTGCTGGACCGCGTGGGCGTCGAAGAGCGGCACAAGACCGAATGGCTGGTGCCAAGCGACATGCCGCTGGCAGGTCAACGCCTGGAACTCTGCGCGCGCGGCGTCAGTGGCCAGCTAACGCTTCCTGACTTGAAGCAGTCGCTCAACTGGCAGCGTCGCGCAGACCGCGCCGATGCATCATGCGCAGCGCTATGGCCGCAAAAGGCGGGCTGGTTGCAACTGCAGGACCAGAACGCCGGCCCGCATGCAATCTACGTATATGCCACGAACGACTGGCCCGAATGGCAGGCAGCCGAAAGGCGCGACGCAACGGCGCACTACGCCGCCCGTTCGCAGATCCAGCTGGCGAACGGACCAACACGCCCCGCGCCATCCTGGCCATTCGCACTCGCTTTCGCAGCAGCCATGCTGCTGCTGTGGTGGCGCGAGCGACGCTAAAACAAAAGCCGGGGTCAGGTCTGACATTCGGACACGGCCCCAGCTGTAGCGATGCATCCTCAGAACGGCTATGCAAAAAACCGTCCTGAAATCGATCGCAAAGACGCACCTTCTTTACTTTTCTGAACTCGGATCGAGCCACTACTGAAGAGCCCGTGTCCGAATGTCAGACCTGACCCCCGCTGTTCTGCATGACCCCCGCTGTTCTGCAGAGGTCGTGTCCGAATGTCAGACCTGACCCCCGCTGTTGAACTATCAGCCCATCAGAACGTGTAGTCCGCTTTCACATACGCCGTGCGACCGTTCATCCCGAACGGGCAGGTTTCCCAGCAGTAGGTGAAGCCCAGTTGCGGGAAGGGGGCTGCGCGGACCGGGTCCCATTTGGTTGGGTAGGTGTTGAACAGGTTGTTGATCCCCGCCGACAGGCTCAGGCTCTTGTTGAACGTGTAGCGGCCCGTCAGGTCGACGATCCATTTGGCTTCCCACGTCTGCACGAATGGCGCCGTGAAGCCCTGGCCCTGTACTTCGCCGAAGTAGTTCGCACGGCCTGTCACGTTCCACGCGCCGGCCGTGTAGTCGGCCGATACCACGTGGTGCTTGCGCGGCTGGCCGCGTTCGATCAGCGTCACCTGTGCATCGTCGAACAGCTGCGCGCCGGTCAGCACGGGCGATTGCGAATTGCGCGCCTTGACCTCGGTCTTGTTGAAGCCCAGCTGGCCGGACAGCACCAGGGTCGAGCCCTGGCCGCGGATGGTCTGCTGCGCCACCAGGTCCAGGCCCGTGGTCGAGGTGTCGATCGCATTGGTGAAGAACTGCGCCTGGCCCACGCGCAGCGGATCGAGGATCGCGCGGATCGGGCAGGCGGCAGGGGTTGCGCAGGCGCCCGACTCTGGCGAGATCGTGCTCGAGAACACGATGCGGTCGTCGATCCTGGTGCGGTACACGTCGGCGGTCAGCGAGAACGTGGTGGTCGGCCGCAGGATTACGCCGATGCTGGCGCTCTTGGACGTTTCTTCTTTCAGCGGTGCGATGCCGAAGGCGCGCGTGACGGCGCTGTCTTCGCGCGCCGTCAGCGTTTCGGTCAGCACGCCGGCCGAATTCAGGTTGGTCGAGACCGAGCTGTAGAACTTCTGCTGCACGCCCGGTGCCCGGAAGCCTGTCGATACGCTGCCGCGCACCCCCAGCGAGTGGCTAGGGTCCCAGCGTGCATTGAGCTTGCCGATCGTCGTGTTGCCGAAGTCCGAATAGCGCTCGTGCCGCACTGCTGCGCCGACCGAGACATCCGGGCCGAACTTGCGTTCCAGGTCGACGTAGAAGGACGTGTTGTGGCGGCCCTGGTCGACCGCCGTCGACGGCGTGTAGCCGGGGAAGCCCTGGATGCCGGAGGCAGCGATACCGCCGGTCTGGTCGCGGATGATGATCGCAGGATTGTTGGTGCGGCCGTACTGGTATGAGACCGGGTCGCCCGCCTCGATCTCGTAATTGTCGCGGCGCCATTCGACGCCGGCAGCGACGAACAGCTCGCCGCCCATCAGGTTCACCGGGCCCTTGAAGTCGAGGTTGAACGTGGTCTGCTCGAACTTGAGCGTGCCGGTGTCGGCTTCGCGCGGCGATTCGCCGTTCTCGTACCAGTAGCTGACGTTGATCGAGTTCCGTTCGTGGAACTGGAGCTGGCTGCGGCCGTGGTTCACGCTCGCGTCCACCGACCAGTCGCGGCCCAGGTCGTGGCGATAGCCGACGGCGAGCGACGCATCCTGCACGGTGGTGACGATGTTCGGCAGGAAGCCTTCCGGGTACACCGCCGGGACGTTGCGCCCGTCTTCTTTCGGGCGGAAGAAGCCGCCCGAATCGCCCTTGCGTTTCGAGGCGCCGCCGAACGCATACAGCTCGCCCCCGCCCATCGGCAACGCGGAATTCATCCACAGGTAGTAATCCTTGGCGTTGCTGTCGCCCAGGCGCTGGGTCACGCGCGGTGGATTGACGCGCGCCGTGTCCAGGCCGGCGCGGTTGGTTTCGTCGCGTTTGCGTGCTTCGACCGACAGGTTCAGGTAGCCGCCGTCGCTGCCCAGCGCGAAGCCGCGGCTGGCGCTTGCGGAATACGTGTCGCCATCGCCTTCATCGGTCGTGCCGGCGCTGGCGCTGAGGGTGCCGTTGCCCACGCCCTTCTTGAGGATGATGTTGATGACGCCCGCGATGGCGTCCGACCCGTACTGGGCGGCGGCGCCGTCGCGCAGCACTTCGATCGACTGGATCGCCGACAGCGGGATCGCGTTGATGTCGGTGCCGGCCGAGCCGCGGCCGATCGTTTGCTGCACGTTGACCAGCGCCTGCTGGTGGCGGCGCTTGCCGTTGATCAGCACGAGCAGCTGGTCGGGGCCGAGGCCGCGCAGCGTGGCGGGACGGATGATGTCGGTGCCGTCGCTGACAAACGTCGACGTGAAGTTGAACGACGGGTCGAGGTCTTGCAGCACCTTGCCCAGTTCGAGCGTGCCGGCCGACTGGATGTCTTTCGTGCTGATCAGGCCCACCGGTACGGCAGTGTCGAGCGCCGTCTTGGCCTGGGTGCGCGAGCCGAGCACCACGACTTGCGACATATTGCTGTCGGCCTCCTGGGCGCCGGCTGGTGCGAGCGCCGCCAACAGGGCCGACGCCAGCAGGGCGCGTCGTGGCAGTGTGTTCTTCTTCATCCTCTGTCCCCTCTTTGTATGGATTTTATGTCGCCCTGTTATCAGAGCTTCATTTAATCTTAGCAACGGGGTGGGTTGACGACGACGACACACTTGAAATAAGTAAATACGAACGTGGCTATAAAGCAAATGCGTAGTACAAAAGAGACAGCTTTGCCTATATGACGATACTTTTATGAGTAGCGAGTAGTGCCTTGAGTATTAAGTACTTTTTCTGTGGAAACAATGTTTGAAAGGTATTGTTTATTTGTTACGTTATTTAACAAGTTTTTCAAATGTGCGCACCATAAGACACGCTAGGATAGACACGAACTGATGCCAGATAGGCATGACGGCAGGCGGGGAGCATTCCGCCGACTGGATCTCGACCTTGTCTGCGCGCCGCGCGGGCCGGATCCGCCGACAACCGCAGGCAGCACACCATGATCCAGCGACGAACCGACGAGCGAACCGCGCTTGCCACCGAATATGCGTTATTCCTGGCCGAGACGCGCGGCGTCAACGCGGGGCTGGTCTACCTCGAAAGCTGCAACGTCTCACGAGAGATCCTGCTGCGCGCCATGCAGGATCCCGCCGCCCGGCGTGTCCGGGAACGGCGCCAACGGCAACGGAACGATTAGCATGAATATCACCCAGCTTTGCAAACGCTATGGCCTCGAGCATTACGGCAGCCTCGAGAGCGCCTGGGACGCCCACAGCGCAACCGGCATCGTGCTGATGCAGCTCTGGCACGCGCCCAACCAGAAGATCAACGACCACCCACTCCCGGGCGCGCAGCTGCGCGTGCGCTGTCTCGACGCGTCTGACATCCCGGTGCCGCTGGACGATGCACGGGCCGCGCGCGGGCGCAGCATCGAAGCGGTGGAGGGGGGCGCGCGTGGCTACGCCGCGATGTCGATTCCGCCGACGCAGTCGCGCGGGGCCGGCGCCTGGGCCAAGTACGCCAACCTGGAACGCGTGTTCCCCGTGCTGGCGCTCGAGCGCGAGTCATGCGGCACCGTGTTTGCCGTGCTCGGCGCGCCAGTGCCCGCGTCCGAACTGGGCGTCGCGTCGGCCGATCCGGCGTATCGCGCAGCCACGGGGCGCCACCAGATCAGCCTTGATGGTCGCGCATCCATTCCTTGAGACCGTTCACCCAGTTCTTGGCCGGCAGGTTCAGGCGCCGCTTGATCTCGCCGGCACGCTCGTAGAGCACTGAAAAGTCCAGCTGTGGCGCGTCCCGGAACGCCACCACGACCACATTGGCATCGTGCACCTCGGGCAGCCAGACAACCGCGTCGAAGACCTGCTCCATGTTCAGGAAATTCTTGTCGTAGTTGCTGAAGTCGCCGAACACATTGGCGGTCATGACGCCGCCCGGCGCCAGGCAATCCAGGCAGCCCTGGTAAAACGCTTGCGAATCGAGCACCGGGCCGCGCGCGTCCTGGTCGTACAGGTCCACCTGCAGCACGTCGGCCTTGCCGTGGTTGGCCGGATCGAGCACGAAGTCCATCGCGTCCTGCTCGCGCACGTCCAGGCGCGCATCGTTTTCCGGCAGGCCGAACAGGGCGCGGCAGATCGCGATTACGTTGGGATTGAGTTCGACGGCCGTCACGCGCGCATCGGGAAACCGCGCATACGTGAACTTGGTCAGCGCGGCGCTGCCCAGGCCAAGCTGCACGACGTGGCGCGGCGCGCTCTGGAACAGCGTCCACATCATCATCATCTGCACGTATTCGAGCTCGATCGTGTCCGGCTTGGCCAGCCGCATCGCGCCCTGTACCCACGAGGTGCCAAGGTGCAGAAAGCGCACGCCCTCGAATTCGTCGATAGTGGCGGGTGGGTGGCCGGGCTGGGCGAAGCGCGGATCGATGACGGTAGGGGACTTGGCGGACATGGCACGAAGCGGTGGAGGGCAAAGCCGATGTTACCAGAGCCGTCGCTGCAGGCTCTCAGGTCGCCGCCAGCGCCGGCAGGAACAGCGTCACGGCCAGGCCGCCGCCGTCGCGATTGGCCAGCAGGATGCGCCCGCCGTGCGCCTCGGCGATCTCGCGCGCGAGCGCAAGGCCAAGGCCGGTGCCGGCGCGCTTGGTCGAATAGAACGGCACCAGCGCGTGCGTCAGCACCGCGTCGCTCATGCCGCTGCCGCGGTCCATGACGTCGATGCGCACCTGGTCCTGCACGCGCCGTATCTGCAACTGCACGGCCTCTGGCCTGGAACCCGACTCGTGCGCGTTCTTCAAGAGATTGAGCAGCGCCTGCTCGAGCTGCGCGGCGTCGATCCAGGCTGCATCCAGCGGCAGTTCTCCCGCGACGGTAAAGGGCACCTGGCCGGCCAGGCGCGTGACCAGGGCAGGCCAGCTGCAGGCTTCCAGGCGGGGCGTGGGCAGCTTGGCAAAGCGCGCGTAGCCCGAGATGAAGCTCTCCAGGTGGCGCGTGCGCTCGCCGATCGTTTCCAGGATCTGAGGCAAGCGTTCAAGCTGGCCGCGCCGAACCAGCTCGGCCCCGGAGTGCGCGAGCGACGCCAGTGGCGCCAGCGAGTTGTTCAATTCGTGGCTGATCACGCGGATGACTTTTTTCCAGGTCTGGACTTCCTGACGCCGCAGTTCGACCGTCAGGTGGCGCAGCAGCAGCAACTCGTGGCGCCGGCCATTGAGTGTGAAGGTGCTGCGCGCCAGGTGATAGACCTCTTCGGCCTCGCCTTCGCCAGCGGTAAACAGGCCGTCGCCACCGCGCGCCAGCGCGTCGCGCAGGGCTGCCGAGGCGCCATCGAGCACCGCCCGCAGGCTGTGGCCTTCGAGCTTGCGCCCCTGCGCCAGCAACTGGCGCGCGGCGATGTTGGCGAACACGATGGCGCCGCCGGGCGTCGTCGAATCGGCCACCAGCAGCATCGCCACCGGTGTGTTCTGTACCATCGAGTCGAGCAGCAGCTCGCGCTGCACCAGCCCCAGGCGCTGCTCGCGCAGCACGTTGCCCAGGTTGTTGTGGGCGGCAATCAGGTCACGCAGTTCATCGTTGTGCGGCCAGTGCAGGCTGCACGAAAAGTCGCCGTCGCGGTAGCTGTCGACGGTGCCCTCGAGTGCCCGGAACAGCGACAGCACGGGCTGCAGCTGCGCGCGCAGCGTGATGACGGCCAGCGGCACCAGCCCAAGCAGGCAGATGGCCAGCACCAGCAGTGGCCGGGCGGGCAGCAGGTGATCCAGCAGCAGCGCGGCGATGACCGCCAGCGCAAGCAGGGTGCCCACCAGCGCCGACAGCCGCGTGACCAGGGAAAACCTGGGCTGGTGCTCGCTGCCCGTCATGGCCGCGCGATGCCCAGCCGCTCCATGCGGCGGTACAGCGCCTGGCGCGACAGGCCAAGCTCGGCGGCCGCCTGCGCCACCACGCCGCCCGCACGCGACAGGGCCGCCACGAGCGCGGCGCGGTCCGGCTCCGCTTCCTGACTTGATACCGGTGCCGGCGTGCTCGCTGCCGGCAGTCCCAGGTCGGCCACCATGACGGTATCGCCATGCGACAGCAGGCTGGCGCGCGCCATCACGTTTTTCAGTTCACGCACATTGCCGGGCCACGGATAGGCCATCAGCGCCGCTTCGCTGGCCGGGTGCAGTGCCTTGCCGGCGGCCAGGAACGAACGGGCCAGCGGCAGGATGTCACCCGGGCGTGCACCCAGTGACGGCAGGCGCAGCTCGATCACGTTCAGGCGGTAGAACAGGTCTTCGCGAAAGGTGCCGGCGCGGATCATCGCGCCCAGGTCGGCATTGGTGGCGCTAATCACCCGCACGTGTACCTGGCGTTCGCGGTTCGAGCCCAGGCGCTCGAAGCGCCCCGTCTCCAGCACCCGCAGCAATTTCATCTGGCCGGCCAGCGGCAGGTTGCCGATTTCGTCGAGGAACAGCGTGCCGCCATCGGCTGCTTCGAACTTGCCTTCGCGTGCTTTCGATGCGCCCGTGTAGGCGCCGGCGTCGGCGCCGAACAACTCGGCCTCGATCAGCTCGGACGGCAGGGCGCCGCAATTGAGCACCACGAACGGACCGTCTGCCACCTGCGAGTTGGCCTTGATGATGTCGGCGATACGTTCCTTGCCGGCGCCGTTCGGGCCAGTAATCAGCACCGGCACGTCGGCGCGCGCGACCTGGCAGGCCAGGTGCAGCACGCGTTCGGTGGCCGGGTCTTGCCAGACCAGGCCGCGCAGGTCGAAGTTCTGCTCGAGCGCCAGGCGCGCCTTGCGTTCGTGCTGCAGGCGGCTGCCCAGCTCTCGGCTGGCTTGCCCCAGCTCGATCAGGTTGCTGACGGTGGCCAGCAGGCGCTCGTCGTTCCACGGCTTGGGCAGGTAGTCGGCGGCGCCGGCCTTGACCAGGTCGACCGCCGCGTCCAGGTGCGTCCACGCGGTCAGCAGGATCACCGGCAGGTCGGGGTGGCGCGCGCGGATCGCGCGAAACAGCGCCACGCCTTCTTCGCCTGACGTGGTGTCGGCCGTGAAGTTCATGTCCTGGATCACCAGGTCGATTGGCTCGCGCGCCAGCAGGTCCAGGCCTTCTGCGGGCGAAAGCGCGCGCAGCGTGGCGATGTCGTGCAGCGAAAACAGCACGTCGAGCGCCATGGCGACGGCGGCGTTGTCGTCAATGATGAGAACTGTGGGCATGGTCGCCAGCATAGCACCCGCGCACCGGCTCACAGGCTGCGGGTGGCCAGCGCCGGCGACGTACTGGCCGCGCGCCAGGCCGGGCCATACGCCGCCAGGATGCCGATCACCCAGAACATCAGGGCGCCGCCGATCAGGTACGCCATCGGCAGGCGCGCCATCTCGAGCTTGGTCACCAAAAGCTGGTTCAGACCCACGCCCAGCAGCACGCCGCCGATCACGCCGGCGCTCGTGATCATCACGTTCTCGACGATGAAGTAGCGCAGGATGTCGATCCGGCGAGCACCAAGCGCACGCCGCACGCCGATCTGCTTGCGGCGCTGGGTTACCCACAGGCTGGCCATGCCGACGATGCCGCTGCAGGTCACCAGGAGCAGCAGCACGCTGACCGTCACCAGCATCCACGACAGTGCAAGGTCGGCGCGGTAGCGGTTCTTGCGGTCTTCTTCGGTTGTCTTGATGCGCATGATCATCGGCGTGGCCGACGATGCGCGCAGCGCCTGCTCGGCGGCCTGCATCACACGGTCGCGCTGCCCCGGTTCGCTGCGCATCGCATACATCGCACCCCCACTGCCATAGTGACGTGCGGGCATGATCATCGAAAATTCGCCGCGCTCGCCCACTTCGGCGTGGGCGCTTCCCAGGCGCTCGACCACGCCGATCACCCGGGCGCCGGGCGCGCCATCGCCGATGCCGAAGTACAGGGTCTTGCCCACCGCCGATGCGCCGGGCCACAGCTTGCCGGCCAAGGCGCGCGTCACGATCATCTGTGTTGGCACCTCGGCGTTGGTCGTTTCGTTTACCTCGGGGATGTCCTGGCTGGCAAAATCGCGTCCTTCGACCAGTTGCAGGCCCAGGGCCCTGACCAGCGAATCGCCCGTGAAATAGGTCGATGCGTAGGTGCTTTCGCGCGCCTGGCGCGGATCTGCCGCGATGCTGGACGTGCCGCCGCTGCTGGACATCGGCATCTGCGATACCTGCGCTACCGCCACCATGCCCGGCACCGCGCGCAGCACCTGGAGCTCGCGCTTGATCGAGGCGAGCATCTGTTCCGGCGTGTCCTGGTTCAGATGACGCAGCGAAAAATAGAAGGTCGCGGCTTCGTCCTGCAACCCCGATGGCCGCGCCGCCACGGCGCGCCGGTCATTGACGATGTGCAGGGCATTGGCCAGGATCGCCAGGCTCAGGGCGACCTGCATGGCCACCAGAATGGGGCCGGTCTTGTTGCGCATGAGCGCCGACAGGATGGGGCGGATTTCCATGGTCAGTCTCTCGTGGTTACTGGATAAGGGTTCATTGCGATTTGAGCTGGATGGCGGGCGTGACCTGACACGCGCGCCAGGTTGGCAGCAGGCCCGCGATCACTGCAGCGGCAATCGACAGCACGAAGGTCAGCGCCAGCATTTGCCAGTCCATGCGCGCCACGGCCGCCATGTCCTTGCTCTGCATGCCGATCAGGGCCAGCGCGCCGACGGCCAGCCCCAGTCCCAGTACGCCGCCGGCCACGCCTACCACGCCCGTCTCGATCAGGAACTGGCGGAAGATGTCGCGCTTCGACGCGCCCAGGGCGCGGCGCACGCCCACTTCGGCGGCGCGTACCGAGAACTTTGCCAGCAGCAGGCCGACCGTGTTGACCAGGCACAGGGCCAAAAAGCCGAAGGCAAGCCAGGCCGACAACCGGGTGTCGTTGCCCACCACTTTCTGCTTTTCCATCCATCCCATGACGTCGTACAGTTCGACTGGCGCCGGTCGCGGCAGGCGGCCCAGCTTGCGCTGCTCGCTGGCGTAATTCTCGAGCGCGCCCTGCAGGTCGGCGCGATCGGCACCCGAGCGGGTCTCGAACCAGAGCTGGATCCAGGTGCACTCCGAGGCCAGCAGGCTGGCGTAGCCTGGATCGCGGACCTGGCTGCAATTGACGCTGCCGTAAGGCTGCAGTTCCTTGCGCACGGCGGTGGCCATCGGGATCATGAACTCTTCACCGGTGGCCGGGCCGCTGCCAATCAGCTTGTAGTAGCGCGGCATCGGGTTCCAGTCGCCCAGCACGCCCACCACGGTGAACGGTTCGCCGCCCATGCGCAGGCGCTGGCCAACCGGGTTGGTCTCGCCGAACATTTTTTCGGCCACGGTGCGGTTCAGGATCACCACATTGGCCCCGCGCGCTTCGTCCTCGGCACTCCACGGCTGGCCGTAGCGAAACGGCACGTCGAACATCGCGAAGAATGTACGTGTCGGCGCCAGGCCATACGCCTGGAACGGGGCGCTGCCGGCACGCGGCGGCTCGACCGGCATGCCGGTGGCGAACATGGCGACGCCACGTTCGGCTGGCGCGATGCGCAGCAAATTCATCGCGTCCTGGTACGTTGACTGCATATCGATCGGCTCCGATCCAGGGACGTAACCGCTGCGCCCACCGTTGTCGATGAACGGCACGAACAGGCGCTCGCTCCTGGATGGAATCGGGTCGCCCGACATCGCGTGCAGGATGGTCAGCGTGGACACGCTGGCCGCCACGCCGATCGCCAGCGTCAGCACCATCAGCACGGTGAGATACGGATTGCGGCGCAGGCTGCGCACGCCAAGCATCAGGTAATAGCCGAACATCGCCGCTCCTTATGCCGTGACGTCGGTATGGGCCTGGTGCAGCGATGGGGCGCGCCGCACGAGGTCCGACACCTGGCCGTCGATGATGTGCACGTTGCGGTGGGTGCGCACGGCCAGCTCCGGGTCGTGGGTTACCATCAGGATCGTGGTGCCGGCGGCATTGATTTCTTCGAGCAGTTCCATGACGCCGCGCGCCATCTGCGTATCGAGATTGCCGGTCGGTTCATCGGCCAGCAGCAGTTTCGGACTGCCGGCCAGTGCGCGCGCGATCGCCACGCGCTGCTGCTGGCCGCCCGAGAGTTCGGCCGGATAGTGCTTCATGCGCGAGGCCAGGCCCACCTTGCCCAGCGCATCCTCGATGCGTTCCTTGCGCTCGCGCGTATTGAAACCGCGGTAGCGCAGTGGTACGTCGACGTTGTCGAACAGGTTCAGGTCGGGAATCAGGTTGAAGCCTTGGAAGATGAAGCCGAGCTTTTCGTTGCGCAGGCGCGAGCGCGCTGCGTCGTCCAGGCCCTTGACGTTCACGCCGTCGAGAATGAATTCGCCCGACGTGAATTCTTCGAGCAGGCCGGCGATGTTCAGGAAGCTCGTCTTGCCCGAGCCGGACGGGCCGGTCACGGTGACGAATTCTCCCTGGTTGACGTGGATCGCGAAGCCGCGCAGCGCGTGCGTCTCGATCATGTGGGTGCGGTACACCTTGCTCAGGTTGGTCATGCGCAGCATAGTCTGGCTCCGTGGTTCATTGATTGATTGAGACGCGTGCGGCATTGTCGAAGGCATCCGTGCCCGACACCACCACCTTGTCGCCGGCTTTCAGGCCGTCGATGATTTCAACGGCCGAGATACTGGTGGCGCCGATCCGGATTGGCGTACGCACCGCCACGCCGTCGTGCAGTACGTAGGCATGGCGCCCGCCTTCGTTTTCGACGAACGGGCCGCGCTGCACCATCAGCACATCCGGTTTTTCCTCGATCAGCAGGCGCGCGCTGACGCGCTGGCTCTGGCGCAGGCCGGTCGGCTGCGCGCCATCGAAGCGCACCCGCGCCAGCACTTGGTTCTTGACCACTTCGGGCGACAGCGCCGACAGCGTGCCGATGGCGCGGCCCGACGGCAGGGTGATCTCGGCGCGCATGCCCAGGCCCATGTCGCCGGCATAGGTTTCGGGCACTTCCAGTTCGACTTCCAGCCGCGACAGGTCCACCAGCGTCATCAACGGCGCGTTGGCGGCGACCACCATCCGGTTCTGCACATTGAGCGTGCCGATGAAGCCATCGACAGGCGCGCGCACGGTCAGTTCGTCGACGCGGCGCTGGGCATTGGCCATCGACAGGCGCTGGCGTTCGAGTTCATTGGTCTTGGTCTTGATCGCCAGTTCGACGTCGTCACCTTCGAGCGCGGCGGCCTGCCTGGCGTGGCGGGCGCGGATGCCGGCCGAATTGACCGCATCCTTGGCCTTCTGATAGTCGATCTTGGCGATGATGCCGATCTGGCCGACGCTGTCGTAGCGCTCCAGCGTGCGCTGGGCCGACAGGCGGTCGATCTCGGCGGTGTCGGCTTCGCGCTGCGCCAGCAGCTTCTGCTTGCGCGACAGGATCTGCTGGCGCGCCACTTCGGCCTTGAGCTGCTCCCAGGTCGACACCTCGCGCTTGAGGGCATCGGTCAGGTCGGGCGATTCGAGCAGCGCCAGCACGTCGCCCTTCTTGACCGTGTCGCCGGCGGCGACCTTCAGGTTGACGGTGGCCGGGGCGGTGGCATACAGCGTGGGACTGACGGCGGCGACGACGCGGCCATTGACGGCGGCGTCGCGCACCAGCGTGCCGCGCGCCACCTCAGCGATGCGGATGCGGCTGGCCGAGACGCTATGTTCGCTGTTGTTCCAGGCGGCGTACAGCGTGGCGCTGACGGCAACCAGCGCAGCGGCCGCGCCGATCATCAAAGCGTGGCGCTTGAATCGTTGCGCCGGGGGTGGCGTCAGGGTGGTGTCCTGCCGGGATGGCTCGGGGATCATGGTGGTCCAGTAACGACGGTGTAATGGTCGTTATTGCACGATCCGTGCCAGGCGTTAAGTCATTGATTCGTATGGCGGACAGGCGCGGACACCGCTGTCCGCGGTGTCCGTCCGGGCGGCCGCGGACACGGCCGCAGGTCAGGGTTTACTTCTGCGGCTTCTGCTTCTGCGCGTACTTGCCGACGATTTCGCCCTTGGCCAGTACATGGCCCTTCATCGCAGCCAGCACCTGATCGCGGTCGGCGCCGAACGGCACGTCCAGCATGGTGTCGAGCGCCATCACCTGGAAGTGGTAGCGGTGCGCGGCTTCACCCGGTGGCGGCTTCGGCCCGTAGTAGCCCGGCGAACCGCGCGTCGTGAGGCCTTGCAGTACGCCGTCCGGATCCGACAGACGGGCTTGCTCCTGCACGCCTTCCGGCACGCTGGTGACATTGGCCGGGATATTCCACATCACCCAGTGCACGAAGGGCAGGGCGGGTTTGGCGTCCGGGTCTTCCGCGATGATCACGTACGACTTCGCACCTGCTACGCCTTTCCACGACAGCGCCGGCGAGACGCCATCGGCGTACTCGGTGTAGCGCTCGTTCATCATGCCGTTGGCCGCAAAGCTCGGCGACGTTACCGTCATCTGCCCCTTGGCCTCGGTCTCGGGACGCTTGAGCGCCAGCGGCACATTGGTGCCCTTGCTGGTTTGCTGTTCGAGCGGGCCTGCTGGCGCCTTCGGCGGCGTGGCCGCCATCGCCTTGCCACCTGTATAGGCGACGCGGTAGATCACGCCATTGGCATCGTCCGCCATCAGCAGCGAACCGTCCTTCGCCATCGCCAGTCCGACCGGGCGCGCGATGTGGGTCTTGCCGCCGTCAGTCAGGAAGCCCGTGACGAACGGCTCGACTTTGGTCGGCTGACCGTTCTGGTAGCGCACGCGCGCGATCTCGTAGCCCGATGCCGGCACCCGGTTCCACGAGCCGCGCATCGTCACGAAGGCGTCGCCCTGGTACTCGGCCGGGAACGCGCTGCCAGCGCCGAACACCCACTGCATCGGCGCTGCGTGCGCGGTGTAGCCGAGCACCATCGGCGTGCTGCGCGCTTTCCACTGCTCCTTGGTGATCTCGCCCACGGGCGTGCTTTGCGGGTAGATCTCATTGGCGCCATACACGTGCGGCCAGCCATATTGTTTACCCAGTTCGATCTTGTTGATCTCTTCGGCCTGCACGTCGTCGCCCAGGAAGTCGATACCATGGTCGAAGCCCCACAGCTCGCCCGTCGTCGGATGCCAGGCGTAGCCGATCAGGTTGCGCAGGCCGCTGGCAAAGATGGTGCGCTGCTTGCCGTCCGGCGAAATGCGCAGCAGCGTGGCGTTTTCGGGATTGCTCTCGTTGCAGGTGTTGCAGGTGCTGCCCACGCTCAGGTAAAGCATGCCGTCCGGGCCGAAGGCCATCGTGCGGTTCGGGTGCTGGCCCGAGTCGGGCAGGTCGCCGATCAGCATCTTGAGTTCGCCCAGGCGGCCATCCTTCTGGATGTCGGCCACGAACAGCTCCTTGACCGTCACCAGATACAGCTTGTTGTCGCGGATCGCGAGGCCATGCGCGCCGGCGCGGTTGGCCACCGTGATTGGCTCACCGTCGGCGCGGCCGTCGTTGTTGGTGTCGCGCAGCAGCAGCACGTCGCCCTGGTCACGGCGGCTCACATAGATGTCGCCGCTGGGCGCGACGGCGATGATGCGGGCGTTTTTCAGGCCGGTTGCAAACGCGCTGACCGTGAAGCCGGGCGGCGCCTTGAGTGCACGGATCCGCTCGGGCGTCGCTTCGACCTTGTTGGGCTTCCAGACGTTGATCTTGGTGGAGAACTGGGTGCCGTCGCCCTGCTGGGCGGTGGCGGAGCCGAACACGAGACATAGTGCGGCGGCGAGCGAAGCGCGTTTCATGAGGGCCTGCCTTTCCTGGACATTGTTATAGAGATGGTCAAGAAGGCATCGTGCCAGTGTTTACCGCCCCGGTATGTTGGGAAACGAACATTGTCCGTAGCAGCGTTCATTATGCAAAAAAGATAATTTCGCTACTGGAACGTTTTCCTTCTTGCAAGTTCGCCAGATCGTCTGCACATGCGCCTGGCAACCGGCGCCGCCGGCTCTTTTCAGGACTGACCTTGTCGTCGTTCGACCACCTGCAGCATCTCTGGCGTTCCGCCATCGCCACACTGGCGCCATCGACCGCGCCGCCGCCGAACCACTTCTTTACGCCCCAGGATATCGGGCGCCTGCACGAGCAGGATGGCGCTAACCCTGCCAGCATCGATGCCCAGACCTGGGACGATCTGCTGCTGCCATCGTTCGAGGACAAGCTGGTGCCCGATGCCAGCATCTTCGGCCGCCAGGTGCTGCACCGACGCCTGCGCGCGGGCATGGACGATGCCACCTGCAGCGCCCAGCGCACGCGCCTGCAAGGCCTGATCGCGGACCCGGCACGCCTGGCCGCGCTGCACGCGCAACTGCGGATGCTGCGCCATGCGGATGTCGACGTGGCCGTGCTGCTGTTCGGCGATACGCCGCCCGTAACGCCGTGGTGGGCGCGCTGGTTATGGCTGCTACCGGTGCTGCTGCTGGTGTCGGTCGCGGCGCTGGTGACGTTGCCGTTCGGCTGGGTGCTGACGCTGGCTGCGCTCGCACCGCTGATGGCGCTGCAGATCCGCTATCACCAGGAGATCGAGGGCTGGACCGAGACCATTCGCTCGTTGGGCGCGCTGCTTGCCACCGTGGGCCTGCTCGGCAAGGGCGGCGGGGCGTTGACCGAACCGTTCGTGGCGGCGCGCGCGGCCGCCGCGCATCTGCATGTGCGCCTCGACCGGCCGTTCGCGCTGCGCATGATCCCGGGCGGCAGGCAGTATGCCGACTGGTTCGCTGCCGGGAATATCGCGCATTACTTCAGGACGGCGCGCATCGTGTTCGGGCAGCGCGCGTTTCTGCGTGAGTGCTATCTGGCGTGCGCCAACCTGGAAGCCGACGTAGCACTGGCGTGGCATTTGAGCGCGATGCCCCGCTGGTGCTGGGCCGAACGTGGCGGGGCGCGCGAGCTGCTGCTGGAGAATGGCGTGCATCCGTTGATGGCGCAGCCGGCGCCGCTGTCATTGTCGCTGCATGAGCGCGGCGCGTTCGTCTCGGGCCAGAACGCGTCGGGCAAGAGTACCTTCCTGCGCATGGTGGGCCTGAACCTGCTTGCGGCGCGCGCGTTCGGCTTTTGCTACGCCACGCGGGCGCGCCTGCCGGCGGTGCCGGTGCGCGCCAGCATGCAGAACGAGGATTCGCTGCTGGGCGGCGAGAGCCTGTACATGGCGGAGTTGCGGCGTGCCCGCGAACTGCTCGAGGCAGCCGGCCAGCCGGCGGGCGTGTGCCTGATCGACGAGGTGTTTCGTGGCACGAACCATCTCGAGTCGGTGTCAGCTGCCGCTGCGGTGCTCGAGCAGTTATCTAAGCACGACCTGGTGTTGGTGTCGTCGCACAATCTGGTGCTTGCGCCGCTGCTGCAGGCGGGGTTTGACGCCATCTGCATCGATACGACCAGCGGCCGGCCGATGCTGCAGAAGGGCGTGCTGCGCAATCCGAACGGGATTGCGCTGCTGGCCAGGGAGGGTTTTGGTCCGCAGATCGAGGGCAGGGCGGCGGAAGTGGCGCGCTGGTTGAGCGGCCACTTGCTGGAGCCGGCCACCGGCGCGCCGACGGCGCAGCAGGCCTGACCGGCTTGGGACGCCTGACAAAGACCTGCTACTTCGTCTGGCCGCAACATGCTTGTACACTGAGCCATACCGATCGGCCGCTTGCCAAAAGCAGACCTTGGGACACGCTCAAATCATGCATTCCAAACCGAGGATGACATGGTGCACTTAGGTCGTTCAGTACTTTGGTTTTGTTGGGCAGTCATACCGTGAGCTTATCCCGCTACCATGCTGCACCGCCAAACGGGCACGATTCGTGCAACCAAGCCGCTACCGCGCTACCATACCGCCGTTATAAATCAGGAGGCAATATGCTCAATCACATCATGGTCGGCACCAATGACATCGACCGCTCCAAACAATTTTACGATGCCGTCCTTGGCCTCCTTGGCGCCAGCGAACCCATCCGCAACGTGGCTGCATCGGGCCATACGCGCCTGTTCTACACCCACGACGGCAGCAGCTTCTGCGTCAGCGAGCCAATCAACGATGAACCGGCGACTGTGGCCAACGGCGCGACTGTCGGCTTCAAGTGCAGCTCGCCGGAGCAGGTGCAAGCTTTCCACGACGTGGCAGTCGCCCATGGCGGCCAATCGATCGAACAGCCGCCAGGCGTGCGCGACACGCCGGCCGGCGGCGTCTGCCTTGCATACGTACGCGACCCGGACGGCAACAAGCTCTGCGCGCTGCACCGGATGCCGTAACGGTTACAGCAGGCCCATCTTGAAACGCTTCGTGTGCGGCGCCCAGTTACCTTGGTAGTTTTCCAACACCAGTACCCGCTGTCGAGCAGCGCGCAGCGTCCGCTTTGGGTCGATTCCAGCCTGCCCCTGCATTACGAATCTGCATGGCCCCGATTACGCCTTGCTGGCCGGGTTCCTGCGGCGGCGCGACCACCCCAGCATGCCGGCGCCAAGCAGGAACATTGACGCCATGGCCGGTTCCGGCACCTCGTTGACGGGCTCCAGCAGGACGAATGACAGATTATCCGCATAGCCATCGTTGTCGCCCGAGACGAGGCGCTCCATTGATAGCCAGAAGGACAGCTTGCGGGTTCCGGTAGGCATGAATCCCGCTGCCTCGCGATAGTACAGGCCGGTCTGGTTGCCGCGATCCGCCGGGGTGACGGGACCGATCGCGGAGCTGCCTATCTCGTTGTCGAGGTCATCAAGAAACTGCACGTAGAACAATGCGTTATCGCCCTGGTCGGCCCAACCGCCAAGCCAGCCGCTCAGGGAATACGAGATGTTCGTGGTCGTCGACAAGCTCAAGTCGAGTGTCTGGAAGCCGACGGCATACTGCCCCAGCCCGGCAAACATGTTGCTGCCGCGATCGGCCGGGCCAGGCTGACTGGGCAGCACCCAGTTGCTGCCATAGTTCACCGACTGGACCATGTTGTAGTCCGGGTAGCCCGTCCAGCCGTTCATGCCCGCTTCGGCATCGCCATTGACAACGAGGTTCTGACGGTAGATGGCTGCGGCCTGGCCGCTGCAAGCCACGGCGAACAAGACCGCGGCAACGAGAAATCGAGACTTCATAAAAGCTCCTTGTAAAGATCAAACGACGCGGTACTGGTCGAGTTGGGCGGCCCCGCGCATTGCCGGGTCGCTGATTGACGGCGAGCCGTTTTCCAGATGGCCGGCAAAGCGGCGCAGCCAGCCTGGCAGGCCGTTCACGCGCAAGCTGTAGTCGTACCAGTTCGAGCTCGATGCCAGCGGCAACCGGATCGTGCTCGTCGAGCGTGCGACGACTCGCATTTCCATTGGCTTGTTTGCGTAGTACTTGTTGGCGGTGAGCTGGAAGGTGCAGGGCTGCGCGCCGTTGTTAACCAGATCGATCACCAGTTCGCCAGCTCTGCGGTCGGCGCGCATACGCATTTCCGGCCATCCGGCGGTGACTGCGCCGCGCACGTCCCCGACGATGTGGCGGTGGAAGCCGTTCGGTCCCAATATCCACAGGTCGTAAGCGGCCGCGGTGTTCCAGCGGCCATGCAGCTGTTTCCCGGGTTCGACGGTATAGCGACGCGGGATCTGGTCTAGCGCGAGACGGTCGTACACATGGAACACCGCTCCGGCTTCGCCGAGGTTTTCGAAGTTGAGCACTACCTGGCCGCCTCCGGCCGGCACCTGGGCCTGTACCTGGAGCTCGTAGGGCAGGGCGCGTGCCGGCCGCACACCGGCCGCCTGGACGGGCGCTGCCAGCGTGGCCGGCGTCGTGGGCACCTTGGTGTTCGGCAGGCCCATCGCCATTGCGCGCCGCGACGCCGTTTCTGGCAGCAGCTGCGCGAAGCCGTTGTCGTTCGGGTTGGCGAAGTCGAAGCAGGACAGCAGGTTGCCGCTCACCGCGCGACGCCATGCGCTGATGAGCGGTTCGCGCACGCCGAAACGCGCCTCGATGAAGCGCAACACCGAGGTGTGGTCGAAGACCTGCGAGTTCACCCAGCCGCCCTTGGTCCAGGGCGAGATGACGTACATCGGCACGCGTGGCCCGAGCCCGTAGGGGCGGTGGTGCGTGCGTGCGTCGGCGCCGTTAAGCACATGATGGTATTCGCCGGTCGTATCGACTGTCGACGCGCCGGCGAGCTGGGACTGTGCAGAGTTGGCGCCGTTATCCGTGTAGGCCGGGACCGACGGCGGCGGCATGTGGTCGAAGAAGCCGTCGTTCTCGTCGAAGTTGATAATCAGGACCGTCTTGCTCCAGCTCTCGGGATTGGCCGTCAGGGCGTCGAGCACGCGCGCGATGTAGTCAGCGCCCGAAGCGGGGCTCGAGGGGCCCGGGTGTTCGGAGCCTTCGGCTGTGGCCACGACCCAGCTGACCTGCGGCAGTCGGTTGGCCAGCACGTCGGCTTTGAGCAGGTCGAGGTCGCGTGTGCTGGTGCCTCGGTCGCGCAGCGCTTGCGAATAGCCGGGCCTGCGATACCACGCGTTGCGGAAGGAGCGAAATCCTGCCAGCGAGTTATCGGTGAAGTTGTCCGCCATGTTTTGGTAGACCTGCCAGCTGATGCCAGCCGCTTGCAAGCGCTCCGGATAGGTAGTCCACAGGTAGTCGGTGGACGTATCCGGATTGAAGTCGTCGCGGCTGTTGTCGGTCGAGGGGCCGCCTGCCACCGCAAGGGGATCGTTGTGGCCGCTGAACAGGAACAGGCGGTTCGTGTTGGTGCCGGTTTGCGTCGCGCAGTGGTAGTGGTCGCAAATCGTGAAGGCACGTGCGAGCGCGAACTGGAAGGGGATATCGGCCTCGGCGTAGTAGCCCATCGCGTGGTTCTGCTTGACCGTGCACCAGTCGTTCATTCGTCCGTTGTCCCACGCCAGTTGTGCATCCAGCCAGGCGTGCGGTGTCCCGGCCACGCGCATCACCGGGAAGTCCTGCACTGTGTTGAGCCGGAACGGCGCAATGGCGCGGCCCTGGGGCCAGTTCGGCCGGCCCGGCACCGGCGCGCCTCCTACCGAGCGCTGCACGAAGACCGACTTGCGATTGAAAAGGTTCTGGCGGTCCATTACCGGGATCGGAAAGGGATCACCGAATCCGCGCACCCCTTCCAGAGTACCAAAGTAGTGATCGAAACTGCGGTTTTCCTGCGTCAGCACGACGATATGCTCGACGTCCTGCAGGCTACGGGTGCGCTGATTGGCGGGGAGGGCCAGGGCTTTCTGTATGGATGGCGGAAAGGTCGCAAGGACGGCGCTAGCGCCACTGGTCTTGCCCAGTGTGCGGAGGAAGTCGCGACGGCTCATGCGTGCACCTTTGTGCATGCGAACGCGGAATCGAAAATTTGCATTTGATTGATCCAGGTCGGTTGTCAGGGAAACACGAAAACTGCAGCCTTGCGAGGATCAGCTTAGGGATGAAAGATGAACAGTTGATGACGAGCCAAGATAAAGTTCGTGCGTTGCTTGTTTCCGCAGTAATGCAGGAAGAGCACAGTACAGCGTGCGGAGCCGCTCTCAAGCGCTCAACATTACTGAGGAAGACGAAGCCGAAGTCGCTCAGGTCTACGGGATCGAAGCGCTTACCGAGCCATTGCAAAACGATAACAATCAATGAGGTTGGGGTAGTGATCGAATTGTTCGGCCGTGATGACTGCTATGATTTTGCCGCGTCGTTTATGCATCTGATCAGGGCGACACCTGGTTCGCCGCTCAAAGACTGCCTGGAGCAGCTGAACGACGAGTGGAAGATCGGGCAGCGGGACCGTGCAATAAGACGGGCAGCAGTTTGAAACCGAGGTCCGTTTCAGGTTAGTTCCGGCATGTCACAGCGACTGCTGATTTTTCAACCTGGCAACCTGCTATGCTCCCTCAACCGGCCGGATTCGGCGAGAAGCGGTCCTTTGTAATTCGTGAAATTATTTAGATGCAGTTCGACCAGCAATCCCGCACTGGATTCTCAGGTTTGGTGCAAAGCGAAGAGCGGCGCAGACTCTTGAACCGCTACGCAAACTTGTCCCCTTCGACGTTAAATACGATTTTGCGGCGGGCACGGTAACTTGCACCCGTATTACTCCGGACGAAGCCACGCGTGCATGGCAACGGCCCTTAGCAGGCTGGAAAATATCTGGAGAAGGAGTGATCCTTGTCTTCAACACACGGACACTGGCGGAACCGTATCTGCTTATGCATGAGGACGTCGCCGACCTTGATGAATGGTTGTCGCAGAACGGTGTTCAAACGCTTGGCAGCGACTAGGCATCGAGCACAACCTTCAGGGCTGCGTTAAGGAATTTCGCGGCTTTCGGATCTGTGACCCAAATGAATCAGGTTAGAACGGTGCTGGAAAAGCGGCGGATAAAAGACTCTGATTCCCAGCGCTTCCTCCAGGACGTCCATAATCTCTTAATAGCGCAGCTTAGTGGCGAGCGTTCCTCCCGATTCGATTCGCTTTGCCTGGAACGAGCCACTGGCTTCTGGGCGAGGTCGCTAGAGAGGATTCACGTTGGACCGCTTTTGCCCCTTATAAAGGTCAGCGTTGGGTCCAGGCTGTTTAAAAACGAAAATTTAGGCGTCGGCTTGACGAAACTCGACCCCTTAGATCGCTTGCTACGGCGTTTTCTCGACGTCGCGAGTGGTAAAAGGGCCCCCCGAAAACACGCCGATCGCGCGTTTTTACAAAGCTTGGGCCGAAAGCTGCCGGTCGAAACAGTGTGTAACTTTTCCAGCTCGGTAAGCTGCAAAGCTGACGTAAACGGGGCATTGCAGGTCGAATCGCGCTATGACATAGAGGCGTGCGAACGGCTCGGCTGATGGCGGCGGGTCGTTGAGCGCACCGTGGGTTGACTACACCGCTGTCGCAGACTGCGCATACGAGATAAGCGACGAGCAGACATCCTCCAGGCGTTCCTTGCACCTGCCTGCTCGGTCATCTGTTAGCGGTATGTCGAACGGTTTTGTCAGGTGCTCTTAGTCCAGCTGCAACGCCCTGGCGATATCGTCCCACGCCACGGCCTTGTAGTTCTGCGCCCCGTCCGGCATGCGCTTGTAGCCGTCGTGCACCACCAGCATGCCACGCGCGAACGGGCCGCCCAGATTGGCCGATGTCACGTCGAGTCCATCGGTCTCGGACGCGCCATCGATGCCGTTGACCACATCGAGCCCCACCCGGAACGCGCCGCGCACGGCAAACGGCGCTGCCGCATCGAACACCACATAGCTGTTGTTGCCCTGGCTCGACACCATCAGATAGCTGCGTTTTGCGCCGTGGTAGATGCCCATGCCTTCGACATCGTCGTGCAGCCATTCGCCGACCGGCATGATCATCTTCAGCGTAGCCGGCTGGTCGGCGCGCGCCGACGTCACCCACAGGCCGCGGTCTTCTTCGCCCACGAACAGCAGGCCGCTGCGGTCATCCGCCACGCAACCTTCCGGCTGCGACGCGAGCTTGAACGTGCGCGCGAGCTTCGCGCCGAACTGGCCGCCACTGCGCGTGATCTGGTAATGCTCGTAGCGGCCGTCCTTGTCGTTGACGAACGCGTCGAGCCCACCTTCGGGCGTGCGCAGCAGGCAGGTGCCGTAGATGTCGCCCAGGCCGGTGGGCAGGCGCGCCGCTTCGCGCAGTTCGCCGTTCGCATCGATCGCAAACAGCACCATCGCCTGCTCGTCGCGCTGGGTGGCCACGGCCAGGTCGAAGCGCTCGCTGCCGAAGTGCACGTCCTGGCGCAGGTCGACGTTGTTCAGGCGACCGGCAGCGAGCAGTTGCGTCTGGCGGCCCTGCAGGTCATATACCAGCATGCCCTGTTTCTTGTTGGTGCCCAGGATGCGCGATTTGGCAGGATCGGTCGGATGGACCCAGATCGCCGGATCGTCGGCCGCGTCGCCCAGCTGCGCGACGGGTTCGGTCTGCATGCGGGGCAGTACGATCGGCAGGCGTTTGGGCGGCGCGCTGCCGGCTTTCCAGCTCAGCGCCGGGGTTTGCCAGCCTTGCTTCGTGCGCACGGCCAGCTTGTCGGACGCCGGTGCAAGCGCCACCAGTTGCTGCGCGCCTAGCTGGCGGGGCGGCAGCGTGCGCCAGCGCTTGCCGTTGCGTTTCCAGGTCAGCAGGGCGCCCTTGTCGTCGATCGCGGCCATGCCGCCCGGCAGCACCGCCAGCGCCGTCAGTTCACCCGTCAAGCGACCGTGCGGCGCCTGCAGCGCCACCGGCGTGCGGGCCGGCGGGCCTTCGGCATCGGCGCCATACGCCCACAGGCCCATGCCTTCCTCGGCCGCGAACAGCGTCCCATGCGCATCGTCAACGCGGCACACCTCGACACCGGACGGCAGCGCCAGACGGCGCACCAGGCGGTGCTCGTTGCTGGCGCCACTACCCCCGCTACCGCCGCTACCCAGCAGCCATTGCTGCGCCTGGCCATCTTTCGCAACGAGGAACACGTAGTCGAGCTGCTGCGCATCGCGGTACAGGCAGGCCGCCTCGATGCCGAAGCCTGTATCCGGCAGCACGGGCAGTGCGCGCAGTGTGCCGGCCTTGACGTCGATCTGCACCGGCAGCGCGCGTTCGGCGTTGGCATCGATGACGATGGCCAGCGCGCCGCCGTCCAGCGGGCGCAGGTCGAGTCGTTCGCCACGCAATGGCAGGCTGGCGCGCTCGCGGCCGTCCGCGCCGATCAGGCGCAGCGCGCGCTTGTCCAGGGCCAGCCAGCCGCCGCCGGGCAGCGCGGCCAGTTCTTCGGCGTCGTTCAGCGTGGCAGGCACCGTTGGTGCGGCGCCCCATGCCGGCGCGGCCAGCGAGCAGGCCAGCAGGACGGCTTGCAGGATCGGAGACACGGTCTTGTTCATCAGAAGATGCTCGCTTTCAGGCCGATCTTGTAGGTGCGGCCGTATTGTTCGTGCTGTGCATTGCGCGACTTGTCGCCCAGGTACACATAGTAATGTTCGTTATTCAGGTTGCTGGCGTCGAACGTGACCTGCCAGCGCTTGTCGAGTTTCCACGACATCGACAGGTCCAGCTGCTTCTGGGTGTCGACGAAGCGGTCTTGCGTCGCGTCCAGCGTATCCTCGCCCAGCTCCAGCAGGTACGGCGACTTGTGGTTCATTGCCAGGCGCGCGCTGAACGGACCGGCTTCGTAGCCGAGCATCACGTTGCCGACGCGGTTCGACTGGCCCGGCATGCGGATCGTGCGCGCGGCGCGGCCACCGTCGCCATCGGCGCTGTCGATCGTGGCGCGCGAGTTGGTGATGCTGCCGTTGATGCCGACCAGCAGGCCATTGAACGGCGCCGGCAGCATGCGCAGCGGCTGCTGCCAGGCCAGTTCGATGCCGCGCACGCGCGCCTTGTCGCCATTCTTGTACGAGATCGCGCTCGCGTAGTCAGCCCATTCTCCACTGCCGGCGAGATCCGTGGTGTAGGTGAAGTCGCGAATGGCCTTGGTGAAGACATAGGCCGAGACCACGCCATCGCCGATCACGCGCTCGATGCCCAGGTCCAGGTTGTGCGAGCGCAGCGGCGCCAGGTCAGGATTGCCGATCGTCGCTTCGTCGTCGCCATCCAGGCTCACGCCGGGCGCGAGCTGGGCGAAGTTGGCGCGCACGACCGAGTTGCTCCACGCGGCGCGCACGCTGGTGGCCTGGTCGACATCGAAACGCAGGTGCACGCCCGGCAGCCAGTTCGTGTAAGAGCGGCTGGCGGAGCGCGGCGTGATGACGTCGTCGGCCACTTGCGAGCCATCGGCCGTAAAGCGCGTGCGCTCGGCCCGTACGCCAGCCAGCAGCGACCAGGCGCCGCGGCGCAGGCTCGTTTGCAGGTAGGCGGCGTCGATGTCTTCCTGCAGCTTGAAGTCGTCCAGCGCTGAATCGACGGCCACGCGGGCCGGGTCGCGCGCCAGGCCAGCCAGGCGTGCACGCACCAGCGCCGGATCAATGGCGTAACCCAGATTGGCGAACGGGTAGTTCAGGCGCGTGCCATTCACGAATGCGCTCATCGAGGTCGGGCCGGCACCAAAGTAATCGTCGTCGGTCGGGTCGTCGCTGCCGTATTCCCAGGCCTCGGTATCGGTCTTCTTGTCGCGGCGCGTGGCCTTGGCGCCGAACTTGACGGCGCCGTTCCAGTCGCCAGCGTCGAAGTCGCGCTGCAGGTCCAGGCGCAGCTGGCGGGTCGTGTCTTTGGCGGAGGCGCGTTCGAGCGCGAATGAATCGAGTTCGTAGTTGGCGGCGTCGGCCACGCCGGCGGGCGCAATCACGTGCGGCGTGCGGGGATTGGTAAAGCCGATGCCATCGAAGCTCTCGAGATTGGTGAAGCGCGCATCGGCAATCGCGTCCGGCGTCTTGTCGGTGGCGCTGCTGGCCGCCGCTTCGGCGTGCAGCTTCCAGTACTGGCCCATGCGGCGATCGAGCGAACCGGTGAGCGAGCGGATCTCTTGCGTGTACTTGCGCTGGCGCAGGCGGCGCTCGACGGTGGCGGTGTCCGTTTCACCTTCGAGCACACCGTCTTCATTGCCTTCGAAGTCGCCGATCGTCATGCGGTCGCGCGATTCTTCGTCCGAGAAGCGGCTGATGAAGCCGCGCAGCGCGTAGCTCGTCGCGGCGTCCGGGCGGTAGTCGAGGTTGATGGCGCCGGCGCGGCGTTCACGCGTGGGCAGGTAGTCGCGCAGCTCGAAGCCGGCCAGGCGCTTGCCGTTCCAGTCGCCGCCCGTTTCCACGTTGTCCGAGCCGAACTTGCGCTTTTCGCCCGAGATGCCAGCGGCCACGCCCAGTTTGCCGTCCATGAAGCGCTGGGCCCACAGCAGGTTGGCGCTCGGGCTGTTCTGGCTCGTGTTGGTGTTGTGGCCGACCGCCGCGCCGACATTCAGCAATGTGCCTGGCAGGTCGAACGCGGACAAGGTCTTGACCTCGACACTGCCGCCAAGCGAATTGGCATCCTGGTCCGGCGTGGCCGATTTGGTCACTTCGAGCGAGCGGATCATCCCGGCCGGCAGCACGTCCAGCGCCACTGCGCGGCGCGTCGCTTCCGGGGACGGTACCAGCGCGCCGTTGATGGTCACGCTGTTGTAGTCCGCATCCAGGCCGCGCACCACGACATAGCGGCCTTCGCCCTGGTCGCGCTGGACCGAGACGCCCGGCATGCGCGCCAGCGCCTCGGCCGCGTTCTTGTCCGGCAGGTGGCCGATGTCGTCGCTGCTGACGACACTGACGATGTTGTCGGCCTGCTCCTGGGCGGCGATGGCGCGCGCCAGGCTGGCGCGCTGACCGGTGACGATCACGCTGGCCGGTTCGGCGGCGTGCACACCGGCAGCGGCCAGCAGGCCTGCGGTCAGGGCAGGGAGGGCAAAGTGGCGCATGGGGGAAAGTCCAATCGGTTGGGATGCGGCGGATTCTGGTGCCTGAATGTGACCGATCGGTGACCACGATCGGTCGCCATCCGGTATCTGGCGCGGTGCATGGGGTGTTTGAGCCGAATTGACCCTGCCGGTTCTGGCGACACCATGGGACAGGCGCCGCGCCGGGATGCGCAGGGCAGGTCAAGGTGAGCTGTTTCGACCCTGTGCCGTGACGCCACAGTTTTGCCATCCTGTCATCTGGCGGTCATCTGGGTGCGCTATGTTCCCGCGATCTTCCCTGACCACGCCGCCCATGTCTCCCCTGATCCGCCAAGCTCTGTTGATCGCCGGCCTGCTCGGCGCCGTCGTGTTCCTGTTTACCGGCGCCGGTCCGGCCATCCCGCTTGCAGCATGGGATCTGGTGGACATCGCCAGCGAGGGCGGCACGGCCCTGCTGGCAGCGCTGTGGTGCGGGCTCGTCCTGACCAGCCGGCCGGACGGCGTGGTCACGCGCCTGCTGGCCGGTGGCCTGGCCTGCATCATGCTGGGGTCGTGGGCCGACTGCCTGGATGAAGTGTTCGATGTCGAGAAGGCTGCGCTATGGGACAACATGCTGGAGGCGCTGCTGCCACTGGGGATGCTGGTGCTGACCGCGGGCATGGTGTACTGGCGGCGCGAGCAGGCCACGCTGTCGGACCACATGCGCAAGCGCGAAAGGCTGTTTCGCAATCACCGGCCATTCGACCGCATCACCCAGCTGGCCGACGCGGCCTACCTGCGCGCGCAACTGCACATCGAGAGCAAACGGACGGACGGCGTTGGCTCGCTGGTGCTGTTCGATATCGACGCCTTCCACCGCATCAACCGCGAGCACGGCCAGCCCGAGGGCGACCGCGTGCTGCAGGCTGTCGCCCACATGCTGCTGCTGAACCTGCGCAACGACGACCTGCTGTGTCGTTATGCGGGCGACCGTTTCGCCGTGCTGATGCCGGGCCTGGCCGAGCCTGAGGCGCGCGCTGCGGCCGACCATCTGTGCCGCATGGTGTCGGCGATGCGTCATCACGCAGCAGGTGGCCGGGTACACATCACGCTGCGCCATGGCTGCGCGCCGGCGCGCGGCGCGCCCGATGCGCTCCTTGGCGCGCTGTGTCGGCAGATGGACCGCCAGATGGATCATCAGATGGACCCCGTGTGATCGCCTGGCAGGCCGCCACGGCAGCCTCGCCCGCGGCGCGCCGGCACAGCGCGCTGGCGCTGGAATACGGCCGCTCACGCGATGCGCTTGACGCCGAACTGTTGCGCGGATGCGATCCGGGCGCGGACAGCGCAACGACCCCTGGCCAGTACCTGCAGCAGCTGGCGAACACCCTGCGCCTGCTGGACAGCCCGGACACGAGCTTCATGCTGGGCCAGCAACTGCTGCCAGGGCACGACGGCGCCGCCAGCCACGCGCTGGCGCAGGCGCCGAACCTGCGCACGCTGCTGCAGACGCTGTGCCGCTTCCATGCGGGCCTGACGCCGCTGCTGCGCCCGCGCTTCGAGACCTGGGACGATGTGGCGCTGCTGTACTGGGTCGATGCGTATGGCGCGCCCAGCCTGCGGCCGGCGCTGGTCGAGATGCACATGACGGCCGTGGTGGCGCTGTGCCGCTGGCTGGGCGGCGAGCGCCTGCCGTGGCGTTTCTGCTTCAATCGGGGCGCGCCGCGCCACATCGAGCAGCATCATGTTCATCTTGGCGCCGAACTGCGTTTCGGCTGCCAGCTCGACGCGATGCTGCTGCCATCCGGCTGGCTCGACCGGCCATGGCCGCGTGCCAGCGAGATGGCGGCGCGCCTGGCGCATCAGGCGGCCGAACTGGAGCCGCGGGAGGCACCCGGCTTGCTGGCGGCGCTTTATGACTACCTGCTGGCGCACGTGCGCGAGGCGCCCACGCTCGAGCGCACGGCGGGCGACTTCGGCGTCAGCCCGGCCACCTTCAAGCGCCAGCTGCTGCGTCACCACACCCATTTTCAGGGGGAGCTCGACGCGGTGCGCACGCACGTGGCGCTGTGGCTGTTCCAGGCCGGGGGGGCCGACAATGACGCGGTAGCGCGGCACCTGGGCTTTCATGATGTGGCCAACTTCCGGCGCTCGTTCAAGCGCTGGACGGGGCTCACCCCGGGGCCGATCCGCGCTGCGCTGGCCGGGGAGCTGGGCTGGTTCGCGGGACGCCTGCAGGGCGTCTGAATTCGCTGCACTGCCGCAAAAATGGTATCGTGCGCGGTTATTGTCGCTGCCGAAGAAGAGGAATGCGCCCCAGTCCCACCCTGCATATCGTTTGTCCCACCCAGAAACGGGGCTTCCCGGCGTTCATGTCGGTGATCTTCGTCTGGGTCGTGGCGGCCGGCCTTGGCAACGGCTGGCACCACGATCCGTCGTTCGGCTTCATGCTGCTGACCGTGTGCGCGCTGGTCATCATGCTGCTGGCGGCGTGGGCGCTGTACCGCAATTTCGTGTTCCAGGATGCGTTGTACATCGCGCGCGAAGGCAGCTTGCCATCGTCGGTGCCGCTGGCGCTCATGGTCCATGAGATCCGCGCCGTGCGCCTGTTGCCCAAACATGAGGCATGGACGCCGGAAGGCAAATGGGATGCGCTGGGGTTTGGCCAGGGCCGCATCGAGATCGACACCGCCACCCATCGCTACCACTTCGGCATCGGCCTGGAAGAGCACGAGGCCGAGGCCGCGCTGCAGCGCATCATCGAATTTTGCCGTGAGCAGGGTATTGTCGCCGTTGCGGCCTGAATCGTCCGGGTCAACCTTTCATGAGAGATGCCATGTCCGCCACATTTGCCGTTCGACTTTGCAGCCTGCTGCTGCTTGCTGGTGGGATCGCCGCCCACGCGCATGCGGCCGAGACACCGATCACGCTCGACACGCCGACCGGGCAACTGGCCGGCACGCTCGAACTGCCAGCAGGCGCCGACAAGCCGCGCGTGGCCTTGCTGATCGCCGGTTCGGGGCCGACCGACCGTGACGGCAACAGCTCGCTGATCCCGGGTCGCAACGACAGTCTCAAGCTGCTGGCCGCCGGGCTGGCCGATGCCGGCATCGCGACGGTCCGCTACGACAAGCGCGGCATCGGTGGCAGCCATGCGGCCGGTTCTGCCGAATCGGCGCTGCGCTTCGAGATGTTCGTCGACGATGCAGCGGCCTGGATCGCCCGGCTCAAGGCCGATCCGCGCTTCGCGTCGGTGGCCGTGATCGGGCACAGCGAAGGCTCGCTGATCGGCATGCTCGCGGCGCAGCAAGCCAATGCGGCGGCGTTCGTGTCGATTGCCGGCATTGCCGATGGCGCGTCGACGCTGATGCGCAAGCAGCTCGAAGGCAAGCTGCCGCCCGAGCTGGAGAAGGAAAGCGAACGCATTCTGGTGTCGCTGGAAAGCGGCGTGGTCGTCGATCCGGTCCCGCCGGCGCTGGCGACGCTGTTCCGGCCCAGCGTGCAGCCGTATCTGATCTCGTGGTTCAAGTATGTGCCGGCGCAGCGCATCGCGGAGCTGACGATGCCGGTGCTGGTCGTGCAGGGTAATACCGATATCCAGGTGGACGTGGTGCAGGCCAACCGGCTGCACGGCGCCAGTAAAGGAGCGAAGCTCGCGATCATTCCGGGTATGAACCACGTGTTCAAGCACGTGCGCGCCGTGCCGGAACTGCAGGTGGCCAGCTATGGCGATCCGAGCTTGCCGGTGTCGCCGTTGCTGGTGAAGTCGATCGTCGACTTTCTGCAGCAGGGCGGCGCGGCCGCCCCTTGATGGCTTGCCCGACCATATAAACACGCCTATCCATCCATTCTGCGCCTGCCCATGATCGAACGCATTCACCTGTCCATCATCCGCGAGGTCGATCGCCGCGGTTCGCTGACCGCGGCTGCCGACGTGTTGTGCCTGACCCAGTCGGCGCTGAGCCACGCGGTCAAGAAGCTCGAAGTGGGGCTGGGCACGCCGGTGTGGACGCGCGAGGGCCGCTCGCTGCGCCTGACCCAGGCCGGCCACGCGCTGCTGGCGCTGGCCGAGCGGGTGCTGCCGCAGCTCGAACACGCTGAAGGCCAGATGCTGGCCTACGCGCGTGGCGAGCGCGGGTCGCTGCGCATCGGGATGGAGTGCCATCCCTGCTACCAGTGGCTGCTGAAAGTGGTTGAGCCCTATCTGGCGGCCTGGCCCGAGGTCGATGTCGACGTCAGGCAGCGTTTTCAGTTCGGCGGTTTGAAGGCGCTGCTCGGCTATGAGATCGACTTGCTCGTCACGCCCGATCCGCTGTTCAAGCCGGGGCTGCGCTTCGTGCCGGTGTTCGACTTCGAGCAGGTGCTGGTGGTGCACAGCGGCCATCCGCTGGCGGGGCGCGCGCATGCGGCGCCGCGCGACTTGTCGGACGAAGTGCTGATCACGTACCCGGTCGATATCGAGCGGCTCGACATCTACAACCAGTTCTTCGTGCCGGCCGGCTGCGCGCCGCGCGAGCGCAAGGCGATCGAGACCACCGACATCATGCTGCAGATGGTGGCCAGTGGCCGCGGCGTGGCGGCGCTGCCGCGCTGGCTGGTCGAGGAGTACGCGGGCCGCATGCCGGTGGCGCCCGTGCGGCTGGGGGAGGCGGGTGTGTTCAAGCAGATTTTCCTGGGTACGCGCGAAGTCGACGCCGGCACCACCTACCTGGATGCGTTTGTCGAGATCGCCCGCCACGCCGAGTTGTAGCAGTGATGCCACATCGACCACGGTCTGCGTCAAGACGGCGAACGACTGCCTGCAAAATCAGCAAACTGGTTGACCCATCATCACAATGCGTCTATACTCGCAGGTTCTCGATTTATTCTGCACATCGTATACGCATTCGCAGCCGCTCCATTTGCCGAGTGGCTTTCGTCGCCTGTCTTTGTCATTGTCATCGGGACTAGGTTTCAGTCCCCGGATCAGCACGTTGCAGGTTCGGGTCATTAATGAGTAGTACTTTGTTGGATTAGGAACGATGCCAACCATCAATCAACTGATTCGCAAACCGCGTGAAGCTGCGGTTGTGAAGAGCAAGTCGCCGGCACTGGAAAACTGCCCGCAAAAGCGCGGCGTGTGCACCCGTGTGTACACCACCACGCCTAAGAAGCCAAACTCGGCGCTGCGTAAAGTCGCCAAAGTGCGTCTGACCAACGGTTTCGAAGTCATTTCGTACATCGGCGGTGAAGGCCACAACCTGCAAGAACACAGTGTCGTGCTGCTGCGCGGCGGTCGTGTTAAAGACTTGCCAGGTGTGCGTTACCACATGGTTCGCGGTGCACTGGATACCCAGGGCGTCAAAGACCGTAAGCAAGCTCGCTCGAAGTACGGCGCGAAGCGTGCCAAGGCTGCCAAGAAGTAATTCTATGGTCGTGTCACAGACACGTCACATTAATTAGATAAGTTGAGCCGGCCGCAAGGCCGAGTAAGTGAAGGGTCAAGAGGGCCTTTCGCGAGTGCACAGCGTGCACTCAACTGAAGACATGAAGGAATCGAAATGCCACGTCGTCGTGAAGTACCCAAGCGCGAAATCCTGCCGGATCCAAAATTCGGTAACCAGGATGTCGCCAAATTCGTCAACGTTCTGATGCTGTCCGGCAAAAAGTCGGTTGCAGAAAACATCATCTACGGTGCATTCGAACACATTCAATCCAAGTCGGGCAAAGACCCGCTGGAAGTGTTCACGACCGCGATCAACAACGCTAAGCCGCTGGTGGAAGTCAAGTCCCGCCGTGTCGGTGGCGCCAACTACCAGGTGCCAGTGGAAGTTCGTCCGGTTCGTCGTATGGCGCTGTCCATGCGTTGGTTGCGCGAAGCCGCAAACAAGCGCAGCGAAAAATCCATGCCGCAACGTCTGGGTGGTGAACTGCTGGAAGCGGCTGAAGGCCGCGGCGGCGCGATGAAGCGTCGTGACGAAGTGCACCGTATGGCAGAAGCGAACAAGGCGTTCTCGCACTTCCGCTTCTAAGCAAAAGGGCGAAGGTAGGGGGATTATTTCCTTGTGCTAACGTCCCCGTAGTATCTGTTGTTCAGGCCGGGCTCATTTTGATCATCAAGATGATGCTCGGTTTTGTCCATTCAAAGATTTAGGAAAAATTATGGCACGCAAGACCCCCATCGAGCGCTACCGCAACATCGGTATTTCGGCTCACATCGATGCTGGTAAAACCACCACCACCGAGCGCGTCCTGTTCTACACGGGCGTCAACCACAAAATCGGCGAAGTGCACGATGGCGCAGCGACGATGGACTGGATGGAGCAAGAGCAAGAGCGCGGCATTACCATTACTTCGGCAGCGACGACCTGCTTCTGGAGCGGTATGGCTAACAACTTCGCCCCGCACCACATCAACATCATCGACACCCCGGGCCACGTTGACTTCACGATTGAAGTCGAACGCTCGATGCGCGTGCTCGACGGCGCCTGCATGGTTTACTGCGCAGTCGGCGGCGTGCAGCCACAGTCGGAAACCGTGTGGCGTCAGGCTAACAAGTACAAAGTTCCACGTCTGGCCTTCGTCAACAAGATGGACCGTACCGGCGCGAACTTCTTCAAGGTCTATGAGCAGATGCGTGCTCGCCTGAAGGCAAACCCGATTCCGCTGCAGATCCCGATCGGCGCCGAAGAGAACTTCCTGGGCGTGGTCGATCTGGTCAAGATGAAGGCCGTGTACTGGGACGACGCGTCGCAGGGCATGAAGTTCGACTACCGCGACATCCCTGCAGAACTGCAGGACGAAGCCAACGAATGGCGTGAAAAGCTCGTCGAGACCGCTGCTGAAGCGACCGAAGAGCTGATGAACAAGTACCTGGAAGAAGGCGACCTCTCGGAAGAAGAGATCAAGGCCGCTCTGCGCCAGCGTACCATCGCGTCGGAAATCGTCCCGATGATGTGCGGTACCGCGTTCAAGAACAAGGGCGTGCAAGCCATGCTCGACGGCGTGATCGAATACCTGCCATCGCCAATCGACATCCCGCCAGTCAAGGGTATGGACGAAGACGACGAGCCAGTGGTGCGTGAAGCCAAGGACGACGAGAAATTCTCGGCGCTGGCATTCAAGATCATGACCGACCCGTTCGTTGGTCAGCTGATCTTCTTCCGCGTCTACTCGGGCACGATCAAGTCGGGCGACACCGTCTACAATCCGATCAAGAACAAGAAAGAACGTCTTGGTCGTATTCTGCAGATGCATGCAAACCAGCGCGAAGAAATCAAGGAAGTCCACGCCGGCGACATCGCCGCTGCGGTCGGCCTGAAAGATGCAACCACGGGCGAAACCCTGTGCGATCCATCGTCGATCATCACGCTGGAAAAGATGGTCTTCCCTGAGCCGGTGATTCAGCAGGCAGTCGAGCCAAAAACCAAGGCCGACCAGGAAAAAATGGGCCTGGCACTGAACCGCCTGGCACAGGAAGATCCATCGTTCCGCGTGCGTACCGATGAAGAATCGGGCCAGACCATCATCGGTGGTATGGGCGAGCTGCACCTGGAAATTATCGTTGACCGCATGAAGCGCGAATTCAACGTGGAAGCAACCGTCGGCAAGCCACAGGTTGCGTACCGCGAAACGATCCGCAAGGCAGTCACCGACGTCGAAGGCAAGTTCGTCAAGCAGTCGGGCGGTCGTGGTCAGTACGGTCACGCAGTCCTGTCGATCGAGCCGCAAGAGCCGGGCAAAGGCTTCGAGTTCATCGACGCGATCAAGGGCGGTGTGGTTCCACGCGAATACATCCCTGCAGTCGAAAAAGGTGTGCGCGAAACCCTGACCTCGGGCGTGCTGGCCGGTTACCCAGTGGTTGACGTCAAAGTCACCCTGACCTTCGGTTCGTACCACGACGTCGACTCGAACGAAAACGCGTTCCGCATGGCCGGTTCGATGGCATTCAAGGACGGCTGCCGTAAAGCCAACCCTGTCATCCTCGAGCCGATGATGTCGGTCGAAGTCGAAACGCCGGAAGACTACGCCGGTAACGTGATGGGCGATCTGTCGTCGCGTCGCGGTATGGTGCAGGGCATGGACGAAATTCCAGGCGGCGGCGGCAAGATCATCAAAGCCGAAGTGCCACTGTCGGAAATGTTTGGTTACTCGACCTCGCTGCGTTCGGCGACCCAGGGCCGTGCGACCTACACGATGGAATTCAAGCACTATTCGGAAGCGCCTAAGCACGTGATTGACGCTATCGTCACTGCCAAGTCGAAGTAATCAGCAATACAAGCAATTCAAGGGAGACGGGACGTCCTGTCTCCCTTTAAACAGAACATATCGTTTCTTTAAAGGAATCTGGAAATGGCAAAAGGTAAATTCGAACGGACCAAGCCGCACGTCAACGTCGGCACCATCGGTCACGTTGACCACGGCAAAACCACCCTGACGGCTGCTATCGCAACCGTCCTGTCGAAGAAATTCGGCGGTGAAGCCAAGGCCTACGATCAGATCGATGCGGCACCGGAAGAAAAAGCACGCGGCATCACCATCAACACCGCGCACGTTGAGTACGAGACCGAAAACCGTCACTACGCACACGTTGACTGCCCAGGCCACGCCGACTACATCAAGAACATGATTACCGGTGCTGCGCAGATGGACGGCGCGATCCTGGTGTGCTCGGCTGCTGACGGCCCAATGCCACAGACCCGCGAGCACATCCTGCTGGCCCGTCAAGTTGGCGTTCCATACATCATCGTGTTCCTGAACAAGTGCGACCTGGTCGACGACGCAGAACTGCTGGAACTGGTCGAAATGGAAGTGCGTGAGCTTCTGTCGAAGTACGAGTTCCCAGGCGACGACGTCCCAATCATCAAGGGTTCGGCACGTATGGCCCTCGAAGGCAAGCCGGGCGAGATGGGTGAAGAATGCATCACCCGTCTGGCCGAAGCACTGGACACCTACATCCCAACGCCAGAGCGCGCTGTTGATGGCGCGTTCCTGATGCCAGTGGAAGACGTGTTCTCGATCTCGGGTCGCGGTACCGTTGTGACCGGTCGTGTCGAGCGCGGCGTTGTCAAAGTCGGCGAAGAAATCGAAATCGTCGGCATCATCGACACCGTCAAGACCACTTGCACCGGCGTGGAAATGTTCCGCAAGCTGCTGGACCAGGGTCAAGCTGGCGACAACGTCGGCCTGCTGCTGCGCGGTACCAAGCGTGAAGATGTCCAGCGTGGTCAGGTCCTGGCAAAGCCAGGTTCGATCAAGCCGCACAACCACTTCACCGGCGAGATCTACGTTCTGTCGAAAGACGAAGGCGGCCGTCACACCCCGTTCTTCAACAACTATCGTCCACAGTTCTACTTCCGTACGACTGACGTGACCGGTTCGATCGAGCTGCCAGCAGACAAAGAAATGGTCATGCCAGGCGACAACGTGTCGATCACCGTCAAGCTGATCAACCCGATCGCGATGGAAGAAGGTCTGCGCTTCGCAATCCGCGAAGGCGGCCGTACCGTCGGCGCCGGCGTTGTTGCAAAAATCCTGCCTAACTAATCAGGGCAAGATGGTGTATCGGCTCTCTTTCGGGAGAGTCTGATTGACACAACGATGGGGACAGACTTTTCGGTCTGTCCCCATCTGTTTGGGTGGGAACGATGTTATACTCCCGCCTCTTGTGCAGTAACGAAGTATCTCGACCACATTGCCGGCACCAAGCCGGAACGTTCTTTTAAAGGAAATCGCATGTCCGCTAACCAGAAAATCCGTATTCGCCTGAAAGCATTCGACTACAAGCTGATCGACCAGTCGGCCCTGGAAATCGTCGAGACCGCGAAGCGCACCGGCGCCGTCGTCAAAGGCCCAGTCCCACTGCCAACCCGTATCCAGCGTTTCGACGTGCTGCGTTCGCCACACGTGAACAAGACCTCGCGCGACCAGTTCGAAATCCGTACGCACCAGCGTCTGATGGACATCGTGGACCCAACCGACAAGACCGTTGACGCACTGATGAAGCTCGACCTGCCAGCTGGCGTCGATGTCGAAATCAAACTGCAGTAATCGCATTTAAGTGTTGGCGGCATTGGCCGCCGATGCTGCAAGAAGCCAGGTTGACCGCACTGCGGGCAACCTGGCTTTTGTCATTTCTGGATGCGACTCTCTATCATGCCTGGTGCATGAACTGCGTTCTGGCAGCCATCTAGCATTGTCGGCCCGGGTAGGGCGTGATGTAATCGACGGGTTTACTTGTTTGATTGTCCATCCATGCGTCAGATGCACGTTATTCCCGTTATACGCGCCATGACCTGGCGCGATCTCGTCGGCCTGGCGATCTCGGTGCCATACGCGCAGGCATGGGTGCAGGGGAACCACTGGCGCAGCGGGAAAGGGCATCATGTGATGACGCCAACCGTCAGCATGCCATGCTGATGCAAGAGCAGGGCGCAAGGAGCCGCGCCGGATCCGTCGCGTTGATCGTGCTGGCGCATGTGCTGTTCGTGCTCGCCTTGCTGCACTACGCCAGTCCCCGCCCCGACAATGCCAGCACACCGGTCGACTACATCGCGTTTGCGTTCATCGTGGCGCCGGTGCCGGTGCCGGTGCCGCAGGCGCGCAGCGCGCCCCCACCCATTGTCGTCCCGGCCGTCCGGCCACCCCGCATCCCCAAGCCGCGTGCGATGCCAGCGTCGCCTGAGCCGATGACAATCATCACACCGTCGGAGCAAGCTGCATCGGCCACGCCGACCGAGAGCGTAACGGCGCCGGCACCGGCATCGGCGCCAACCGCAAAACTGGACATGGAGTCGCTGCGCGGCCTGGCCCGGCAGGTGGAGAAAGAGCATGTGCCAACCGCACTGGAACGCGTGCGTACCGCCGAACAGATGCGCTCTCGCGACGACAACAAACTGTCGCGCGCAATCAACGAAGCGAAGAGCCCGGACTGTCAGAAAAAGTACTCCAGCGGCGACAAGCTCAACCTGATCCTACTGGTCCCGCTGGCCATCGACACGATCACCGGGACCGGCTGCAAATGGTAGCTGTCACAAACAGCGCGCCACAGCCGGGGTCAGGTCTGACATTCGGACACGAGCTCTACCGCACGTTGATTGGCAACGTAATCAAATGCGTGTTCTCGGACCGACGTGCCCCATCGACTCGTGCAACATTGCCTAAAGCTGAGGTCGTGTCCAAATGTCAGACCTGACCCCGGCTTTGCTAAAGCTGAGGTCGTGTCCGAATGTCAGACCTGACCCCGGCTTTGTGACCCCGGCTTTTTTACGGCCAGCTTATTTGCTGCCGGTTTTCCAGCGCATGCCGAAGCCGAAGTGGCGGTCCATCAGTTCGTGGGCGCTGGTGGTGCCTTGCTGCTGGAAGTATTCGGCCAGTTTGGTGATGACCAGCTGGCCGCTGCGGTTTTCGATCAGCGCGATGGCGCACATGATCTGGCGGTCGCCGCCGTCGAGTTTGACTTCCACCGGCGCCTGGCCTGGTGCGGTGATCGTCACCACGCCATTGGTCACGCTCCAGTTGGCCGCGCCTTCGTAGATGAACGAGAAGATCACGGCGCGCTTGATCTGGTCGAAGCGCTCGCCGTTGATGAACAGGTTTTCGCCATTCGCGGCGGCGCCCGTGCGGTCGTCGGCGTCGAGCTTGATAAATGGATCGCGCTCGTAGTCGCCGAACGTGTTGCCCAGTGCTTGCACAAGACCGCGGCGGCCATCCATCAGCTCATACATGCAGCCCAGATCGAGGTCGATGCCGGTGCGGCCCTTGCGCGATGCTTGCGCCTTGTTGGCCATCTCGCCCGCCTTGTGCGCGAGGTCGCCCGCCATGCTGGTCAGGCGGTCGAGGAAGCCACCGCCCCTCGCTGCTGCGGCCGGTGGCGGCGTGGAGGGTGCCGGTGGCGGCGCGATCGCGGCCTGGTTCCAGTTCAGGTTGACGTGGATGCGGCCATAGCCGCCGCCCGCGCGCTTGTCGAGCGAGACCTTGTCACCGCGTTTGTCGAGCGTGATTTTTGATAGCGAGACGCGCGGCGTGGCTGGTGTCGCAACGGGGGCAGGCGCTGGCGTGGACACTGGCGCAGGCGCTGGCGTTACAGACTTCGATGACGACCCCGCCTCGGCACCGCCAAAGTGCGCGAGCAGCGCCGACAGGCCGCCACTGAAACCCTGGCCGACTGCGCCGAAGCGCCACTGGCCATCGCGGCGGTACAGCTCGGCCACGATCACGGCTTTCTCGTCGCCGAAGTCGGCGCCGGACCACGGGAAGCGCAGCGCGCTGCCCAGCGTGAGCGAACTCGCACCCAGCGTGCGCATGCTGGCCGCGCCGTCGATCGCGGCGACGAATACCAGCTTGGCGATCGATGCCGGCAGCTGGTCGAGGTTCACGGCGAAGCTGGCGCGGCTCGGCGACTGGTTCAGGCGCACCGCGCCTTCCGGGCTGGCCAGCTGGTTGTAGAAGACCATGTAGCGGTCGTCGGACAGCTTGTCGTTGGCGTCCAGGCCGAAGCAGGAGACATCGACCGAGGCGCCGTTGGCGGCAATTTCGACATCGACGTTGAAGACGTGGCCGCTGCCGAGATCGGCCAGCTTGCCTTTCTGGCCGCGCGAATAGGTGGTCATGTTCATGAGGGTTCCCCTTCCAGGAATGGTTTGTGATCCAGTTCGGCGCCGTGGAAACCGAACAGGCGCGATTGCTCGACCGTGCGTTCGGCCCAGGCGCGATGGGTGGCGACTTCGCACATGGCGTCGTTCATGCGAAACACGGCCGGTGCCGACTGGTCGAGAATCGCGCGCGCCACCGCCAGGTCTTGCGGCGACACCTTGAAGTGCTGCTCGATCGGCGCGATCTGGGTCGGATGGATGGCGGTCTTGCCGATCATGCCATGCGCCAGGTCTTCGATGACTTCCTGGTCCAGCAGCTCGGGCAGGTCGAGGTATTCGAACACGGGCGCGGTCAGCATGAAACCGTAGGGCCGGAACGTGGTGACCAGGCGCGAGATGACGGGGCCGAGCGGCGTGCGGTACAGCGTCATGCCGCGCGGTCGGCGCAGGCCCAGCAGCGCCAGCAGATCGTTGCCGCCAATGCGCAGCGCCAGGATGCGATGGCGTACGCCGGGCGCTTCGAGCACCGCGCGCAGGCCCTGCATCTCGTGGTCGTCAAAGGCTTCGGCCGTTTCCAGCGTCGGCATCAACACGTGCTCGGTGTGCCGCAGCAGGCGGTAGTAGTTGTCGAAGTTGTGGCGGGTGATCTTGGGCAGCACGAAACCTGTGAGCTTGTCGGCGCCCGGCATGGCCAGCACGCGCTCGAGCACTTCGGTATTGCGTACCCGGACGAAGCGGTCGGCCGCCACGTCCACGCGCATATTGGCCAGCACCACCGACAGGTTGAACAGCGAATAGCTCAGCTCCCGGTCGGCGATGGCGTCCTCGGTGCAGAAGATCAGCGACCGCGCGTGCGGGATCAGGTCGCCATTGGCGATCTCCGCCAGGTCCTTGTGATTGGCCGGCACATACAACGACGCGCCCAGTGATTTAGCCATCGGATGCACTCCTGATCAGGGATACTGCGTGGTAGGGCAGGCCCGGGTCGATCTCGACCGGGACCTGTTTTTCTTCGGCCAGCGCGGCCAGGTGCGCAACATCCGGCGCATCCGCCTCGCGCAGTACCAGGAGGCGCGGCACGCGTCGCAGCAGCACGCGCGTGGCTTCGCCGATGCCCGGCTTGACGAGGTTGACGTCGGCCACGCCATAGCGCCCCATCGCGGCGCCGAGATAGGCTTGCGAGCGTGCGCGCGCCGCCTGCGCGTCCATCGGCTGCGCCTCGGCGACATCCGCCGCCAGGGCCAGCGCGGTCAGGTCATCGGCGAACTTTTGGGAGCGGTCGATGTCGGCAAAGTCCGCATAGAACACACAGCCGTGAAATTCGTCTTCACCCAGATCGTCGGGCATGACGGTGCGGCTCACAAGACCAGACACCGTCGCATTCAGGATGCTCGACGGGATCAGGTAATCGTCGCACGAGGCGGCGCAGGCGGCAGCGCCAGCCAGATCCGACAGCACGTACAGGCCCGCGTCGATCGCCACGCCGTAACGCGCATTGAGTGCGTCGACCGAGCCGGCCAGTTCGCGCGCGATGACGCCCTTGCCGGTCCAGCCGTCGACGAACACGATCGATTCGGGCGCGTGGCCCTGGGCCAGGATGTGGCGCAGGGCGGCCGCGTCGATGCCACGGTCGCGCACGATCGACACGCAGTAATGCACGGCGTCGCGCCCGAACCGCTCGCGCAGCAGGCGCGCCACCACCACGCCCACCGGCGTGCCGGCACGCGCCAGCGAAACGATCGTGACCTGCTGCGCGCGGCGCCCCGCGATCAGGCCCGCCAGACGCAGGCAATCCTGCGCCATGCGCAGGTTGTTGGCGGCGCAGGCGGCGTCGAACAGGCGCATGTAGCGCCCGGACGGTGCGGATTCCGGCGACAGCATCTGGCTGTAGTGGCGCTGGCCGCTCTGGATCAGCGCTTCCTTTTCGGCGACATTGACGAAGTCCTGCTGCGGCAGGCGGCGCAGAAGAAAGTCGACGTCGCCATCGCGATAGCTGCCCGGAAAGCGGACATGCGAGATCACAGCGCCCCCACGGTGACGCCGGCCAGCTGCGTGCCGCGCGGGATGATCGCGTAGTCACAGGCGGCCATGAAGCGTGCATCCGAGCGGCTGTCGCCCATGCCGAAGGTGACGATCTCGCCGTGTTCGGCCTTCAGGCGCGCCGTGATGTGCGCGACCGCATGGGCCTTGTCCAGCGCCCTGGGCAGGATCGCCAGGTTGTTGCCGTTGCGGTGGACGACGTAGTCGCGGTTGCCGTCCGCGATCCACGGCCGCACCACGTGTTCTTCGAGCGGCGCGAGGCGTTCGCTCAGCTTGTCCGGGTCTTTCACGACCAGGAAGAACGGCGTGCCGATATCTTCGATCATGCGCGCGCGGCCGGCGTAACCGGTGCGCTCGCCATGGGCGTCGATGTGGGCCGCGAGCTCCAGCAGGCCGGGTAGGGCAGTGTGCATTGCCGTGCGCACGCCCTCCAGAAAAGGCCGGTCGATCGCGCCGCCCGGTTCGAGCACGACGCCGCCGTAGTTGATGACGGCGTAACTGTTGAATGGCAGGTGCACGCGGCGCAGGCCATCGAGGTCGCGCGCCGTGGTCGGGATCATCGTCATCCCGTCCTGCAGCAGCGCGAGAAACGAGCGCTGGGCCGGGGTCGTGTACGAACAGATGCTGCCATCCTTGTAGTACGCAGCAGGCTGCAGCGCATCGGGGGCATCCCGGTGCGCGCCGCACTTGCCAAAGGTCTGGAACAGCGTGTCGTCCAGGTCAGCGAACAGGAACTTCTTCAACGTGGTCCTCGGACTGGAAGTGGAACAGGCGCGCGCGCAGGGTCTCGGCCAGCGCGAACAGCGCGGGGCCGGGGGCAGTTTCAAAGCACAGCAGGACATGGTCGTACTGGCCGGGTGCGACGTTGTACAGGTAGTTGGCGATGCCTTCGCCGTAGTTGTCGGGGAAGGTCAAGGCGTGGCCCACCGCGCCCCAGGTCAGGATCGGCGAGCGGGTCGTCGACTGCACCACCACGTCGACGCCGCGCGCCTGCAGGGCCGCGCCCAGCAGCGTGGACGCGTGCATGAATTCGCCGGTGCCCAGCACCAGCACGCGGCTGCCGGGGGCGAACTCGCCGGCCAGGCGCGTGGCCAGGGCGGTCGGCGCTTGCACGGCGTGGTCGATCCCCAGGCGACCGAACGTGCTGCTGGCGCCGCGGTCGGCGTCGTGCTCGAAGCGCTGGGCGGCACCCTGGTCCGGTGGCAGCGGGCCTTGCGCAAACGTGAACTGGCCGTCGACCAGCGCACCGATGGTGGCCGGCAGGCCGAAGCGCGCATCGAGTTCGCCGGGGGCGGCCGGGCCCATGAAATTGGTGATCGTCGCCAGGTGCACGCGCTCGATGCCGGGGTTCAGGCGCTGGCAGGCGGCGGCCAGGTTGACGAAGGTATTGCCGGTGCTGGCTTCATCGTCGACCATCACGACCGTGCGCGCCGCCATGAACAGCGCGTGCAGCGCCGGATCGGTGGGCTCGTGCAGGAACTGGCGCGGCGCGTGGCTGTGCGCCTCGGCGAATTCGATCAGCGGCCCGGCGCCCACGCGGTAGCGCGTGGTGTACAAAAACAGCGCCTGCTGCGCCGGATGCGCGCGCAGCCAGGCTTCGAACACACCCTGGCCCAGGCCAATCGCGGTTTCGGCCATCGCGATGAAGAGCACCGGGCCATCAACCCGCGGCACCGTGGCCGCCAGGCGCTCGTGCACGGCCAGCATCGCGCCGGGCGACGCTGGCCAGTGCTTGCCCAGCACCTTGCTCAAGAAAAGGAAGCCGCGCTTGGCATTGGCGCGCGCGGCAAAGCCGAGCAGTTCGTCAACCTCGGCCGCGCCGCTGTCGATGCGCAGTTCGAGCGTGCCGGTGGGCAGTTCGATGCGCTGCAGGGTGGAGGAAGGCGCAGCCATGGTCATGCCAGTTCCGTGGCGACGCTGACTTCGGCCACGCGCATGCCGTTGGCTACCGGTGGCACGGTGACGCTGTCGAAGCCGTCGGCAAAGCAGCGCAGCGCGATGTACGGCAGGTTGGGGCCGGCCAGGCACGCCATGGCGATGCCGCCCGACATGCGCGGGTTGATCTCCAGAAGGCGGGGACGGCCGCCGCCTTCGCGGAACTGGGCGTTGAACACGCCGTTCAGGCGGTAGTCGGCGCACAGGCGCGTGGTGGCGTCCAGGATGTCCTGGCGCATGTCGATCAGCTGACCGCTGCCTGCCTGCGGCAGCTTGCGGCGCACGACGGCGGTCACCAGGCGGCCGTTGTCGCCGACGCAGTCGACGCTGTATTCGGGGCCTTCGAGGAACTCCATCAGGAGCATGGTGCGAAATTCGCCCATTTCGGCCAGGCCGCGGCGCAGGTCGTCGTAGCCGACGTGGTACTCGGCGCCGGCCAGCAGCAGCGCGGCGCTGCTGCGCGCTTCATCGACGATGGCAAAGCCCAGGCCGTAGATCGAATGCGACGGCTTGACGCACAGCTTGGCGTGACGCGGGCGCAGTTCGGCCCAGGCAGCGTCGAATTGGGCGATGTTTTCAAAGACGCGAAACTCGGCCACCGGCGCGTCGGGCAGCACGGTTTCGGCGTAGAAGTCGGCCTTGTCGTGGATGCGTTTGAGTTCGGCCGGCGGCGCCGCCGACAGCACGCGCGTGCCAATCTCGGCAAAGCGCCCCAGTTCGGACGCCAGCAGCGTGGCTTCACGACCGGGCACGAAGATGTCGATTTTCTGTTCGCGGCAGAAGGCCAGGCACCAGTCGATATACGCCTCGCCCTTCAGGCCGACCGGCTCGATATGAAATTCGTGGGCCAGGCGCGCAGCGGGCGCATGGCGGTTGGCGTTGCTGTGAACGATGGTGAAACGGCCGTCAGTATCGGCCTCGCGAATCAGCTTGATCGCAGCATTGACGGACGAAAAAGTCCTGTTGTACCAAACGCGCATGCGCTATTTCCTGAAGATGTTGCAGACAGGGCCCGCATCTAGCGCGGGCCCGGGGGATTACATGGCGAACGGCGAGACGAACGACTCAGACGTTGACGCCGAACGAGCGGGCCAGAGGACCCAGGCCGCCCTTGAAGCCCTGGCCGACGGCGCGGAATTTCCATTCGCTGCCATGGCGGTACAGTTCACCAAAGATCATCGCGGTTTCGGTTGAGCTGTCTTCGGACAGGTCATAGCGCGCGATCTCGGTTTCGCCGGCAGCGTTCAGGCAGCGGATGTATGCCTTGCTGACCTGGCCGAAGCTCTGGCGGCGCGCCTCGGCATCGTGGATGGTGACGCAGAACGAGATCTTGTCGATGTCGGCCGGCACGCGGTTCAGTTCAACGGCGATCTTTTCGTCGTCGCCCTCGCCCTGGCCGGTGGTGTTGTCGCCTGCGTGGACCACGGAACCGTCGGTCGACTTCAGGTTGTTATAGAAAATGAAGTCGGTATCGCCGCGCACTTTGGCGTCGGTCTTGAGCAGGAAGGCGCTGCCGTCCAGATCGAACGCGGAACCGTCGGTCGAGCGGGGATCCCAGCCCAGGCCGATGATGACCTTGGTCAGGCCCGGTGCTTCCTTGCTCAGGTTGACGTTGCCGCCTTTTTGCAGACTGATTGCCATACGAACTCCTTGTTCCGTTGAGGGTTGACTGGCCGCCGGTGGACTGGCGAACCTCGGGATGGTGCCGCCAATATAGGCGGTAACCGATCAATTGTACATGGGGCTACGGCGCGCGGATTTCAACCGTTTTTCATAGGGGGATGTACGTACTTGGGGCTCACAAAAGTCATGCGCGCGCACGCAGTGGGCGAAAGAACGCGCGGATCTCTTCGGCCAGCATCGCAGGCTGTTCAAGCGCCGCGAAATGCCCGCCCGCCAGCATCGTGTTCCACTGGCGCACGTCAAAGCTGCGCGCGACCCAGCTGCGCGGCGGCATCGGCAGCTCGAACGGGAACACGGCCACGCCCAGCGGCGGCGCAACGCGCGCCCTCAGCGTCATGGGCCGGGCGCGGCCTTCGACATACATGCGAAAGGATGACCCGATCGATCCCGTGAACCAGTACAGGCTGATATTGGCCAACAGTGTGTCGAGGTCGATGGGGCCATCGCTCCAGGCCTGGAATTTTTCGGCGATCCACGCGGCCAGGCCGGCCGGCGAATCGTGCAGGCCCACTGCCAGCGTGTGCGGCTTGGTGCCCTGCAGACGCGCGTAGGCGCCTTCGCGGTCCAGAAAGTCGGCGGCGCGGCGCAGGAAGTCCTGTTCGTCGTCCGTCAGCTGTTCACCATCGGCCAGCGGTGGCCGGAACGAACCGGGGATGTAGTTCAGGTGCATGCCGATGATCTGCTCCGGGAAGCGCTGGCCCAGCCAGGCGCTCACGCCGGCGCCGATGTCGCCGCCCTGCGCGCCGAAGCGCGGGTAGCCCAGGCCTGTCATCAGTTCGGCCCACAGGCCCGCGGTTTCGAACGCGCCGATGCCCTTGTGCGTGGGTTGCGACGAATAGCCGAAGCCGGGCAGCGACGGCGTTACCACGTGAAAGCTGTCGCGCGGATCGGCGCCGTGCGCGCCCGGGTCGGCCAGCAGCGGGATGATCGCTTCCATCTCGAGAAACGAGCCGGGCCAGCCATGCGTGAGCACCAGCGGCATCGGATCGGGCCCGGCGCCGCGCTGGTGGACAAAGTGGATAGTGTGGTCCTGCACGCGTGCACGGTACTGCGGCAGGCGATTCAGCCGCGCTTCGACCGCGCGCCAGTCGAAGCCGTCGCGCCAGCGCGCCGGCAACTGCGCCAGGAAAGCGGGATCGATGCCTTCGCTCGATCCCTGGCCGGCGATGGCTGGCGCGAGGCGGGTACGCGCCAGGCGCGCGTGCAGATCGGCCAGATCTGCCTCGGGAACGGCGATATGAAACGGTGCGATGTGCATGGCGGTCGGGATGCTGGGAAGGTAGTGTCGATTGTAAGGTGCTCTGGAGACGGCGCACGATTTGAAGGATCAGGCAAAGACCGGCCAGCTTCCGGCAACGGCGCGGGCGGCGCGGCTCACATACTGGTGGCTCTCTCCAACCTACAAGGAATCACCATCATGACCACGATCGCTCTCATTACCGGCGCCAGCCGCGGCCTCGGACGCAACACCGCACTGCACATTGCCCGCCGCGGCGGCGACGTGATCGTCACCTACCAGAGCCGCGAAGCCGAGGCCCAGAAAGTGGTCGAAGAAATCCGCGCATTGGGCCGCCAGGCGCTGGCGCTGCAGCTCGACGTGGGCGACGTCGCCAGCTTTCCCGCGTTTGCCGCCAGCCTGCGCACGGCGCTAAGCACTACCTGGGGGCGCGAACAGTTCGACCACCTCGTCAACAATGCCGGCCACGGCGCCATGGCGCCCATTGCCGACACCACCGAGGCGCAGTTCGACCACCTGGTCGACGTCCACTTCAAGGGCGTGTTCTTCCTCACGCAGGCGCTGCTGCCGCTGTTGGCCGATGGTGGGCGCATCGTGAACCTGTCGTCGGGCCTCACCCGTTTCGCGCTCCCGGGCTTTGGTGCGTATGCGGCCGTCAAGGGCGCGGTCGAGATCCTGAGCCTCTATCTTGCCAAGGAACTGGGCGGGCGCGGCATCGCGGTCAATACCGTGGCGCCTGGTGCGATCGAAACGGATTTCCTGGGTGGCGCAGTGCGCGACACGCCGGACCTGAACGGGGTATTTGCCGGCATGACGGCGCTGGGCCGGGTGGGGGTGCCGGACGATATCGGGCCGATGATTGCGAGCCTGCTGGGGCAGGACAATCGCTGGATCAACGGCCAGCGCATCGAAGTCTCGGGCGGGCAGGCGATTTGATGGCTTGAGCTCAGGCGGCGTGCAGGCGCTCGTGCGCGGCGCTCACGTCGCGCACCGGCGGCAGCCCGAACATGCGCCCGTACTCGCGCGTGAATTGCTGCACGCTTTCATAGCCGACCGCATGGGCGGCCGTGCTGGCGTTGACGCCGTCGGCGAGCATCAGGCGGCGCGCCTCGATCAGGCGCAGCTGCTTCTGGAACTGCAGTGGCGTGAGCGAGGTCACCGCGCGAAAATGCTGGTGGAACGAGGAAGGACTCATGCCGGCCAGGCTGGCCAGCTGCTCTACCGGGAGCCGGCGTGCATAGTCGGTGCGCAGCAGCGCGACGGCGCGCGCCACGCGGCGCACGTGACTGTCGGGCAGGCCAAGGCGCCGCACCGCCGCGCCATGGCGGCCGGCCAGCAGCCAGTAATGGAATTCACGCACCAGCGCTGCCTGCAGCACCGGCAGCGCGGCGGGCCGCTCGATCAGTCCCATCAGGCGCAGGGCGGTGTCCGCCAGGTGCGCATCGGTCGGCGCGCTGCGTACCGGCGCGCCGGTGGTGTCTTCGATCGTCGCCATGTCGGTGGCCAGATCGGCAATCACGGCGGGATTCAGGTCGAGCACCAGTGAACAATAGGGCGCCGCGCTGCTGGCCTGCGTGATCTGGCTGAGGGTGGGCACGTCGGCCATGATCAAGAGAGAGTCGCCCGCATGGAACGTCAGCGTTTGTCCGCCCGTGCTGACCTCTTTGCTGCCTTGCAGGACCAGGCAGGCCAGCGGGCGGGCGATCTGGCTGGTCAAAGCGCTGCGCTCGTTCACGCGGATCGCGACCAGGCCGGCGATCGGCGTGGGCGCGATGCCGTCGCGGTCGGCCTGGAGGACGGCGTAGCGCAGGACGCGGGCAAGAAGTGGCGTGTGCATGCGCCAAGTGTAGCGCGAGGATGCCGCGTCAGGCAGCCTTTCCGAGCGATGCATCGGCGTCGTTGCCTGCCTGGGCGCTGTCGTGCGGCCGCGCTTCACGCGTGAGCTGCACGGTCTGCACTGGCAAGGCCAGCGCCACGTCCTGCGCCTGCAGCAGCGCCACGATGCGCAGATAGATCTCCTGCTGGATATCCATGTAGATCGTGTAGTCGGTGTTGTCGACGTAATACACGACTTCGTAGTTGAAGCTCGGCGCGGCCAGGCCGCTCAGGTGGGCGCGGTCGAAGCGTACCTGCGGCTGGGCGCGCACGATCTCTTCCAGCAGTGCCGGCAGCGCGCGCAGGATGGGTTCAGGTGTGCGGTGCGACACGCCGAACCCGAACACGACACGGCGCGACGCCATCCGGCGCAGGTTCTGGATGCGGCTCTTGAGCAGGTCGTTATTCGAAAACACGATCTGCTCGCCGCCCAGGCTGCGCACGCGGGTGGTCTTCAGGCCGATCTTCTCGACCGTGCCGAGCATCTTGTCGACGATGATGAAGTCGCCCACGACGAACGGTTTGTCGAGCACGATCGAGAGCGACGCGAACAGGTCGCCCAGGATGCTCTGCACGGCCAGCGCGATGGCGATACCGCCGATACCCAGGCTGGCCACGAGCGTGGTGATGTTCACGCCCAGGTTGTCGAGCACCATCAGCGCAACAATCGCCCACAGCGCGACGCGTACCAAAAAAGTGACAGCGGCCGACGAGGTGACGCGGTCCGGGTCTTCGCTGCTGCGCTGCGCGCGCGTGACGCGCAGCCAGGTGCGCAGGCCCGTATCGCCCCACAGCGCGACCTGGATCAAGAGCGCCGTGATCGCGAAGCGGCCGATGAACAGGTCTGCTTTGGCGGGCAGGGTCAGCAGGCTGGCGCCGACATACAGGCCGACAAAGCCCAGCACCACCAGCTTCGTTGAGCGCAGCGTGGCGGCGGCGATGTCGTGCAGCAGCGCGGGCGTGCCCGTTTCGGTCTGCGTGGCCCCCGCGCCCAGGCGCCGCGCGATGATGGACTTGAGGGCGTCCAGGCCGATGGTCACGGCCACCATGGCCGCCAGGGCGATCAGCCAGTCGGCCACGGGATTGGCAAGGATGATGTAGTTCATGTCAGGCCCTGGTACGCCGCTTCATCGGCGCCCACCGTCAGCGCGTCGTATAGTGTGGTCCTCATCGCGTTGGCGTCGTACGGATTGACCCGCAGCGCGCCGTGCAGCTTGTCGGGGAACGAGAAGACGATCGGCCAGAACGCCTCTTTCGGGAACTTCTTGTGGAGCACGTCCAGGTATTGACCGGCCGAGAACAGTTCGCGGATGCGGCGCCGCGCCTCATGGGTGCCGGGCAGCAGCGTGCCGTCGAGATCGGTAGCGAGGACAAGGCGGGAAGGGTCGAGCAGGCGGGGCCAGCGTTGTGTATCAATGACAGTCATGTTGTACATCCTTGCAGCAATGCGTCCGCCAGCAGACCAGGGTGGACTGACGGCGCAGGTAGGGGAAAGGCGGAGGAGGGCGGACGGCGCCGGCATGGATGCCGGAAAGCATGTGCGCGGGGTGCGCACGACGAAGCCCGTCCTCGAACTACATTTGCACAATATCATTGTGAGGTAGCCGATACAACCGGCGATTCGTTTCGGCGCTGTCACGGCACAATGTCGATGTTCTGCCGAAAAGTTGAATCACCGAAAAAAGCTATTGCAAAAGTTCCAGCATGCCTCGTATAATTCGGCTCCCCGGGCGGTTAGTTCAGTTGGTTAGAATACTTGGTCGACATCCAAGGGGTCGCAGGTTCGAATCCTGCACCGCCCACCAGAAATTCAAGTCGCAGGCTCCCAGCAATGGTTGATGCCTGTAGAGACAAGGCGCACGATGCTGTGCCTGTCTGTGCCGTTCAGCTCGAACGGATTCTTCATTCTCCAGATACTGCGAAAAGCGCAACAGGACCGGTTTCGATGCCGATTTTTCCTGTTGCGCCGTTGCCGTTTGCGCGCTATACTAGCCGGCTTCGGTACGGGTGCGTCTTTTATTGCCCGTATTATTTAGTAGTTCAACTACCCCCGCCCAATCGTAGGTGGGAATGGAGAAAAAATGAGCTTGGGCCTTCTCGGTCGCAAGGTTGGCATGATGCGTATCTTCACGGACGAGGGTGATTCAATCCCTGTCACCGTGCTGGATGTGTCGAACAACCGTGTCGCACAAATCAAAACCCCTGAAACTGATGGCTACACCGCAGTTCAGGTCGTCTACGGTCAACGTCGTGCTTCGCGCGTGACGAAAGCCGCTGCCGGTCACTACGCCAAAGCTGGCGTCGAAGCCGGTACGATGCTGAAAGAATTCCGCATCGATTCCACCAAAGCCGCCGAACTCAAAGCCGGTGACACCATCGATGCTTCGCTGTTCGAAGTGGGCCAGAAAATCGACGTGCAAGGCACCTCGATCGGTAAGGGCTACGCCGGTACCATCAAGCGTCACAACTTCGCATCTGGCCGTGCTACCCACGGTAACTCGCGTTCGCACAATGTTCCTGGCTCGATCGGTATGGCCCAGGATCCAGGCCGCGTGTTCCCAGGCAAGCGCATGACCGGTCACATGGGCGACGTCACCGTCACCACCCAGAACCTGGAAGTGGCTCGCATCGACACCGAACGTCAGCTGCTGCTGATCAAGGGTGCCGTACCTGGCGCGAAGAACGGCCAAGTGGTCGTCAAGCCTGCTGTTAAAACCAAACTCAAGAAAGGAGCGTAAGCCATGGAACTGAAGCTCCTGAATGAGCAAGGTCAAGACGGCGCCAATGTTGCAGCCGCCGATGAAGTGTTCGGTCGTGAATACAACGAAGCCCTGATTCACCAAGTCGTCGTCGCCTACGCTGCTAACGCACGTGGCGGTAACCGCAAGCAGAAAGATCGTGAAGAAGTCCACCACACGACCAAGAAGCCATGGCGCCAAAAAGGTACCGGCCGCGCTCGTGCTGGTATGTCGTCGTCGCCACTGTGGCGCGGCGGTGGTCGTATCTTCCCGAACAGCCCAGAAGAAAACTTCACGCACAAAGTTAACAAGAAGATGTTCCGCGCAGGTATCTGCTCGATCTTCTCGCAACTGGCCCGCGAAGGCCGTCTGAGTGTCGTCGAGAACCTGTCGATCGAAGCACCAAAGACCAAGCTGCTGTCGCAGAAACTGCTGGGCATGGGTCTGGACTCGGTCCTGGTGATCACCGATACCATCGATGAAAACCTCGAGCTGGCATCGCGCAATCTGCCGCACGTTCTGGTCGTTGAGCCTAAGCACGCTGACCCGATGTCGCTGGTGTTCTACAAGAAAATCCTGGTCACGAAAGCTGCTCTGGCCAAGATCGAGGAGATGTACGCATGAGCGCCGCAATCAAATTTAGCGAAGAGCGCCTGATGAAGGTGCTGCTGGCTCCGATCATTTCCGAGAAGGCTACCTTCGTCGCGGAAAAGAACGAGCAGATCGTGTTCAAGGTCATGCCTGACGCGACCAAGCCAGAAATCAAGGCTGCTGTCGAACTGCTGTTCAAAGTCGAGGTCGAATCGGTCCAGACGTTGAACCGTGAAGGCAAGCAGAAGCGTTCGGGCCGTTTCAACGGTCGTCGCAACCACACCAAGCGTGCTTTCGTGTGCCTGAAGCCAGGCCAGGAAATCAATTTTGTCGAGGAGGCTAAATAATGGCACTCGTTAAGATGAAGCCAACCTCCCCAGGCCGTCGCGGCATGGTGAAAGTTGTGACTGAAGGCCTGTACAAAGGTCGTCCGTTCGCAGCCCTGGTTGAAAAGAAATCGAAAACTGCCGGCCGTAACAACAACGGTCACATCACCACCCGTCACATGGGCGGCGGTCACAAGCAGCATTACCGTCTGGTCGACTTCAAGCGCCAGAAGGACGGCATCCCTGCCAAGGTCGAGCGTATCGAATACGACCCGAACCGTACCGCGCACATTGCACTGCTGTGCTACGCGGACGGTGAGCGTCAGTATGTCATCGCCACCAAGAACATGGCTGTCGGCGATAGCATCATGAATGGCTCGGAAGCGCCGATCAAAGCAGGTAACTGCCTGCCGATCCGCAACATCCCGGTCGGTACCATCATGAACTGCGTCGAAATGCTGCCAGGTAAGGGTGCCCAGATGGCCCGTACCGCCGGCGCCGGCGTCGTGCTGATGGCACGTGAAGGCACCTACGCTCAGGTCCGCCTGCGCTCGGGTGAAGTCCGTCGCGTGCACATCGAGTGCCGCGCTACCATTGGCGAAGTCGGCAATGCCGAACACAGCCTGCGCAAGATCGGTAAAGCTGGCGCGATGCGCTGGCGTGGTGTTCGTCCAACCGTTCGCGGTGTGGTCATGAACCCTGTCGATCACCCGCACGGTGGTGGTGAAGGTAAAACTGCAGCCGGTCGTCACCCAGTGTCCCCATGGGGCCAGCAGACCAAGGGTAAGAAGACGCGTTCGAACAAGCGTACTTCGTCGATGATCGTTTCGCGCCGCGGCAAGAAATAAGGATAAAAAATGACTCGTTCATTGAAAAAAGGGCCGTTTATTGACGCCCACCTGGTGAAAAAAGTCGAAGCCGCGCAAGCGAACAAAGACAAAAAGCCAGTCAAAACCTGGTCGCGCCGCTCGACGATCTCCCCAGACTTCATCGGTCTGACGATCGCTGTTCACAACGGCAAGCTGCACGTTCCTGTGTATGTGTCGGAGAACATGGTCGGCCACAAGCTCGGCGAGTTCGCGCTGACCCGTACGTTCAAGGGCCACGCCGCTGACAAGAAGGCGAAAAAATAATGGAAACTAAAGCTATCCTCAAAGGCGTGCGCCTGTCGGAACAAAAAGGCCGCCTGGTGGCCGATCTGATCCGCGGCAAGAAAGTTGATGCAGCACTCAACATTCTGCAATTCAGCCCAAAAAAGGGCGCGACGATCATTAAGAAGGTTCTCGAGTCGGCGATCGCCAACGCGGAACACAATGATGGCGCGGACATCGACGAACTGAAAATCGTTCAGATCTATGTCGAAAAGGGCCCGATCCTGAAGCGTTTCACGGCACGTGCAAAAGGCCGCGGCGATCGTATTTCTAAACAATCCTGTCACATTTACGTGACTGTCGGTAACTAAGGAGTCACAGAATGGGTCAGAAAATCCACCCTACCGGCTTCCGCCTGGCGGTCACCCGTAACTGGTCGTCGCGTTGGTATGCTGGTAACGGCAACTTCGCAGCCATGCTGCTGGAAGACCTGGAAGCACGCGCTTTCCTGAAAAAGAAGCTGAAGAACGCTTCGGTCGGTCGCATCGTCATCGAGCGTCCTGCCAAGAACGCGCGTTTCACCATTTACTCGTCGCGTCCTGGTGTCGTGATCGGTAAAAAAGGCGAAGACATCGAAGTGCTGAAGTCGTCGCTGGCGAAGATCATGGGCGTGCCAGTGCACGTCAATATCGAAGAGATCCGCAAGCCTGAGATCGATTCGCAGCTGATCGCCGATTCGATCTCGCAACAGCTCGAGAAGCGCATCATGTTCCGTCGTGCAATGAAGCGCGCGATGCAAAATGCAATGCGTCTGGGCGCTGTCGGCATCAAGATCATGTCGTCGGGTCGTCTGAACGGCATCGAAATCGCACGTACCGAATGGTACCGCGAAGGTCGCGTGCCACTTCACACCCTGCGCGCCGATATCGACTACGGCACCAGCGAAGCATCGACCACGTACGGCATCATCGGCGTCAAGGTCTGGGTCTACAAGGGCGACCGTTCGGTCACCGGCGAAGCACCAGTCATCGACACCCCGCCGGACGACAAGAAGCCACGCGGCCCACGTCGTGACGATGGCAAGCCATCGCGCGGCCCACGCCCAGCAGGCGGCGCACGTCCAGCCGCAGCGCCAGTTGTCCGCGCTCGTCCAGCTGTCAAGCTGGCGACCCCGGCTGCCGCTGCACCTGCTGCTGCCCCAGCTGAGAAAGCAGGAGAATAAGCATGCTGCAACCATCGCGCAGGAAGTATCGTAAAGAGCAGAAAGGCCGTAACACCGGCATTTCGCACACCCGCGGCACCGCGGTCTCGTTCGGTGAATTCGGTCTGAAGGCAGTTGCCCGCGGCCGTATCACTGCACGTCAGATCGAAGCGGCACGTCGTGCCATGACCCGTCACATCAAACGTGGCGGTCGTATCTGGATCCGTATCTTCCCGGACAAGCCGATTTCGAACAAGCCAGCTGAAGTTCGTATGGGTAACGGTAAAGGTAACCCGGAATACTACGTCGCTGAAATCCAGCCAGGCAAAGTCCTGTATGAGATGGACGGCGTTGATGAAACCCTGGCGCGCGAAGCATTCCGCCTGGCCGCTGCCAAACTGCCACTGGCAACCACGTTCGTGGTTCGCCAGGTCGGTCAATAACAGGAGTTGTATATGAAAGCATCGGAACTCCGCGGCAAGGACCAGGACGCGCTGCAGAAGGAGCTGAACGAGCTGCTCAAGGCCCAATTCGGTCTGCGCATGCAAGTCGCCACCCAGCAGCTCGGGAATACCTCGCAGCTCAAGAAAGTACGTCGCGATATCGCGCGTGTGAAGACTGTGATGAACACGAAGGAAGCCAAATGAACGACACCACTAAAACGGCGCTGAAGCGTACGCTGGTCGGTAAAGTCGTGTCCGACAAAATGGACAAGACGGTAACCGTACTGATCGAACGTCACGTCAAGCATCCGCTGTACGGCAAGATCATCGTGCGCTCGAACAAGTATCACGCGCACGACGAAGCGAACGAAGCGAAAATTGGCGACACCGTCGAGATCGCAGAAGGTCGCCCGATCTCGAAGACGAAAGCCTGGACGGTCACCCAGGTGCTGTTGGTAGCACCAGTCCTCTAAGCTTTAAAAATTGTCTTGCGTGGCCCGCTGGTATCTGAGATACTAGCGGGCTTCGTTCATGTGTTGCCGCAGTTTGTCCCCCTCGGCAAGTGCGGCCTGTAACGAAGAGCGTTATTGGAAAGTCCAATCACCCAATCGTGGTGCTCCAGCAGGGGCGTTACGGCGGGACCAAGACTGACCGCAGGCCCACAAATTGTGGGGTTTCTTCGGCTTAAGTTGGGAAAGAAAATACTATGATTCAAACCGAAAGCCGGCTCGAAGTAGCCGACAACACGGGTGCAAAGGAAGTTCTGTGCATCAAGGTGTTGGGCGGCTCGAAGCGCCGTTACGCGAGCATTGGCGACATCATCAAGGTCACCGTTAAAGTCGCAGCCCCACGTGGTCGCGTCAAAAAAGGTGAAATTTACAATGCCGTGGTTGTGCGCACCGCAAAAGGTGTGCGTCGCCCGGATGGTTCCCTGGTCAAGTTCGACGGCAATGCCGCTGTCCTGCTGAACGCCAAGCTGGAGCCAATCGGTACCCGTATCTTCGGACCAGTGACGCGCGAGCTGCGCACTGAAAAGTTCATGAAGATCGTGTCGCTGGCACCTGAAGTTCTGTAAGGATACGACATGGATAAGATTCGTAAAAACGACGAAGTCATCGTTCTGGCCGGGAAAGACAAGGGCAAGCGCGGTGTCGTTCAACAGCGTGTAGACGCTGAACACGTCATCGTCGAAGGCGTCAACGTCGCTAAAAAAGCGACCAAGCCTAACCCGATGACCGGTGTTACTGGTGGTATCGTCGACAAGACAATGCCGATTCACGTGTCGAATGTCGCGCTGTTCAACGCAGCGACCGGCAAGGCAGATCGCGTTGGCTTCAAAGACCAGGATGGCAAAAAAGTCCGCGTCTTCAAGTCGAGCGGCGAAGTAGTGAAGGGGTAAGAATAAATGGCCCGTCTCCAAGCAATTTACAAAGAAAAAGTCGTCGCCGAGCTGACCGAGAAATTCGGTTACAAGTCGGTGATGGAAGTGCCACGTCTGACCAAGATCACCCTGAACATGGGTCTGTCGGAAGCAGTCGCTGACAAGAAGATCATCGAGCACGCCACTGGCGACCTGACGAAGATCGCCGGCCAGAAGCCAGTGATCACCAAGGCACGCAAGGCAATCGCTGGTTTCAAGATCCGCGAAGGCTACCCGATCGGCACGATGGTGACCCTGCGCGGCGCCCGCATGTACGAATTCCTGGACCGCTTCATCACCGTGGCTCTGCCGCGCGTGCGTGACTTCCGCGGTGTCAATGGTAAATCGTTCGATGGTCGCGGCAACTACAACATCGGTGTCAAGGAACAGATCATCTTCCCAGAGATCGACTACGACAAGATCGATGCACTGCGTGGCATGAACATCTCGATCACCACGACTGCTAAGACCGACGAAGAAGCCAAAGCGCTGCTCGCCGCCTTCAAATTCCCGTTCAGGAACTAAGAGCAATGGCAAAACTTTCACTGATTAACCGCGAAAAGAAGCGTGCAGACCTGGTGGAGAAATTCGCCCCGAAGCGTGCCGCTCTTAAAGCGATCATCGACGACCAGTCGAAGACGGAAGAAGAACGCTACGAAGCGCGTCTGAAGCTGCAGGCTCTGCCGCGCAACTCGGCGCCGACCCGTCAGCGTAACCGCTGCGCCATCACTGGCCGTCCACGTGGCACATTCCGTAAATTCGGTCTGGCACGTACCAAAGTCCGCGAATTCGCCATGAAGGGCGAAATTCCTGGTATGACCAAAGCAAGCTGGTAATAGGAGAATATGCAATGAGTATGAGCGATCCTATCGCCGATATGCTGACCCGCATTCGCAACGCACAAGTTGTTCAGAAAACCACGGTCGCAATGCCGTCGTCAAAAGTCAAGGTTGCCATTGCCAACGTCCTGAAGGACGAGGGTTACATTGAGGATTTCGCTGTCACCTCCGAAGGTGGTAAAGCGGAACTGAAAATCGGTTTGAAGTATTACACTGGCCGTCCGGTCATCGAGCGCCTTGAGCGCGTGTCCCGTCCAGGCCTGCGTATCTACAAAGGTAAAGACGAGATCCCAACCGTCATGAACGGCCTGGGCGTGGCAATCGTGTCGACTCCGCAAGGCGTCATGACTGATCGCAAAGCGCGCGCTACCGGTGTCGGTGGCGAAGTGATTTGCTACGTGGCTTAAGGAGTAGACGATGTCTCGAGTAGCTAAGATGCCTATCGCCGTCCCTGCCGGTGCCGAAGTCGCGATCAACGCGTCGTCGATCACCGTCAAGGGCCCGCTGGGCTCCCTGACCCAGGCCCTGAACGGCCTGGTCAAAGTGGAAAACAACAATGGCACGCTGACCTTCGACGTAGTCGATGATTCGCGTGAATCGAACGCCATGTCCGGCACCCTGCGTGCTCTGGTCAACAACATGGTAACCGGCGTGACCAAGGGCTTCGAGAAGAAGCTGAACCTGGTCGGCGTGGGCTACAAGGCAGCAGTGCAGGGCAACGCCCTGAACCTGTCCCTGGGCTTCTCGCACCCGGTGCTGCACGCAATGCCGGAAGGCGTTACTGCAGCAACTCCGACCCCGACCGAGATCCTGATCAAGGGTATCGATCGTCAAAAGGTCGGCCAGGTTGCCGCTGAAGTTCGCGCTTACCGCTCGCCTGAGCCTTACAAAGGCAAGGGTGTCCGTTATTCGGACGAAGTGGTGAAGCTTAAAGAAACCAAGAAGAAATAATCGGAGCTGACATGGACAAGAAAGAATCACGTCTGCGTCGTGGACGTCAGACCCGCATCAAGATCTCGCAGCTGGGCGTGAACCGTTTGTCGGTTCACCGCACCAACCTGCATATCTATGCGAACCTGATCAGCCCGGACGCAAAAGTACTGGTGTCGGCTTCGACTCTGGAAGCTGAAGTGCGTGCCGAGCTGGCAGGTCAGACTGGCGCCGGCGGCAACGCTGCAGCAGCCGCTCTGGTCGGCAAGCGCGTCGCAGAAAAAGCACTGAAAGCAGGAATCACCGAAGTCGCGTTCGATCGCTCCGGTTTCCGTTACCACGGTCGGGTGAAGGCGCTGGCGGAAGCCGCGCGTGAAGCCGGTCTGAAGTTCTAAGGAAGAATCGTCATGGCAAAAATGCAAGCGAAAATGGCAAGCGACAAGCCGGATGATGGCATGCGCGAGAAAATGATCGCGATCAACCGCGTGACCAAAGTGGTCAAGGGTGGTCGTATCATGGGTTTTGCAGCGCTGACCGTTGTCGGTGACGGCGATGGCCGCATCGGCATGGGCAAAGGCAAGTCGAAGGAAGTTCCAGTCGGCGTGCAAAAAGCGATGGAAGAAGCCCGCCGCAACCTGATCAAGGTGCCACTCAAGAACGGTACGCTGCACCACACCGTGTCCGGTCGTCACGGCGCCTCGCGCGTCATGATGATGCCAGCTAAGCCTGGTACCGGCGTGATCGCTGGTGGCGCAATGCGCGCTATCTTCGAAGTGATGGGCGTGACGGACGTGGTCGCTAAATCGACCGGCTCGTCGAATCCATACAACCTGGTGCGCGCAACTCTCGACGGTCTGTCGAAAATGAGCACTGCTTCCGACATCGCCGCCAAGCGTGGCAAGTCGGTCGAAGACATCCTGGGTTAAGGGGAAATCACATGGCTAACACCGTTAAAGTTCAGCTCGTCAAGGGCCTGATCGGTACCCGTCAGGATCACCGTGCCACCGTGCGCGGTCTGGGTCTGCGTCGCGTCAACTCGGTCTCCGAGTTGCAAGACACCCCGTCCGTGCGTGGCATGATCAACAAAGTATCGTACCTCGTGAAAGTGGTTTCGTAAGCCCTCGGGCTTGCGAACGGAGAAATCAATGGAACTCAATACCATTCAACCAGCTGACGGCGCCAAGCACTACAAGCGTCGCGTCGGCCGCGGTATCGGCTCCGGCATCGGCAAAACTGCCGGCCGTGGTCACAAGGGTCAAAAGTCGCGTTCGGGCGGCTTCCACAAAGTTGGCTTCGAAGGCGGTCAAATGCCTCTGCAGCGTCGTCTGCCAAAGCGTGGTTTCAAATCGCTGAACGCAACGTTCAAGGCTGAAGTGCGTCTGTCCGATCTGAACAACCTGGCCGTCGGCGAAGTCGACATCCTGGTGCTCAAAGCGGCTGGCGTCCTGTCGGTTCTGGCACGTGACGTGCGCGTCATCCTGTCCGGCGAGATCACCAAAGCGGTGAACCTCAAAGGCCTGAAAGTGAGCGCCGGCGCTAAAGCGGCAATCGAAGCAGCTGGCGGCTCGGTCGCGTAAAGCGATCGCTGCCTGATCGGAGCAAAAATTGGCGACTAATTCACAACTTGGTAAAAGCGCCGCTTCCGGATTCCCATGGGCCCGGCTGTGGTTTTTGCTTGGCGCGTTGGTCGTGTACCGCATCGGTGCTCATATTCCGGTCCCCGGGATTGACCCGGTGCAGCTCGCTGCGCTGTTCAAGCAGAACGAAGGCGGCATCCTGGGCATGTTCAACATGTTCTCGGGTGGCGCCTTGTCCCGCTTTACCGTGTTCGCGCTCGGCATCATGCCTTATATTTCGGCTTCGATCATCATGCAGCTTGCATCGATCGTTTCGCCGCAACTCGAGGCGTTGAAGAAAGAGGGCGAGTCCGGCCGCCGCAAGATTACCCAGTACACCCGTTACTTCACGGTTGCGCTGGCACTCTTCCAGGCGTTCGGTATCGCAGTCGCGCTCGAAGCGCAGCCTGGCCTGGTCATTGACCCTGGTCTCGGCTTCCGTTTCGTCACCATCGTGACCCTCCTGACCGGCACCATGTTTCTGATGTGGCTGGGCGAGCAGATCACCGAGCGTGGTCTTGGCAATGGCATTTCGATCATCATCTTTGCCGGTATCGCAGCAGGTTTGCCGTCGGCGCTGGGTGGCTTGTTCACTCTGGTGTCAAACGGTTCGATCGGCAGCTTCTCGGCCATCCTGATCGTTCTGCTGATCGCTGCGGTGACGTATGCGGTGGTGTTCGTGGAACGCGGACAGCGCAAGATTCTGGTTAATTACGCGAAACGCCAGGTCGGCAACAAGATCTACGGTGGCCAAACCAGCCACCTGCCCTTGAAGCTGAACATGGCAGGCGTGATCCCGCCGATCTTCGCGTCGTCGATCATTCTGTTCCCGGCGACGATTGTCGACTGGTTCACCCGTGGCAAGGATTCCAGCGGCCCGGTGATCGGGTTCCTGAAGGATCTGGCGGCGTCGATGGCGCCGGGCGAACCAATCCACGCGTTGCTGTATGCGGTGGCGATCGTGTTCTTCTGCTTCTTCTATACCGCGCTGGTATTTAACAGCAAGGAAACGGCGGACAACTTGAAGAAAAGTGGCGCGTTTGTACCGGGCATCCGTCCGGGTGATCAGACCGCTCGCTATATCGACAAGATCCTGATGCGCCTGACCCTGGCTGGTGCTGTCTACATCACCCTGGTGTGCCTGGTGCCGGAGTTCATGACCGCTCAGTGGAAGGTTCCCTTCTACTTCGGTGGCACGTCGCTCCTGATCATCGTTGTGGTGACGATGGACTTCATGGCACAAGTACAGAACTACGTCATGTCGCAGCAATATGATTCACTGCTGCGCAAGGCGAACTTCAAGGGTGGCGTCCCGACGCGATAAGTAGTCGGGTGCATGGCGCGAATGGCAGAAGACGATGTCATCCGAATGCAAGGGGAGGGTCGAAAGACTCTCCCAAACGCGACGTTCCGCGTGAAGCTGGAAAACGAAATGTGAGCCTGGGGTCGATCTCGGGTAGAATGCGTGTTCGCTTCTGCCTGCGTGACCCGGTAATGGTGAAGTTGACCCCGTTATCGTGGTCCCGGGCCCGCATCGTATTCGGCACCAAGTAAAAACACATCATCAAGTAAACGAACCGAAGAGAGTGCAAAATGAAAGTTAACGCTTCAGTCAAGCGGATCTGCCGCAACTGCAAGATCATCAAGCGCAAGGGCGTGGTCCGTGTGATCTGCGTCGAGCCGCGTCACAAGCAGCGTCAAGGTTAATTTCGAGGAATAACGAATGGCACGTATTGCAGGGGTTAACATCCCAAATCATCAGCACACTGTTATCGGCCTGACGGCGATCTACGGTGTTGGCCGTCCGCGTTCGCAGAAAATCTGCGACGCAACCGGTATCGCGACCACCAAAAAAGTCAAGGACCTGGACGATAACGAACTCGAGAAGCTGCGTGACGAAGTCGCGAAGTTTGTCGTGGAAGGCGATCTTCGCCGCGAACTGTCCATGAACATCAAGCGTCTGATGGACTTGGGCTGCTACCGCGGCATGCGTCACCGTAAGGGCCTGCCGGTCCGCGGTCAGCGTACCCGCACCAATGCGCGTACCCGTAAGGGCCCGCGTAAGGCAGCTCAATCGCTCAAGAAATAATCTAGGAACCGACTATGGCCAAGCAACAAAGCAGCGCGGCAGCAGCGCGCGTCCGCAAGAAAGTCAAGAAGAACGTTGCCGAGGGCATCGCCCACGTGCACGCGTCCTTCAACAACACGATCATCACGATCACCGATCGTCAGGGCAATGCTCTGTCGTGGGCAACTTCCGGCGGCGCCGGCTTCAAGGGTTCGCGCAAATCGACCCCGTTCGCAGCGCAGGTTGCTGCCGAAGCTGCTGGCAAGGTCGCTCAGGAATCGGGCGTGAAGAACCTGGAAGTGCGTATCAAGGGCCCAGGCCCAGGCCGTGAATCGGCTGTGCGCGCACTGAACAACCTCGGCATCAAGATCACCGAGATCCAGGACGTCACCCCAGTTCCACACAACGGTTGCCGTCCACCAAAGCGTCGCCGTATCTAAGTTGCAGGGGAGGGCGGCTTGCCGCCAGCCCATGTACTTGGTAATCGATGCTCGGGGCGCATAGCCCCGTTGTGTTTTCAAGAAAAGCCGGTGCAGTTGCCCGTAAATGGGATATACTGCCCGGCTCTTGTCGCCTGCTGCTCTAGCGGTGGGTGATGCAAGCCACGTCCGGCCTGACTTTCCAGAGCTGGACTAGCGCCTGGGTGCTTCTGCACTCTGGGGCGTGATCAATTATTAAAGGAATCTAACGTGGCACGTTATATCGGACCAAAAGCAAAACTGTCGCGCCGTGAAGGCACTGACCTGTTCCTCAAGAGCGCACGTCGCTCGCTCGACTCGAAGTGCAAACTGGACATCAAGCCAGGCCAGCACGGTGTCAAGTCGGGTGCCCGCACCTCGGACTACGGCAACCAACTGCGCGAAAAGCAAAAAGTCAAGCGCATGTACGGCATCCTGGAACGCCAGTTCCGCCGCTACTTCGCTGAAGCGTCGCGTCGCAAGGGTAACACCGGCGAAACGCTGCTGAAGCTGCTGGAAGCGCGTCTGGACAACGTGACGTACCGCATGGGTTTCGGTTCGACCCGCGCTGAAGCACGTCAGCTGGTCAGCCACAAAGCCTTCACCGTCAACGGCCAGGTCGTGAACATTGCTTCGTACCAGGTCAAGACCGGCGACGTCGTCGCTGTGCGCGAAAAAGCCAAGAAGCAAGTACGTATCGCTGAAGCTCTGTCGCTGGCTGAGCAAATCGGTTTCCCAAGCTGGGTGTCGGTCGATGCCAAGAAGCTGGAAGGCACCTTCCGTTCGTTCCCAGAGCGTAACGAAATCGCTGCTGACGTCAACGAAGCGCTGATCGTCGAACTGTACTCGCGTTAATCGACCGCGACGGCGCCGGCAATGTCGGCGCCTGACGGTCGTGCCCGCGCAGGTGGGATTCAGGTTGAGCATGCAGCGCCGCAAAACCTAGTCCCACCTGCGAGGCAAGTCGGACCTGCCAGTGGCAGGATCGACGACGGCGTGGTTGTGCAAGCGCAGCGATCCCGGATCGGCACTTGCATCGAACAGCGAATTCTCTGGAATCAAAGTTTCCTCCTCACCGTCGTAACCCAATTCGTTTTACCGCCTGCTCCGGCAGGCGTTTTCCATCAAGCCATCAGCCTTATCGGTGTAACGAGCCGAGGGTATTGAAAAGGACTACGTTCATGCAAAATAGTTTGTTGAAGCCACGTATCATCGACGTCGAAGCACTGGGCGCCGGCCACGCGAAAGTCGTGATGGAGCCGTTCGAGCGTGGCTATGGCCACACCCTCGGCAACGCACTGCGTCGCGTGCTGCTGTCGTCGATGGTTGGCTACGCGCCGACCGAAGTGACGATCGCTGGTGTCGTGCATGAATACTCGTCGCTCGATGGCGTTCAGGAAGACGTCGTCGACCTGCTGCTGAACCTGAAGGGCGTGGTCTTCAAAGTCCACAACCGTGACTCGGTCAACCTGACCCTGAAAAAGGAAGGCGAAGGCCCAGTCCTGGCATCGGACATCGACCTGCCGCACGACGTCGAGCTGGTCAACCCGGATCACGTGATCGCTCACCTGACTGCCGGCGGCAAGCTGGACATGCAGATCAAGGTCGAAAAAGGCCGTGGCTACGTGCCAGGTAACGTCCGTCGCCTGTCGGAAGACACCAACAAGACCATCGGTCGCATCATCCTGGACGCTTCGTTCTCGCCAGTGCGCCGCGTGTCGTACGCTGTTGAATCGGCACGTGTCGAACAGCGTACCGACCTGGACAAGCTGATCATCAACATCGAAACGAACGGCGTCATCACGCCAGAAGAAGCGATCCGCCAGTCGGCCCGCGTCCTGGTTGATCAGCTGAACGTGTTCGCTGCCCTGGAAGGCACCGAAGCCGCCGCGGAAGCACCATCGCGCGCACCGCTGGTCGATCCGATCCTGCTGCGTCCAGTCGACGACCTGGAACTGACCGTCCGCTCGGCCAACTGCCTGAAAGCAGAAAACATCTACTACATCGGCGACCTGATCCAGCGTTCGGAAAACGAACTGCTCAAGACGCCAAACCTGGGCCGCAAGTCGCTCAACGAAATCAAGGAAGTCCTTGCTTCACGTGGCTTGACCCTGGGCATGAAGCTCGAGAACTGGCCACCTGCCGGTCTGGAAAAGTAATCCACGTTTTTTTGTCGCACCCCGCCCGGACGCGTTGTCCAGGCGGATTTAACCCGAACCGGTCCGCGGACGTGCTCTTTTAGAAGGGCACGAACGATCGAAGAACTGGCATTGAAAACACCCGAAAGGAATTACCATGCGTCACCGTCACGGCCTTCGTAAGCTGAATCGTACCTCGTCCCACCGTCTGGCAATGCTGCGCAACATGACTGTTTCGCTGCTGCGTCATGAAGCCATCAAGACCACCGTCCCAAAAGCCAAGGAACTGCGTCGCGTCATCGAACCGATCCTGACCCTGGGCAAGACCGACACCCTGGCAAACAAGCGCCTGGCCTTCGCTCGCCTGCGCGACCGCGAAATGGTCCTGAAGCTGTTCGCTGAGCTGGGTCCACGCTACGCAAACCGCAACGGCGGCTACCTGCGTATCCTGAAGATGGGTTTCCGCGTTGGCGACAATGCACCAATGGCTTACGTTGAACTGCTGGATCGTCCAGAAGTGACTTCGGAAGAAGAAGCACCGACCGCCGAGTAATCGACTGTCGTTGAAAAGACCAGGCTTCGGCCTGGTTTTTTTTCGCCTGTCGATCGAGCTGCCTCTGCGCGCCCTGGACAGCCGGTGTACCATGCCCGTGCCTCATTACAACTGACTCGACCTCCATGCTCCGATTCCCTGCACGGCACTGGCTTGCTGCCTGCCTGACGCTGTTTGCCTTCTTCACGCTGTTCGCCGCCGCGCCTGGACGTGCCGCCGAGGAATTTCTCGATCCCGCCATCGCCTTCAAATTCGAAGCGCGCATGGCCGATCCGCAGACGGCCGAAGTCACGTACACGATCGCGCCAAAGTACTACATGTACCGCGAACGCTTCGCCTTCAGGTCGAGCAACCCGGCCGTCAAGCTGGGTGCGCCGGCCATTCCGCCGGGCACCGTGAAGTACGACCAGACGTTCGAGAAGGATGTGGAAACCTATAAGGGAACACTGACGATCCGCATCCCGGTCGAGGGTGATGGCGCGTTCGCGTTGACGGCCACCGGCCAGGGCTGCGCTGACGCCGGCCTGTGCTATCCGCCGCAAGATCACACCGCCACCCTGAGCGCAGGGGAGGGCGGCGCTGCGGCACCGGCGCTGCCACTCGGCACCGCAACGCCGCAGGGCGGCATGTCAACGCCGTTGTCGGCCACGCCATTGGCCGAGAGCGCGCCGACCGCGCCGGCAGCCACCGCCACCCCGCCAGCCCAGGCAGCAGCACCAGCCCCGGCAGCACCACCCGCACAATCCGACCTTTCCAACATCGCCGGCATCCTCGGCGGCGGCAACCTGCTGGCTATCATCCCGGCCTTCATCCTGCTTGGCCTGGGCCTCGCGTTCACGCCATGTGTGTTGCCGATGGTGCCGATCCTGTCGTCGATCATCGTGGGCGAAGGCAAGAATGTCAGCCGTGCGCGCGGCTTCCTGCTGTCGGTGACGTACTCGCTGGGGATGGCAATCGTCTACACGCTGCTGGGCGTTGGCGCAGGTCTGGCCGGCGAAGGCCTTGCCGCAGCATTGCAGAACCCGTGGGTGCTCGGCACCTTCGCGCTGCTGATCGTGGCAATGTCGCTGTCGATGTTCGGTTTCTATCAGTTACAACTGCCATCGGCATTGCAGACCAGTCTGAGCAATGTCTCGAACCGCCAGCAGTCCGGCAAGCTGGCCGGCGTGTTCGCGATGGGCGCCATTTCCGCGCTGATCGTCGGTCCGTGCGTGGCGGCGCCGCTGGCCGGCGCACTGGTCTACATCAGCCAGACGCGCGATGTGTTCCTGGGCGGCGCGGCGTTGTTCTCGATGGCGGTAGGCATGAGCATTCCGCTGCTGCTGGTGGGCGTGTCGGCCGGCTCGCTGCTGCCGCGCGTGGGTGCGTGGATGGAGTCGGTCAAGCGCCTGTTTGGCGTCCTGATGCTGGCGATGGCCATCTGGCTGGTGTCGCCCGTCATCCCGCCGGTCGCGCAGATGCTGCTGTGGGCCGCGCTGCTGCTGGGCTACGGCTTTTATCTGCTGCGCCACACGCGCCACTGGGCGTCGATGGCCTTTGGCGCCGCGTTCGCGCTGATGGGCGGCATGCAACTGGTGGGCGTGGCCAGCGGCGGGCGCGATGCATTCGCACCCCTGGCGCACCTGAGCGGCACGCCGCAGCATCACGGACTGGTGTTCACCCGCATCAAGACGGTGGGCCAGCTCGACGCAGCCCTGGCCGCCAATGCCGGCAAGACCGTCATGCTCGACTTCTATGCGGACTGGTGCGTGTCGTGCAAGGAGATGGAAAAGTTCACGTTCGTCGATCCGAAGGTGCAGGCCAAGCTGGCCAATACCGCGCTGCTGCAGGTTGACGTGACCGCCAACGATGCGGCCGACAAGGCGATGCTCAAGCGCTTCGGCCTGTTCGGGCCGCCGGGCATCATCCTGTTTGACGATCAGGGCAAGGAGATTGCGGATAGCCGGGTGATCGGCTACCAGAACGCGGAAAAGTTTTCGACGTCGCTGGAACGTCTGGGACAATGAACGCCGGCGGCGTGGGCCGCCGGCTTCAGGTGAGGCAAGCGATTATGCGTTGGCGCGATGCTGCTGCTGATGACGCCCGCCTTTGCGCTGCTGGGCCTGCGCATCGAACGTCTTGCGCTGCTCTGGCGTGAGCACCGCGTAGAAGCTGTTCAGGGCGGTGAGGCGCGACTCCATGTGCGCGGTGCGCTGTTTCTGCATCGCGATCTGCTTTTCCATGCGCTGCGGCGCGCTCAGGCTGGCCCAGGCGGCGCGGTCGCCACGCCCGGCGCGCTCACCGTGTTTCGCTGGTGCGCGGCTGGCCACGAACGCATCCCAGGCTGGTTTTTGCTGGGCCGTCAGGTTCAGCGATGCCTGCAGTTTGGCCTGATGCTTGGCGCGCTTCTGCGCCATCCTGGCGTGACGCTCGCCCGCCTTGGCTTGCCACTCGGCCTTCTTGGCCAGGCGTTGTTCAGCCGTCAGCGTCGATGCCTGGCGGCCCTCGGCCGGGGCAGCGCTCTGGGCCTGGGCGCCGACGGTGGCGCCGAACAGGCCGGCAGCGGTGATAGCGATCACGAGGTGTTTGCGAAGGGTGTTCATGGTAGGTCCTTTGTGTGAGAGTCTGGTCAAGTGCATCCGAAACGCTCGCTGCACAGGACCTATCCTGGGTCAAAACTGTAACCATGGGATTTCCCCTGCCGGGCACTTTGTATCCATATGTTTCGCGCCTGTCGGCATATACACAGCGATACAAATACTTGCTCCGGTCTTGTCATAAATTCGGATAATTGCGGTTATGGATAATCCCTCTACGATTCTGATCGTCGACGACGACCGCGACATCCGCATGCTGCTGGCCGACTACCTCGAGTCCAACAGCTACCGGACGCTCGGCGCCGCCGATGGCACCGCGATGTGGAAGACGCTCGACGAAACACGTCCCGACCTCATCGTGCTCGACCTGAACATGCCCGGCGACGATGGCCTGACGCTGTGCCGCAAGCTGCGCGCCACCTCGAGCCTGCCCGTCATCATGCTCACCGCCCGCAACGAACCCCTTGACCGCATCCTGGGCCTGGAAATGGGCGCCGACGATTACCTGCCGAAACCATTCGAGCCGCGCGAGCTGCTGGCGCGCATCCGCAGCGTGCTGCGCCGCTCGCACGCGATGCCGTCGAACACGCCATCCGAGAACGTGCAGCAGATGCGCTTCTCGGGCTGGACGCTCGACCTGACCGCGCGCCACCTGCTCAACCCGGATGGCATCGTCATCATGCTCTCGGGCGCCGAATTCCGCCTGCTGCGCGTGTTCCTCGAGCACCCGAACCGCGTGCTCAATCGCGACCAGCTGCTCAACCTCACGCAGGGCCGCGACGCCGATCCGTTCGATCGCTCGATCGACATCCAGATCAGCCGCCTGCGCCAGAAGCTCGGCGAAGACGCGCGCATGCCGCAGATTATCAAGACCGTGCGCAACGGCGGCTACGTGCTGGCCGGCCAGGTCACCGTGGAGCCGGCGGCGTGAAAGCCTTCTTCGGGTCGATGACCGGGCGCGTGTTCCTCACGCTGCTACTGGGCATTCTGACCTCGGCCGCGCTGACGCAACTGGCGGCCGATTACCAGCGCCTGCGCGACTTCGAAAACCAGCGCGATGCGCACGTGCTCGAACGCGCCGAACAGCTGATCATGGCCACCGAGATCGTCCCGGCGTCGGCCCGCTCGATCTACCTCGATGTCGCCAACCGGCCGGGCCTGCAGCTCCAGGTGGGCGACATGCCGCCGGAAGCGGTCCCGCTGACGCCGTTTGCCGCGTCGCTGGCCAAGCGTCTGGGCAAGGGCTATCTGGTTGCCTCACGCGCCACGCGCCCGACTGCCTGCGGTGTCGTGCAAACGCAGCCCGTGATGTACGGTTTGCTGAGCATGAAGTGGGAGGGCGCCTGCGAGTCGATCGACGTGCGGCTGCGCGATGGCGCCGAACTGCAACTGTCGGTGCTGCCACCGCGGCTGGTCGGTGAGGATGTCGACACCAGCATCATCCTCGGCATGTTCCTGGTCAGCATCGCGGTGCTGGCCTACTTCGTGGCACGCATGACCGCGCGCCCGTTCAAGCAGCTTGCGCAAGCCGCGCAGGACCTGGGGCAGGACATCAACCGCGCACCGCTCGACCTGGTCGGCGCGATCGAGATCCGCCAGGCCAGCGCCGCCTTCAATGCGATGCAGGCGCGCATCCGCCAGTACATCTTCCAGCGCACACAGATGCTTGCCGCGATCACGCACGACCTGCAAACGCCGCTCACGCGCATGCGCCTGCGGCTCGAGAAGGTCAGCGACACCGACCTGCAGGACCGCCTGATCGGCGACCTGTCGGCGATGCAGGAAATGGTGCGCGAAGGCCTGGTGCTGGCGCGCAGCATGGACACGACCGAGACGATGCAGATGCTCGATCTCGACTCGCTGCTCGAGGCCGTGTGCGCCGATGCGACCGATGCGGGCCAGGCCGTGACGCTGGCCGGCAAAGCCTCGATCGCGGTGCTGGGCCGGCCGATCGACATGCGCCGCTGCCTGGTCAACCTGATCGACAACGCGGTCAAGTACGGGCGCGATGCGCGCGTCTGCGTCGACCGCACCAATGGCACCGCGCGCATCCGCATCCGCGACAGCGGGCCGGGTATTCCGCGCAGCGAGCTGGTGCGCGTGTTCGATCCGTTCTACCGCGTGGAGACATCGCGCTCGCGCGAATCGGGCGGCACCGGCCTGGGCCTGACGATCGCACGCAATATCACGGAGCAGCACGGCGGCAGCATCAGCCTGGCCAACCATCCGGAAGGCGGACTGGAAGTCACGCTGATGCTGCCCACGTATTACCCGAACAGATAGCAAAAAAAACCAACAAGCAAAATAAAGCCGTAACGACAGTGTGGGACAATGCGCGCGCGCAATGGCCACATTAACAAGCAAGATCACCAGGCAGCATCACTGAGAGAGCCGTCGGCACTGGCGGCAAGGGACAAGCATGAACAAGAAAAATGTCGGCGTCATCGCCGTCGTAGCGGCGCTGGTCGTCGCGGGCGGCTGGTACTTCAATCAGGGCCACGAGGCCAAGGCAGAGGCCCGGGGCGCCAAAGGGCATGGCGGCGGCCAGCCACCGGTAACCGTCAACGTGGTCAAGCCCGAGCGGCGCGATGTCGGCGTCGAGCTGTTTGCCAACGGCACCGTGACGCCGGTGCGCACCGTGAACCTGCATCCGCAGACTGTCACCACCATCCGCAAGGTCCATATCCGCGAAGGCCAGTTCGTCAAGGAAGGCGAATTGATGTTCTCGCTCGACGACCGCGCCGACCAGGCCAATGTGGCGCGCGCCGAAGCGCAGGTGGCGCGCGACCGCGCCACGCTGGCCGACCTGGACCGCCAGTACAAGCGCAGCCAGGAGCTGGTATCGCAGAACTTCCTGGCCCAGAGCGCGCTCGACTCGCTGCTGAGCCAGGTGGAAGCCCAGCGCGCGCTGGTGCAATCGAACCAGGCGGCGATGCGCGCCACCCAGGTCAGCGCCAGCTACACGTCGATCCGCGCGCCGATGTCGGGCCGGGTAGGCGCCATCGACGTCCATCCGGGCGCGCTGGTGCAGATGACGACGTCGCTGACCACCGTCACCCAGCTCGACCCGATCAATGTCTCGTTCACGCTGCCAGAATCAACGCTCGGCGCGCTGCTCGGCGCCCAGAAGGCCGGCAATGTCGACGTCCACGTGACGAGCGGTGCCGACGCCAAACCGGTCGCCGGCCGCCTGAGCTTCATCGACAACGCCGTCGATGCGCAGGCCGGCACCATCCGCGTCAAGGGCGAATTCTCCAACAACAACACGAGCCTGTGGCCGGGCCAGTACGTCACCGCACGCGTGGTCGTGCAAACGCTGAAGGATGCCCTCGTGATCCCGCAGACGGCGATTATCACGTCGACCAACGGCACCTTCGTCTACGTGCTGGCCGAAGGCAACTCGGCGCGCCAGGTGCCGGTCAAGCGCGTGTATGCGTTTGGCGACCACGCCGCCGTCACGGGCCTAAGCGGCGCCGAGCAAGTGATCACCGAAGGCAAGCAGAACCTGCGACCGGGTGGCAAGGTGCGCCTGGCCCAGGCCGCAAAGCCTGCCACCGACAAGCCGGCTTCCACTGCGCAACCCAAGCAGGGTGAGCAGGCATGAACCTGTCCGAACTGTGTATCCGCCGTCCCGTGATGGTGGTGCTGCTGTCGATCAGCCTGGTGCTGGTGGGCATCCTGTCGTACATGAAGATCCCGGTCGCCGCGCTGCCAAGCTATAACACGCCGGTCATCAACGTCTCGGCCAACTTGCCGGGCGCGAGTCCCGAGACGATGGCCTCGTCGGTCGCGCTGCCGCTCGAAAAGCAGTTCTCGACCATTGCCGGCATCAAGCTGATCACGTCGAGCAGCACCCAGGGCGACACCAATATCACCCTTGAATTCGACACCGCGATCGATGTCGACAAGGCTGCAGTCGACGTCCAGGCGGCGCTGCTGGTGGCGCAGCGGCGCTTGCCGCTCGAGATGACGGAACTGCCGGCCTACCGCAAGGTCAACCCGGCCGACGCCCCGATCCTGTTCATGCACCTGACCTCGCCGTCGATGGACCTGTCGGAGCTGAATGATTACGCAGAGAATCTGATCTCGCCGGCGATCTCGACCGTGCAGGGCGTGTCGCAAGTCTCGATCAACGGCGGCAAGCGCTTTGCCGTGCGTGTACGCGCCAAGTCCGACCTGATGAACGCGCGCAATATCTCGATGGATGAGCTGGCAGCAGCACTGCGCGCGGCCAACTCGAACACCCCGCTGGGCATTCTCGATGGCCCGACCCAGGCGCTGACGATCCAGGGCGGCGGCCAGCTGATGAAGGCGGCCGATTTTGCCAACCTGATCGTTGCCACGCGCGAAGGCATGCCAGTGCGCCTGCGCGATATCGCCGATGTCCAGGACAGCTACCAGTCGGTCAAGGCCATGGGGAGCCTGAACGGCGAACGCTCGATCTCGCTGATGGTGCAGCGCCAGCCCAACGCCAACACGGTCGAAGTGGTGGACGCCGTGCGCGCGCTGATTCCCCGTTTCGAAGGGCAATTGCCGGCGTCGATCAAGATCGAGCTCGTCAACGACCGTTCGCTGTCGATCCGCGAAGCGATCCACGACGTCAATCTGACCCTGCTGGGCACGGTGATGCTGGTGATCCTGGTGATCTTCCTGTTCCTGCACCGCGCGGCCGCAACCTTCATCCCGGCGGTAACAGTACCGATCTCGCTGCTGGGTGCGCTCTCGCTGCTGTATTGGCTGGGCTATAGCCTCGACAATATCTCGCTGCTGGGCATCACGCTGGCCGTCGGCCTGGTGGTCGACGATGCGATCGTGGTGCTGGAAAACATCGTGCGCCACATGGAGATGGGCAAGAAGCCGATGCATGCGTCGCTCGTCGGCGCGCGCGAAATGGGCTTTACCATCATCTCGATCTCGATTTCGCTGGTGGCCGTGTTCATCCCGATCTTCTTCATGCCGGGCGTGATCGGTCTGCTGTTCCGCGAATTCGCCGTGATTGTCGGTCTGGCCGTGATGGTCTCGGCGATCGTGTCGCTGACCCTCGTGCCGATGCTGTGCTCGCGCCTGCTCAAGGATGGCGGCCACGTCGATCCAAAAGACATGTCGTGGATCGGCCGCCGGTTCGAAGCCATGTTCACCAATGTGCGCAACGGTTACGGCCGCACGCTCGACACGGCGCTGCGTCACCGCTTTCTGGTCCTGATGCTGGCGCTGGGCACCTTCGTGCTGACCGCCGTGCTGTACATGACGATGCCCAAGGGCTTCTTCCCCGAAGAAGACATCGGCCAGATCCGCGTGAACGTCGAAGCGTCCGAAGACACGTCGTCGGTCGCGCTGGCCGAACTGCAGGGCAAGGTGGTCGACATCGTCCGCGCCAATCCGTACGTGCAGGACACGACCTCGTTCAGCGGCGGCGGCAATACGGGCCGCATGTTCCTGGTACTGAAACCCCGCGGCGAGCGGCCACCGATGGACCTCGTGATCGACGACCTGCGCAAGGCCACGCGCGCCGTGCCGGGCGTGCAGGTGTTCATGTCGCCCCAGCAGAATCTGCAACTGGGCGGACGCCAGAGCAAGGCGCGCTACCAGTACACGCTGCAGAGCGTGTCGGGCGGCGAGATCGGCGGCTGGGCCGAACGGTTCCTGGAAGGCATGCGGCAGGATGCGCGCTTCCGCGACGTCAACAGCGACTCGCAGAACAAGGCGCTGCAAGCGACCGTGGACATCGACCGCGACAAGGCTGCGCTGCTGGGCCTGGAAATGGACGACATCCGCACCGTGATGTACGCGTCGTTCGGCGAGCGCCAGGTCTCGACCATCTACTCGACGGCTGCCAGCTACTACGTGATCCTGGAAGCGGCCGCCAGCGACCGCTACTACGACGAAGCGCTGTCGCGCGTGTCGGTGCGCAGCAAGTCGGGCGACCTGGTCAAGCTGTCGAGCATTGCCACCGTGCGCCGCACGGTTGGCCCGCTGCAAGTGAATCACCAGGGGCAGTTGCAGGCGATCACGTTGTCGTTCAACCTGGCGCCGGGCGTGCCGCTGGGCGATGCCACCGCCGCCATCGAACAGATGGGCACGGCGATGAAGTTGCCGGCATCCGTGATTGCCACTTACGGCGGCGACGCGGCCGTGTTCCAGGACACGCAGTCGAGCCAGCTGATCCTGATCCTGACGGCCATCGGCGTCATCTACGTGCTGCTGGGCGTCTTGTACGAAAGCTATATCCACCCGCTGACCATCCTGGCGGGCCTGCCGTCGGCAGCGGTCGGCGCGCTGTTGACGCTGTGGATCTTCGACAAGGACCTGACGCTGATCGCGATGATCGGCATCCTGATGCTGATCGGTATCGTCAAGAAGAACGCCATCATGATGATCGACTTCGCACTCGATGCGCAGCGCACCCTTGGCATGAGCCCGCAAGAGGCGATCCGCGAAGCGTGCATCCTGCGCTTCCGGCCGATCCTGATGACGACGCTGGCCGCGCTGATGGGCGCGCTGCCGATCGCGCTGGGTATCGGCGCCGGCGCCGAGCTGCGCCAGCCGCTGGGCCTGGCAGTGTGCGGCGGCTTGATCTTCTCGCAAGTCATTACGCTGTACATCACGCCGGTCATCTACCTCTACCTGGACCGCTTCAGTGGCACGGGACCGATGACGGACGATCAGCTCGCGAAGGCCGACGATGTCCCGGTTGCACACCATGCTTAATTTCGGAAACATTTGGTAACAACCATCAACGCCAGCAGCGGTGCAGTCCGCTCGCTGGCGTGATGCGCAGGTACTCTAAAACGGTTAGACTGCGGCTCTCTGCTGTTTTTTTAGACGTCGCTTCCAGGATACCGATCTACCTTGCGTGACCATCCCCACTCCTACGATCAGGACAGCGAAGTTTGCTCCCACTGCGGACAGCCACTGGTACGCCCGGGCCCGCAATACGAGCGCGAGGGCTCCAAGCGCGGTGGCCTGATCGGCACGATCGCGCTGCACTTGCTGCTGCTGGCGATCTTCATCTTCAAGCCGCCCGAAAAAGAGCAAAAGACCGCGCGTCCGGCGTCCGAGCGCGAAACTGACGTGTTCTTCGTCCAGCCGCTGCAGCAGCCGACCAAGGCGCAGCGCGAGCAAAAGCCCAAGCCGGCACCGAAGCCGACGCCCCGGCGTGAAACGCCGCGTCCGAAGCAACCGGAGCGCGTGTTCGTCCAGCGCCTGCCCGACACGATCACGATTCCTGACGAAAAGCCGGTCGAGCGCACACCGCCACCACCGCAGCCGCCACAGCCCAAGACCGAGGTCCCGCCTGACATGGACATGGCCGCCTACGTCAAAGCCCAGCGCGAGCGTCGCGGCGCACCAACCGGCAGCGAAGTGGAAACGCCGGAAAGCGACGCCGTCCGCGGCAACCGCAACGCGCTGGCCAACATCGCCGCGATCAACGGCCGGGGCCGCGACGACAGCAACGAGTCGGGCGGCATCTTCTCGGTGTCGAACAAGACGTTCAACACGATGGACCTGAAGTTCCGCGGCTGGAACCCGAGCTTCAAGCGGCGCTGGCTGACGGCGGTAACAGTGGAGCAGGGCAGCGCACGCGACATCGAAACGGCCGTCATCAAGAAAATGATCGAGCTGATCCGCAAGGAAAAGACCGGTGACTTCGAATGGGATTCGCACCGCCTTGGCCGCGTGGTCAAGCTCAGCGCCCGCCCGGCAGACGAAGCGCGCCTGACCGAGTTCCTGTACAAAGAAATGTTCCCGGAATACCGCCCGCCACCGGGAGGCTGATGAATGTGCAAAAAAAAGCCGGGGTCAGGTCTGACATTCGGACACGACCTCGACAGTCGGGCAGTGGGAATTCGAGAAAAGCCGGGGTCAGGTCTGACATTCGGACACGGCCTCGACAGTCTGGTGGTCAGGACTAGCGGGCACTGGGCCATGCCGATACTGGACAAGTCACTGTTCGATGTGGAAAAGGCTGAGTTCGTGTCCGAATGTCAGACCTGACCCCAGCTGTGCCGTAAAAAAACCGTGCCATGGCACGGTTTTTTGTTGGGTGTGCGGGTGTTTAACCGGCCTTCAATTTCCGGGCAATATCCAGCGCGAAGTACGTCAGCACCCCATCGGCGCCGGCGCGCTTGAACGCCATCATCGATTCCATCATGACCTTGTCATGGTCCAGCCAGCCATTGAGCGCGGCGGCCTTGAGCATCGCGTATTCGCCGCTGACCTGGTAGGCAAACGTCGGCACCCTGAACTCATCCTTCACGCGGCGCACGATGTCCAGGTACGGCATGCCTGGTTTCACCATCACCATGTCGGCGCCTTCGGCCAGGTCCAGCGCCACTTCGCGCAGCGCTTCGTCGCTGTTGGCCGGATCCATCTGGTAGGTGTTCTTGTCGGCCTTGCCGAGATTGGCCGACGAGCCGACCGCATCGCGGAACGGTCCGTAGAACGCCGACGCATACTTGGCCGAGTACGCCATGATGCGCGTGTGGATATGGCCCTGCGCCTCGAACGCGGTGCGGATCGCGCCAATGCGCCCGTCCATCATGTCCGACGGTGCGACGATGTCCACGCCGGCATCGGCGTGCGTGAGTGCTTGCTTGACCAGCATCTCGATCGTCTTTTCATTGACGATATAGCCGTTCTCGTCCGGCAGGCCGTCCTGGCCGTGGGTCGTGTACGGGTCGAGCGCGATGTCGGTGATGATGCCCAGCTCGGGGAAGTTGCGCTTGAGCTCGCGGACCACGCGCGGCACCAGCCCATCCGGGTTGGTTGCTTCGACGCCGTCATAGGTTTTCACCGACTGGTCGACCAGCGGGAACAGCGCCAGCGCGGGAATCCCGAGCGCGACGCATTCTTCGGCCACCTTCAGCAACAGGTCGAGCGAGACGCGGGCCACGCCCGGCATCGAGCCGACTTCCTGGCGCACGTTCTGGCCTTCCAGAACGAACACGGGATAGATCAGGTCAGATGCGGTAATCGTGTTCTCGCGCATCATGGCGCGGGAGAACGGGTCGCGGCGCATGCGGCGCGGCCGGGCCGCCGGATAGGCGGAAGTGATGATGCTCATCGAATGGCTCCTTGCAGGATCAGGCGGAGGTTTGATCGTCGTCCGCCGACGGCGCGCCATGTTCGTCGTGCTCTTGTTCTTCTTCACCCTCGTACTCGCCGGCGACGCCATCCAGCCCTGCCAGCGCCAGGATCTTGGCATCGGCTTCTTCGATGCCGATGCGCTTGAGCGCCGAGAACAGCTGCACCGTGAACGGGAAGCCCACGCCATCTTCATCGACGTAGCTTTCGAGCACGCCGCGCGCTTCGCGCAGGGCATTGGTCGATTCGTTGCGGTTGAGCTTATCGGCCTTGGTCAGGATGCAGTGGATTGGCTTGCCGGTGGGGGCGAACCATTCGAGCATCTGGACGTCCAGGTCGGTGAACGGACGGCGCGAATCCATGATCAGGATGAGCGCAGCGAGCTGGTCGCGGCGCTGGACATAGTCGCCCAGCAGCTTTTGCCAGTGCAGCTTGGCCGTGCCCGACACTTCGGCGTAGCCGTAGCCCGGCAAGTCGACCAGCAGCGCTTCGATTTCATCGACCCGGACCGCATCCTTGCGGTGTTGGCCCACATGGGCGCCGCCGATCGAGAAATAATTGATGTGCTGCGTGCGACCTGGCGTCTTCGACGCGAACGCAAGACCCTTCTGGTTCGTGAGGATATTGATCGCTGTGGATTTGCCGGCGTTGGAGCGCCCGGCGAAGGCGATTTCCGGCACATTGGTGTCGGGAAGGTCGCGCAACTGATTCACGGTCGTAAAGAACCGGGCTTGCCATAATCTGGACATTGGGGAGAAGGTATAAGAGGACTACGAAATGGCGTTGGAGAAACAAAGCTATTGTACAATAAGGGGTTGATTGCTGCCTGCCAGCCCCTTGGCCCCAGCAATCAAGGGCGCTGCACTGAACCTTCAATTATTGACTTTTTCAAGGTGCTAGTATGAACCGCTTGTCGTCCCCCCTGCTCAAAACACTGTTGGTCACACTAACTGTTTTCGGGGGACTCCCGGCGGCGACAGCAGCTGCGCCCGCTGCAGCGCCTGCAGCCAAGGCCGATCCGGCCCGGGGTGGCGCGCTGTACGATGCGGGCGACCCGGCGCGCGGCCTGCCGGCCTGCGTCTCATGCCACGGTGCGGCGGGCAATTCGTCCATCGTTGCCAATCCCAAGCTGTCGGGCCAGTTCGCCAGCTACACGCACAAGCAACTGGTCGATTTCACGACCCCGAACCGCCAGCAGCCGATCATGACGACCTACGCCAAGATGCTCACCGACGCCGAAAAGAAGGACATCGCGGCCTGGCTGGCGGCGCAGGTGCATAAGCCGGGCGCGGCCAAGAACAAGAACATCGTTGAACTGGGTCGCAAGATCTATCGCGGTGGCATCGCCGAGCGGGGCGTCGCGGCCTGTGCCAGCTGTCATGGCGCCAACGCCAGCGGCATCCCCGCCCAATATCCGCGCCTTGCAGGCCAGCACCAGGATTACACGACCGCCCAGCTCGAAGCATTCAAGAGCGGCACCCGCGCCAACAGCCCGCAAATGACCACGCTCTCGCAGCGCATGTCGACGGCTGAAATGCGCGCGGTGGCCGACTATATCGCCGGCTTGCGCTAAGAGACTCCACGATCTCGCATAAGCAACATTGAACGCAGGAAGGGCGGCAGCAACGGGCTGACCCCCTTCCTGCAAGCGGCTACCCGCCGCGCAGGAAGAAAGTTGTAAAGCATGAGCACCACCGGAATTACACTGAACACCCGCCGCCGTGGTCTGGCCGAGGCGGTCGAACTGATCTCATCGATGCGGTTTGCGATCAGTCTTCTCACCATCATCTCCATCTCGTCGATCATCGGCACCGTCCTCAAGCAGGCCGAGCCGATGTCGAATTACGTCAACCAGTTCGGCCCGTTCTGGTTCGAGATTTTCAACAAGTTCGGCCTGTACAGCGTGTATTCCAGCTGGTGGTTCCTCGTGATCCTGGTGGTGCTGGTCATGTCCACCGGCCTGTGCCTGATCCGCAATGCGCCGAAAATGATGCGCGACATGCGCAGCTGGCGCGAAAACGTGCGCTTCGATTCGCTGCGCAACTTCCACCACAAGCTCGAATGGCAGGCGCCGCTGTCGAAAAGCGCGCTGGCCGAGCAGAGCGCACTGCGCCTGCGCCACGCCGGCTACGCCACCAAGATTGTCGAGAAGGATGGCGGCACGCTGGTCACGGCCAAGAAAGGCGCGGGCAACAAGTTCGGCTACATCTTCGCGCACTCGTCGATCATCGTGATCCTGGTGGGCGGCACGCTCGATTCGGACCTGCCGGTGCGCATCCAACAATGGATCTTCAACAAGACGCCATTCACCGGCAGCGGCGCGATCGCGGACATTCCCGCCCAGCACCGCCTGGGCACGGGCAACCCGACCTTCCGTGGCAATACCGCCATTGCCGAAGGGCAGGCTAGCCGCACGGCGATCCTGAACCAGCCGACGGGCGTGCTGGTGCAGGAGCTGCCGTTCTCGCTGCAGCTCAAGAAATTTCATATCGAGTTCTATTCGACCGGCATGCCGAAACTGTTTGCCAGCGACGTGGTCGTGCGCGATCTGGAAAACGGCCACACGTTCGAGTCGACCATCAAGGTCAATCACCCGCTGATCTACAAGGGCATCGCCGTCTACCAGTCGAGCTTTGACGATGGCGGCAGCAAACTGCGGCTGACGGGGTATCCGATGAACGGCGCCGCCAGCGCCAGTTTCCCGATCGAAGGCGAAGTCAACAGCGCCACCGAACTCAAAATCGGCGGCGATACCTATGCGGTCGAGTGGTCGGGTTTCCGCCCGTTCAACGTCGAAAACATCAGCCAGGGCAATGACGTGCGCGCGGTGAGCAAGGGCAAAACGTTCAACGAACAGTTCGCCGCCACGCTGGGCAAGGCCTCCGGCGCGGCTGCCAATCCGGACGCCACGAAAGACCTCAAGAACGTCGGCCCCAGCGTGCAATACAAGTTGCGCGACGCCAGTGGCCAGGCGCGCGAATTCATGAACTACATGCAGCCGATGCTGCTGGATGGCGCGCAAGTCTATCTGGCCGGTGTGCGCGCGAACCCGTCGGAAAGTTTCAGCTTCCTGCGCATTCCCGTGGACGAACGCTTTGGCGTGGGCGACTGGATGCGTCTGCGCGCGGCGCTGGCCGATCCCGAAGCACGCGCGGTGGCGGCCCGCCGCTATGCCGCGCGGGCACTGGGCGGCAATCCGGGAAGCGCCCTGGCTGGCCAGTTGCAGGAGTCGGCCGCGCGCACGCTCGGCATCTTTGCCGGCGGCGACGGTCGCGGCGGCTTTGTCGGTGTGGCCCAGTTCCTGGAAAAGATTACGCAGGCCGAACAGGAAAAAGCAGCCGGCATCTTCATGAAGATGCTCAACGGCACGCTGTGGGAGCTGTGGCAAGTGGCGCGTGAAAAGCACGGCGATGCCGCGGCTGCGCCCACGGACGCCAATGGCCGCTTCCTGCAACTGGCTACCAATGCGTTGTCGGACAGTTATCTGTACGGCGCACCGGTGTATCTGCAGCTCGACGATTTCACCGAAGTGAAGGCCTCGGTGCTGCAATTGACGCGCTCGCCGGGCAAGAACGTGGTCTACTTCGGCTGTGTCCTGCTCGTGCTGGGCGTGTTCGCGATGTTCTACATTCGCGAGCGGCGCGTCTGGATCTGGGTGCGCGACGTGCCCGGTAACCCGGAGGCTGGCGCCGAGGCGCTGATGGCCATGAGCACGCAACGCAAGACGCTCGATTTCGAGCGTGAGTACGAAGACTTGTCTGTAAAGCTGCCACAACCGGCGTAAGCTGCGCGGGCCTGGAGAAAACAATGGAACTGTCACAACCCAAGACTGGCGCCCCGGCGCGCCCGACCGATCAATACCAGGAAGCGCCGGGCTATTTCCGCCGCCTGGGGCCGGCCGACTGGCTGTACGCGCTTGCCCTGTGCGCCGCGGCGCTGTTCGCGCTGAACCGGTACGGCCACTTCATGGACATCTATGAAGAGGTGATTCTGGTCTGCACGGCGCCCGTGTTTGCCGTGCTGGGCTGGTACTGGAAACCGATGCGCTGGCTGCTGCCACTGGTGGCTGTGCTGTCGCTGGGCGCGATTGCGCTGTACGACGGCAACCTCGCCGCTGCCGAGCAAAAATTCTTCCTGAAGTACATGCTGTCGAGCCAGTCGGCCATCCTGTGGATGAGCGCGCTGTTCGTGTTCTCGACCGTGTTCTACTGGGTTGGCCTGTTAAGCCGCGGCAAGTTCGGCGGCGGCGTGGGCGCGGCGCTGTGCTGGGCCGCAGTCGTGATCGGCGCGGTCGGCATGATGGTGCGCTGGTACGAGTCGTACCTGATCGGCCCGGACGTCGGCCACATCCCGGTGTCGAACCTGTACGAAGTGTTCATCCTGTTCGCCCTCATCACCGCGCTGTTCCATCTGTATTACGAAGAACACTACGCCACGCGCCAGCTGGGCCCGTTCGTGATGCTGATCATTGGCGCCGCCGTCGGCTTCCTGCTGTGGTACACCGTCTCGCGCGACGCCGCCCAGATCCAGCCGCTCGTGCCGGCGCTGCAAAGCTGGTGGATGAAAATCCACGTGCCGGCCAACTTCATCGGCTACGGCACCTTTGCGCTGGCCGCGATGGTCGCATCGGCCTACCTGCTCAAGTCGCACGGCATGCTGGTCGACCGCCTGCCTTCGCTCGAGGTACTCGACGACGTGATGTACAAGTCGATCTCGGTCGGTTTCGCCTTCTTCACCGTCGCCACCATCCTCGGCGCGCTGTGGGCGGCTGAAGCGTGGGGCGGTTACTGGTCGTGGGATCCGAAAGAGACCTGGGCGCTGATCGTGTGGCTCAATTATGCGGCGTGGCTGCACATGCGCCTGATGACGGGCCTGCGCGGCCGTGTCGCGGCCTGGTGGGCAGTGGTCGGCTTGCTGGTGACCACGTTCGCCTTCCTGGGCGTGAACATGTTCCTGTCGGGTCTGCACTCGTACGGCGAGCTGTAAAGACGGCCGGGCGCTGACCCGATAGTGTTGGCCGCCTAACGCAAGCTTAAGGGAACTTCGTGTAATGTGAAGCTTCCCAAGCTCGCGAGGCCAGCCATGCTCTTCAAACGCAATCCCAACGGACTCGATCTTCCGTACCCTTCCGAAATCACGCCGCAAGAGATCTATACCGGCCGGCGTGAATTCATCACCCGCATGGCCACCACGGCCGCCGTCGGCAGCGGCGTCTGGGAGATGGCCAACCGCGAAGCCTTTGCACAAACCGCCGGCCAGAAGCTCGCGGCGCGCGCCAATGTGGCGCTGTCCACCGACGAAAAGCAGACCCCGTTCAAGGACGCTGCCGGCTACAACAACTTCTACGAATTTGGCCTCGACAAAGGCGATCCGGCCGAGAACGCGCACACGCTGCGCACCCGGCCCTGGACCGTGCGCATCGAGGGCGAGGTCAAGAAGCCCCTCACGCTCGATATCGACAGCCTGCTGAAACTCGCGCCGCTCGAGGAGCGCGTGTACCGCCTGCGCTGCGTCGAAGGCTGGTCGATGGTCATTCCATGGGTCGGCTATTCGCTGTCGAACCTGCTCAAGCAGGTGGAACCGACCGGCAACGCCAAGTTCGTCGAATTCACGACGCTGGCCGACGCCAGGCAGATGCCCGGCCTGCGTAGTGGTGTGCTGGATTGGCCGTACGTCGAGGGCCTGCGCATCGACGAAGCCATGCACCCGCTGACGATGCTCACGATGGGCATGTATGGCCAGGTGCTGCCGAACCAGAACGGCGCGCCGGTGCGCCTCGTCGTGCCATGGAAGTACGGTTTCAAGTCGGCCAAGTCACTGGTGCGTATCCGCCTGCTCTCACGCCAGCCCAAGACCGCCTGGAACGACATGGCGCCGCGCGAGTACGGCTTCTTCTCGAACGTGAATCCGAACGTGGACCACCCGCGCTGGTCGCAGGCCAGCGAGCGCCGCATCGGTGAATCGGGCCTGTTCGCACCAAAGCGCAAGACCCTGATGTTCAATGGCTACGACCAGGTGTCGTCGCTGTATACCGGCCTGGATCTGAAGCGTTATTTCTGATGGCAGGGTTGAACAGCAAACAGGTCGGATGGGTCAAGGCGCTGGTGTTCGTGCTGGCTTTGATCCCCTTCGCGCGCCTGGTGTGGGGCACTGCCAGCGGCAGTTTTTCGGATCCGCTGGCGGCGATCACCAAGGGCAGCGGTGAATGGGCGCTGTACTTCCTGTGCATCACGCTGGCAGTAACGCCGCTGCGGCGTCTGACGGGCTGGAACTGGCTCGTCAAGCTGCGCCGCATGATTGGCCTGTTCATGTTTTTCTATGCACTCGTGCACTTCACGGCATTCCTGTGGTTCGACCATTTCTTCGACGTGCCCGCCATGCTGGCCGACGTCATCAAGCGCCCGTTCATCCTGGTGGGCTTCATCGCCTTCGTGCTGCTCATCCCGCTGGCGGCAACCTCGACCAATGCGATGATCAAGCGCCTGGGCGGCAAGCGCTGGCAATGGCTGCACCGCCTGATCTACGTGATCGCGCCGCTGTCGATCCTGCACTTCTGGTGGATGAAAGAGGGCAAGAACGATTTCGCCAGACCGATCATCTTCGGATCGATCATTGCGCTGCTGCTCGGTTTGCGGGTGTTCTGGCACTTCACGCGCAAGCAGCAAGTCGTGCGCGCCTGAGCACCATAGTCAAAAGCGGGGGTCAAAAGCGGGGGTCAGGTCTGGCATTCGGACACGACCTCGACAGTCTTCAGTCGGAACTGCTGGCACCCCGCCATGCTACTACTGGGCAGGAAACCACTGGAAGTGGCTAAAGCTGAGGTCGTGTCTGAATGTCAGACCTGACCCCGGCTTTGATCGTCGAGCTCGTGTCCGAATGTCAGACCTGACCCCGGCTTGTTTTATTTGATGAGCGTTTCGAGCGCGAAGGTTTCGGTTGGGGTTTCGCGGCGGCGCACCAGGTGGATGGTGTCGCCGTCGACGATTACTTCGGCTGCGCGGCCGCGCGTGTTGTAGTTCGACGCCATCGTCATGCCGTAGGCGCCGGCCGTCATCATAGCCAGCAGGTCGCCTGGCTCCAGCGCCAGCTCGCGCTCGCGCGCCAGCCAGTCGCCCGATTCGCAGATCGGTCCCACGACATCCCACATCAGTGCGGCGCTCTCGCGCTGCGCCACTGCCTGCAGGCCCATCCAGGCCCCGTACAGCGTCGGGCGCATCATGTCGTTCATCGCGGCGTCGACGATGCAGAAGTTCTTTTCGGCGCCAGGTTTGAGGTATTCAACGCGCGTGAGCAGCACGCCGGCCTCGGCGACGATCGAGCGGCCCGGCTCGAAGATCACCTTGAGCGGCTGGCCGTCATACTTTGCTGCGCGCCAGGCGTCGATGCGCGCGAACAGGCGGGCCAGGTAGTCGCCCACCGGCACCGGTGGCGCGTCGCCCGCCACGCCGTAGTCGACGCCGATGCCGCCCCCGATGTCCAGGTGGTGCAGGTGGATGCCTTCGGCGTGCAGCGTGTCGATCAGGTCGATCAGCTTGTCGAGCGCCTCGAGCAGCGGCGCGTCGTCCAGCAGCTGCGAGCCGATATGGCAGTCGATGCCGACCACGTCCAGGTGCGCCAATGCGGCGGCTGCGCGGTAGGTGTCGAGTGCTTCGTCGAAGGCGACGCCGAATTTATTGGCCTTCAGGCCGGTGGCGATGTACGGGTGGGTCTTGGCATCCACGTTCGGGTTCACGCGCAGCGATACCGGCGCGCGCATGCCGAGTTTGCCGGCCACGGCGTTCAGGCGGTGCAGCTCGGGGATTGATTCCACGTTGAAGCACAGGATGCCTTTTTCCAAGGCCAGCGTCATCTCGGCCTCGGTCTTGCCCACGCCCGAGAAAATGGTCTTGCCCGGGTCGCCGCCGGCGGCGATCACGCGCAGCAGTTCGCCACCCGAGACGATGTCGAAGCCCGCGCCCTGGCGCGCCAGCAGGTCGAGCACGGCGAGATTCGAGTTGGCCTTCATTGCATAGCAGACCAGCGCGTCGCGCCCGGCGCAGGCATCCTGGTAGGCGTTGAAGTTCTCGAGCAGCGTGGCCTTTGAGTAGACATAGGTCGGCGTGCCGAATTCGTCGGCGATGGCGGACAGGGAAGCGCCTTCGGCGTGCAGCACGCCGTCCTGGTACAAGAAGTGGGGCATATGGAAACTGAGGTGGAAGCGGACGGTTAGCGGTACGGCGCCGGGGTGGACGCGTTGTTCGACGGGACGGGCTGGGCTGGCTGGTCAACGACGACCGGCACGGGCCTGGCGGGTGGGTTGGGCATGTACAGCGGGCCGGTCTGGCCGCAGCCGGCCAGGGCTGCGGCGAGCAGCGCAGCGCCGAAAGGAAGCGCGAGGGAGGACTTCACGATTAGAATCAAGGTTTGATTAGCAGATTTGGAGTGTAGCATGACCGAAACCGAATTTTTGGACCTGGCCGACCTGACCCTGAAACGGATTGAGACCGCCTTTGATCGCCTGAACGACGAGGATGTCGTCGACGTTGAGTGCAAGCGCAGCGGCAACGTGCTCGAAATCGAGTTCATCGACAACGGCACCAAGATCATCATCAACAGCCAGGCCCCGCTGCAAGAGATGTGGCTGGCCGCGCGCTCGGGCGGCTACCACTACAAGCGCGTGGGCGACGAATGGCGCAACACGCGCGACGACAGCGAGTTCTTCGCGGCGCTCGGGCGCTATGCGAGCGAGCAGGGCGGAGCGCCGGTCACGCTGGTGTAACGCTGTCTCGCAATACAACAAAGGCGGCCATTGGCCGCCTTTGTCGTTTCATGCACGGGTAATCAGAACAACTCGTTCCTCACCGCGTCGCGTTCCTGCTGTTGCTGCGCCGGTGGCGGCTGGCCGACGTCGAGCGCTTCGACGCCGCTGCCCGGCGGCGTCTCGGCGTAGTAGTACTCGGACCCGTACTGCACCAGGCCGGCCGGCACCTCGCGTTCGACCATCGGCTGGTCTTTCAGCGCCTTTTGCATGTAGCCGATCCAGATCGGCAGGGCCAGGCCGCCGCCGGTCTCGCGCGCGCCCAGGTTGCGCGGCTTGTCGTAGCCCATCCAGGCAATGCCCACCAGCTTTGGCTGGTAGCCAGCGAACCACGCGTCGATCGAGTCGTTGGTGGTGCCGGTCTTGCCGGCCAGGTCGGTGCGCTTCAGGGCCATCGCCTTGACCGCAGTGCCGTGGCGGACCACGTCCTTGAGCATGCTGTCCATCAGGAACGCGTTACGCGCATCGATCACGCGGTTCGCTTCGTCGCCCGCACGCGCCGGCCGCGCTTCGGACAGCACTTTACCGTCGCTGTCGGTGACCTTCGAGATCAGGTACGGGCTGACGCGGTAGCCGCCGTTGGCGAACACCGCGTAGGCGCCGGCCATCTGCAGCGGATTGGTCGCGCCTGCGCCCAGTGCCAGCGTCAGGTAGGCCGGATTGCGCTCCGGATCAAAGCCAAAGCGGGCCGCGTATTCCTGGCCATAGCGCGCGCCGATCTTGTTCAGGATGCGGATCGAGATCATGTTCTTCGACTGCTGCAGACCGCGCCGCATCGTCATCGGGCCGTCGTACTTGCTGTCGTAGTTCTTCGGTTCCCACGCCTGGCCGCCGGTCTGGCCGGCATCGAAACTGATCGGCGCATCGTTGATGATGGTGGCGGGTGACAGGCCGCGCTCGAGCGAAGCCGAATAGATGAACGGCTTGAACGACGAACCGGGCTGGCGCCAGGCTTGCGTCACGTGGTTGAACTTGTTGCGGTTGAAGTCGAAGCCGCCCACCAGCGCGCGGATCGCGCCGTCTTCGGTATTGGCCGCCACAAAGGCCGATTCCACTTCGGGCATCTGCGTGATCAACCACTTCGATTCGTCGTCCTGCATCACGCGGACCACGGCGCCGCGGCGCACGCGCCGGTTCGGCGCAGCCTTGTCCGACAGCCAGGCTTTGGCAAACGCCAGGCCCGGGCCCGACAGCGTGATCGTCTCGCCCGAGGCGATCGCAGCCTGAACCTGCGTGCTCGACGCCTGCAGCACGACGGCGGCGATGATGTTGTCGCTGTCCGGATGCTCGGCCAGCTCGGCTTCGATCGCTTCGTCGGCCGCCGCTTTACCCGATGGCAGGTCGATGAACGATTCCGGGCCACGGTAGGCGCGACGGCGTTCGTAATCCATCACACCGCGGCGCAATGCCAGGTAAGCAGCGTCCTGGTCAGCCTTGGTGATGGTCGTAAACACGTTCAGGCCACGCGTGTAGGTGTCTTCCTTGAACTGCTCATACACCAGCTGGCGCGCCATTTCGGCCACGTATTCGGCGTGCACGCCGAAGGCGGCGCTGTCGGTCTTGATTTTCAGTGGCTCGACCTTGGCCTGGGCGAACTGGGCGTCGCTGATATAGCCCAGCTGGTGCATGCGCACCAGGATGTACTGCTGTCGCGTTTTGGCGCGGGTCGGATTGACGACAGGATTATAAGCAGAAGGCGCCTTTGGCAGGCCGGCCAGCATGGCCGCTTCGGCCACGGTGATGTCGCGCAGGTCCTTGCCGAAATAGATCTGGGCCGCCGACTGGAAGCCGAAGGCGCGCTGGCCCAGGTAAATCTGGTTCATGTACAGCTCGAGAATCTGGTCCTTGGTCAGGTTCTTCTCGATCTTCCAGGCCAGCATCGCTTCATATGCCTTGCGCTTGAAGGTCTGCTCCGACGACAGGAAGAAGTTGCGCGCTACCTGCTGGGTGATGGTCGATGCACCCTGGCGCGCGCCGCCGGTGGCATTGCGCACGGCCGCGCGCATGATGCCCAGGTAATCGATGCCGCTGTGTTCATAGAAGCGGTCGTCTTCGATCGACAGCACGGCCTTTTTCATGACATCCGGGATGTCCTTGAAATGGACCAGCGTGCGGCGCTCTTCGCCGAATTCGCCGATCAGGACGTTATCGGCCGTGAAGATCCGCAGTGGCATCTTCGGCCGGTAATCGGTGATCGTGTCCAGCGCCGGCAGGTTCGGGTACGCCATGGCCAGGGCAAACACGAGCACGAGTACGCCGATCGCACCCAGACCGAACAGGCTGGCGAATGCGATGAGGATCAGGCGCTTGGGGCTGAACTTCGAGGAGGAAGAAGGTGCTGCCTGTTTCTCTTTCATGCTGACTTTCGCTTTGTTGATCCGCCTCATTATAAGACAGCAGTTTGGCACCCGATACTGGCCGAGCCTTAATCGAACCACAGAGCAATATTTAGCTGGCAATGAATCGGCAAAGTGTGGTGCGCATGCCCCGCATTCTGATGTTCCCAAGTAGAAATATCTTGTCCGGCATCATCCTTTATTGCTACGATCCGAGACGGTGCTTTCACGTAAGTATCGGATTTTTATAAGAAAATAACAGGTGTTTGGTTAACGACAACGACCCTTGCAAGGGCGTCCACAGCCAGATTCTGTCCCAATCGGTGTCAAGGAGTGTTTTGGTGATCAATCTGGGTTCCTTGTTTGGAAAGTCGAGTCCGCCAATGATCGGGCTCGATATCAGCACGTCCGGCGTTCGCCTGGTCGAGCTGGCCGACGCCGGCAAGGGACTCGTGCGTCTCGAGCGCTACGCGACCGAATCGCTGCCACGCGGCGCCGTGGTCGATGGCAATATCGAAAACATGGACCAGGTCGCCGACGCCGTGCGCCGGGTCTGGAAAAAGAGCGGCACGCGCGCCAAGCACGTCGCGCTGGGCATGCCGCCAGCGGCCGTGATCACCAAGAAAATCATCCTGCCGGCCGGTTTGTCGGAAGACCAGCTCGAAGTGCAGGTCGAGTCCGAAGCGAGCCAGTACATCCCGTTCGCGCTCGATGAAGTCAGCCTCGACTTCGACGTGATCGGCCCGGCGCTCAACTCGGCGGACGACATGGAAGTGATGCTGGCCGCCGCCCGTCGCGAAAAAGTCGAGGACCGCATCGCCATCGCCGAAGGTGCCGGCCTGCTGGCCACCGTGATGGACATCGAATCTTACGCCGCGCGCAGTGCGCTGGAAAACGCTGCTGGCCTGATGCGCGACCAGATCGTGGCACTGTTCCAGATCGGCGCCCAGGCCACCCACGTGTCGGTGTTGTTCAACGGCGAAGCAGTCTACGAGCGCGAACAGCCGTTCGGCGGCAACACGCTCACGCAGGACATCGTGCGCGCCTATGGCATGGCGTTCGAAGAAGCCGAAACGCGCAAGAAGGCAGGCGACCTGCCGGAAAACTACCGCGCCGACCTGCTCGCGCCATTTCTGGAAAACGCAGCGCTGGAAGTCACGCGCGCGATCCAGTTCTTCTATACATCGACGCCGTACACCCGGATCGACCGCATCTACCTGGCCGGCGGCTGCGCGCTGCTGCCGGGCATCATGGAAATTGTGACCGGCCGCACCCGCATCGCCACCAGCCTGGCTTCACCGTTCGACAATATGGCGTTCGGCCCCGGCGTGCGTGAACACCAGCTGCGTCAGGAAGCGCCGGCCTACCTGGTCGCGTGTGGCCTGGCGTTGCGGAGGTTTGGCTGATGATCCGCATTAACCTGTTGCCTCACCGCGAGGCAAAACGCAAACAGAAGCAATCGGCGTTCGTGGCGCTGATGGCGCTTGGCGGCCTGGTCGGCGCCGGCATCGTGCTGCTGGTGGGCGGCTACAACGCCAGCCAGATTTCGGTCCAGAACGAGCGCAACGAGGTGCTCAAGCAGGCCAGCGCCGATCTTGACAAGAAAATCGGCGAGATCACGACGCTCAAGGAAGAAATCGCCGCCCTGCAGGCACGCCAGCAGGCGGTCGAGGATCTGCAGGGCGACCGCAACCAGCCGGTCTATCTGCTCGACGAACTGGTGCGCCAGACGCCCGACGGCGTGCACCTCAAGACCGTCAAGCAGGATGGCCAGCGCGTGATCCTGACCGGCACCGCCCAGTCGCAGGAGCGCGTCGCCGAGCTGCTGCGCAACCTGTCGAGCCAGTCGGCATGGCTGGAAAAGCCCGACCTGACCGAAGTGCGCGCTGCCACCGTCACCCAGAGCAAGAGCGCGCGCAAGGTGGTTGAATTTACGCTGGCCGTGTCGATCAAGCGCGCCCGCAACAGCGATGCGCCTGAAGACGGCGCCACCGCCAAGCCTGGCGCGCCGGAGAAATCATGAACATCGATATCAAGGCGCAGTTCGCCCAGCTCGCGGCGCAATTCGAAGACCTGCAGGGCCGCCAGCCGGGCCAGTGGCCGCTGGCGCCGCGCCTGTTGTGCGCGGCGGGCGTGGTGGCGCTGGTCGTCGGCCTGGGCTACTACTTCTACTGGAGCGACCAGTTCGCCGAGCAGGAAACGCTGGCGCTGGAAGAAGTGCGGCTGCGCGGCGAGTACGAAACCAAGATGGCGCAGGCGATCAATCTGGAAGCGCTCAAGGCGCAAAAGGCCCAGGTCGACCAGTACGTGGTGCGCCTCGAGAAGCAGTTGCCGAGCAAGTCGGAAATGGCCGCGCTGCTGTCGGACATCAACCAGGCCGGCGTGGGCCGCGGCCTGCAGTTCGAGCTGTTCAAGCCGGGCCAGGAAGTGGTGCGCGACTACTACGCCGAGCTGCCGATCAGTATCAAGGTGAGCGGGCAGTACCACGACATGGGCGCGTTTGCCGCCGACATGGCAAACCTGCCACGCATCGTCACGCTCAACAACCTGTCGCTGGTGAGCGTCAAGGAAGGCAACCTCGAGATGGAAGCGATCGCCAAGACCTTCCGCTACCTCGACCAGGAAGAACTGATCGCCCAGCGCGCCGCGCGCGCGGCCGAGAAGAAAGCCGGCAAAGGCAAGGGTAAAGGCAAGTGATGATACGAGCTCACGTGATTGCGCTGCTCGCCATGGCAGCCTTGCTGGCCGGTTGCGGCGATGGCGGCGTCGGCGAAACCCGCGCCTGGATGAAAGAGGTCGAGGGCCGCACCGTCTCGAAGGTCAAGCCGCTGCCAGAACCAAAAACGTTCCAGCCGCACGCCTACCTGCCGGGTGGCGTGCTCGACCCGTTCGACCAGGCCAAGCTGCTGGGCGAACTGGCGCGCATGGCGCAGGTGAGCCCCAACGCCAACCAGCCTGACCTGACCCGGCCAAAAGAGCCGCTCGAGCTCTTCCCGCTCGACACGATGCGGATGGTCGGCACGATGAAAAAAGGCGGCGTGAGCTACGCGCTGGTGCAGGTCGACCGGTCGTTGTATCGCGTCCGGCCCGGCCAGCGCATGGGACAGAACTATGGCCGCGTCACCCGCGTGAGTGACGAGGCAATCGAAATCAGGGAATCGGTGCAGGACGCCACCGGCGATTGGGTGGAACGACTAGCCAACATCGAGCTGCAGCACAACCAGGAGAGCAGTAAATGACCCCCAATGTCCAGATTCGCTTCGCCGTGCCGGCCTGGCTGGCGCGCGCTGCCACCGCACTCGTGCTGTTGACGTGCGCCGGCGCCGCCCTGGCCCAGGGCAATGCGATCGAATCGATCACGGCCAACCAGCAAGGCAGCAACGTGGTCATCAACGTGACCATGCGCGATGCGCCAAGCCGCGCGCCGATCGGTTTTGCGATCACCAACCCGGCGCGCATCGCGCTTGACTTCGGCGCCACCGCGAACGCCACCGGCAAGAACATGCAGGAGCTGAACCTGGGCGACGTGCGCAGCCTGAACCTGGTGCAGGCCGGCGAGCGCACCCGCATGGTGGTCAACCTGGCGCGCGCGCTGAACTACGCGACGGCGATCGACGGCAAGTCGATCATCGTGACCGTCGAAGGCACGGGCGGCGTGGCGCGCGCGGTCAATGCCAGCGGCCTGCCGGTTGCAGCGCCGGCCGCACCGGTGGCGTCGGCGCTGGCGGCGCGCCCGCAGCTGCGCGACCTCGACTTCAAGCGCGGCGCCAATGGCGCCGGGCGCGTCGTGGTTGATCTGCCGAACAACCAGGTCGCCGTCGATGTGCGCCAGACTGGCACCGGCGTGACGGTCGACTTCATCGGCGCGCGCCTGCCCGAATCGCTGCGTCGCCGCCTGGACGTGACTGATTTCGGTACGCCCGTCACGCGCGTGGCCACCAGCGCCCAGGGCGACAACGTGCGCATGACGATCGAGGCGCAGGGTGCCTGGGAGCAGTCGGTGTTCCAGAGCGACTCGCAACTGGTGGTCGAAGTGCGCCCGGTCGTGGAAGACCCGAACCGCAACAGCCCCGGCTCAAGCAACAACCCGCAGGGCTACCGCGGCGAAAAACTGTCGTTCGATTTCCAGAACGTCGAAGTGCGCGCCGCGCTGCAGGCCGTGGCCGACATCTCGGGCCTGAACATCATCGCCAGCGATTCGGTGGCGGGCTTTCTGACGCTGCGCCTGAAGGACGTGCCATGGGATCAGGCGCTGGACGTGATCCTGACCGCCAAGGGCCTGGACATGCGCAAGAATGGCACCGTGCTGTGGATCGCGCCGAAGGAAGAACTGCTGACCAAGGAAAAGCTCGAACTCGAGCAGCGCGCGCAGATCGCCGAACTCGAGCCGCTGCGCTCGGAGATTTTCCAGCTCAATTACCAGAAAGCCGAATCGTTCCGCAACGTGTTTGGCCTGGACCAGGGCGGCGCCAGTACGGGCGCGGCCGGCGACGCGGGCCGCAACCGCGTGCTGTCCCGGCGCGGCAGCGCGATCATCGATCCGCGCACCAACCAGCTGTTCGTGACCGATATCGCGTCGAAGATCGAAGACATCCGCAAGCTGATCCAGAAAACCGACGTCGCCTCGAAGCAGGTCCTGATCGAAGCGCGCCTGGTGGAAGCGAATGACGGCTTCTCGCGCAACCTCGGCGCCAAGCTGGGCTTTGCCGACATGCGCACGATGCGCGGCGGCGATTCGGGCTGGCAGGTCAATGGCAACGAACGCGTCGCGATCGGCGGCAACCTGGTCGGCGTGGGCCAGACCACCGGCCAGGTGGCCAACAGCGCCGACAGCTTCAACAACACGACGATGGTCAACCTGCCGGCGGCCGGCATCGGCGGCATTCCGGCGTCGTCGCTGGCGTTTTCGCTGTTCTCGTCGGCAGCCAACCGCTTCCTGAACCTGGAACTGTCGGCGCTGGAAGCAGACGGCAAGGGCAAGATCATCTCGAGTCCGCGCGTGGTCACCGAAGACAAGCAGGTCGCGCTGATCGAGCAGGGCGTCGAGCTGCCTTACGAAAACGCCACCAGCAGTGGCGCCACCGCGATCGAATTCAAGAAGGCCAATCTGCGCCTGGAAGTCACGCCGCAGATCACGCCGGACGGCAACGTGGTGCTCGAAGTGGACGTGAGCAAGGATTCGAAGGGCGAAGACACCCGCGCGGGCTTTGCCATCAATACCCAGCACGTCAAGACCAAGGTGATGGTCGAAAACGGCGGCACCGTGGTGCTGGGCGGGATTTACCAGCAGACCGAGCGCACCAACGAAAGCAAGGTGCCATTCCTGGGCGACGTGCCGCTGCTGGGTTATCTGTTCAAGACCACTGCACGTGAAAGCAGCAAGACTGAACTGCTGGTCTTCATTACCCCGAAGATCGTGAACGACAACGTGGCGGGCGCACGCTGAGCAGCGTGCAGTTCGCGACCATTTAAATAGAACAAAAGGGAAGCCCACGTCATGCACCACATTTCATCACTTGCAAGCCGGTCCAGCCTTGGCCGCCTGACCGCAATCGCCCTCGTGGCAGCCTCGCTTGCCGCCTGTGGCGGTGGTGGCGGCTCGCCAGGCACGGTTGGCGGTGGCACCGGCGGCGGCGGTACCGGCACTGGTACTGGCACCGGCACCGGTGGCGGCACCACGCTGGTTCCGAAAGTCACGCTGGCGCTGACCGATGGCAGCGGCGCCAATATCACGTCGCTGTCCGGCGGCCAGAGCGCCTCGATCAAGGCCACCGTGGTCGACAGCGCCGGCAAGCCGGTCGCGGGCGCGATCGTCCAGTTCACCACGAGCGAGCTGGTGGTGTTTACCCCGGCAACCGGCTCGGCACTGACGGACGCGAATGGCGTGGCCACCGTGAGCGTCAAGCCGGCCAGCACGTCGTCCGCAGGGGCAGTCGCGATCACCGCCAACTCGGTGGTGGCCGGCACGACCGCCACCGCCAGCGTCAATCTGTCGGTGGGCGCGGCGCCGCTGACCGTGGGCAGCCTGTCGTTCGCAAAACCGCCGACCACCAGCCTGCCAGCCTTCAGCACGCTCTCGCTGAACATCCCGGTCACCAGCGGTGGCCAGCCGGCCACCGCGGTCGAAGGTCTGAGCATGACGTCGCTGTGTTCCGGCGACGGCACCGCCACGCTGGTCGCCGGTGCCTTTGCCAATGGCGTGCAAACGGCCACTTACACGAATAACGGTTGCCTGCGCGTGAACGACACGATCACGGTCACGATCGGCAATTCGACGCAAAGCATCCAGGTCGCGGTCTCGCCGGCCAATATCGGCAGCATCCTGTTCTCAGGCAGCAGCGTCTCCGGTACCTCGATCGTGCTCAAGGGCTCGGGTGGACAAGGGCGTTCGGAGGCTGCGCAACTGACGTTCCGCGTGGTTGATCAGAACGACAAGGGTCTGGCCGGGGTCGACGTCGACTTCGCCGCCACCACCTATACCGGCGGCCTGATGGTCTCGCCGCGCCGCGCCACCACCGACGCTAACGGCAACGTCATGACGATGGTCTCGTCGGGCACGATTCCGACCCCGGTACGCGTGACTGCCGAAGCAAGCCGCAATGGCATGAAAATCATCGGCCTGTCCGATGCGCTGACCATCTCCACCGGCCTGCCGATCCAGAAGTCGATGTCGATGAGTGCGTCAAAGTACAATATCGAAGGCCAGGATTACGACAACGAAACCACTGAGATTACGGTGTTGCTGGCAGACCAGTACGGCAACCCGGTCTCGGACGGCTCCACTGTCAACTTCGTGACCGAAGGCGGCGCGGTGGGCAGTTCGGCACAGGGCGCCTGTCTGACCACCAACGGTGGTTGCACAGTCTCGCTGCGCAGCCAGAATTTCCGCCCGGTTGACGGCCGCGTCACGGTGCTGGCGTACCTGCAGGGTATCGAGAACTTCGTCGATCTCAATGGTGACGGCCAGTACAGCTGCAGCGGCTACACCGGGACCACCGCGTACCGTCCACTGGTCGATACCTGCCCGGGCGGCGGCGAGCCGTTCCCGACTGCCGGCAGCAACCAGGAAGGCGACATGGGCGATCCGTTCCTCGATACCGACATGAACGGCACCTACGATGCGGCCAAGGGCGACCTGCCATTCCCGTATAACCGCACCAGCTACAGCAGCGCACCGGACGGCAAGTGGGGCCTGAACTACATCCGCGCCTCGCGCGAGATCATCTTCAGTGGCTCGGTCGCCACGCTCGTGCGCCAGCTGTGCGGTACCGACGGCACCTGCCGCGACTGGCGCGCGACAGATGGCGACCCGGCGGTAATCAATGGCGTGGCCGGCGCAGGCTGCAGTGCGCAGCAACTGAGTTTCCGCCTGTACGACGCCAACCGCAACCCCTTGCCATTCGGCACCACCGTGGCATCGAGCGATGCAGTCAAGCTGTCGACGTCGTCGTTCTTGCCGGCGACCATTGGATCGACCAACGATCTGGGCGGTACCATCCACACTGCGACGGTGCTGCCTGATGCAGCATGTGCAGCAGGCAGCTTCACGCTGCGCGTGACGACGCCACGTGGCAAGGTGACGCCGTACAACTTCAAATCGGGTTGATCGACCGCGTACGCGCGCTGTCCGCACCTCGCGGGACGCGCGCTTTTTGACCGCAATCCGGGACGGCCAGTCTATACTGGCCGTCTTTTTCATCTCAACGGGTCTGGTTGTGCCACATCCCAAGAACAACAATATCTTCCTTGTTGGCCTGATGGGGGCAGGGAAGACCACGATCGGTCGATTGCTTGCTCGCAAGCTCAATCGCCGCTTCGTCGACGCCGATCACGAGATCGAAGCGCGCACCGGCGCGACCATTCCGTGGATCTTCGAGATCGAGGGCGAAGCCTGCTTTCGCCGGCGCGAAGCCGATGTGATCCGCGACCTGTCGGCGCAGCAGGGCCTGGTACTGGCCACCGGCGGCGGCGCCGTACTCAATCCGGCCAGCCGCGCATTGCTGGCTGAGCGCGGCACCGTGATCTATCTGCGCGCGTCGATCGGCAGCATCCTGCAGCGCACCGCGCACGACAAGAACCGCCCGCTGCTGCAGACCGCCGACCCGCGCGGCAAACTCGAGCAACTCTGGACCGAACGCGATCCGCTGTACCGCGAGATCGCCGACCTCGTCATCGACACCGGCAGGCCTAACGTACAATCGATGGTTCAAACCATATTGGACCAGCTGGCCGCGCAGGAACATGCCCGCGCGCGCAAGCATGCAAGGACAGCAATGAACGAACAGGCACACATCACCCTCAACGTCGAACTTGGCGAGCGCAGCTACCCGATCGAGATCGGCGCCGGCTTGCTGGACGACGCCGCGCTGCTCGCGCGCCACATCGGCGGCCACAAGGTGGCCATCGTCACCAACACCACGGTTGCCCCGCTGTACCTCGACAAGGTCGCGGGCCACCTGCGCGCCGCGGGCCGTGACGTGCTCGAAATTATTCTGCCGGATGGCGAAGAGCACAAGAACTGGCAGTCGCTGAACCTCGTCTACGACGCGCTGCTGCAGCACAAATGCGACCGCAAGACCACGCTGGTGGCGCTGGGCGGCGGCGTGATCGGCGACCTGACCGGCTTTGCCGCATCGAGCTACATGCGCGGCGTGCCGTTCGTGCAGATCCCGACCACGCTCCTGGCGCAGGTCGATTCGTCGGTGGGCGGCAAGACCGGCATCAACCACCCGCTGGGCAAGAACATGATCGGCGCGTTTTACCAGCCGCGCGCCGTGATTGCCGATACCGCCACCCTCAACACGCTGCCGGCGCGTGAGCTGTCGGCGGGCCTGGCCGAAGTGATCAAGCATGGCGCCATCCTCGACGCCGATTTCTTCGACTGGATCGAAGCGAACATCGAGCCGCTGATCGCGCGCGACCGTCACGCCATCGGCTACGCGATCGCCCGCTCGTGCGAAATCAAATCCGACGTCGTGCGCAAGGACGAGCGCGAAGGCGGCCTGCGCGCGGTGCTCAACTTCGGTCATACCTTCGGTCACGCGATCGAAAATGGCCTCGGCTACGGCGCCTGGCTGCACGGCGAAGCGGTCGGCTGCGGCATGGTGATGGCGGCTGACATGTCGGCGCGCCTGGGCCTGATCGAGCCGGCCGCCGTGGAGCGTGTGCGCGCGCTGGTGCGCGCCGCCGGCCTGCCGGCGGTGGCGCCGGATCTTGGCGAAGCGCGCTGGATCGAGCTGATGGAAGTCGACAAGAAGAACGAGGGCGGTGAAATCCGCTTTATCCTGCTCAAGCCACTGGGCAGCCCGTCGATCACGACCGCGCCGCTGGACGTGCTGCGCTCGACGCTCGCGGCCTGCAGCGGATGAGTAGCCTGATGCGCGACTTCGACGCGGGCCTGGCCCCGTATGCGGCGCATTCGGCGCAGTCGCGCGGGCGCACGCATGCCGAGCCGGGCCCCGGTTCTCGCAGCGAGTACCAGCGCGACCGCGACCGCATCATCCACTCGACCGCGTTTCGCCGCCTTGAGTACAAGACGCAGGTCTTCATCAACCACGAAGGCGACCTGTTTCGCACGCGCCTGACGCACAGCATCGAGGTGGCCCAGATCGGCCGCACGCTGGCGCGCAGCCTGCGCCTGAACGAAGACCTGGTCGAGGCCACGGCGCTGGCGCACGATCTTGGCCACACGCCGTTCGGCCACGTAGGCCAGGATGTGCTCAACGAGTGCATGAAGGACTTCGGCGGCTTCGAGCACAACCTGCAAAGCCTGCGTGTGGTCGACCATCTCGAAGAACACTACGGCGCATTCGATGGCCTGAACCTGACATTCGAGACGCGCGAAGGCATCCTCAAGCACTGCTCGCTGAACAACGCGCGCCAGCTGGGTGACCTGGGCCAACGCTTCATCGAGCGCAGCCAGCCCAGCCTCGAAGCGCAGCTGACCAACCTGGCCGACGAGATCGCGTACAACAACCACGACATCGACGACGGCCTGCGTTCAGGCCTGCTCACGATGGCGCAGATGGAAGAAGTCGAATTGTTCGCGCGACTGCATCGGGAGGTCGAGGCGCGCTATCCGGGCTTGCCGGGCCGGCGCGCGCTGTACGAGACGATCCGCCTGATGATCACCGCGATGACGGCCGACCTGGTCGAGACATCGGCGCGCCTGATCGCCGAGGCGGCGCCAGCGACCATCGACGACGTGCGCGCGGCGCCGCCGCTGATCCGCTTCTCGGACGCGATGCGCGCCGAGACCGTGGCGCTGAAACGCTTCTTGTATGCGAACCTGTACCGGCATTTCCAGGTCAACCGCATGCGCGTGAAAGCCAGCCGCATCGTGCGCGAGTTGTTCGATGCATTTTTGGCGGATCCCGTGCTGCTGCCGGGCGACTACCAGGTGCAGGGCGATCCGCACAAGCAGGCGCGCAAGATCGCCGACTATATCGCGGGCATGACCGATCGTTATGCGATCCGTGAGCACCGGCGCATTTTCTCGCTCGATCACTTCTAGGGCTGCGCGCAGCCACAAGTTAATGGCTTCGGATTTTCAATTTATTTAATTTTTCACGGAGCGTGAAATCTCATAAAAATTGAAATTTACGTCGGTTCCTCGAATAAAGTTCAGTTAGTTAAGGCCACAGAGCGAGATTGGTTTGAACGCATGGGCGGCATAGCCGCCCACCCTACGACCAACGGGTCTTACTGGCTGAACAGGCTTGGCTGCGACAAATCCAGCAGCAACTTCTTGACCGGCGCCGGCAACGGCGCCTCACCAATCGCATCGAGCTTCCACCACACGTGCCCGGCGCCATGTTCACCACGCGTGGCCAGCGTCACCGCGAACGGCGCGATGTGCAGCTTGTAGTGGGTAAACCCGTGCATCAACGGCGTGAGCGCGCGCACTTCGTCAATCGTGCCGAACGCGCTGCTGGCGGCCGCGATGTCCGCCGTGCAGACGGGATCGGCATCGCCATCCATCGCCACATGCCCGCCCACTTCCGGCAGCGACAAGAGGCCGCCCCAGATGCCTGTTTGCGGACGCTGTTCCAGCAGCACTTCGCCGCGGTCGATCAGCACCAGCATCGCAGTGCGTTTTTCGGGTGTTGTCTTTTTCGGTTTGCGCACCGGCAGTTCGGCCGTGCGGCCGGTGGCGAAGGCCACGCAGCGCGCCTGCAGCGGGCAGCGGCCGCAGTCGGGGCGCGAGCGCGTGCACAGCGTGGCGCCCAGGTCCATCAGGCCCTGCGTGTACGATTCGATGGCGCCAGGGTTGCCTGTCACTTCCGGCAGCAGCGCTTCGGCGCGGCGCCACAGCGCATCCTCGACCGGCTTGATGCCGGGGTAGGCGTCGATCCCGAACACGCGCGCGAAGACGCGCTTGACGTTGCCGTCCATGATCGCGGCGCGCACGCCGCCCGAGAAGGCGGCGATGGCGGCGGCAGTCGAGCGGCCGATGCCGGGCAGGTCGGCCAGCAGCGCCGGGTCGCTCGGGAACACGCCGTCGTAATCTGTTACGACGCGCTTGGCGCAGGCGTGCAGGTTGCGCGCGCGGGTGTAGTAACCCAGGCCGCTCCAGTGGGCCATGACGTCTTCCGCCGGGGCTTCGGCAAGCGCGTGCACGGTCGGGAAGCGCTCCAGGAAGCGGGTGTAGTAGCCCAACACCGCGGCGACCTGGGTCTGCTGCAGCATGATTTCGGACAGCCACACACGGTAGGCGTCGGTGGTGTTTTGCCATGGCAGGGTGTGGCGGCCATGGCTGCGCTGCCAGTCGATCACGGCCCGGGAAAAGGTCGGATCGGCCAGCTGGTCAAACTCGGTCAGTCGCTTCATGCAGTCGTGTAGTGGGCGTCGGCGCTGGTGGCCGTCGCGGAGTTGGGTAGGGTGTCGGACAAGGTCGCGGTCACGCTGGCGGCCAGTGAACCAAGGCGCTTGCGCGTGACGTCGAGTTCGGCCTGGCCGCTCTCGAAGGCGCCGATTTTCTGTTCCAGGCTGTCGCTCGCTTCGTGGATGCGTTTTACCGTTGCCTGGCGCTGACGCAGGTTGTCGCGGTGCTGGCGGATCTGCGCTTCGAGCGGTGCATTGGCCACTTTCAGCCACGCTTCGATGTCGGCGTTGGCGGCGCGATACACGCGGCGCACGCGCGAAGCGATCGAATCGAAGAAGCGCTCGAGCAGCGTGGCACGGCTGTTCATCCACAAGGTGGCGGTGCCGAACTGGCGCGAGAAAAGTTCTTCGATGGCGTCGATCTCGTCGCGGTGGCGCGCCAGCGACAGGGTCGGCGGCAGGCCCAGGCTCATGCCATGCTCGGCAGCGAACTTGCGGTGCATCGCGTCCATCATCGACGTGATTTCCGTGAGCTTGGCGTCTGCCTCGGCCAGGCCGGCGCGGGCGCCGTCGAAGTAGTTGCGCACCGGCGCGCGCATGCCGGTGGCAAAGCGCACTGCGCTCATTGCCACGCGCACGGTGTCGGTCCGGTCCTGCAGCACGTCCATGCCCAGCAGCGTGTACAGCTCGGTCGACAGGCGCGTGAACACGGCGCGCGTGCCCTGCAGCTTGAACAGGCCCGCGTCGAATTCCTTCTTCTCGGCCTCGACCCGGCGCACCATGTGCGCGATCACGCCCTGGTTCTTGCCGCGCAGGCTGCGCAGTTCCTGCAACTGCTCGACCAGCTCGCGCAGGCGCGTGGCCACCAGCATCTGCTGGCTGGCCACCAGCGCCTCGAGATCGGTGTGCAGCTGGCGCTCGACGATGGCGCGCCGCGCCGGAATCAGTTCATGGAACAGCGCCGCTTCGAGTGCGCCCAGGCGGCTGCGCTCGAACAGGGCCATGTCGCCGCCGATGCGCCCGACCAGCGCCTTGTGCGCCGACACCGGATACACCTGGCCCGCCGACAGACCCAGCTGGCGCGCCACGTCGTGCTGCTGGCGCGCGATGTCGGCGTCGACAGCCTCGGGCGACTTGAGCTCGTCCCACATGGCGTCGATCTTGTTGAGCACGGCCAGGCGCCCCGGCCCGGCGCCGATATGCGTGCGCCAGACTTCGATGTCGCTCTTGGTCACGCCCGTCTCGGCGGCCAGCACGAACAGCACCGCATGGGCGTTGGGGATCAGGTTCAGCGTCAGTTCCGGCTCGGTGCCGATGGCATTCAGGCCCGGGGTATCGAGGATCACCAGGCCCTGTTTGAGCAGCGGGTGCGGCAGGTTGATGATCGCATGGCGCCAGCGCGGGATTTCGATCGTGCCGTCCGGGTCGAGGCTGGCCGCAAGGTCGGGATCGTCGGCGTCGTACAGGCCGTAGCGCTGCGCTTCGACGGTCGACACGCGCCGCGTCTGGCTGACCTGGCGCAGCGTCTCGTGCATGGCCGCCGGCGAGTCAAGATCGAGCGGGAACACGGTCCAGGCGGCAGCGTCGTCGCGGTAGTCGCCGGTGGACAGGTGGCCGGCGCGCGTGTCGATCGGCAGCAGGCGCAGGCAGGGCGGCAGGCTCGCATCCCACAACAGTTCGGTCGGGCACATGGTGGTGCGGCCGGCGCTGGATGGCAGGATGCGCTGGCCGTAGTCGGCGAAGAACAGTGCGTTGATCAGCTCGGTTTTACCGCGCGAGAATTCGGCCACGAAGGCGACCGACAGGCGGTCGTCACGCAGGCGCCCCAGTGCGTGCGCCAGCAGCTGCTCGCCGGCCGCATCGATCAGCCCGGCATCCCGCAGTGCGCTGCCGTAGCCGGTGAGGGAGGCGGCGACCCGGGCGCGCCAGGCGCCGTACTGTTGTAAATCCTGCATCGTGTTTGCTCGTAGGGATGACTAGCGCTGGCACTGGGCGCAGTAGAACGTCGAACGTTGCCCTTGCTTGATCTGGCGTACCGGCAGCGCGCATTGGCGGCAGGGCACGCCTGCACGATCATAGACGAAATATGTCTGCTGGAAATATCCAGACTGGCCATTTACGGCAATAAAGTCACGCAGCGTGCTGCCGCCCTGGACGATCGCTTCGGCCAGGATGACGCGGATCGCTTCGGCCAGCCGGTCGTAGCGCGCACGGCTGATGCGCGAGGCCGCCGTCTTCGGGTTGATGCCGGCCCGGAACAGGCTTTCGCACGCGTAGATATTGCCCACGCCAACGACGATGTCGCCGGCCAGCAGCACCTGCTTGATCGGGGCGCTGCGGCGGCGGGTTTCGCGAAACAGCAGGGCGCCGTCAAAACCCTCGGCCAGCGGCTCCACGCCCAGGCCGCTTAGCAGCACGTGCTCGGGCAGGGGGCCGTCTTCATTGGCATGCCACAGCACGGCGCCGAAGCGGCGCGGGTCGTTCAGGCGCAGCACTTGCTGGCCCTCGGGACCATTCACGACCAGATCGAAGTGGTCATGCGTGCGCGGCTCGACGCCCGGCGGCAGCACGCGCAGGTGGCCTGACATGCCAAGGTGGATGATCAGGGTGCCGTGCTCAAAATTGATCAAAAGATATTTGCCGCGCCGGCCGATATCCAGGATGCGGCGGCCTTCCAGCAACGCGGACAGGCCGGGCGGGAAGGGCCAGCGCAACCCTTCGCGACGGCAAATGACGTGCTCGACGATGCGGCCTTCGAGATGGGGCGCGACGCCGCGCCGGGTAACTTCGACTTCTGGGAGTTCAGGCATGCCTAAGGGGATTCGTGTAGAGTCAGTTGACAGCGCAGCACATGCGCGGCAGGTCTGCGCATGAGCGTAGAATCAAACTCACTTTGGACTTCTGGACTTGCTTTGAAAAACGCTTTCGTCATTGTAACCCTCTCCGGTCTGTTGACGGCATGTGCTGTCGTGCCGCAACAGCACTCCGTCGCGGCCGATGTCCAGGCCGCGTCCACACCCGCCGCCGAGCCATTGCTCGATGACGAAGCGCAGGCCGCCAGGCAAAAAGCCGAGGAAGAAGCCCGCCTGCCGAAAGTCGAAATGACTCCGGTCATGCTCGACCAGTTACTTAAGGCCGAATTTGCGTTTCGCAATGGCGACTGGCAAGGCCCGTACCTCACGGTGCTGAGCCTGGCCCAGCAGACGCGCGATCCGCGCCTGGCGCGGCGCGCTGCCGAGATGGCCGTCGCCGCCAAGCAGGCCGACGACACACTCGCCGCGGTGCGTTTGTGGTACCGGCTCGATCCCGAGTCGGATGAAGCGACCCAGTATTTCGTCGGCATGGTGGTTACGTCCGAAAAGATCGCCGAGCTCGAGCCCGTGTTCGAGGAGCGCCTGCGCGAAGCGCCGGTGGCCCGGCGCGGCATCCTGATGTTCCAGGTCCAGCAGTTGCTGGGCCGGGCCAAGGACAAGGACGCCGCGCTGGCCATGCTCGAGCGCCTGATCGAGCCGTACGACAAGATGATGGAAGCGCGCATCGTGCGTGCCCAGATCGCGCTGGTGCGCGGCGACAAGGCGCTGGCGCGCACCTACGCGCAGTCGGCGCTGGCCGCCAAGCCCGACGCCGAGATCGCGCTGTTGATGCTGGCGCAGGTCACCGACGACGAAGCGCAGGTGGTGGCCATGATGGAGAAATTCCTCAAGAGCCATCCGAAGGCGAACGACGTGCGCGCCGCCTATGCGCGCGTGCTGGTCAACCGCAAGGATTATCCGGCGGCGCGGCGCGAGTTTGAAGCGCTGCTCAAGGTGCAGCCGGACAATGCCGCGACGCTGTATGCGCTGGGCATCCTGGCCACGCAGACCGACGATGCACGTGGCGCTGAAACCTATTTCACCCGCTTCGTGGACGTGCTCGGTCGCAATCCGAGCGACGAACGTGATCCGTCGCGCGCGCTCCTGATCCTGTCGCAACTGGCCGAAGAACGGGGCGACCTGGCCGGCGCGCTGCTGTGGCTGAACAAGGTGCCAGAGAACACCGACGAGCAAACCCGTTTCAGTGCGCAATTGCGCCGCGCGCATTTGACGGGCAAGGGTGGCGACCTGACTGCTGCGCGTGCGCTGCTGGCCGAGGTCAAGCCGACCGAGCCGGAGCGCCAGGCCCAGTTGATGGCGGCCGATGCGCAACTGCTGCGCCAGGCCAATCAGCTGCCGGAAGCGTATGCGGTGATGGAAGCGGCAGCGCAGCGCTTCCCGAAAAATCCGGATCTGCTGTACGACTTTGCGCTGCTGGCCGAAAAGCTGGGCAAGGTCGATGTGATGGAGGCGCAACTGCGCGAAGTGATGGCGCAGGCGCCCGACAATCACCACGCCTACAATGCGCTCGGCTACTCGCTGGCCGAACGCAATGTGCGCCTGCAGGAAGCCTACGGGCTCATCGCGAAGGCGCTCGAGATGGCGCCGGACGATCCCTTCATCATGGACAGCATGGGCTGGATTCACTACCGCATGGGCAACTTGACCGAGGCTGAAAAGTTCCTGCGTCGTGCGTATGGCGTGCGCAAGGATGCCGAGATCGGCATTCACCTGGGTGAAGTGCTGTGGCAAAAAGGTGACAAGTCTGCTGCTCAGGCACTCTGGCGCGACGCCCGCGCCAAAGACCCGCAGAACGAAGAGCTGCGCGAGACGCTGACCCGCCTTGGCCTGTCCCTGTGAAATAATCCACCCTTGTTCAATTGTTTTGCTGCCCCATGATGCTGCTTACCCGACGCCTTGCCATCCTCGCCCTTGCCGCCACGGTTCTGACCGGTTGCGCGACAAGCACCGCCAATCTGTCTACCGCTACGGTCGGCGCGTATCGCGAAACCATTGACCTGGCAGGGCGCCTGTCGGTGAATTACCAAAAGGATGGCCGGCCCGAATCGATCAGTGGCAGTTTCAACTGGGAGCAGCGTCCGGGCACGATCGACGTCACCCTGATGTCGCCGCTGGGCCAGACGGTCGCTGCGATCAATGTTACGCCAGGCTCGGCCACGCTCACGCAGGCCGGCCAGGAACCCCGCACAGCGGCCGACATCGATAGCCTGACCCAGCAGACGCTTGGCTGGCCGCTGCCCGTGTCGGGCTTGCGCGACTGGCTGCAGGGGTATGCGGTCGATGCGCAGGGGCAGCGTTTCCGCGCTTCGCCGGCCAGCAACAGTGTGACGACCAAGGATGGCTGGCGCTTGCGCTTCATCGACTGGCAAGCGGCCGGGGGTAGTGATGCTGCGACCGGTGCTGCCGCGGCTGCGCCGGTGCCGCGCCTGATCCAGGCCGAACGCGCCGCGTCGGGCGACATCCAGGATCTGGCCATTCGCATCGTCGTCAACCCGACGGCTTGACCCTCATGCCCATGCGTTCCCTGCACGATTGCCCGGCCCCGGCCAAGCTCAACCTGTTTTTGCACGTCACCGGCCGGCGCGCCGACGGCTATCACCTGCTGCAAAGCGTGTTCCAGCTGATCGACCGCGCCGACCGCCTCCACTTCGACCTGCGCGACGATGAACGCATCGTGCGCACGACCGACGTGCCCGGCGTGCCGCACGATCAGGACCTGATCGTGCGCGCGCTGCGCTTGCTGCAGGCAGAATTTGCGCGCCGCCATGGGCGCCTGCCGCCCGGCATCGATGTAGCGGTCGAGAAGATCCTGCCGATGGGTGGCGGGCTGGGAGGTGGTTCGTCCGATGCCGCCACGGCGCTGATGGCCGCAAACCACCTGTGGCAGGCAGGCCTTGCTCGCGACGAATTGATGGCGCTGGGCTTGCCGCTGGGCGCCGATATCCCGTTCTTTTTGTTTGGCGAGACGGCGTTTGCAGAAGGGGTGGGGGAGGCCTTGCAAGCGGTAGAAGGCCCCGATTGCTGGTATGTCGTGCTCGAGCCCGGCGTCGCGGTGCCAACGCCTGCCATTTTTTCTGCAGCAGATTTGACAAGGGACGCAAAGCCGGTCAGAATAGCGGACTTTTCCAGCCACACCAATTCAGGCAGCATGGTGGGGTTTGGTAAAAATGATTTGCAGAACGTGGCGATGCGCCTGTTCCCGCCGGTAGCCGAAGCGGTTGAATGGTTGAGCAGCTACGGCGATGCCAGGATGACTGGCTCAGGGGCATGCGTGTTTTGCGCAGTCTCCAGCGAAGACGCTGCCGACCAGGTGTTGGCGCAGGTGCCGCAGAAGTATGCGGCATGGAAAGCGAAGTCGTTGAAGACCCACCCTTTGAAAAAATCGCTCTTGCAAAACAATGAGTTGTAGAATAAAATTTTGCCTGTCGCGACACTGAGCAGCACAGAAAGATGTGCAGCACAATGTGAAGCGGCAAGTAGTACAGGTCGTGTAGGGGAATCGCCAAGTTGGTTAAGGCACCGGATTTTGATTCCGGCATTCCAAGGTTCGAATCCTTGTTCCCCTGCCAAAGTTTTCTTGTTCTGTCGATGCCGATGCGTCCAGCAAGAGAATCGCGATGCGGCGCCAAGCGCCACATCAGCAAGTTAATCAGCCGGTATAGCCGGCTGATTGTTTTTCTACTGTATTAACGCTTCTTACCTTTTGGGACTCCCATGGCTTACGAAAACCTGATGGTTTTTACCGGCAATGCCAATCCGGCGCTAGCAGAAGGGGTCGCAAAAAGCCTCGGTATTCCACTCGGCAAGGCTGTCGTCTCGAAGTTTTCTGACGGCGAAGTCATGGTCGAAATCAATGAGAACGTGCGCGGCAAGGATGTCTTCGTCCTGCAGTCGACCTGCGCACCGACCAACGACAGCCTGATGGAAATCATCCTGATGGTCGACGCTCTCAAGCGCGCCTCGGCTGGCCGTATCACTGCGGCGATTCCTTACTTCGGTTATGCCCGTCAAGATCGTCGCCCGCGTTCGGCGCGCGTTGCGATCTCGGCCAAGGTCGTGGCGAACATGCTGGAAAAAGCCGGCGTCGAGCGCGTCCTGATCATGGACCTGCACGCTGACCAGATCCAGGGTTTCTTCGATATTCCGGTCGACAATATCTACGCATCGCCAATCCTGCTGAGCGATCTGCAGAAGCGTAACTACGACGACCTGCTGGTTGTCTCGCCGGACGTCGGCGGCGTGGTGCGCGCACGCGCCCTGGCCAAGCGTCTGGGTTGCGACCTGGCGATCATCGACAAGCGTCGCCCGAAGGCGAACGTGTCCGAAGTGATGAACATCATCGGTGAAGTCGAAGGCCGTAACTGCGTGATCATGGATGACATGGTCGACACCGCAGGCACGCTGTGCAAGGCTGCCGAAGTGCTCAAGGAGCGCGGCGCCAAGAAGGTGGTTGCTTACTGTACGCACCCGGTGCTGTCCGGCCCGGCGATCGAACGCATCGCGAACTCGCCGCTGGATGAACTGGTCGTCACCGACACCATTCCGCTCAGCGCCGCCGGCGCCGCTTGCGGCAAGATCCGCCAGCTGACCTGCGCACCGCTGCTGGCCGAGACCTTCAAGCGGATCGTCAAGGGCGACTCGGTCATTTCGCTGTTCGTCGACTAAGCTTCATCGACGTTGTATTCCACGGCGCGCCTGGCTGATCAGCCGGCGCGCCGTTGTAGCATCCAGGATTTCCGTATCTTTTGAGCGCGTAACAATGCGCTCTTTCCTGACTGCCCCTGGTCGCGGGGGTGGTCGCCACTTGGCTACCGGGCTGTTGATCGTTTTCTTCGGCATTCGGGCCTGTTTTATTTTTGGAGTATCACATGAAAGTAGTCGCATTCAACCGCACTCTGCAGGGGACCGGAGCGAGCCGCCGCCTGCGTAAAGCTGGTCAAACGCCAGGCATCATCTACGGTGGCGCAGGTACGCCTGAGCTGATCGCCCTGGACGGCAACGCCCTGTGGCACGCGCTGAAGAAAGAAGCGTTCCACGGTTCGGTTCTGGACCTGGAAATCGACGGCAAGACCCAGCAAGTCCTGCTGCGTGACTTCCAGATGCACGCGTTCAAGCAACTGGTCCTGCACGCTGACTTCCAGCGCGTCGATTCGTCGAAGCCAGTGCACACCAAAGTCGCTTTCCACTTCGTCAACGCCGAGAACTCGCCAGCCGTCAAGCTGAACAGCGCTGTCATCTCGCACGTGCTGAACGAGCTGGAAGTGTCGTGCCTGCCAGGCCAACTGCCAGAGTTCATCGAAGTCGACCTGGCAAACCTGGAAGCCGGTAACTCGATCCACACCGACGACCTGGTCCTGCCAGAAGGCGTCACCGCACTGACCCATGGCCAGAACCTGACCATCGTCACCGCAACCATCCCACGCGGCGCAGTCACCGCTGAAGAGACCCCAGCTGCCGAGTAATCGCAGCTGACGCGTCGCTCCGGCGACGCATCGCACAGAAACCCGCCGCGGCTTGCCCGGCGGGTTTTTATTTTTTGATTTGCACGTTTCGGCGATAATCGCCTTTTCTCGACAGAATCTCACGCATGTCCATTCGACTGATCGTTGGCCTTGGCAATCCCGGCCCCGAGTACGAACAAACCCGCCACAACGCCGGCTTCTGGCTCGTGGACAATCTCGCCAATGGCTTGCCCGGCTGCCGTCTGCAGCGCGAATCGCGTTTCAATGCGCTGGTCGCCAAGACGTCCATTGCCGGCAACGATGTCTGGCTGCTCGAGCCGCAGACCTATATGAACCGCTCCGGCCAGTCGGTCGGCGGTCTGGCGCGCTTTTATAAAATCAATCCGGATGAAGTGCTGGTCGTGCACGACGAACTCGACCTGCCGCCGGGCGTCGCCAAGCTCAAGAAGGGTGGTTCGTCAGGCGGCCACAACGGCTTGAAGGACATCACGGCGGCGCTGGGCACCCAGGATTACTGGCGCCTGCGCCTTGGCATCGGCCACCCGCGCACGATGAATCTGCAGCAGGTGGTGGCCGACTTTGTCCTGCACCGCCCGCGCCGTGAAGAGCAGAGCCTGATCGAAGAATCGATCGACAAAAGCCTGCACATCATTCCGCTGGTCTGCGAAGGCAAGTTCGACACGGCCACGATGCGGTTGCACACTGCCTGATTCGCTGGCGCACTGCCATCGTCATCCACGTTTAAACACGACCTGCGAGCGCAGGTCGCGAAGCATGCGCTCGAGAGCTGGCCGCATGCGCCGGTAGTCGTCGGGCGTGCAGGTTGCCGCCGTGTGGCGGAACTTGAGCTGGCGCTGCACCGTCACCAGCGCGCCGCGCTGCGCATAGCGCGAGTGATAGGCAAAGTTGGCGTCGTCTACATGCACGGCGCGCGGCAGTGTCAGCACGCGCGAGCGCGTCGGCAGATGAAAGCGTAGTTCGTCCTCGGCATCGATCGCCGGACATACGAAATCCTGGTGTCGCTCGGGCTCCTGCGTGAACGCGAACACGGCCTCGCCCAGGCTACCCTTCAGATCGTAGGTCGTGGCCAGCCGCGCAGGGCCGGGCGGTTGCGTGAAACCGTTGCTGGCGGTGCGCAACGGTATTGCGACATCGCCGCCCGGGACGTCCCGGTACAGTTCTGCCAGGGCGCCGCTACCAGTGCGCGTGACCGTAAATCGGCTGCTGCCGTCGGGCTGGATAATGAACTGCATGAGCGTGTGACTATGCGCCTGCTGGAAGAAGGGGAGCATCGCGAACTCGCCCGAGCGTGTGAGCACTGCCGGCTTGCCAAGCAAGGCCGCCGGCAAGAAGCCGCCGGCCACACTGTCGGCGGTCGAATCGAGATACAGCTGCAGCGATGGCACGTAGATGATCGCGTGATTGAGCACGCCCAGCGTCGGCACGGCCGGTAACTGGTAGGCGTTGCCGTTGTTGACGAGGGCAACGGTGCTGTCGATGCCGGCGCTGGCCAGCAGGGCGACGAGCAGCGTCGCGTGGTCCTTGGCATCGCCGTAGCGGTTCGCCAGCACGCTGGCCGCGGCATGCGGCACGATGCCGCCGGGACCAAGGTGCACGCCCACATAGCGCACATTGCTGCGTACCCAGTCGGACAACGCGATCGCACGCGCACGGGGCTCGACCACATCACCAGTCACGCGCGTTGCAAGCGCCGCCACCGCGTCGTCTGGTAGTGCGCTTGCGCCCGCGCGATCCTGGTAAGAATGCGCAAGAGCGGCGTAATCGGCGAAGGTGGAGACGGCGAGCCGCTTGCCGTGGTCAAGTTCGCTGACCGAGTCGGCCTCGATTCGGGGATTGTCGCCATCAAGATAGCGCCAGGCGTAGCGGAGCTTGCCGGCTGCCGGCACAGGCAGGTCGGTAATCGTTGTGGGCAAAAAACCGATGGCGTCGGCGTGCAGCAGCATAGCGACCGGCATGTCATAGACCACCCGGAAGTCGCGCTGGTGCTGGAGGCGCGCACTGGACAGGTCTTCGAAGTGGCCAGTAAACAGCGGCGTGTGGCGCCGCACGACATAGCGCACCGCCACCCGGTCACCCACGTCGACATCGGGAAACACGACAATCTTCAGGCGTGTGTTCTGGGGCATTGGAGCGTCGACCGAAGCGGCGTGTTGCTGGTCGGTGATCTGGTGCGGCTGCACGGCGAGCCGGCGCCCGTCGGCCTTTTCGGTACATGCCTCGACGGCGATGATGTCCTCGAGCGCCTGGTTGTAGCCGATCTCGTACCGGGCGTGGTCGTGCAGCGCATCGCGCTGGGCGATGGTCCTGTTTTGTTCGACCGTGAGCACGTAGGCGCCACTGGGTTCGACCACAAAGTGGCGTACGTGGCGCTCGACGCCGTTACCACGCGCGCATGCCGGCTGCAGCCCGAATAATGGCCACAGAAGCAGACACAGCATGACGACACAGCGCAGCATCATTTCAATCTCCGGCTACACGACCGACCCATGGTACGGGGCGGCGCCGGTGCAGGATTGATGTCGCGCAAGCGCCTGCCGTCGGCCGGACTTCTGCGATAATTTCACGATGAGAGCGCTCACCTTCCAGGCCGGCCCCCTTGCCATGGCCCAGATCGCCGCGCATGGCTTGCGCGCGCAGGACATTGCCATCGTGCCTGCTGCGGCGGGCGGCCCCAAGGGCCTGATCTTCGCCTCGCTCGATGCGTGGCTGTTCGGCGAGTGGTTGCCCACGGCGCCGCGCGAACGGACGCTGATCGGCGCCTCCATTGGCGCCTGGCGCATGGCGGCCGCGTGCCAGAAGGATCCGGCAAAGGCGTTTGCCCGGCTGGCCGAACTCTACACCGGCCAGCGCTACACGCGCCTGAAACCCAGCGTGCAAGAGATCGATGAGGTCGTGCAAGCCCTGCTGGCCGAACTGGTGGGCGGGCACGAAGACGACATCATCGGACATGCCCATCACCGCCTGCACATTCTGGCCGACCGTGGCCTGCGTTCGCTGGCCGCGCCGGTCGGCCGCCACGCCGAACTGCGCGGCTTTGCCTCGGCCGCGCTGCACAATGCCGGCTCACGGGCCTGGCTGGCGCGCTTGATGGAGCGGGTGGTCATCGGCGGCACGCGCGCAGGCGACCTGCCATGGCTACACGAGCCGTTCGACCGTTTCACGACGCATTTCGCGCCACTGACGCGCGCCAATCTGGTACCTGGCCTGCTGGCATCGGGCACGCTGCCATTGATCATGCAAGCGGTGACGGATATCGCCGGGACGCCTCCCGGCAGCTACTGGGATGGCGGCATCATCGACTACCATCTGGCCTTGCCGTATGCACGGGCGGCAGGTGCGGACAAGAGCGAACTGGTGCTGTATCCCCACTTTACCGATCACATCGTGCCGGGCTGGCTCGACAAAAGCATGCCGTGGCGACGCGCGGCGCGTGGCCCCAATCGCAGCTGGTTGGAGAATGTGCTGCTGGTGACACCCTCCGCAGAGTTCCTGCGCTCACTGCCGCGCGGCAAGTTGCCGGACCGGACCGACTTCACGTCATTCGGCCTCGACCACGACGAGCGCATCCGCGTCTGGCGCCATGCGATCGGGGAGGGCGAGCGCCTGCGCGATGAACTGGCCGAATTTGCGCTGCGGCCCGACCTGGCGCGCATCCAGCCAATCTAGCTTGTCATTGGGGCAATCGCGAGCGTTGCAGCACGGGGGCGGTGCGCCCTTTTTTTCAGCAGAAAAGCCGGTCCGGGTTACAATGCAGGGTTTAGAGCGGTTCATTGATCGCTCGCTTTTTACCGAATCAGAAAGAGTTCTCATGACCCTCAAATGCGGCATCGTCGGCCTGCCAAACGTCGGCAAGTCCACCCTGTTCAACGCGCTGACCAAGGCCGGCATCCCGGCTGAAAATTATCCGTTCTGCACCATCGAACCGAACGTCGGCGTCGTCGAAGTGCCGGATCCACGCATGGATGCATTGTCGGCCATCGTCAAGCCGGAACGCATGGTCAACGCCATCGTCGAATTCGTCGACATCGCCGGCCTGGTCGCCGGTGCATCGAAGGGCGAGGGCCTGGGTAACCAGTTCCTGTCGCACATCCGCGAAACCGATGCCATCATCAACGTCGTGCGCTGCTTCCATGACGACAACGTGATCCACGTGGCCGGCAAGGTCAGCCCGCTGGACGACATCGAAGTCATCCAGACCGAGCTGGCGCTGGCCGACATGACCGCCGTCGAAAAAGCCATCCACCGCGAAGGCAAGAAAGCGCGCTCGGGCGACAAGGACGCCGCCAAGCTGGTCGCCGTCTGCGAACGCCTGATGCCGCACCTGGACCAGGGCAAACCAGTGCGCACGCTGGGCCTGGACGCTGATGAAATGGAAATGATCAAGACGCTGCACCTGATCACGGCCAAGCCGGCAATGTTCGTGGCCAACGTGTCCGACACGGGCTTCACCAACAATCCGCTGCTGGACCTGCTGACCGCGTACGCCAAGGAGCAGAACGCCCCGATCGTGGCCATCAGCGCCGCGATCGAGTCCGAAATCGCCGAGATGGACGACGCTGACAAGGCCGACTTCCTGTCCGACATGGGCATGGAAGAGCCGGGCCTGGACCGCCTGATCCGCGCCGCCTACAAGCTGCTCGGCCTGCAGACGTACTTCACCGCCGGCGTGAAGGAAGTGCGCGCCTGGACCATCCACGTGGGCGACACCGCGCCACAGGCGGCCGGCGTGATCCACACCGACTTCGAACGCGGCTTCATCCGCGCGCAGACGATCGCGTATGACGATTTCCTCGCTTACAAGGGCGAGGCCGGTGCGAAAGAAGCGGGCAAGATGCGCGCTGAAGGCAAGGAATATGTCGTCAAGGATGGCGATGTGTTGAACTTCTTGTTCAACGTCTGATCCAAGCAGAAGATCTGCCGTGATGTCCCTGACATTGCGGCACACACAATACCCGCTATGGTCTTGCCATCGCGGGTATTGTTTTTTGGTTAGCTGGTTTTCACCGCATTGCGTTGTCTGTCGCAGGCAGTGCTGCGACTTCTTTTCTACTTAAATCACAAGTACCGGCAAGCTTCGCGACAGCACATCGAAATAGGGGCGCTGTGCCAGATCGCGTCGGTCACCGATCAGGTACAACCTGGCCTTGGCCCGAGTGACCGCAACGTTGAGCAGGTTCGGTTTGCTGATTGTCCAGTCCCGCGCGCCTGCGCTTCCACCGCCTACCACCACGATCACGACTTCCGCTTCCTTGCCCTGGGTGGTGTGGACGGTTCCCATGCGGTCCCCCTTTAAGCCAAACTGTGTGCCAATTCTGGTGATTTGCTGGACGACATCGCGAAACGGGGAGATCAGGAAGATCGTTTCAGGCGCGACCTTGCTCACTTCAATCAGCTGTGTGAGCAGCACGCGCAGTGCGTCGCCTTCGGCAGGCACCCAGTTGCCTTCGCTGGTAACGCGCGGTACATCGATCCAGCCGCTTGCAGGCCACGAGAACGTGGATGGCTCTTTCCGATGAACCATGAGGCCATCGTAGGCAATCGCATTCGAGATCGAGAACATCGGCTCATCACAGCGCCGGTGCACCCGCAACGGCGCACCCACCCAGATCTTGCTGCCTTCCGGGCCAACCTGCGTGCCGATCTGCGTGGTCATGTCGGCAAGATTCTGTACTGAAGCCCGGGTCGGCAACCAGTGCGTGCCGATATCACCGTGGTACGCGGCAAGCGAGGCTTCGACTGAACGCGGCAAGGTCACCACTGGTTCCAGCTGGAGTGGATCGCCGACGACGACGGTGCGCCGCGCACGCCATATCGCGCCGGCTGCGGCTTGCGGTGGGGCCTGGCCAGCTTCATCGATCAGTAACCAGCCAATGCCGCCAGGTTTCATTTCTCCGAACAGCGAGGCAGCGGATGCGAAGGTGGTGGAGATCACGGGGCAGGCAAGTGCCAGCGACTCGAGTGCCACAGCACGCACGTCCGAGTTGGGGACGCTTCCCGACAGCATGTACATCGCCAGCCCGAGGTTCGACTGCATCTGAGCGGCGTTGTCTTCAATAAATGCGCGGTGCAGATTGAGCGCACTGATGAAGACCTGGACGCGCGCGCCATGCCATTCTGGATGGGCCCATGGGCTGGAGCGTTCCTGGTCGGCCTCGTTTGCGTTGACATTCGGCCAGTGCGGGCCAAGCAATGTCTGTGCATCGCGCAGTGCTTCCTGCGTACCGGCAAGCTGGGTGTCAAGCTTGGCGAGATCGTCAGCTACGCGCCTGAGTTCGCTGTCACATTGCGCCAATGAGTGACTGGACTGCGCGCGCAGACGACGGATTGCTGCGTTTGCACTTTCAGCTTCCCGAATTTGATCAAGTACATCGCCTACCCGTGCACGCCATTCACGTTGCGCGCGGCCGAACGTTCGCAACCACTCGAGCCAACCGGGGCGGATGTCGCGCTGACCGTCGAGATACGCTTTCAGCTGATCAACGTTGAGTTCACCTGCTTCTAGCTGATGCATGTTCGAATCATCGTTGTCCTTCGCGCGCCGTTGTTCTGCGAGTGCCATATCGTGAGAGATATGTGCTTGTGCATGCTGCTCAGTGAGTTGGGCCAGACGAGCCATCGATGTCGCAATGGTGCCAAGTCTTTTACGCCAGATCTCCTCATCTTCCAGCGCTCGTGTGAACGCCGCCAGCGCTTCGTTCCATGGCACTGCAGCCTGGGTTACTCCCCCCTTCAGATTATCCAGCCGTTCGCGCAATCCCGGCACTTTGTCATCGTTCGATGTCTGCCACCAGAATTTGCTGGTGAACGTATTCCGGTTTGTTTTGTTGCCAAGCCGCCCAGCGATGAGTGCCCACGCCGATCTGGCGGGTGCATCAACGGATTTGGACAACAGCTCTGTTGCAATGTCTGCATACAGATCGGTCTGTCCTGCCCACCGCGAATCGATCGCGTCCCCGGCCGGCAATTCAAGAGAGAGATTTTCGACCGCACCATTGTTGCTCGAGGCAACCACGATTGAATGGCCTGTCAGTTCGGGATCGAGTTCGAAATAGGGGACCGAGCGTTGGCCGATATCGATCGTTCGCCGATGGCCGAATGCTTGCCTGCCTTTTTTTGCCAACACCTTCGCGCGTTTCACCACCACCGCGGCGACGACATCGCGCAACAGGGTGGTTTTGCCAGTGCCCGGCGGGCCGTTGATGGCGAATGTGCCATCCTGATCGAGTTCCTGCCAAAGAGCGTTGATTGCAAGCTGTTGGCTCCATACCAGCGGATACCTGGCCGGCCAGCATCCCTGCGGAAAAAGAGCCGGATCAAGGAGGGCAAGCGCGCGTGTGCGGTCTGCGCGCACATCGATGCGCTGTATATGTGCAGGGGCTTCAAGATAACGATTGAAGGCCCGCCCGGCAGCCAGGGCGCCGGCAGCCGCAATCCGGTTGAGATCCCGTATGAAGAACGAGTTCATGAAATCGTCTTCGGACTTCGCTGGCGTCGGTGTTGCCGAGTTTGGTTTGGGACGTGTTATCTGGGCGGATTTGATCCGGTGCGGCGCTTCGGATCGCACCAATGTGGCAAGACCCAGCCGGGAAACGACCAGGTCGGAGAAGTCCGCCAGCCATTCGCCATCGATTGCCTGATCGGGAGCGAGCTGACCGATGCGCCATGCAAGCTCGTCACGCAGTGCATCGTTTTGCGTATCGAATCCGGGGAACCCGCTGTTTGTCGGCGGTAGTTCAAGGATCGATGGCGAGCTGTGGAGCCCGGCAACGTCGCACGCCTGACTATCGCCAAGCGCCGCCATACCGTGTTTCTCGATCGTTCCAAGCGCCCAGGCAGCCATGCTGAGCGTCAGCGAGTCTGCCTGTGGACGACCGTGCTCATCGACCGCGACATAGAATACGCAGCATTCGCCGTTGGCGCGCTCCTCATGGACGTCCGGTTGTTTGCCCAGTTGTAGTTCCAACAAGCGAATGAATGTCGCGCGTTCGTAGACGGCGCCGTAAATGCTGTGGCGCCAGGCCTTTGCGGGCGATATCGGACGCTGCGCAAATGCCGGTTCCAGCCACGGTACCAATGCGCCATGGGCCCAGTTGCGAACAGGCGCGGTTTGATTTGACGGCGCCAACTTCGGAATGGACTGTGGGCTGAGCGCTTCGACACTGCGCCAGAAACTGATGAGCTGAGTAAAGCGGATTGGTTGCATCGGATGGGGCGATGTTCCTGCACAGTATGCGCTGGACACAGGATTGTCGTGTGTGAGAAATGTTTTCCATTATCTGATGGATCGGGTCATCGCACCATGGCGACGTCATCGAAGGTGCGCAGCTGTCTGTGCGTTGGTCGAGGGACCATGCACAGGGACAGATTGCTGCCATACTAGCGGCCTCTCACTCCGCGCGTACCCGGCATGGCCACCCTCACCGAACTCGTTATCTACCCGATCAAATCCTGCGCCGGCCTGTCCGTCCCCGAAGCCCATCTGGCCCTCGACGGCCTCTCGGCCAACGGCGTGCACGACCGCGAATGGATGCTCGTCACGCCCGACGGCCTGTTCCTGACCCAGCGCGAAGTCCCGCGCATGGCCACGGTCACGCCGCGCATCGACGCCACAGAGCTGATCGCCAACGCGCCCGGCATGTCGCCGCTGCATCTGCCGCTGGCGCACGACGCCGCCGCAAAAACGATCGAGGTGCTGCTCTGGGAAGACCGCATCCCCGCCGCCGATTGCGGCGACGCGGCCGCCAGCTGGTTCTCCACCGCCCTCAAGGCCCCATGCCGCCTGGTGCGCTTTCGCCCCGACGTCCACCGCCCAACCAGCACCAAGTGGACAAACGGCATCCCGGCCGCCACGCGCTTTTCGGACGGCTACCCGATCCTGCTGATCGGCCAGGCCTCGCTCGACGACATCAACGCGAAACTCGCGCAGGCCGGTCGCGACAGGCTGCCGATGAACCGCTTCCGTCCGAACGTCGTCGTCGATGGCATCGGCGCATTCGAGGAAGATTTCGTCGCGGCCTTCCACGGCGACGGAATGACGCTGCGCCCCGTCAAGCCCTGCACGCGCTGCCCGATCCCGGCCGTTGACCAGGTAACTGGCATTCCCGGCCCCGATCCCCTCGACATCCTGCAAGCCTGGCGCGCCAACCCGCGCATGGACGGCGCCGTCACGGTGGGCATGAACGTGATCGTGCAGGATGGCATTGACCAGACGCTGCGGGTTGGCCAGCCATTGAACGTCGAGCTGGCTTTCTAGATAGCGCGCCACACTGTCGCAAAATCGCCTAATCGCCTGCGTGATGGGGCGGTTTTTCGTATCCAAGCCCGGGAGGATGGCGTAATGTTACGGTTATTGCTGAAAGGAATTCTTCATGCACGAGCCGGGCATTTCGTCGCGGGAACTGATGGCGGAAAACGAGACGTTGCGCGCACGCATGGCGTATCTGCTCGAACAGGCCGAGCGTAATCACGAGATCATGTGCCGCCACCAGGCATTCGACCTGCAGATTGTCGGCGCCAGCAGTTTTCCTGACCTCGTCGGCACGATCTTCAGCACGCTGCCGGTGATCTCGGACCTCGATATCGTCACGCTGTCATTGATCGACCAGAATGCCGATATCTACACGGTCATGCACCGCCTGGGCGTCGATTTCGACACGCTGCCCAACCTGATCTTCTGTGAGCATGCGGTCGAACTTGGCTTTGACATGGCACCGGAATCGCAGCTACGGCCTCTCCTGGGCGCCTACGCGCCGGGCCAGCACCGCGCGATGTTCCCGCAGCCGCCGGCCAATCTGCGCAGCGTGGCGCTGGTGCCCCTGATGCGCAACAAGCGCCTGATCGGCAGCCTGAATCTGGGCAGCGCGGACCCGGGCCGGTTCACGCCGGCACTGGGCACCGACTTCGTCGAGCACATGGGCTCGATCATCGCGATCTGCCTCGAGAACGTGATCAGTAACGAGATGCTCAAGTACATCGGCCTGACCGATTCGCTCACCGGCGCCTACAACCGGCGCTACATGGACCGGCGCCTGGCCGAAGAAATCGCGCGTGCGCGGCGCCAGGGCTACCGCCTGTCCTGCATGTACATCGACATCGACCACTTCAAGCGCGTCAACGACACGGTCGGCCACCAGGGCGGCGACGACGTGCTGCGCGAGGTGTGCGCCCGCATCAAGGCCGAATTGCGGATGTCCGATACGCTGTGCCGCTTCGGCGGCGAGGAATTCGTCGTGGTGCTGATCGACGCCGACCTGGAAAACGCCAGCATCGTCGCCAACCGCATCCGCACGAGCGTGGCCGGCTTGCCGGTGGACCTGAGCACGGGCGAGCAGGTGAGCGTGACGGTGTCGATCGGCGTGGCGGCGCTGACCGATTTCGAGCGCGATCACGCCATCGAAGGCGTCGCGCAGGAGCTGATCGCGTCGGCCGACGCGGCGCTGTACCAGGCCAAGGCTGCGGGCCGCAATCAGGTCGTCAGGTTCGCGTGATGGTTACAGCAGCCGCTCTTCGGCGCGGCTGACCGCCTCGCTGTCCCCGCGCAGCACCACGACGTCGCCCGATGCCAGCAGCACGTCCGGACCGGGCGCCAGATCCTTGCCGCCACGCCGCAAGGCCGTGACCTCCACCGCCACATCCTGCAGCCGTAACGCGCCCAGCGACACGCCGATCGCGCCGGCCTGCGCGTGCAGGCGCACCGAATGCAGCTTCACCTGGCCATGTTCGAGATCCGCACCGCTGTCGTCCGTGCCGTGGAAGTAGCCGCGCAGCGTGGCGTAGCGGCCCTTGCGCGCGTCCTGCACCCGGTGCACCACGCGGCGCAGCGGCACGCCGAGCGTCACCAGCGCGTGCGAGGCGAGCATCAGGCTGCTCTCCAGGGCTTCCGGCACCACCTCGGTCGCGCCGGCTGCCTTGAGCACGTCCATGTCGCCATCGTCGTGGCTGCGCACGATCACGGGCAGGGCGGGCGCCAGTTCGTGCACCAGGTGCAGCACCTTGAGTGCCTGGCGCGTGTCGGCGAACGTGATCACCAGCGCGCTTGCGCGGTGTACGCCGGCCGCGATCAGGCTTTCGCGGCGCGCCGCATCGCCGTACGACACCGACGCGCCGGCCGCCTGCGCCTTCTGCACCCGCTCCGGATCCAGGTCAAGGGCATACCACGGCAAGGTCTCTTCTTTGAGCAGCGTGGCCAGGCTTTGGCCACTGCGCCCGAAACCGGCGATGATCACGTGCTTCTGGGTGGTCATGGTGCGCGTGGCCAGCTGCGTCAGTTGCAGCGACTGCATCATCCATTCATTGGCCGCGACCTTCATCACGATCCGGTCCATGTAGCCGATGATGAAGGGCGCGAGCAGCATTGACAGCACCATCGAGGCCAGCACCAGCTGCATCACGAACGGATCGATCAGCTTCGAGCCGGATGCATGGCTGAGCAGCACGAAGCTGAATTCGCCCGCCTGCGCCAGCGCGAGACCGGTGCGCAGCGCGGTGCCCAGTGGCGCGCCGAATGCGCGCGCCATCAGCACGATCAGGCCGGCCTTGAGCAGCACCACGAGCCCCAGCAGCAGCGTGACCTGCCACCAGTACTGGCTCACCAGGCGCAGGTCGAGCAGCATGCCGATCGTGATGAAGAACAGGCCAAGCAGCACGTCGCGAAACGGCTTGATGTCTTCTTCCACCTGGTGCTTGTAGGGCGTTTCGGAAATCAGCATGCCGGCGACGAAAGCGCCCAGCGCCAGCGACAGGCCGGCCTGCTCGGTGATCCAGGCGGACCCCAGTGTCACGAGCAGCAGGTTAAGCATGAACAGCTCTTGCGAGCGGCGCTTGGCCACGATCGTGAACCAGCGACCCATCAGCTTCTGGCCAAAGAACAGCAGCAGCGCCAGCACCAGCCCGGCCTTGAGCGCGGCCAGTCCCAGCGTGATGGCCATGTCTTCCGGATCGCGCGCCAGCGCCGGGATCATGATCAACAGCGGCACCACCGCCAGATCCTGGAACAACAGGATGCCGATGATGCGCCGCCCGTGTTCGCTCTCGAGTTCGAGGCGCTCGGTAAGCAGCTTGACGACGATCGCCGTGGACGACATGGCCAGCGCGCCGCCCAGCGCGAATGCGGCCTGCCAGGCCAGCGTCAGGTGCGGCATCAGGTACGCCGCCAGCAGGCCGATGCCCATGGCCGCAGCGACGGTCGTCACGACCTGGCCGAGCCCCAGCCCGAACACGATGCGCCGCATCGAGCGCAGCTGGCCGAGCGAGAATTCGAGCCCGATCGAGAACATCAAAAAGACGATGCCGAATTCGCCCAGCGCGTGGGTGGTGGGGCTGTCTTCGGCCAGGGCCAGGGCGTGGGGGCCGATCAGGACGCCGACGGCCAGGTAGCCGAGCATCGGCGGCAGCTGCAGGGTACGAAAGGCGACCACGCCGAGGACGGCGCAGCCAAGCAGCAACAGGGTGAGTTCGAGACCAGAATGCATGGGGTGAAGCGGGTGACGGTTGGGGTGGCGAGGCGTACTTGTCATCGAATGTTACGACTGGCAAGTTTTTTGCTTTCGCAATTCGTTTATACTTCTGGAATGAGTGTAACTGATGACCAAATAATGCTGAAAAGTTTTGACGAAACCCTGGCGCAGCGCGTGCTGGAACTGGGTCGCCAGACGCTTGCGATCGAGGCCGACGCCATCGTGGCGCTGCACGCGCGCCTGGGCGACGACAGCAGCTTCGTCGACGCCGCGCAGCTGATCTACGCCGGCACCGGCCGCGTGGTTGTCTCGGGCATGGGCAAGTCGGGGCACATCGGCCGCAAGATCGCCGCCACGCTGTCGTCCACCGGTACGCCGGCGTTCTTCATGCACCCGGGCGAAGCCGCGCACGGCGACCTTGGCATGGTGACCGCGAATGACATTCTGATCGCCATTTCCAATTCGGGCGAATCGTCCGAACTGCTCGACATCCTGCCGGCCGTGAAGCGCCTGGGCGCGCGCGTGATCGCCATGACCGGCAAGCCGGCTTCGCGGCTGGCCAAGCTGGCCGACGTCCACCTGAATATCGCGGTGGCGAAAGAAGCCTGCACGCTCAACCTGGCGCCAACCACCAGCACCACCGTCACGCTGGCCATGGGCGATGCGCTGGCCGTGGCGCTGCTCGACGTGCGGGGTTTCCGCGAGCAGGATTTCGCGCTGTCGCATCCGGGCGGCGCGCTGGGCCGGCGCCTGCTCACGCATGTGCGCGACGTCATGCGCACCGGCGATGCCATCCCGTCGGTGGGCCTGGATGTCCCGCTGGTCAAGGCACTGCTCGAGATCAGCCAGAAGGGCATGGGCATGACCGCCGTGGTCGATTCCGATGGCCGGCCGCTGGGTGTGTTCACCGACGGCGACTTGCGCCGCGTGATCGAGCGCATGCACGATTTTTCGAACGTGCTGATTCGCGACGTCATGCACGCCAATCCGCGCAGCGTACGTCCCGAGCAGCTGGCCGTCGACGCGGTCGCCGTGATGGAAGAATTCCGCATCAACCAGATGCTCGTGATCGATGAGGCGGGCCAGCTGGTCGGCGCGCTGCACATCCACGACCTGACCCGCGCAAAGGTGATTTGATGACTATTCCCGTATTGGCCCACATCGAGCGCGCCGCGCGCATCAAGGTCATGATCTTCGACGTCGACGGCGTGCTTACCGACGGCAGCCTGACCTACGGCCCCGATGGCGAAGTGACCAAGACCTTCAATGTGCTCGACGGCCTGGGCATCCAGATGCTGAATAAATCCGGCGTGCAGACCGCGATCATCAGTGCGCGCCTGTCGCCGATCGTCGTCCGGCGCGCCGCCGACCTGGGCATCTCGCATGTCTACCAGGGCAACCACGACAAGCGCATCGGCTTTGCCAATCTGCTCGAGGCCACCGGCTTTACCGCCGACCAATGCGGCTACATCGGCGACGACGTGATCGACCTGCCGCTGTTCGCGCGCGTCGGTTTTGCCGTCGCCGTGCCCTCAGGTCATCCGGACGTGCAGCACCGCGCGCATTACGTGACCAAGAACGGTGGCGGGCGTGGCGCGGTGCGCGAGATCTGCGACCTCGTCATGCGCGCGCAGGGCACCTACGACCAGGCGCTCGCGCCGTATTTCGCCTGAGCGCCATGGCCACACTCGCCTCCAACAAACGCACCTCGCATCGCTGGAACTTGCTGGCGATGATCGTGATCGGCGTGTTCTTCGCCTTCGGCAGCTTCTGGCTGCTGCAGCTGATGCAGGGGACTAACATCGATGCGCAACTGGGCGGCCCGCCCGACGAGCCGGATTACATCGTCGAGAACTTCTCGTTCGTGCGGATGACGCCCAACGGCCAGCCGAGCTACGTGGTGTCGGGCAAGCGCCTGGCCCACATCCCGCAAGGCGACGTGTCGAATGTCGACCAGCCCCTCATGCGCGGCGTCGAACCGGGCCGTCCACCGATGACGGTGGTGGCCAAGAGCGCGCGCATCTTCCACGAAGAGCACCGCGTCGAACTGTTCGGCGACGTCGATCTGCAGCGCCCGAAGACGCCCGCCAGCGAAGCGCTGCGCGTGCGCACGTCGGCCATGACCGTATTGCCCGACGAAGAAATCGTCAAGACCGACCAGCCGATCGACATGGAGCTTGGCGCGTCCAGCCTCAAGGCCGTCGGCCTGGTGGCCAACAATGCGACCATGCAGATGAAATTGTCCGGCCGCGGCCGTATCGTCTATCCGCCACGCCAGCGCTGAAGGCCACCAGCCATGCGCGCGTGTTAACCCAGGACCAGCACCATCATGAAAAAACTTTTTGCTGCCGCTTTCTTGTCACTCCTTTCCTTGAGCGCGATGGCCGAAAAGGCCGACTCGCTCAAGCAGGCGGCTCTCGAATACGATAACGGCGACCTCGATGGCGTCGCAGGCGTGCGCACCTTTACCGGCAACGTGATCCTGACCCGCGGCACGCTGCTGGTCAAGGCCGAACGCGCGGTGGTCAGGGATACGCCCGAAGGCTACATGAGCGTGACGCTCACCGCGGCCAACGGCAAGCCTGCCACGTTCCGCCAGAAGCGCGACGGCGGCCCGAACCTGTGGGTCGAGGGCCAGGCCGAACGCATCGAATACGATGAGCGTACGGAGCTGGTGCGCTTGTACTCGAACGCCATCGTCAAGGAACTCGAAAACGACCGGATGACCAACCAGATGACCGGCCCGTTCATTTCGTACGACAACCGCAAGGAAGTCGTCGCCGTGCGCAATGACGTCAGTGGCGAGAGCAAGGTTGGCGGCGGGCGCGGTACGCTGATCCTGGCGCCCAAGCGCACGCCGGCCGGAGGCACGCAATGACGGCCTTGAACGATCGCAGCACGCTGGTCGTCAAGGGCCTGCAGAAAAGCTATGGCAAGCGCCTGGTCGTGCGTGACGTGTCGCTGGATGTCGAATGCGGCGAGGTGGTGGGTTTGCTGGGCCCGAACGGCGCCGGCAAGACCACCTCGTTCTACATGATCGTGGGCCTGGTGCCGTCGGATGCCGGCTCGATCAGCATCAACGGCACCGACATCACCAGGATGCCGATCCATCGCCGCGCGGTGCTCGGCCTGTCGTACCTGCCGCAGGAAGCGTCGGTGTTTCGCAAGCTGACGGTGGAAGAAAACATCCGCGCCGTGCTCGAACTGCAGAAGGTCGACGGCAAGTCGCTGACCAAGGCGCAGATCGGCGAGCGGCTCGACAACCTGCTGGCCGATCTGCAGATCGAAAAGCTGCGCGAGAACCCGGCGCTGTCGCTGTCGGGCGGCGAGCGACGCCGCGTGGAGATCGCACGCGCACTGGCCACCAATCCTCGCTTCGTGCTGCTCGATGAACCCTTTGCCGGTGTCGACCCGATCGCCGTGATCGAGATCCAGCGCATCGTGCGCTTCCTCAAGGAGCGCAAGATCGGCGTCCTGATCACCGACCACAATGTGCGCGAGACGCTCGGTATCTGCGACCGCGCCTACATCATCAATCAGGGCGCGGTGCTCGCATCCGGCCGACCCGACGATATCATCGCCGACGAGTCGGTGCGCCGCGTGTACCTTGGTGAACATTTCCGCATGTAAGCCATACTCAATTGATGAAACAGTCCCTTCAGCTCCGCACTTCGCAGCACCTGGCGCTCACGCCACAGCTGCAGCAATCGATCCGGTTGCTGCAGCTGTCGACGCTCGAACTGCACCAGGAGATCGAGCAGATACTGGGCGATAACCCGCTGCTCGAAAGGCTCGACGACCCGCTCGATCATTCGGTGCGCTTGCTGGCCGATGGCGCCATCAACAATGCGCCGGCACCGGGCGAGGCGCCGCCGGCGCCGGGCCAGCAGGCCGAAGGCGAGGGCAGTGCACCGGCCGAGGGCGAGGGTGCTGAAGGCGGCGCGGTCGATGGCGACCGGCCCGACAACGAGTGGAGCGAAAGCAGCGGCGCGTCGTCCGGGAGTAGCAGCAGCGACGACGAAGACGGCCGCCCGCAGCTGGAGGCATGCGCCATCACGCTGCGCGAACACCTGATGGAACAGGTGCGCGAAACGCTGCTGTCAACCCGTGACCGCGCACTGGCCGAACTGGTGATCGACGCGCTTGACGACAACGGCTACCTGGAAGAACCGCTCGACGACATCCACGCGCGCCTGCCCGAAGAACTCGACGTCGACCTGGACGAACTGCGCTGCGCGCTGGCGATGGTGCAGAGCATGGACCCGGTGGGCGTGGGCGCGCGCAGCGCGGCCGAATGTCTGGCGCTGCAGATCCGGCGCATGCCGGGCGTGCCGATGGTGACGCGCCGCATGGCACTGAAGATCGTCGAAGGCTACCTGACCTGGTTCGCACAGCGCGAATACAGCAAGCTGAAAAAAGCGCTCGATTGCGATGACGAAGACCTGCGCGAAGTGCAGGCCGTGGTCCGCCAGTGCAATCCGCATCCGGGCGCGGCGTTCGCATCGAACGTGTCGGATTACGTGGTGCCGGACGTGATCGTGCGGCGCGCCAAGAACGGCTGGGCGGTCACGCTGAACCAGGACGTCATGCCGCGCCTGCGCGTGAACAGCCTGTACGCCACGATGCTCAAGCAGGGCCGCAGCGAGAGCCAGATGGGTGCGCAGATGCAGGAGGCGAAGTGGCTCATCAAGAACATGCGCCAGCGTTTCGACACGATCCTGCGTGTGGCCGAAGCGATTGTCGAGCGCCAGCGCAACTTTTTCAGCCATGGCGCGGTTGCCATGCGGCCCCTTGTTTTGCGCGAGATAGCTGATACACTAGGTCTGCACGAGAGCACGATCTCTCGTGTCACAACCCAGAAATACATGCTGACCCCGCACGGCATGTTCGAGTTGAAGTATTTCTTCGGTAGCCACGTTGCCACCGAGGCGGGAGGCGAAGCATCCTCAACGGCAATCCGTGCGCTCATCGCACAATTGACAGGAGCAGAAGACCCTAAGAATCCATTATCCGACAGCAAGATCGCGGAAATGCTCGGGGAACAAGGCATGGTCATTGCGCGCAGGACGGTCGCAAAATACCGTGAAGCGCTCAAGATCCCCCCCGTCAGTCTCCGCAAAGCCTTGTAACAACGCCGCTCATACAGTCTGTGCCTTCAGCTCCTGTGTGGTGCAAGCGACGTGACATCTTCAAAGGAGTGTGTATGAACCTCACCATCAGTGGTCACCATCTCGAAGTAACCCCTGCCATCCGTGAATACGTTCAGAATAAGCTGGAACGCATTATTCGCCATTTCGATCAAGTCATAGATACCCACGTCTTCCTGGCCGTCGATAACCTCACCGAAAAAGAAAAAAGGCAAAAAGCTGAAATCAATGTCCAGGTGTCGGGCAAGACCCTGCACGTGGCGAGCGTCGCGCAAGACCTGTATGCCGCGATCGACATGTTGATGGATAAACTGGATCGACAAATTCTGAAGCACAAGCAGATGCTGAAAGACCATAACCGCACAGCGATCAAACGCCTGGACGTCGACGAAGCAGACGTCGCTGCCGCCTGATCGAGCGCAGGTCACCACCGCCAGGGGCGTCTTTTCGGGACGCCCTTTTTGCATCCCGCTGCCGGTAAAATACGTGTTTCCTTTCGATGGATCACGCCATGTCCGAACACGTCCTGACCCGCATCGCCAACCGCACCGGCATCATCACCCTCGACCGTCCCAAGGCGCTCAATTCGCTGTCGCTGGACATGGTGCGCGCACTGACCGCGATTCTGCTCGACTGGCAGCGTGACGCCGCCGTCGATGCGGTCGTGATCACCAGCAGCAGCGAAAAAGCACTGTGCGCGGGCGGCGATATCCGCTTCTTTCACGAGGTCGGCAACGCCTCGCCACAAGGCGGCAGCGCACTGCTCGAAGATTTCTTCACCGAAGAATACGCGCTGAACCACCTGATCCACTTTTATCCGAAACCGTACATCGCGCTGATGGATGGCGTGGTCATGGGCGGCGGCATGGGCATCGCGCAGGGCGGGCCCGATTGCGGCCTGCGCATCGTCACCGAGCGCACCAAGATGGCGATGCCCGAGGTGAATATCGGTTTGTTCCCCGATGTCGGCGGCAGCCATTTTTTGTCGCACGCGCCGGGGCAGTTGGGGATGTTTTTGGGCTTGACCGGCCTGACGATCGGCGCGGCCGACGCACTGTACGTGGGCCTGGCCGACGTGTTCGTGGCAGTCAGCGACCTGGCGGCCTTGCAGGCGCTGATCGAAGCGACGCCGGGCGCGCATCTGCCGGCGGCAATCCGCGCGTTCGCCACGGCGCACGCCGGCGAAAGTGAATTGCAGGCCAATCGCGCGCGCATCGATGCGCACTTCGGTGCGGACTCGGTGGCAGCAATCATGGCGTCGCTCGCGGGGGACGACGCGCCATTCGCGCAGAAGGCATTGAATGCGATGCGTCAGCGTTCGCCGCTGATGATGTGCGTGACGCGCGAGCTGCTGCTGCGCGGCGCGTCGCTCGATGTCGCCGACTGCCTGCGCCTGGAGCGCTCGCTCGTGCGCCGCAACTTCGAGCACGGCGAGGTGCTCGAAGGCGTGCGCGCGCTCGTGATCGACAAGGACAATGCGCCGCAATGGAATCCGCCATCGCTCGACCTCGTAACCGAGGCGATGGTCGCGCGCTTCTTCGCGCCGGTGTGGCCGGCGCATGCGCATCCGCTGCGCCATCTCGCATAAGCTTCTTCATGCATATCCGTTTGCGCGTGACTTTTCGCGCAGGCGGTGCAAACATCGTGGCTTCATGAACCGATGAGGAGCCCCGATGCGCATGACCGCCTTGCTGCTGTCGATGACCTTGTGCGGCAGCGCCGCCGCCCAGGCCTGGCAGCCTGACTTCAATGCGAGCGCATTCAAGGGGCCGGCCTCCGGTGCTGCCAACGAGGTGCTGGTATTGGGGTCGCCCCATCTGTCGCAATTGCCCAAAACCTTCCAGGCCGCCAGCCTGACGCTATTGAACGAGCGCCTGGCCGCATGGAAGCCGCAGGCGATCGCGATCGAGGCGGTATCCGGGCCGCAGTGCGACGTCATGCGACGCTACCCGGTCCGCTACAAGGACTCGATCGATTCCTATTGCCGGGATACTGCACCGGCGCGGCTGGCCACAGGGCTGGATGTCGCAGCGGCGACCGAGGCCGCCGAGGCCTTGCTGGCTGCATGGCCCGCTGCGCCCACACCCGCGCAGCGCCGGCGCCTGGCGGGGTTGTTCCTCGCAGGCGGCGAGGAGGCATCGGCGCTGGTCCAGTGGCTGCGCCTGCCCGAGGCCCAGCGCCGTGCCGGTGATGGTCTGGACGCCGCACTGGTCGGCGTACTCGTGAAGCTGGAAACCAGGCGCGACGAAAGCATCATGATCGGTGCGCGTCTGGCTGTCCGGCTCGGCCTTGAGCGCCTGTACGCGATGGACGACCATACCGCCGACAGCGCGTCTGAAGACCAGAAGGCGTTTGGCAATGCGCTGATGAAAGCGTGGGACAACCCTGCCACGAAGCAGCGCGCGGCGGTGGACAAGGCGCAGGAGGGCTTGCTGGCCAGTGCCGAAGGCGTGCTGGCCTTGTACCGCGCCGACAATGCACCTGGCCAGGGGTCTCTGGTCTACCGCAGTGACTTCGGCGCGGCGCTCAACGAGCCGTCAGCACAGCGCTTCGGCCGCCAGTACGTGGGTTACTGGGAAACGCGCAACCTGCGCATGGCGGCCAATATCCGGGACGTGCTGGGGATGCGGCCCGGTCAGCGCATGCTGGTTATCGTCGGCGCGTCGCACAAGGGGTATCTGGAATCGTATCTGCACCAGATGCATGATGTGCGGGTCGTGGATGCGGGGCTGGTGCTGAGGTGATGAGGCGCCATGTTGATGTCGGCGGCGGTTATCCGTGGTCGGTGGCGATGAGTGTGCAGGCCGACAGACCATCTATCATTCAGGGAGTGGCATGGCACTGGAACTGATGAGTTCAGCACCGACTGACTTCGATTTTGTTATTGGGGATTGGGTTGTCAGGCATCGGCGGCTCAAGGAACGCCTGTCAAACTGCAATGAATGGGTTGAATTTGATGGTGAAATGTCGACCCAAAAAATTCTGGGTGGCTTCGGTAACCTTGAAGACAACATCTTGCGCCTGAATGACGAGATCTTTCGCGCTATCGCGTTACGCTCCTACGATCAGAGCACGAAGAAATGGTCGATCTGGTGGCTTGACGGTCGTCTTCCGAGTCAGATCGACGTTCCAGTGGTAGGCGAATTCATTGATGGCGTTGGTACGTTCTTCGCCAACGATACTTTCCAGGAAATCCCGATTATCGTCAGATTCATCTGGCGCCAGATCGATCAAAACTTGCTGCACTGGGACCAGGCTTTTTCTGCCGATGCGGGAGATACATGGGAAACCAACTGGACGATGGAATTTCGTCGGCAGCGTCAGACGTGTGACAGGGCGGGCAGCAAGCCTGCGCCGCCCGCTGCTTCGGCTGCTCGCGATGCCTGATGATCACGCGCTCAGTCGCGCCGAAGTGCGCGCCCAGGTGTTCGGGCATGTAGACCGAAGCCGAAGGCATGCTGGCCATGTACCGCGCCGACAATGCACATGGCGCACTCTAATGTTATGCGGGCGTATAGATGACGGTGAAGCGCGACGCGAGCTGCGCCAGTCTTTTGTCCCGCGTCCATAGTTGTGAACCAGGCGTTAGCAAAGTCGACGTAAGCAATGCAAGATCGACCAGTCCGCATCCAAACCCATACAGCTTTTCCCGCTCGATGAGTTCCCTGACTTCATTCAGGCTGGCCTGTCGTGCTTGTCGCAGGATCGCGATATCGGCCAGAGTACGCAAGCGCGGGGCAGGGGGCGTACCGCATGCCAGTTCTGCGACCACCATAGGGTGAGACAGCGCCAAATCCAGGGACAACAGATCCACCAGCGTTTCGTTATGATGCTGGAAGTGATCGACCCACACTGACGTATCGACCAGAACAGCGTTCATCGCATCACATCAAGATGCCTGCGCGGGACCTCCGGCATATCAGGCGCCGCACCGCCTAGAGCCGCGAGGCGTTTGGCTGCCTGCACCCGAACAAAAGTCTTGACCGCTTCCCGGAACAGGTCTGCCTTGTCCATCCCGGGGTCAGCCATCTCGAGCGCCTTCGCATACAGCTCATCGTCAATCGTCACAGTCGTTCGCATAATGTTCCCCGCATCAGAGATGCAATCATTCTGCGTCAATCGGCAACCTGCTGCAAGCGGGCAGCAGGCCTACGCCGCCCGATGCTTCGGCTGCTCGCGATGCCTGACAATCACGCGCTCGGTCGCGCCAAAGTGCGCGCCCAGGTGTTCTGCCATGTACACCGAGCGATGCTGGCCACCCGTGCAGCCGACCGCCACCGTCAGGTAGCTGCGGTTGTCGGTCTTGAACGACGGCAGCCATTTGGCGACGAAGTTCTGGATGTCGGACAGCATCTCGACGGCGCTCGGTTGCGCATCGAGGAACGCGATCACGGGCGCATCCTTGCCGGTGAGCGGGCGAAGGGACAGGTCGTAATACGGATTCGGGATTGCGCGCACGTCGAACACGAAGTCGGCGTCGAGCGGCACGCCGACCTTGAAGGCGAACGATTCAAAGAACAGCGTCAGCGGTGCATGGTCGATCTCGGCCAGTTCCTTGATCCAGCCGCGCAGCTTGTTCGACGAGAGCTCGGACGTGTCGATCACATGGCCCAGATTCTCGATCGACGACAGGCGCTCGCGTTCTTCAGCGATGCATTCGATCAGCGTAAGACGCGAGGCCGGGTTTTCGCCTGGACGCAGTTCGTGCGACAGCGGATGGCTGCGGCGCGTCTCGGAGAAGCGCGCTACCAGCGAATGGGTGCTCGCGGTCAGGAACATGACCTTGACCGAGTGGCCGTCGTCCCGCAGCCGCCCCACGCTCACGGGCAGTTCGGCCAGCGATTCGGCGCTGCGCGCATCGACCGCGACAGCGATCTTGCCGCCGCCGCTTTCGCTGACGGTATTGACGAGGGCCGTCAGCAGGGCTGGCGGCAGGTTGTCGACGCAGTAGTAACCGGCGTCTTCCAGGACATTCAGGGCCACGGATTTGCCCGAGCCGGAAATTCCGGTGATGAGGACGATGTGCATGGGGCGATGATACCGCAAGCGCCGGTCGGTCGTACACCCGCGGGCCATGCGCAACGGGTCAGTCGGCGCTCATGGCCTGGCGCTGGCGCTCCATGAATTCCTGCAGCGTGTCGATGCCGCGCAGTTGCAGGATCGTATTGCGCACGGCGGCCTCCAGCAGCACGGCGATGTTGCGACCGGCCGCCACCGGGATCACGACCTTGCGGATCGGCAGGCCCAGCACGTCTTCGGTCGGGAAGTGGAAGGGCAGGCGCTCGACTTCTTCGTCCTGCGCGCCGCGTTTGACCAGGTGGACGATCAGCTTCAGGCGCATCTTGCGGCGCACTGCCGTCTCGCCGAAGATCGCCTTGATGTCCAAGAGGCCCAGGCCGCGCACTTCGAGCAGGTTTTGCAGCAGCGGCGGGCAGCGGCCCTCGATCATGTTCGGTGCGATGCGCGAGAATTCCACCGCATCGTCGGCCACTAGGCCGTGCGAACGCGAAATCAGTTCCAGGCCCAGCTCGCTCTTGCCCAGGCCCGACTCGCCGGTGATCAGGACGCCCACACCCAGCACGTCCATGAACACGCCATGCATGATCACGCGCTGTGCCAGCTTCTTGGACAGGTACACGCGCAGGAAGTCGATCACCTGCGCCGCCGGCAGCGGCGTGGAAAACAGCGGGATGTTCTGCTCGTCGCAGATCGCGAGGATGTCGGGCGGCGTTTCCAGCCCCTGCGCGATGATCAGCGCCGGCGGCCCGCCGCCGATCAGTTCGCCAATTACGTGGGTGCGCGAATTGGCTTTCAGGCGGTGGTAGTAATTGAGTTCCTGGTGCCCGAAGACCTGGATGCGGCCCGGGTGGATCAGGTTCAGGTGGCCAACCTGGTCGGCGGCCGAGGCGGCGTCGCCGGCGATCTGGCGTTCGCCGCCGGGAAAGCCCGCGAACCAGCCGAGCTGCAGGCTGTCGCGGTTATCGTCGTACAGCCGTTGAATGGTCAGCGGGGACTGCAGCATGGGCATCGTCTTCGTCACAAAAAAAGGCGCGCGACATCATTGCCGCGCGTTCGCAGTGACGTGAAGTTTAACCCAGAGCTTGCAGGCTGGGTTGCCAGTTGATAATGCGCTCGTGGACGGCCTTCGGGTCGGCATCGGTCGCCAGCGCCGTGCGGATCGCTTCGTCCGAGAACAGCTCGGCGATTTCCGACAGGATCTCGAGGTGCTGCTGCGTGACGTGGTCAGGAATCAGCAGGAAGAACAGCAGACTCACCGGCTGGCCATCGGGCGACTCGAACGGAATCGGCTCCTTCAGGCGCACGAACGCGGCCATTGGCGCCTTCAGGCTCTTGCTGCCCTTGATGCGGCCATGCGGAACGGCCACGCCGTGCCCAAGGCCGGTGGAGCCGAGACGCTCGCGTGCGAACAGGTTGTCGGACACAATCGAACGGGCAATACCGCAATTGTTCTCGAAGATCAGGCCGGCTTGTTCGAAGGCGCGCTTCTTGCTCGACACTTCGATGTCGAGCTGGACGTTTTCGAGCGAGAGGATTTTGCTTAAATTGGTCATAACGTGGGGTGCGTGGCACAAGTGCGCAGCACAAGTGGCGTGCTTGCGAGCACGGATTATAGGCCTGTTTTATGGCCGGGACACTCGAAATCGCGAGCGTCAGGCCAGATGGCGGGACGGTCGCACGATACCCATCGAAACAGGGCAACAGCGGCGTTGATTCATGTTAACGCCACCACGCAATTTTTTTAACAAATCGCAGAACGCAACCAGTAAATACATGCTTGCGCTGAGATTGGCCGATTTTTGCACACGATCTGCTGAAAAAACAAGCAGTTCCAGCAGAGCGCTAAACCCGGGCTTGATGCCAGACCCGGTGCGCGGCTGTCGCCAAAAACGTACAGGCGTGCGAGTCGCATCCTGTCAGAAACGCGATATTTACTGGCGCGCGCCACGCAGATTGGGCGGTTTGCCGGTGGAGAAGTTGGCGCGCCACGGGTTGATATCCAGACCGCCGCGCCGCGTGTAGCGGGCATACACGGCCAGTTTGGTCGGCTTGCACTGGCGCAGCACGTCCATGAAGATGCGCTCGACACATTGCTCGTGAAACTCGTTGTGTTCGCGAAAGCCGATCAAGTATTTCAGCAAGCCTTCCTGATCGATCTGCGGGCCGACATAACGGATCTGCACCGTGCCCCAGTCCGGCTGACCCGTGACCAGGCAGTTCGACTTGAGCAGGTGCGACACAAGCGTTTCTTCGACCTGGCCATTCTCGTGGTCCGCGCTGAGCAGTTCCGGGGACGGCGAATAGCCGTCGATCTCGACGTCGAGGCGGTCCAGCAGCACACCATCGAGCTCGCCCATCTTGATCGCACCGAACGCGTCCGGGCTGGTCAGCGTGACGTGGACCGGCGCACCGAAGCCGTCCGACAGATCGTCGCGCAGCAGGGCCAGCAGGGCTTCCGGACCGGCCAGGCGGGTCTGGTTGAACGAGTTCAGATACAGCTTGAACGATTTCGATTCGACGATGTTCGGTGAATCGGCTGGGACCGTGATCGTCGCAATCGCCACCTGCGGCTTGCCGCGCATGTTCAGCCACGACAGTTCATAGGCGTTCCAGATGTCGACACCGAAGAACGGCATGGTGCCGGCATCCGCGAACAGGCCGAGCTCATCGCGCTTTTGCTGGCGCGCGATCGGGAACAGCAGCTCGGGCGCGTATTGGCTCTGGTAGGCGGAGGATTTGCCGAGGGGCGATTGGTCAGGGGTATTCATAGGAGTGGGGCGTCAGGCGCCCAAAAACAATTTATAGACGGGATTGCTGCTTTCGTCCCAGTAACGGTAACCGAGCGACGCCAGGAATTGCCGGAACTCGGCCATTTCCGTCGGCGGCACTTGCAGCCCCACGAGAATGCGGCCTACATCGCCACCCTGGTTGCGGTAGTGAAACAGCGAGATATTCCAGTTCGGCGCCATGCTGTCCAGGAAGCGCATCAGCGCGCCCGGCCGTTCAGGGAACTCGAAACGATACAGCAATTCATCATGGGCCAGCGAACTTTTGCCGCCCACCAGATGCCGGATATGCAGCTTGGCCAGCTCGTCGCCGGTCAGGTCTAGCGTCTTGTAGCCATGCTCTTCGAACGTGCGTGCCAGCAGCCCGGACTCGCTGCGGCTGCCCACCTGCACGCCGACGAACACATGCGCTTCGCTGGCATCGCTGATGCGGTAATTGAATTCGGTCACGTTGCGTGGCCCGACCAGCCCGCAAAAACGGCGGAAGCTGCCGCGCTGCTCGGGAACGGTCACGGCAAACACCGCTTCGCGCGACTCGCCCAGCTCGGCGCGCTCGGCAACGAAGCGCAGGCGGTCGAAGTTCATGTTGGCGCCGCAGGCCACGGCCACCAGCGTTTCACCCTTGACCGGCTCGCGGTCCATCTGGGAGCGTTCGATATACGCCTTGGCGCCGGCGATGGCCAGCGCGCCGGCCGGCTCGAGAATGCTGCGCGTGTCCTGGAACACGTCCTGGATCGCGGCGCAGATCGCGTCGGTGTCGACCAGGATGATCTCGTCGACCACCATCTGCGCGACGCGGAAGGTTTCTTCGCCCACCAGGCGCACGGCGGTGCCGTCGGAGAACAGGCCGACATCGTTCAGCGTCACGCGGTGCCCGGCCTTCAGGCTGCGCGCCATTGCGTCCGAATCGAGCGTCTGTACGCCGATGATCTTGATGTCCGGACGAATTTCCTTGACGTAGGCGCCGATGCCCGCGATCAGGCCGCCACCGCCGATGGCAACGAAGATCGCGTGGATCGGGCCGGAATGCTGGCGCAGGATTTCCATGCCGATCGTGCCCTGGCCGGCGATCACGTCCGGATCGTCGAACGGGTGCACGAAGGTCATGCGCTGTTCTTTTTCCAGCAGCAAGGCGTGGTTGTAGGCGTCGGTGTACGAGTCGCCATGCAGCACGATCTCGACGCTGGCGCCGCCGCGCGCCTTGACGGCGTCGATCTTGACGCCCGGCGTGGTCGTGGGCATCACGATCAGTGCGCGGCAGCCGAGGCGGCAAGCCGACAGGGCCACGCCCTGGGCATGGTTGCCGGCCGAGGCGCAGATCACGCCGCGGGCGCGCTGCTCGGGCGTCAGGTTGGCCATCTTGTTATAGGCGCCGCGCAGCTTGAAGCTGAACACGCTCTGCATGTCTTCGCGCTTGAAATAGATGCGGTTGCCCATGCGCGCGGACAGCGTGGGGGCGAGGTCGAGCGGCGTTTGTTCGGCAACGTCATAGACGCGCGCGGTCAGGATTTTTTTGAGATAGTCGGTAGTCATGGTCGAAACACAAGGGTCAGGCCAATGCGGCTGGCGGGACGGACGACGCAAACTGTTCCGCTAGGGTGGGTGACCGTGGCGCGCAGTACGATCCGGCGCGCTGGGTGACAGGCGATCGTATCGTGTCGTGACGAAAGTTCCAGACCATTATAATGGACGCCTATTTCCCTCGCCTAAGCTCGCATGATCGAAACCGCTGTCCAATGGCTGCTTGACCTCGTTGCGGCGCCGACTGTCGGGCTGGCTTCCGTCTTCATCATCAGTTTTATTTCTGCCACGCTGCTGCCGCTCGGTTCCGAGCCGGCCGTGTTCGCGGTGATCAAGGCCAATCCCGCGCTGTTCTGGCCGGCGATCCTGGTCGCGACCCTGGGCAATACGCTGGGCGGCGCGGTCGATTACTTCCTCGGCTACCGCGCCAAGGTGGCGTTTGCCAAGGAGCGTCAGAGCCGCTGGTTTGGCTGGCTCAAGCGTTACGGCGCCAAGACGATGCTGCTGTCGTGGCTGCCAGGTGTGGGCGATCCGTTGTGCACACTGGCCGGCTGGCTGCACCTGCCGTTCTGGCCGAGCCTGATGTATATGGCGATCGGCAAGTTTGCGCGCTACCTGACCATGACGATCGCGCTGCTGTACGTGCCGGACAGTTTCTGGAAATCGCTCGGCGACATGCTGACGCGCATTACCGGTTAGACCCGGGGAGGCCATGCCTGAACAGGTGGGCATCCTGACGGCACCATCACCTCAAGGATACTTGCATGACCAACCGCGTTCCCGTACCCCTGGCCAAAGCCTACCGCCTGATGAACCATGGCCCGACCGTCCTCGTGTCCAGTCGTCACGGTGACGCCGTCAATGTGATGGCGGCCGCCTGGTCGATGCCGCTCGACTTCGATCCGCCCAAGATGGCGGTGGTGATCGACAAGAACACACTCACCCGCAGCATGATCGAGGCGTCCGGCGAATTCGCGCTGAACATCCCATCGCGCGAGCTGGCGCGTCTGACCCTGCAGGTGGGGTCGACGTCGGGCCGCGAGGTGGGCAAGTTCGCGGCTTTCAATGCGGGCGCCTGGACCGGCGAACAGGTCGGTGCGCCGCTGCTCGACGGCTGCCTGGCCTGGCTCGAGTGCCGCGTCCTCCCCGAACCGCATATCCAGAACATGTATGACCTGTTCCTGGGCGAGGTCGTGGCGGCTTGGGCCGACCCGGCGGTGTTTGCCGATGGCCACTGGAATATGGCAGCGGGCGGCAAGAAAAGCATTCACTATGTGGCCGGCGGCCATTTCTTCGAGACCGGCGAGGCCTTCGAGGTGCCGGACAGTCCACGATAACGGTGCAAACCAGGCCGGACGACGTATGTCATTCCGGGCATCGTGCTTGATAAATGCCGTGTACCGACGTCTGCGGGTGAATAATGTTTGCATACCGTGCACAGTATGAAAATTTTGTTGCGTCGCGCGCAACGGCGGACGGGGCCGCCCCAAGCGTGGTGCAACGCAATACGATAGAATGAACGTCCTTCGGGCCTGTCCGACTGTCGACGAGTATTCATGAACGCCCCCGCACACATCCATACCCTGCTAGCCGATAACGCCCCCGCGCGCCTGCGCGAGATTCCGTACAACTACACCTCGTTCTCGGACCGCGAAATCGTGATCCGGCTGCTCGGTGAGTCGTCGTGGGAGTTGCTGGGCAGCTTGCGCGGCGCCCGCCAGACCGGCCGCTCGGCGCGCATGCTGTACGAGGTGCTGGGCGACATCTGGGTCGTGCGGCGCAACCCGTACCTGCAGGACGATATGCTGGACAACCCGAAGCGCCGGGCCAACCTGATCGAGGCGCTGCACCACCGCCTGGCCGAAGTCGACAAGCGCCGCACGACCGTCGACGCGCAGGATGACGGCGACCCGGCCGTAGTCGCAGCGCGCAGCAGCGCCGTCGAGCAGTTGCTGGCGGCCGCGCGCCGCGCGGTCGACGACTTCGGCCGCGAGTTTTCCGAGACCTACGACCTGCGCAAGCGCGCGCTGAAGGTGCTGGGCGCATACACCGACAAGCGCAATATCCGCTTCGACGGCATGCACCGCATCTCGCACGTGACCGACGCCACCGACTGGCGCGTCGAATATCCATTCCTGGTGCTGGTGCCCGACACCGAAGACGAGATGGCTGGCCTGGTCAAGGGCTGCATCGAGCTCGGGCTGACCATCATCCCGCGCGGCGGCGGCACCGGCTACACGGGCGGCGCGATTCCGCTCACGCCCATGTCGGCCGTGATCAACACCGAAAAACTGATCGGCATCGGCGAAGTCGAAATGACTGCCATGCCGGGCCTGGAACAGGATTACGCGACCATCCACACCTATGCGGGCGTGGTCACGCAGCGCGTGTCGCAGGCGGCCGAGAAGGCGGGCTTCGTGTTCGCGGTCGATCCGACGTCGGCGCACGCATCCTGCGTGGGCGGCAATATCGCGATGAACGCGGGCGGCAAGAAGGCCGTGTTGTGGGGCACTGCGCTCGACAACCTGGCCTCGTGGCGCATGGTCGACCCCAACGGCGACTGGCTCGATGTCACGCGCATTGCCCACAACCTGGGCAAGATCCACGATGCGCCGAAGGCTGAATTTTTGCTTGAATGGACGCATCCATCGGTCAAGGGCGCACCGAAAGGCGCGCCGTTCCGCACCGAGACCTTGATCATCGACGGCAAGCGTTTTCGCAAGGAAGGCCTGGGCAAGGACGTTACCGACAAATTCCTCTCCGGCCTGCCGGGCATCCAGAAAGAGGGCACCGATGGCCTGATCACGTCGGGCCGCTGGATCCTGCACAAGATGCCGAAGTTCACGCGTACCGTGGCCCTCGAATTCTTTGGCCAGGCGCGCGATGCGATTCCGTCGATCGTCGAGATCACCAATTACCTCAACGGCTTGCCGAAGAACGGCGACGCGGCGTTTTCCACGCTGCGCCTGGCGGGCCTGGAGCACCTGGACGAGCGCTATCTGCGCGCGGTCGGTTACGCCACCAAATCCAAGCGTGGCGTGCTGCCCAAGATGGCGCTGTTCGGCGACATCGTCGGCGACGACGAGAACGCGGTGGCGCTGGCTGCCTCTGAAGTGGTGCGCATTGCGAACACCCGCGTGGGTGAAGGCTTTGTCGCCGTCAGCCCCGAAGCGCGCAAGAAGTTCTGGCTCGACCGCGCCCGCACGGCGGCCATCGCGCGCCACACCAACGCCTTCAAGATCAACGAAGACGTGGTCATTCCGCTGCCGCGCATGGGCGAATACACCGACGGCATCGAGCGCATCAACGTCGAGCTGTCGATCAAGAACAAGCTGCAGCTGGCCGATGGCCTGCGCGACTACCTGGCGAGCGACCATCTGCCGCTGGCCAAGAGTGATGACGCCAGCAGCGGCGAAGGCGTCGAGCGCGACGAAATCATGGGCGATCGCCCGCTGCAGGCACGCGCGCTGGTCGACCTGGTGACCAAACGCTGGAGCTTCATCCTGGCCAATCTGGATGCGCCCCTGGTCGACGTGCGAGAGCAGCTGGAATCGCTCGGGCTCGATCATCTGTCGGCCGCCTTCGATGCGCGCCTGGCGATCCAGCCCGATGCACGCCTGTTCGACCTGGTGCAGGACCACACGGTGCGCATCTCGTGGAAAGCAGAGCTGCGTGCGCCGCTGCGCCAGATCTTCAACGGCAGCGCCTACACCTGCATCCTCGACGAGAGCACGGCAATCCACAAGCGCATCCTGCGTTCGCGCGTGTTCGTCGCACTGCACATGCACGCCGGCGACGGCAACGTCCACACCAATCTGCCGGTGAACTCGGACGACTACGACATGCTGCAGGATGCGCACAAGGCGGTCGAGCGCATCATGAAGCTGGCGCGCTCGCTTGACGGCGTGATCTCGGGCGAACACGGGATCGGCATCACCAAGCTCGAATTCCTGAAGGACGAAGAAATCCAGGAGTTCCGCGACTATAAAATCCGCGTCGATCCGGAAGGGCGCTTCAACAAGGGCAAGCTGCTCAATCTGGAAGGCGCCCACGCCGACCTGCGCAACGCCTACACGCCGTCGTTCGGCCTGATGGGCCACGAGTCGCTGATCATGCAGCAAAGCGATATCGGCGAGATCGCCCACAGCATCAAGGACTGCCTGCGCTGCGGCAAGTGCAAGCCGGTCTGCACGACCCACGTGCCGCAGGCGAACCTGCTGTATTCGCCGCGCGACAAGATCCTGGCCACGTCGGCGCTGATCGAAGCGTTCCTGTACGAAGAGCAGACCCGCCGCGGCGTCTCGATCCGGCACTGGGAAGAATTCGAGGACGTCTCGGACCACTGCACCGTGTGCCACAAGTGTGTCACGCCATGCCCGGTGAACATCGACTTCGGCGATGTGTCGATGAACATGCGTAACCTGCTGCGCAAGATGGACAAGCGCAGCTTCAAGCCGGCCAACCGCGCGGCGATGTTCTTCCTGAACGCGACCGATCCGACCACCATCAATGCCACGCGCAAGGTGATGGTCGATTTTGGCTTCAAGGCGCAGCGCTTCGGCAACCGCATGCTCAAGGGCTTTGCCAAGCCGCAGCTGGCCGCGCCCGCACCGACCACCGGCAAGGCGCCCGTGCGCGAGCAGGTCATCCACTTCATCAACAAGAAGATGCCGGGGAACCTGCCCAAGAAAACGGCGCGCGCCCTGCTGGACATCGAAGACGACAAGATCGTCCCGATCATCCGCAACCCCAAGAAGACCAATGCCGACACCGAGGCCGTGTTCTACTTCCCGGGCTGTGGGTCGGAGCGCCTGTTCTCGCAGGTGGGCCTGGCCACGCAGGCGATGCTGTGGGAAGTGGGCGTGCAGACCGTGCTGCCGCCGGGTTACCTGTGCTGCGGTTATCCGCAGCGCGGCGCCGGCCAGTTCGACAAGGCCGAGAAAATGGTGACGGACAACCGCGTGCTGTTCCACCGGATGGCCAACACGCTCAACTATCTCGACATCAAGACGGTGCTGGTCTCGTGCGGCACCTGCTACGACCAGCTGGCGACGTACCAGTTCGAGAAGATCTTCCCGGGCTGCCGCATCATGGACATCCATGAATACCTGCTCGAAAAAGGCGTCAAGCTCGAAGGCGTGAACGGTACCCGCTACATGTACCACGAGCCGTGCCACACGCCGATGAAGCTGCAGGATTCGATCAAGACGGTCAATGCGCTGGTGTCGACGGTGGACAACGTGAAGATCGAGAAGAACGACCGCTGCTGCGGCGAGTCGGGCACGTTTGCCGTTTCGCGCCCGGACATCGCGACCCAGGTCCGCTCGCGCAAGGAAGGCGAGATGGTCAAGGGCGCCGACAAGCTGCGCGAAGACGGCTTCAAGGGCGACGTCAAGATCCTGACCAGCTGCCCATCGTGCCTGCAGGGCCTGAGCCGTTACAACGACGATTCGGGCACCACCGCCGACTACATCGTCGTCGAAATCGCCAAGCACCTGCTGGGCGAGAACTGGCTGCCCGAGTATGTCGCGCGCGCCAATGCGGGCGGCATCGAGCGGGTGCTGGTATGACGGCGCTGCGCGAACCGGGTTGTGAGCTGTGCGACCTGACGCTGCCTGCTGTCTGGGCCGGCGAAAAGTTCAGCGTCATTGTCGTCGACGACGCCAGCTATCCCGGCTTTTGCCGCGTGATCTGGCACGACCATGTGCGCGAGATGAGTGATCTGTCGGCGGATGACCGCTTGCTCATCAACGACGCCGTGTTCCAGGTGGAGACGGCGGTGCGCGAGGTGATGCAGCCATTGAAGGTCAATGTGGCCAGCCTCGGCAACGTGGTGCCGCACCTGCACTGGCACATCATCCCGCGCTACGCCGACGATGCGCATTTCCCGGCGCCCGTGTGGGCGCAGGCGGTGCGTGCGACGGAACCTGCTATCCTCGCGGCGCGTCGCGCGCTGCACGACCAATTGGGCGCTGCCATCGCGCGCCGTTTTTCCTGATATAGAGAGTCCCATGCCACATCCAACCGAATTGACTGTCCACCAGAAATCGCGCGTGCTCGACGTCGCCTACGACGACGGCAGCGCGTTTTCGCTCCCGTTTGAATATCTGCGCGTGTATTCGCCATCGGCCGAAGTGAAGGGCCATGGCCCGGGCCAGGAAGTACTGCAACTTGGCAAGCGCGAAGTCGGCATTGCCGACGTCGAGCAGGTCGGCAACTACGCGATCAAGCCGACCTTCTCGGATGGCCACGATTCCGGCATCTTCAGCTGGGATTATCTGTATGAGCTGGGCCAAAGCCAAGAGTCGCTGTGGAAGCAGTATGTGGCGCGCCTGCAGGCCGCTGGCTACGATGAAGAGAGTGGTCGCGCGCCTGGCATCCAGCTGGCTGCAGCGCCGAAGAAATCCGGCGGCGGCGGTTGCGGTTCGGGCAGCTGCGGCTGCTGATTGCGGCCGCTGACTGGCTGTCGGACTGACTCGCAGCGACACCGACGTAACACATGGTAAGTAACAGTAATATACTGTCGATAACAATTACGTTTCCGCAAAGATTTATTGCCAAGTAGTTGTTTGATATAGGTTTTTTCCGGTGGCATGGTTAGTGCTAATCACCAAGTCTCAACCCACCGGAGACCTATTATGAAAAAAGCATTGGTTCCTTGTCTGGCATCGATATTGCTGATGTCGGCGTCCGTGACACAGGCTGTAGAAATCACGTACGCCTCGGCAGCTGCAGCGGACGGGTCCGGCAAGACCAGTCTGCAAACGACCAACGTGTTTGTCGAAACATTCGATGCGCCGGGTGGGGGGGCGACGATGGCTGCCGATATGGTCGCTATCTCGACCGTATCCGGCGGCGCGCTGGGCTATGCGCAAGGGCATCTGCCGGGCGTGTATGCTGCGCCCGCGCACGACACGACCTATTTTGCCTACGGCCCAAGCGCTGGCAGCGGCACGAACAGTTCCGAAATCAATTTCAACTATGCTGGCCTGCTGAACTCTCTCGGCAACGGAGCAAGTCTGAATTATTTCGGCCTGTATTACGGATCGATCGATATGTACAACGACCTGATCTTCTACAACGCTGTCGGCGCCGTCATCCAGACGGTGACGGGTGCTTCGCTCATCGACATGTTCCATGGCGAACCAGGTAACCAGGATGCAGAGAGCTCGAACATCTACGTCAATCTGTTCTTCACGCCGCAAGAAGAGTTCACGTCGTTCAGCTTCAGAACCACCGCCCGTGCGTTCGAGGTCGATAACCTGGTGGTTGGCTACAACGTTGCGCAGGTCCCCGAGCCGGCCTCGCTCGCATTGCTCGGACTTGGCCTGGCGGGGCTCGGCCTGGCACGTCGCCGCATCAGCAAATGACCTTGCTGATGCCGGATTGAAAAACCTCCCCAGCGGGAGGTTTTTTTTCGTGAAGCACGCAAGCGCGCGCTAACAGCCGGGGTCAGGTCTGACATTTAGACACGAGCTCATCCTTAACCTTAGCCACTTTCAACGGTTTCTTACAGCCGGGGTCATACAGCCGGGGTCAGGTCTGACATTCAGACACGAGCTCAGCCTTAACCTTGGCCACTTCCAATGGTTTCTTGCCCATTATTAGCATGGCCCGGCGCCAGCTAGTTCCAAGTAGTCGACTGTCGAGATCGTGTCCGAATGTCAGACCTGACCCCAGCTTTTCGGTTGCCGCAAAGACAAAGAGCACATCCGAAGATGTGCTCTTTTGCGTTGCGTGCCCGCCGTAGCGGGCCAGCGGAACTTAAGCTTGCGGCTGGATGTTCGAAGCCTGCTTGCCTTTAGGACCGGTGGTGACGTCGAACGTCACGCGCTGGTTTTCTTGCAGCGACTTGAAGCCGTTGGCGTTGATCGCCGAGAAGTGCGCGAACAGATCTTCGCCGCCGCCGTCAGGCGTGATGAAACCGAAACCTTTTGCGTCATTGAACCACTTAACAATGCCAGTCGCCATTTTTATTCCCTCAAAAATTAATTTTACGTTGATGCCCTGTTTGCGTACCTAGGACAAAAACCAGGGTGACGCCTTACATTGCGAATCTGATTATAGGGCAAACTCTTAAAACGGAAGCAAGATTTTTCAATCGTCCCCGTATTTACCACAAGTCATTCGGTTTGCATGACTGATTTAGAGAATAAATTTCTGCTCAGAAAGTCATTGGAAGACGCAGCGTCAGCGTCACGTCCGGCGTGTCACGCGTGACGCCGGCACCGACCGCGATGTTGAGCGAGCGTTGCGGACTCAGGCGGTAGGAGTACCCAAGCAGCAGGGTGCCCAGCTGCGTGCGTACCGAGCCGATCGAGGTCGCGCCGTTCTGACGCATGCGCCCGATCGTGCTGTGGTCGTAGCCCAGGCTCAGCGACGCCTTGTCGTTCAGCGCCAGGCCCATGCCGAAGTTAAAGCCCAGCACGGCGCCCGGTTGCAGCGAGCCGAGCGGCTCGCGTTCGCCATTGCGCACCAGGCGCGTCACGTCGTCGCGCTTGAAGTTGTGCACGTAGCTCAGGTTACCGAAGAACACGGCGGGATCGGATGGATACAGCCAGGTCAGCGTGCCCTGCAACGAATGGAAGCCCGAGCCGGTCGGCAAGTCCAGCGGCAGGCCGGTGCCGGTGACGTTCTCGCCGATGCAGCGGCGTTCGCAGTCGGTAATGACTTCGAACGGGTCCCGCCCGGTGCGGCTCTTGTAGCGCAGGCCGGCGATGTAATAGCCCTTGTCGGCGCCGCCGTTATTGAGCTGGTAGCGGCCGGCGACTTCGACGTCGCCCATGCCCTTGCCGGTCGTGTCGAACACGCGCTCAACGGCCGTGCCGGTGAATATTTCGCGGCTGACGGTGGCGTCCGAGCGGTACACATACGGCACCTTGACCTCGACTTCCATCCGGTTGCTGATGCCGGTGCGGCCGGTGATCGCGGTGGTGAAGGTATTGCGTTTGATTTCACGCACGTCCACCAGGCCGATCAGCAGGGCCGGAATCACCGTGTAGCCGACCAGGGCCACGCGGTTGCTCGACGAGTAGCCATACTGCATCGATGGCTCGAGCACGTAGGTGCCGGGCGCCGTGAGCACGCCCGGCTGGTCGCCGATCGGTGCGACTTCCGGCGGCCGGTTCGGTTGTTGGCGGCTGCTGTTTTGCGCCTGCGCCGGCGCGGCGGGCTGGACCGGTGCAGGGGCAGGCACGCCGGGTTGGTCCGGGCGCGGTTGCGGTGGCAGCGGCGCCGGCACGCCCGTTACCGCCGGCGGCAACACGGGCGGCTCGGCCACCGGGGCCTGGCCGCTCATCGACCCGCCCATGCCGCGTTGCTGCGACAGCAGCATGCCATCCGTGGCGGTTCCCAGACGCTGCAACTGCTCGCGCTGCGCCTGCACTTCCAGCAGCAGCCGATTGACCAGCGCGCGCTGCTGCGCCAGTTCGTCCTTCAGCTGCGACAGTTCGGTATGGGATGGCGGTGTGCCATGGTTCGACAGGGTGGCAACCTGTTGAGCGAGTACGGGCGGTGCCAGAAAGGCAGCCGCCAGGCCCGCAGCGCCGAGCCGCGCGACGTGTGGATACATCCAGATTCTCCAGAGTTATTGTTGGTGGTGTCGAAAATTCATGGTCCGCCCGGGGAACGCACGACGGCGTCACGAATCGTCGACTGGAAATTGATGTCCTTGATCAGGGACATGCTGTTGACCGTCGACGAAATGGTGGTCGCGGTGCGGATATCCTGGCCACTGAGCGTGTTCTGGACCAGCGTTGCGCCATTGGGCAGGTTGAGGTCGGCGGCGGCGACATTGTTGCCGCCGATCTGGATCATCCGCGCGGCGCCCAGCGCATCCTGGGTCAGGCGCGCCTGCTCGGCCGTCATGGCCGCCAGGTCGGGGATGGCGATATTCGTGCGCGCCATGATTTCGCCGTTGACCGATACCACGCGCTCGATGCCGAGAGAGAGCGACAGGCCGCCGGCCACCTCGAAGCCGCCACGGGCGGCATCCAGGGCGGCAGCTGCAACCGGGGTGCCGAGCACCGGTACCGGCGGCTCGGCGGCCTGGACAAGCGGCAGGGCGCTCGCCAGCATGCCCGTCAGGGCAATCTGCAAAGGAGAGGGTAGAAGGCGCATCGTCGGTCCCCGTTAAAAATCGCCCGGCCCGAACTTGGGCAACGTCGCGCTGAGCTGGTCCTGGTGCATGCCGGTACCCAGCGGCGCACGCGGCGCGCCGCGCCAGTCTTCCGGCGTGTTGAAGGCAACCTGGTCCTTGTGGCTGTGGATCACGAACAGGATCTTGTTGCGCCAGATTTCCTGGAATCGTTCCATGCTCACGACGCGGTTGCCGGTGGACGGGTCGCCAATCAGGATGCGGCCGTCTTCGGCACCCTTGATCACCACGAAATGGTTGAAGCCGCGGTCGGTGATCAGGACGATGGCGGGCAGTTTTTCAGCGATCAGTTTTTCGATGGGCAGCTTGAAGCCGTCGGCGCGAAAGCCGCGCGTAGCAAGAAAGCGCTGCATGTCGAGCAGCGAAAAACCTTCCTTGTGAATCTTGGCCTGGTCGCCGCTGGCGTACATCTGCTGGAACACGTCCTGTTCGGGCGTGGGCGTCTGATAGTGGTGCGACAGCAAGGTGGCCAGCGCGGCGGCGCCGCAGCTGTAGTCATATTGCTGGCGCAGCGTGCGCTGGAATTTGATGTCCTTGAGACTGGTCACCGGCACGTTGACGCGCCCGACCCCGGCCAGATCAAGTGCCTTCGCACGCTGCGGCGCCAGCAGGGCGCTGCAGAGTGCGAGGAGCATCAGCAAGTAAGGGCCTGGTGTCATGCTTATTGCAGTTGCAGGTTGATGACGGTCGCGTTCTGGATCAGGACGTTCGCGCCGGAATTCTGGATTACCACCGGCAAGCCCGATGAATTGGCGAATGAGCCGCCGCTGATTACGTTCATGCCGGTGGTCACGTTGGTGGCCGTGTTGTTGCCGACCGTGCCGCCCAGCGTCGCTTCGGTGGTGATGATGTCGGTGCCGCCGCGCAGGTCGCCCAGGACCGCAGCGTCAGTGGTCTTGCCCCAACCGCTCGCGAGATCGTCGCTGTTGGCCGGCGCCACGTTCACTGTCGACAGAAAGCTCACCACCACCGGCAGTCGGGCCGGCTCGGTCACCTGCGCTGCCGCTGGCAGAGCAGCGCCTGCCGTCAGCAAGAGAAATCCGATCTGGTGTAGTCGTTTCATGATGCCTCGCTCGAAAGGACCGCCATGCGGGCAAAGCGCCGCATGGCGGGAGTGCAGGGCACGCAGCTTGAGCGCTGCGCGTCCTGCACCCAGTGCCTGATTACTGGCCTGCGCCGCCGACGTTCATGTTCGACTGCACGTTGACGCTTTGCTGGATCAGCGAGGAGAAGCCGTTGTTCTGGCTGATGATCGAGATGCCGGCTGCCGACTGGGCGATGTTGTTCATCGAGTTCGACATGTCGAACGAGCCCGAGCTGACGTTGTTGGTGCCGCCGTTGCCGCCAGTGCCCGAGCCACCGAAGCCGCCGGTACCTGCACCGGCCGTCATTTCGCCGCCCGAGCCGCCCGCGCCGGACGTGGTCGCACCACCTGCACCGCCGCTGCCACCGGCACCCGAGCTTGCATCACCCGAGGTGGCCGAGCCGCCCGTGGCGCCGCCGTTGGTGGCCGCGCCGCCGGCACCGCTGGCGCCGGTCGATGCGGTCGCTTCCGCGCCGGAACCGCCCATGCCGCCAGTACCTGCCGTGCCGCCCTGGCCTGCGCCGCCTGCGCCGCCAGTGCCGGTCGCACCGTTGCCGCCCATGCCAGCCGTACCTGCTGCGCCGGAACCGCCGGTACCTGCCGTGCCGCTGGCACCTGCGCCGCCCGTGCCGGCCAGTGCCGCGCCAGCGCCGCCGGTACCGCCGGTCGAGGCGCCACCTGCTGCGCCGCTTCCCGAAGTGTTGGACGATGCGGCGCCCGAGCCGCCCGCGCCGCCGGCTGCACCGGCGCCGCCCAGGCCTGCCGTCGAGTCACCTGCACCGTTGGTGCTGGCGCCGCTGGTCGGGCTGCCGGCCGTGCTGGTGCCGCCGGTATTGCTCGGTGCGCCGCTGGCGCCGCCGGTGCCGGCCGTTTCGCTGCCCGGCATGCCGCCTGCGCCCGAAGTTGCCGTGGCGTCGCCGATGCCGGCGCCGCCACCGCTTGCGCCGTTCGAGGCCGTCAGGCTCGAACCGGCCGAGGTGCCGCCCATGCCGCCTGCGCCGCCCGTGCCGCCTGCTGCGCCTGCACCGCCCCATGCCGAGCCGGTGTTGCCACCCGCGCCGCCCGCGCCGCCGGTTGCAGCGCCGCTGCCGCCGCCATTGCCGCCAGCCAGCGAGCCGGTCGAGCCGCCTGCACCGCCCATGGCCGAGCCGCCTGCCGCGCCCGAGCCGCCATTGGCCGCGCCACCCGATGCGCCCGCGCCACCCAGCCCGGCGCCGCCTGCTGCGCCATTGCCGCCGGCAGCGTAGCCGCCCATGGCGCCCGCTGCGCCTGCGCCACCCGTGGCGCCTGCAGCACCCGAGGAGCCGCCTGCGCCGCCGGCGGCGTTGCCGACGGTCGATGCACCGGTCGAGGCCGTGCCGGCAGCAGCGTAGCCGCCTGCGCCGCCAGCCGCACCTGCCGCGCCCGAGGCTGCGCCGCCGGCTGCACCCATGCCGCTGGCCGTGCCGCCATTACCCATGCCGCCTGCGGCGCCGGAGCCGCTGGCACCGTTGGCGCCGCCGTTGTTCTGTGCGGTGTTGCCGATATTGCTGATGGTATTGCCGCTGACGTTGCCGGTCAGGGCGCTGGTCGATGTTGCCGACGAGGTGTTGAACGAATTCGCCACCGACGAGCTGGCGCTGCCGCCATTGTTGGCTGCCGCAGCGCCGGCCACTTCGGCATTGGCGTCGCCCGAGCTGTTGTTCTGGCCCGAGCTGTTCTGGCTGCTGTCGCTGTTGCTGGTGGTCGTGGTGGCGATGTCCGTGGTGTCGTTACTGTCGACCTGCATGTTGCGGGTATCGGACTGGTTGCTGGTCTGGCTGTTGCTGTTGTTCGTCGTATTGTTCGAGACGCGGTTGTCCGAATTGTCCACCTGGTTGTTGGTGGTGCTCGTGGTGTTGGTGGTGTTCGTGTTGGTACGCTGGCTGTTGTCAGTCTGCGCGTTGGAGTTCGTATTGGTCGCCGTGTTGTTGCTGTCCGTCTGGCTGTTGTTGGTGTTGGTGCTGGTTGCCGTGTTGTTGCTGTCGGCCTGGCTGTTGTTGGTATTGGTCGCGGTGTTGTTGCTGTTTCGGGAATCCGTCAGGGAGCTGCTGTCCGTGTTGGTCGTGTTAGTCATCGTCGACGTTTGGGTATTGCCGCCACGGACGTCGTTCACGGTGTTCTCTTGTGCGTGGGCCATGCTGAAAGCCAGGGCGATCGCGGTAGCCAGAATAGTGCGCTTCATTGTTGCTCCCCTAATATCACGGTTTAAGTTTCCCGAGGTCTCCTGACGCCCGGTCCACTTTTGTAATAGCAGGTCTCGTGCCAGCTCAGGCCGGTTCCACAAGTCATTGATTTTGTAGGACTAATTTGATGAGCTAACAAGGCAGGCAGCAGAACAATGAAGCATGCCAATAGCTGAAACGACAAGTGTCTCTGTGTTGTTACACTGTTGCAGAATCGATCAAGAAACTGTATCAATTTGCAACTGCGGGACGCGCTTTTCATAGCGCACGCGCCACGCCAGCGTGCTGCCATCTGGCAAGCACGCCGGGTAAAAACGCTGTGAATTCAAGGACAAGCGCGGTAGGACGAGGCCGACGCGCGACGAAGAACGACGCCTACACCGAAATTTCGTGCTTGGCCATCAGGCGATACAGCGTCATGCGCGATACACCCAGTTCGCGCGCTGCCTGGCTGATGTTGTTGCCGCTGCGGGCCAGACTCTCGCCGATGGCCACGCGTTCGGCGCTCAGTCGTGATGTGCCCAGACCAACCCCGTTCGGGCAGATGGGGCCGACGCCTGGCAGATCGAGGTCTTCCGGCGTCACCAGCCGGTGTTCGGCCAAGACCATTGCGCGGCGCACGCGGTTGATCAGTTCGCGTACATTGCCTGGCCAGTCATAGCGCGTCATGGCCTGCAAGGCTTCGCGGCTCACGCCCTTGAGTTGGGGGCTGCGTTCGCTGGCGAACTTGTTGAAGATGAGATCGGTCAGCAGGGGCAGGTCTTCCTTGCGTTCGCGCAGGGCCGGAACGCGGATCGGAAACACGCTGAGGCGGTAGTACAAGTCTTCGCGAAAGCGTCCGTCGGCCACCGCCTGCGGCAGGTCAACGTGGGTGGCAGTGATGACGCGCGCATCAACCGCGATAGTGCGGGTGCCGCCGACGCGGTAGATCACACGTTCTTGCAGGAAGCGCAGCAAGCTTGCCTGGAGGTCGAGGGGCAGGTCGCCGATTTCGTCGAGGAAAATGCTGCCGCCCGATGCCGCTTCGAGCAAGCCTTGCTTGTCACGCATGGCGCCGGTGAAGGCGCCCCGTTCGTGGCCGAACAGTTCCGAGTGGATCAGCGCCGGTGCCATGGCTGCGCAATTGATGGCGATAAACGGGCCTGCGGCGCGCGGGGAACGCAGGTGGATTTCCTGCGCTGCCAATTCCTTGCCGCTGCCGCTCTCACCGCAGATCAGGACCGGTGCGTCGACGGCAGCGATCTTGTCGATGTGCGAGCGCAGGCGGGCGATCGCGGCCGACGTGCCGTCGATGTGGCTCACGCGCATTGCGCTCTCGGGCGGTGCGGAACGCCGGGCCATGCTTGCCATGCCGTGGGCGTGCCCCAGCGAATGCTGTAGCCGTAGCGTGTCGACCGGCAGTGTATGAAAATCGACCAGATGTGCCGCGATCAGTTCGCGCAGCGCCGGCTGGACCAGCCGGTATCCGTCGAACACGCCGACCCAGCGCATATGGTGGTGCTGGTGCAGGAAACGTTCGAGCTCGACATCATCGGCGCCGCCGCTACTGTCGAGCAATAAACCCACGCCGTAGTGTTGCTGAGACAAGACCTTGCGTGCTGCAGCCAGATGCTCGACCACGCATACATCCCAGCCAGGCAGGGCGCCATGGCAGGCGCGGGCATGCGCACTGCCGTCACTCGAAATACAGATAAGACGTTTTACAGGCACCGGAATCCTCATCAAGACTGGTTGGCACCCGTAACGCTGTGATGCATCCCGACACACCACGGGGACCATGCAACGTCAATGGGAGCAACGGCCGACGCTTGCCGGCTAGGCAGTGTAATTACACCAGAAACATGGCGAACACGTCGCACAAACGTTGATAAAAGTCTAAGAAAAAGTGCACTTTCGAATCAAAGGTTTGATTTTGCACATAGCAAAATGAAAATAGAGTTTGTCTATTGCCACTGATCTTAGTCGCGGCGAGCAGCTTCGGAAAGGGGCGCGTGCGTTGATTTTCTTCTAATCGCACACCATCGCTCAGATGCGTTGCGGGTATCCAACAAGAGGGAAAAGTTGAATCCAAACACGCCCGCAGCGCGTAAGCGACACGATGGGCGGGCCCGTCCGCGGCCATCGGGGATGACCGGGTCAGCAGCGCGGCCCTCCCGCCGGGTCCTTGTATAATGTGGCAACCCCCAACCTGCATGCCACTATGACAAACACCACCCACTTCGGCTACAAGACCGTCGCCGAGGACCAGAAGGTCCAGGAAGTCGCCAAGGTCTTCCACTCGGTCGCCGCGAAGTACGATGTCATGAACGATCTGATGTCAGCCGGTCTGCACCGCGCCTGGAAACTTTTCACGATCGCGCAGGCGGGCGTGCGGCCCGGCTTCAAGGTGCTCGATATCGCCGGCGGCACGGGCGATCTGGCCAAGGCCTTCGCCAGGCAGGCCGGCAAAACAGGCGAAGTCTGGCTCACCGACATCAACGAGTCGATGCTGCGCGTTGGTCGTGACCGTCTCTTGAATAAAGGCCTTGTCACCCCAACCATGTTGTGTAACGCCGAAAAGTTGCCGTTCCCGGACAATTACTTCGACCGGGTCAGCGTGGCCTTTGGCCTGCGCAACATGACGCACAAGGATCAGGCGCTGGCCGAAATGCGCCGCGTGCTCAAGCCGGGCGGCAAACTGCTGGTGCTCGAATTTTCGAAAGTGATCGCGCCACTGCAAAAGCCGTATGACGTGTATTCGTTCTCGGTGTTGCCGTGGCTGGGCCAGCGGATTGCCGGCGACGCTGAAAGCTATCGCTACCTGGCCGAATCGATCCGCATGCACCCCGATCAGGACACCCTGAAGGGCATGCTGGAAGACGCAGGACTGGAGCGGGTCCAGTATTTCAACCTGACGGCGGGTGTGGCAGCCTTACACACCGGTATCAAGCTGTAGTTTTAACGGTAGTTCCAATCAAGGACGGAGACAATGAAAAAATTCCTGGTCACGACGCTTCTCGCAGTCACCGCATTCTCGATGGTGGCCGAGGCCTATGCACGCCCGATGGGCGGCAAGCGCTCGGTCGGCCGCCAGTCGCAGGCCGTGCGCCAGATGCCGGCCCCGGCACCGGCGCCCGCACAGAGCATGCAGCGCCAGACCCCGAATCAGGCCGCGCCGGCCGCTGGCGCAGCTGCCGGTGCCGCAGGTGCCGCCGTCAAGAAACCAAGCATGATGCGCAACATCCTTGGCGGCGCACTGCTGGGCCTTGGCCTGGGCATGCTGCTGTCGCATCTGGGCATTGGCGGCGCGATGGCCAGCATCATCGCGGGCATCCTGATGTTCGCGCTGTTCGGCGTCATCATCCTGTTCCTGGTGCGTATGTTCCGCCGCAAGGACACGCCGGCCAATCCATCCGCAGCCGGTTTCAGCGGCGGCTTCAAGCCGCAGGCGGCTGGTGGCGTCGGCACGCCTGAAATCGGTTCGGGTCTGCGTCCGCAGCCGACCGCATTCCAGGGCGGCGTGGCACTGGAAAAGGACCGCGGCGGCCTGAATGCAGCGAATTTCGGCAATGCCGCTAGCCCGGCAGCGCACCAGCAATGGGGCGTGCCGGCCGACTTCGACAGCGAGAGCTTCCTGCGTCATGCCAAGTCGTCGTTCATCCGCATGCAGGCGGCCTGGGATCGCGGCGACACGAACGACTTGCGCGAATTCACGTCGCCCGAAGTGTTCGCCGAACTCAAGCTGCAGATCCAGGAACGCGGCGCGGTCGCTGATTTTACCGACGTCGTCAATGTCGATGCGCAGTTGCTGGGCATCGAGCAGACGGCCACCGACTACCTGGCGAGCGTGCAGTTCAACGCCATGATCCGCAGCGCGAAAGACGCATTGCCAGAGCCGTTCGTCGAGGTCTGGAACATGTCCAAGCCGCTGTCGGGCGCGGGTGGTTGGGTGCTGGCCGGCATCCAGCAGCCGAACTAAGTACGCTGCAGACGAACCGGAATTATTTTGTTTGCCGATTCCGTAACACCGGGTGCATGCCCGGCGAACTGGTAAGATCAAAACCGCCCGAATCACTCCGGGCGGTTTTGTTTTTTAAGGGTAGTCCCGCCATGTTTCCGAATCTTCCATCCCTGTCGACCTTGTCACCCCAGCATGCGCTGACCGTGCCTGCGGTTGCCGCGATCAATCACCTGCTGGCCCAGGAAGCCTGGGCCCGGGCCGCGCTCGCGCGCCATGTCGGCAAGCAGGCGTGCATCGATGCCGGCGTGGCGCAGCTGCGCGTGCTGGTGGCGCCTGACGGCCTGTTCGAGGCCAGCCAGGATGCAGCGCCGGCCAACGTCACCATCCGCATCAAACCGGCCGACCTGCCGCTGATCGCGCAGGACCGCACGCGCGCGCTGTCGTACGTGAAGATCGAGGGCGATGCCGAATTTGCCAACGTGATTTCGCAACTGGCCAACGGCCTGCGCTGGGATGCCGAATACGACCTCGAGCGCGTCGTCGGGCCTGTCGCCGCCTACCGCCTGCACCAGGGGGCACGCCGCACCGTGAATGGCCTGGGCGAAGCAGGGCGCCGCCTGGCCGAAAACATCGCTGAATTCCTGGCCGACGAGCGGCCGGTGCTGGTGCGGCCGGTCCAGCGCGATGCCTTTGCCGCCGATGTCGTGCGTCTGCGCGACGACGTCGAGCGCAGCGCCAAGCGCATCGCGCGGCTCGAGCAGGCGCTGGCCCAGCGCAGCGCTGCCAAACCTTCTTCCCCACTTGCTTCAAGCGCAGACCAGAACCTGGATCGTCGATGATATTGAAATTCCTGCGCCTGCTGCGCATCCTTACCGTTTTCACCAAGTACGGCCTGGACGAAATCGCCGTCACCAGCATCAACGCCCCGCGCACCGCGCGCCTGATGAACACGTTCTTCTTCTGGCGCACGATCACGTCGCCGCGCGCCGTGCGCCTGCGCCAGGCGCTCGAAGAACTGGGCCCGATCTTCGTGAAGTTCGGTCAGGTGCTGTCGACCCGGCGCGACCTGGTGCCGCCCGATATCGCCGATGAACTGGCCATGCTGCAGGATCGGGTGCCGCCGTTTGGCTCCGACCTGGCGGTGGCGCAGATCACGCGCTCGCTCGGCACCCATCCCGACCAGCTGTTCGCCCACTTCGAGCGCGAGCCGATTGCCTCGGCGTCGATCGCCCAGGTCCACTTCGCCACGCTCAAGAACGGCAAGGAAGTCGCCGTCAAGGTGCTGCGGCCGGGCATGAAGAAGCTGATCGACGAGGACATGGCGCTGATGCGCATGGCCGCGAACCTGATCGAAAAGGTCTGGAGCGAAGCGCGGCGCCTGAAGCCGCGCGAAGTCGTGGCCGAATTCGACAAATACCTGCACGACGAGCTCGACCTGATGCGCGAGGCCGCCAACGCCAGCCAGCTGCGCCGCAACTTCGCCGATTCGACGCTGCTGATGGTGCCCGAGATGTACTGGGACTATTGCTCGAGCAGCGTGATCGTCATGGAGCGCATGCACGGCTTGCCGGTGTCGCAGATCGATCGCCTGGCCGCCGCCGGCGTCGACCTCAAGAAGCTGTCGCGCGATGGCGTGGAGATTTTCTTCACGCAAGTGTTTCGTGACGGTTTCTTCCACGCCGACATGCACCCCGGAAATATCCTGGTCTCGACCGCACCGGAAACACTGGGCCGCTATATTGCGCTCGACTTCGGCATCGTCGGCACGCTGACCGACTTCGACAAGGATTACCTGTCGCAGAACTTCCTGGCCTTCTTCCAGCGCGACTACAAGCGCGTGGCCGAAGCCCACATCGAGTCGGGCTGGGCGCCGCCGAGCACGCGCGTCGATGAACTCGAATCGGCCGTGCGCGCCTGCTGCGAACCGATCTTCGACCGGCCCCTGAAGGACATTTCGTTCGGCCAGATCCTGCTGCGCCTGTTCCAGACCTCGCGCCGCTTCAATGTCGAAGTGCAGCCGCAACTGGTGCTGCTGCAAAAGACGCTGCTCAATATTGAAGGCCTGGGCCGCCAGCTCGACCCGGACCTCGACTTGTGGAAGACGGCCAAGCCGTATCTGGAGCGATGGATGGCCGAGCAGGTGGGCTGGCAGGGGCTGGTCGAGCGCCTGAAGGCCGAAGCGCCGCGCTACGCCCAGATCTTCCCGCAATTGCCGCGCCTCGTGCACCAGGCGCTGGAGCGCGAGTCGAAAGGGCACCATCCGCACATCGCGAACAGCGAGATGATGGCGATGCTGGTCGTGGAGCAGCGCCGCACGAATCGTATGCTCACGTTCCTGACCTTGCTGGCGACGGGCGCCTGCACCGCGCTGGCCGCGCTGTACTTCCTCTGACGCGCGCCCAAGAAAAAAGCCCGCGTGAGCGGGCTTGATAAGCTGTGTTCTTTTATGGGCTGCGCTGATACGAACATCTCGCAGCCTTCTGTTTCTTGTGTTCTCGCGGTGGCAGAACTTTCCTGCGACCAACATCCGGTAAAGAAGCCGTATTAAATCACCGATGCTGCGCACGAGCAAACAGTTCGCCTGCTGACGTGGTGAAAAACAACACGATGATGCCCGCGTTTGCCGATCGCGGTGCTGTCTTGTCCCCGGGCCGCCGCAATGCCGTAAATGCGGCGGCAAAAGCTTTATAATTCAGGGTTTTGAAGATTTTTGCGGAGCACCAGAATGCCGATTTATGCCTATCGCTGCGAAGAATGCGGTTTTTCCAAAGATGTACTGCAAAAGATATCGGATCCGGTCTTGACCGTCTGCCCGTCCTGCGCCAAGCCATCGTTCAAGAAGCAGGTGACTGCCGCCGGTTTCCAGCTCAAGGGCTCGGGCTGGTACGTGACCGATTTCCGTGGCGGCACGCCGCCTGCCACTGGCACGGCAGCTGGCACGGGTAGTGCTGACACGGGCGCTGCGGCCGCGCCGGCCGCAGCAGCTGCACCGGCCACGCCAGCGCCTGCTGCACCTGCTACGGGCAGCAGCAATGGTGGCAACAGCGGTGGCAGCAGCACCAGCAGCGGCGGCGACAAAAGCAGCACCTGAGCCTGGCGCGTCCCTGCGCCGCGCCAACAAGAATAACGGGATAACCGATGCGTAAATATTTCATCACCGGCCTGCTGGTGCTGGTGCCCCTGGCCATCACGGCGTGGGTACTGAGCATCATCATCAGCACGCTCGACCAGTCGCTGATGTTCGTGCCGGCCGCTTGGCAGCCGCGTCAGTTCATCGGCATGGACGTGCCGGGCATCGGCGCAGTGCTGACGCTGGCCATCGTGTTCGTCACGGGCCTGCTCACCAACAACCTGGTGGGAAAGTACATCGTGCGCGTGGGCGAGCGCCTGCTCAAGCGCGTGCCGGTCGTCAGCTCGCTGTATGGCAGCGTCAAGCAGGTGTCCGACACGCTGTTCTCGTCGTCCGGCAATGCGTTCCGCCAAGCGGTGCTGATTCCGTATCCGCATGCCGACTCGTATACGATCGCATTTCTGACCGGCGTGCCGGGCGGCGACGTGACCAACCACCTGGTGGGCGACTTCGTGAGCGTGTATGTGCCCACGACGCCAAACCCCACCTCGGGCTTTTTCCTGATGATGGAACGCAGCCGCGTGAAAGAACTCGACATGACCGTCGACGCGGCGCTCAAGTACATCGTCTCGATGGGCGTGGTCGCGCCGAACCACGTACCGGGCAGCGCCGCCAATACCGCGGCCGCCAAATAACGCATCACAGAATCTGGGCCGCCTGCGATGGCGGCGCCGACAAATCAATCAACCTGGAACGAAAACTATGTCCACCATGCGTACCAATTACTGCGGCCTCGTCACCGAGGAACTGCTGGGCCAAACCGTCAGCCTGTGCGGCTGGGTGCACCGCCGCCGCGACCACGGCGGGGTGATCTTCATCGACCTACGCGACCGCGAAGGCCTGGTGCAGGTGGTCTGCCATCCGGACAACGCCGCCGTCTTCAAGGCAGCCGAGCACGTGCGTAATGAGTATTGCCTGCGCATCGTCGGCACCGTGACCAACCGCCTGGCCGGTACCGTCAACGCCAACCTGGCCTCGGGCAAGATCGAAGTGATCGCGACCGAAGTCGAAGTGCTCAACGCCTCGGTGCCGGTGCCGTTCCAGCTGGACGACGACAACCTGTCGGAAACCACCCGCCTGACGCACCGCGTGCTCGACCTGCGCCGCGGCCAGATGCAGCACAACCTGAAGCTGCGTTACAAGGTCTCGATGGAAGTGCGCAAGTACCTCGACAACCTGGGCTTCATCGACATCGAAACCCCGATGCTGACCAAGTCGACCCCGGAAGGCGCGCGCGACTACCTGGTGCCGTCGCGTGTCAACGCGGGCAACTTCTTCGCGCTGCCGCAGTCGCCGCAGCTGTTCAAGCAGCTGCTGATGGTCGCCAACTTCGACCGTTACTACCAGATCACCAAGTGCTTCCGCGACGAAGACCTGCGCGCTGACCGCCAGCCGGAATTCACCCAGATCGACTGCGAAACCTCGTTCCTGACCGAACAAGAGATCCGCGACATGTTCGAAGAAATGATGCGCGTCGTGTTCAAGAACACGACCGGCATCGAACTGCCGAACCCGTTCCCGGTGATGGACTTCGCCACCGCGATGGCCATGTACGGTTCCGACAAGCCGGACATGCGCGTCAAGCTCGAATTCACTGAACTGACCGAGCTGATGAAGACGGTCGAGTTCAAGGTGTTCAACAGCGCCGCCAACCTGCCAAACGGCCGTGTGGTCGGCATGCGCGTGCCGCAGGGCGGCTCGATGCCACGCTCGGAAATCGACGCCTACACCCAGTTCGTTGCGATCTACGGCGCCCGTGGCCTGGCGTACATCAAGGTCAACGAGAAAGCCAAGGGCCGTGACGGCCTGCAGTCGCCGATCGTCAAGAACCTGTCCGACGAGGTGCTGGCCCAAATCCTGGAACTGACGGGCGCGCAGGACGGCGACCTGATCTTCTTCGGCGCCGACAAGGCCAAGGTCGTCAACGACGCCCTGGGCGCGCTGCGCGTGAAAATCGGCCACTCGGAGTTCGGCAAGAAAGCCGGCCTGTTCGACGATGTCTGGTCGCCGCTGTGGGTGATCGACTTCCCGATGTTCGAGTACGACGAAGACGGCGATCGCTGGACCGCGACCCACCACCCGTTCACGGCCCCGAAAGACGGCCACGAAGACATGCTCGAGACCAATCCGGGCGCCTGCATCGCCAAGGCCTACGACATGGTCCTGAACGGCTGGGAACTGGGCGGCGGTTCGATCCGTATCCACCGCGAAGAAGTTCAGAGCAAGGTGTTCCGTGCGCTGAAGATCGATGCCGAAGAAGCGCAGCTCAAGTTCGGCTTCCTGCTGGATGCACTGCAATACGGCGCGCCGCCGCACGGTGGCCTGGCCTTCGGTCTGGATCGCCTGATCACGCTGATGACGGGTTCCGAGTCGATCCGCGACGTGATCGCGTTCCCGAAAACCCAGCGCGCGCAGTGCTTGCTGACCAATGCACCGTCCGAAGTCGACGAGAAGCAATTGAAAGAGCTGCACATCCGCCTGCGTAACGAGCCAAAGGTCGCGTAATGGTCGGCGGGGAAGGTGGCCTGGCTGCCGACCCCGCCTTCCTCCTTCGCATACCCATGCAAGCCTACAAGATCCCTGAATCGGTGCTGGTCGTCATCCACACGTCCGAGCTGGACGTGCTGGTGATCGAACGCGCCGGTCAGCCGGGTTTCTGGCAATCGGTCACCGGCTCGCTTGACCGTCTCGACGAGCCGCTGCTGGAGACGGCAGCGCGCGAACTGTTCGAAGAGACCGGCATACGGGCTGACGGCGAACAGATCGTCCTGTGTGACTGGCAGTTATCCAATATTTACGAGATCTACCCCCTCTGGCGCCACCGCTACGCCCCTGGCGTCACGCAGAACACCGAGCACGTGTTTTCCGTCTGCGTGCCACGCGACACCTCCATCATCCTCAGTCCGCGCGAGCACATTGCCCACGCCTGGCTGCCCTACCTGGAAGCGGCCGATCGCTGCTTCTCGGCCTCGAACGCAGAAGCCATTCTTCAACTGCCTCGCCAGTTGGCACGATGATTTCTGAAAGAAAATAAAATTTCTCATAAGAAGCATTTTTGCAGTAAATCATCATTGAAAATTGCTCCTTTAAAGCAATAAAATGACGTTTTGCAGCAAAAGTACGTAAGTGCTTTTTTTAATTTCGCTCTGTTCGCTGGCACTCACATACACGCGAAAAAGTAGACTTCCTCCTATGAAGATACATTTGAAGACATGTGACGCCATGTTTCAGGAATGAATTAAATATGGTTGACCAGGCAAAGGCACCATATATTCCACGGTTGACAGTCATAATTCAGTAGACTAAGGTCATCAATTCACCCAGTGTGAATTTTTGATTTGCAACTTTTAAGTGGATGATTCTGAGAGAAAAATGGATAACTTCAAACTGAATAGCGACAAGAAAGTAAAAGCAATCACTCTCGGTGACGATTGCATCTATATCGACCTGATGGATGGTCTGCGCCTGTGCGGCCCGATGGCGCCACGCTCGCAAAAGGACGAGGCAGCTGCGCACCGTCCGCGCCGCATGATCGTTTCGGGCCACGAAGCGGTGTACGACCAGGCGCACGCCATCGCCTGAAAGTCATTTGTCACTGTTGGTTTCGAAAAAGAGTGCGATGGTCAGCAACCTGCCGAACGCGCCAGCGCCCCACGAGGCGCACGATTGGGTCCGTTTCACGAGAACGGCGGTCCGATCCGGGTAGAATGTTCCCATGAAAATTCGTGTGGCTACCTACAACATTCACAAGGGCGTCTCTTCGCTGCGCAGCACGCCCCGCGTGATCGCACTGAAGAAAGCGATCGCTGAATTCGACGCCAACGTCGTCTTCCTGCAAGAAGTCCAGGGTCGGCACGACCGGCACCAGGCACGCTTCGGCAAGGAAGACCGTGGCCATCGCCACTGGCCTGAAACGGCCCAGTACGACTACTTCGCCTCTGAACTGCACCACACGGCCTATGGCATGAACGCGGTCTACGACCACGGTCACCACGGCAATGCGCTGCTCAGTACGTATCCCATCGAAAACTCGCACAACCACGATGTCTCGGACCATGCGTACGAGCAGCGCGGCATCCTGCACTGCGTGCTGGGTACGCCCGAGTGTCCGGTGCACTGCTATGTGGTGCACCTGGGCCTGTTCGAAGGCGGGCGCGGACGCCAGACCCAGTCGCTGATCGACGCCGTCAATTCGTCGGCGCCGAACGGCGAGCCGGTCATCATCGCCGGCGACTTCAACGACTGGCGCAACACCCTGAGCGACAAGCTGCGTGCCGGCCTGGGCGTGTGCGAAGTCTTCGACGAGCTGGGCCCGCGCTCGCCGATGGGCGACATGGTGCGCGGCTGGGCCGGGCGCAAGCCGCGCCTGGCGCCGGCGCGCACGTTCCCGGCCATGCTGCCGTGGTTCCGTCTTGACCGCATCTATGTGCGCGGCTTCAAGGTCAATTCGGCGCAAGTGATGCACGGTCCGTTGTGGGCCAAGCTGTCCGACCACGCACCGATCGTGGCGGAACTCGAGCTGGCCTGAGGCCATGCGCAGCGTTACCTTCGTCGACGATAACGACATCACGTTGCTGGAGAGCGGCGTCGCGTTCTTCCCGGCGCTGATTGCCGCGCTCGACGCCGCCCGCCACGAGGTCTTGTTCGAAACCTATATTTTTGCCGAAGACGAGACCGGCGACGCCGTGCGCGATGCGCTTGCGCGCGCCGCCAGGCGCGGCGTCAAGGTGCGGGTGCTGGTCGACTGGTTCGGCACCGGCCACCGCGTCACGTCGCGGCTGGGGCTGGTGCTGGCCGAGGCCGGCGCCCAGTACCGCGTCTTCAATCCGCTGTGCAAGCGTGGCATTGCGCGCTCGCACCGCAAGATCACCGTGATCGACCGCGAGGTCGCGTTTGTCGGCGGCATCAACGTCAATGACGACTGGCTGTGCGACCACGCCGACGGCCATCGCCTGCCGGCGCCGCGCTGGGATTTCACGGCGCGGCTGCGCGGGCCGATCGTTGCGCAGATCCACCACGAGGCGCAGGGCCAGTGGACCCGCACCGGTCGCCTGCGGCTGCGCAAGCGCCTGGAACTGTTTCGCGAAATGCGCAAGCAGCCTTTGCCATCGTGCGCCAGTCCGGCGCGCGCTGCCTTTGTCGTGCGCGACAACCTGCGCAACCGCACGACGATCCAGCGCGCCTATCTGCAGGCACTGGGCCATGCGCGCCACAGTGTGCTGCTGGCCACGCCATACTTCGCGCCGGGCCGCAAGTTTCGCAAGGCGCTCGCGCATGCGGCGCAGCGCGGTGTTGCCGTCACGCTCCTGATCGGGGTGGGGGAGTTCGCGATCCAGGACGCGGTCGCGCAATCGTTCTATCCGAAACTGCTGGCCGATGGCATCCGTGTGGTCGAGTACCGCAGGACGCAATTGCATGCGAAGGTGGCCGTGGTGGACGATCACTGGGCCACGGTGGGCTCGAGCAACTGCGACGGCCTGTCGCTGTTCGTGAACCAGGAAGCCAATATCGTCGTGGACGATCCGGTGTTTGCCGCGTCAATGCGCGCGCACATCGAACGGGGTATCGCGGACGGGGTCGAAGTCTGTCCGCAGGAATTTGCCGACATCGGCTGGCTGCGGCGCGCCGTCAATGGCTGCGCGTATGTCGGCTACAAACTGGTGATGCGCGTGTGCGCCATCGGGTATGCGTAATCAAGGATAACGATGGATAAAGACAAAGAAAACGTCCGGCTGGACAAATGGCTGTGGGCAGCGCGGTTTTTCAAGACACGCTCCCTGGCCCAGGATGCCGTCGAGCGGGGCCGGGTGAGGATCGACGGCGAGCCGGTCAAGCCGGCGCGCACCGTCAAGATCAACGACAAGATGCTGATCGATAACGGCTCGGACCGCTGGGAAATCATCGTCGCCGCCATTTCGGGTGCGCGCGGCGGCGCGCCGGTGGCGCGCACGCTGTATTTCGAAACCGACGAGAGCATCGCCAAGCGCGAGAACGATAAAGTGGCGCGGCGTTTGTATCCGGAACCGAGCCTGGAAATCAAGGGACGGCCGACCAAGCGCGATCGCCGCGCGATGGAGCAGGCGGGCGAATAGACGTGGTGGGCGTTAGCGCATGACCAGCAAGGCCACGACCAGCGCGACGACCACCAGCACGATGGCGAATACCCGGATGCTCTTGCCGGATCGGGCGCGCAGCTGCTGCGCCGGTGGCGCGCTCTCCAGCGCCCGGTTCGACGCGACGACATCGACGGCCTTGTCGACGACGACCTGCGCCGTGTCCCGATCCAGGCCACGCCGGACCAGATCGGCAATCGCGTCGTCCGCCGTTGCACCGCTGTTCAGTCGTGCACTGGCGTGGCCGATCAGCACCAGAAAGTGCTGCATCGAATCCGCGCCGCTCGTTGCTGCCTGAGCAGGCTGGGCGCTGCCTTCCTGCAGCGAGAAGGCGCGAATGGCCAGCTGCAGCGCGCTGTCGTCCGGTTCGACGACTTGTTGATGCTGATCGTTGCTGCTCATGCTGTGGACCTTTCGTCTGCGCGCTGGATGTTGCCGGGTTTGTTGCTTGATTATTAATGGTAACAGTCAAGCTGCAAACGGGTGCGCCGTGCTGGTAAATGACGCACCGGTCACCCCGAAAATGCTGTACCTTTAGCAGATGAAACAACAATTTTCTGCCGCTCGCTTGCAAGCCGAGCCGTCAGCAAAAGGCGCTTTCTCCGGGTGTCACGGGTTGTTTTTCATCAATAGAACCGCACCTCTAAGTTCCCGTTTGACATTCCAGGCCCGATAGATAATAGTACGAGCGTTCGGATTTTTTCGAGACCAGGGGAAGCTATCAGTACTTCAGCAAAATTCATGCGCAAGGGCGAGCAGACGCGGGCGGCAATTCTCGACGTCGCGCTTGAGCTCGCCAGCCGCAACGGCCTTGAAGGCTTGACGATCGGCCTACTGGCTGACCGGATGAGCATGAGCAAGTCCGGCGTGTTCGCGCACTTCGGTTCGCGCGAAGATCTGCAGCTCGAGGTGGTCAAGCTGTACCACCACCGCTTCGAGCAAGAGGTCTTTTACCCGAGCATCAAGGAAACCCGCGGCCTGCCGCGCCTGGTGGCGATGTACACGCGCTGGGTCAAGCGGGTGTCGGTCGAAATCGCGTCCGGGTGCATCTATATCAGTGGCGCCGTCGAATACGACGACCGCGAAGGCCCGATCCGCGAAGAGCTGGTGTCGATGGTGCGTGCGTGGCAGGGCGCCTTGCTGCGCAGCGTGGAGCAGGCAATGGAACTGAAGCATCTGCACACCGGTTTCGATGCCGAACAGCTGGTGTTTGAAATGCACGGCCTGATCCTGGCGCTGCACCACGATGCGCGTTTCCTGCGCAATCCGGGCGCCGTCGAACGGGCCCGGGCCGGCTTTGAACGCCTGATCGAAAATTACCGCAATTCCCAACAATCGCAAGACCACCAGGCGGCATAAGGCCATCTGTCACGTCCAACAATCGTCACACCTCTTCAGGAGAAAACCATGGGTCAGTACGTCGCGCCAATCCGGGATATGCAGTTCGTTCTGCACGAGTTCCTCAATGTCACCGAAGAATTCAAGAATCTGCCGAAATACCAGGAAATCGATACCGACATCATCAACCAGGTACTCGAAGAAGGTGCAAAATTCACCCAGGAAGTGCTGTTCCCGCTGAACCACTCGGGCGACCGCGAAGGCTGCACCTTCAATGCTGCCGACAAGAGCGTGACCACGCCGAAGGGCTTCAAGCAGGCGTATAAACAGTATGTCGAAGGCGGCTGGGCTGCGCTGGCATGCGATCCGGAATACGGCGGCCAGGGCCTGCCGATCACGCTGAACAACTCGTTCTACGAGATGCTCAATTCGTCGAACCAGGCCTGGTCGATGTACCCGGGCCTGTCGCACGGCGCCTACGAGTGCCTGCTCGAGCACGGCACCGACGACCAGAAACGCCTGTACCTGCCAAAGCTCGTCTCGGGTGAATGGACCGGTACCATGTGCCTGACCGAAGCGCACTGCGGCACCGACCTGGGCCTGTTGCGTTCGAAAGCCGAACCGCAAGGCGACGGCACCTACCTGATCACCGGCTCGAAGATCTTCATCTCGGCCGGCGAACACGATATCTCGGACAACATCGTCCACCTGGTGCTGGCACGTCTGCCGGATGCACCGGAAGGCTCGAAAGGCATCTCGCTGTTCCTGGTGCCGAAGTTCATGCCGAACGAAGACGGCTCGATCGGCGAGCGCAACGGCATCGCCTGCGGCGCCATCGAAGAAAAAATGGGCATCCACGGCAACTCGACCTGCCAGATGAACCTGGACAATGCACGCGCCACGCTGATCGGCCAGCCACACAAGGGCCTGCAGGCGATGTTCGTGTTCATGAACGCGGCCCGCCTGGGCGTGGGCATGCAGTCGCTCGGCCTGACCGAAGTGGCGTACCAGAACGCGCTGGCGTATGCAAAAGACCGCATCCAGATGCGCAGCCTGTCGGGCGTGAAAGCACCGGACAAGCCAGCCGATCCGATCATCGTGCACCCGGACGTGCGCCGCATGCTGTTGACCGCAAAAGCCTTCGCTGAAGGCGGCCGCGCGTTCTCGTCGTACGTCGCGCTGCAGATCGACCGCGAACTGAACCACACCGACGAAGACGTGCGCAAGGAAGCCGCTGACGAAGTCGCGCTGCTCACGCCAATCATCAAGGCCTTCATCACCGACAACGGCTGGATCGCGACCTCCGAAGCGATGCAGGTCTACGGCGGCCATGGCTACATCGCCGAATGGGGCATGGAGCAGTACGTGCGCGACGCGCGCATCAACATGATCTACGAAGGCACCAACACCATCCAGTCGCTGGACCTGCTGGGCCGCAAGATCCTGATGGACAACGGCGCCAAGCTGCGCAAGTTCGGCGAGAAGATCAAAAACTTTGTCGAAGACAATGGCCTGGACGAGAACATGTCCGAATTCGTCACGCCGCTGGGCGAGCTGGGCGACAAGGTCACCAAGCTGACGATGGAAATCGGCATGAAGGCCTTCCAGAATCCGGACGAAGTGGGCGCTGCCGCCGTGCCTTACCTGCGCGTGGCCGGTCACCTGGTCTACAGCTACCTGTTCGCGCAGCAAGCCAAGATCGCACTGGCCAAGCTTGATTCGGGCGACCGCTTCTATGAATCGAAGCTGGCGACGATCCGCTTCTACTTCGCACGTCTGTATCCGGAAACCGCGATGCTGATCCGCCAGGCACGTTCGGGCGCCGCGAACCTGACGGCGCTGGACGCCGACCTGTTCTAAGCACTCACGCCCAACCCAACAAGGAAATCTTACATGTCCAATTTCATCGTCAAGAAAGTCGCCGTGCTGGGCGCCGGCGTGATGGGCGCGCAAATCGCCGCCCACTGCGTGAACGCCAAGGTGCCAGTCGTGCTGTTCGACCTGCCTGCAAAAGAGGGCCCGAAGAACGGCATCGTCCTGCGCGCCATCGAGAACCTGAAAAAGCTCTCGCCAGCCCCGCTGGGCAACAAGGATGACGCGGCCCTGATCGAAGTGGCCAACTACGAAGACAACCTCGACGTGCTGGCCGGTTGCGACCTGATCATCGAAGCCATCGCCGAGCGCATGGACTGGAAACACGACCTGTACGCCAAGGTCGCGCCGCACATTGCGCCAAACGCGATCTTCGCGTCGAACACGTCGGGCCTGTCGATCAACAAGCTGGCCGAAGGCTTCGATTCGGAGCTCAAGGCCCGTTTCTGCGGCGTGCACTTCTTCAACCCGCCGCGCTACATGCACCTGGTCGAACTGATCCCGACCACGGACACGCGTCCTGACATCCTGGACCAGCTCGAGACGTTCCTGACGTCGACCCTGGGCAAGGGCGTCGTGCGCGCGAAAGACACGCCGAACTTCATCGCCAACCGTGTCGGCATCTTCGGCATGCTGGCCACGATCGTCGAAGCCGAGAAATTCGGCCTGTCGGTGGACGTGGTCGATGACCTGACCGGCGCCAAGCTGGGCCGCGCCAAGTCGGGCACCTTCCGCACCGCGGACGTGGTCGGCCTGGACACGATGGGCCATGTGATCAAGACGATGCAGGACAACCTGAAGGACGACCCGTTCTTCAGCGTCTACAAGACGCCGGACATCCTGGCCAAGCTGATCGAAAAAGGCGCGCTGGGCCAGAAATCCGGCGCCGGCTTCTACAAGAAGGTCGGCAAGGAGATCCAGCGCCTGGACTTCGCCACGGGTGAATACGTCACGGGCGGCGCCAAGGCCGCCGACATCGTTGGACGCATCCTGAAAGAAAAAGACCCGGTCAAGAAGTTCAAGGCCATGCGCGAATCGACCAACCCGCAGGCGCAGTTCCTGTGGGCGATCTTCCGCGACGCCTTCCACTACATCGCGTTCCACCTCGAATCGATCGCCGACAACGCGCGCGACATCGACTTCGCGATGCGCTGGGGCTTCGGCTGGAGCGTCGGCCCGTTCGAAACGTGGCAGGGCGCCGGCTGGACGCAGATCGCGCAGTGGGTCAAGGAAGACATCGACGCCGGCAAGGCGCTGTCGACTGCACCGTTGCCAGCCTGGGTGTTCGAGGGTTCGGTCGCCGAAAAGGGCGTGCACACCCCTGAAGGTTCGTACTCGGTCACCAAGAGCGGCTATGTGCCGCTGTCGGACCTGCCGGTGTACAAGCGCCAGCAGTTCCGCGCACCGGTCGTGGGCCTGGGCGGCGCCGATCCTAAGACTGCTGGCACCACGGTGTTCGAGGACGAATCCGTGCGCCTGTGGCACTCGGACGACGAAGTGCTGGTCGTCTCGCTCAAGACCAAGATGCACGTCATCGGCGATGGCGTCATCAAGGGCCTGCAGCGCGCACTGAAAGAAGCCGAAACCGGCTTCAAGGGCATCGTAATCTGGAACACCGACGCAGCCGAAGGCGGCGCGTTCTCGGCCGGCGCCGACCTGCAATCGGCCCTGCCAGCCTTCATGGCCGGCGGCGCGAAGGCGATGGAGCCGATCGTGCGCGAGTTGCAGGACACCTTCATGGCGCTCAAGTACTCGAACGTGCCGGTCGTCGCCGCAGTGGCGGGCCTGGCGCTGGGCGGCGGCTGCGAGCTGGCGCTGCATGCCAGCAAGCGTGTCGCGTCGATCGAGTCGTACATCGGCCTGGTCGAAGTGGGCGTGGGCCTGGTGCCTGCCGGCGGCGGTCTGAAGGAAGCAGCGCTGCGCGCTGCAACCGAAGCCAAGGGCAACGACATCCTGCAATTCCTGAAGAACGGTTTCATGAACGCGGCCACCGCGCAAGTGTCGAAGTCGGCGCTGGAAGCCAAGGCCATGGGTTACCTGAAAGAAGACGACGTGATTGTCTTCAACGCCTACGAACTGCTGCACGTGGCGAAAACCACGGCGCGCGCCATGGCCGATGCTGGCTACCGCGCACCGGCGCGCCGCACGTTCCCGGTCACCGGCCGTTACGGCTGGGGCACGATCCGCGGCCAGATGGTCAATATGCGCGACGGCGGCTTCATCTCGGCCTATGACTACCAGCTGGGCGACACCATCGCTGAGATCGTCACTGGCGGCGACATCGACCAGGGCAGTGTGGTCAGCGAGCAGTGGATCCTCGACCTGGAGCGCAAGGCCTTCGTGGCGCTGCTGAACAATCCGAAAACGCAGGAACGCATCATGGGAATGATGCAGACCGGCAAGCCAGTGCGCAACTAAGCGTCGACAGAACAGGACACTGACATGAGCAAACAACTTCAAGACGCATACATCGTCGCAGCGACCCGCACCCCGATCGGCAAGGCGCCGCGCGGCATGTTCAACAAGACCCGCCCGGACGACCTGCTGGTGCACGCGATCCGCGGCGCCATGGCGGCCGTGCCGAACCTGGACCCTGCGCTGATCATCGATGCGATCATCGGCTGCTCGTTCCCGGAAGCCGAGCAGGGCTTCAACATCGCCCGTAACTCGGTGGTGCTGGCCGGCCTGCCGAACACCGTAGGCGGCGTGACGGTCAACCGCTACTGCGCCTCGGGCATCACCGCACTGGCGATGGCCGCTGACCGCATCCGCGTAGGCGAAGCCGACGTGATGATCGCCGGCGGCGTCGAATCGATGTCGATGGTCCCGATGATGGGCCACCACCCATCGATCAATATGGACACGTTCAAGGACGAGAACGTGGGCCTGGCCTACGGCATGGGCCTGACGGCCGAGAACGTCGCGAACCAGTGGAAGATTTCGCGCGAAGACCAGGACGCTTTCGGCCTGGAATCGCACCGCCGCGCCATCGCCGCGCAGCAGGCCGGCCACTTCAAGGACGAGATCACGCCGGTCGAGGTCATCACCCGCACGCCGAACCTGGGCACCGGCCAGATCGACGTCAAGACCCGCACGGTCGACACCGACGAAGGCCCGCGCGCCGACGCCAGCATGGAAAGCATGGGCAAACTCAAGCCTGTGTTCGCCGCCAAGGGTTCGGTCACCGCGGCCACGTCGTCGCAGATGTCCGATGGTGCTGGCGCCCTGATCGTCGTCAGCGAAAAAATCCTGCGCGAGCACAACCTCACGCCGCTGGCCAAGTTCTCGTCGTTCGCCGTGCGCGGCGTGCCACCGGAAATCATGGGCATCGGTCCGAAGTTTGCGATTCCTGCAGCGCTGGCCGCCGCCGGCATCACGCAGGACCAGCTGGACTGGATCGAGCTGAACGAAGCCTTCGCCGCGCAGGCGCTGGCCGTGATCCGCGACCTGGGCTTGGACACCAGCAAGGTCAACCCGCTGGGCGGCGCCATTGCCCTGGGCCACCCGCTGGGCGCAACCGGTGCGATCCGCGCCGCGACCGTCGTGCACGCGCTGCGTCGCAATAACCTGAAGTACGGCATGGTGACGATGTGCGTCGGCGCCGGCATGGGCGCTGCAGGCATTATCGAACGCGTCTAAGCCAGCCAGTACGATCACCGCGTGGGCGGGAGACCGGGCCACCCTACAATCGACTATGTAGGGTGGGCGGGTCTCCCGCCCACGCGTCCAACCAGCCCAAGAACAGACGGGAGACAACCACCATGAGCATCCTCACCACCACCGCCGACGGCATCCTCACGATCACCTTCAACCGCCTCGAACGCAAGAACGCGATCACCGGCGCGATGTACCAGACGATGGCTGACGCCTTGCGCGCCGCCGAGCAGGACACGACGGTCCGCGCCATCCTGATCGCCGGCCAGCCCGAGATTTTCACCGCCGGCAATGACCTCGACGACTTCCTGAACAACACCGGCGAAGGCGCGATGACGCCGGAGCGTCCGGTGTTCCAGTTCATGCTGGCGCTGGAAGGCTGCACCAAGCCGGTGGTCGCGGCCGTGGCTGGCGCCGCGGTTGGCATCGGCACCACGCTCCTGATGCATTGCGACCTGGTCTACGCGGCCGACAACGCCAAATTCTCGATGCCGTTCTCGCAGCTGGGCCTGTGCCCTGAATTTGCGTCGTCGCTGCTGGTCGCCCAGTCGGCCGGCTATACGCGCGCCGCCGAAAAGCTGATGCTGGGCGAGCCGTTCCTGGCCCAGGAAGCGCTGGAGATGGGCATCGTCGCGCGCGTGCTGCCGGCAACGGAACTGCTCGCGTTCGCGCAGGCGCAGGCGGCCAAACTGGTCAAGCTGCCCCCAGCCTCGATCCGCACGACCAAGGCGCTGATGCGCCGCGCACGCACCGCGCACGTCAGGGACACCATCGCGGCTGAAAACGAACAGTTCAGCGCGATGCTGGGCGGCGCCGAAGCGAAGGAAGCCTTCACGGCGTTCTTCGAGAAGCGCAAGCCGGATTTCAGCAAGTTCGACTGAAGGCGAGGCGGCACCGGGGCGCACCTCCACTGCCGTTCGCCGGTATCATGTGCCGAATCGTGCCCGCCACCGATAACGATCTTCATGCGGCGGGCGCTCGCTAAAAAAAGGGTGATATGAGAACGACGGAAAATACTGCAGTCGCCGAGTTGGCGTTTGAACTTGGCAAGGTAACGCGCAGAGCAATCGATGGCAGTTATGGCAAGGCCGATCCGGTCGAACTGTCGCGGGTGGCCAATGCGCTGCTCGAAGCAGGCCAGGAAAAAATCCTGAATGATGTGCTGCTGGTGTTTGTCGCCGGCTTCGAAGAGGGCGACCCGCCGGAGCGGCGTGCCGATCCCGAAAACCGCTGAAGCTCGCTGACCCTCGCTGACAGGCGGATGGCGCTGGCGCCCTGTCAGCGCACGATCAGCACCGCGCGCACGCTCGGATCCAGCGCCGTGCGCTCGACATAGCCGATCATCCCCGGATTCTCGGCGATCATCCTGCGCATGGCGGCGTTGCCATCGACCTCGGCCGGTGGCTGGCCGCGGCCAGTGAAGATCAGTCTGGCCCAGTGCGCTTTCACCAGCGCCGGGGTGCGGTGCGTGACCTTGCTGTAAAACTCGTCACGTAGCGGCGAGCCCAGATCCTGGTCGATGGGCACCACTTCGCTGCCATTCGGGAAGCGGTTGGTCTGGAACAGGAAGATCTCGGCAACCTGGTCGGCACTGAGCATACTGATGTTGCTGCGCGCCGAGACGATCACGGCGAGTTCGGCTGCCAAAGCGGCGCCTGGCGCCAGTGCAAGTGCCGGACCCAGGCACAGGGCCAGCAACAGTGTGGGAAGCGAACGGTTCATCATGGTCAGAAAACGACGTCCATGCCAAGGCTGATGACGTTGAACGCCTGGCCGGAACGGAACCCCGGCTGGACGTTGATCAGGGTGCCGATCGAGCCGCCGCGCGGCTTGACGCGGTCGAACTGCCCCTTGAGGGCAATGTTCGGCGCGACGTCCCAGCGCACGCCGACGCTGGCCGTATCCTGCACACCAATCTGGCGCAGCTGGTCATTCAATGCATTGTTCAACAAGCCCGCCACTGCCGCCGCTTCAGGCGGCAAGCCGTCCAGCGGCAGCCCGGCCGTTTGCGTGGCGAGGTTGGCGACCAGGCGCGCATAGGTAACATAGGGCGCCAGATTGCCGAAGCGCCGGCCGGCCGACAGATACGAGGCGGTCTGGTCGCCCAGCAGCGAGCCGGTGTTGATGCGTCCGCTCTCGCCGGTGATGAACCAGTCGCCCGGATCGTAGTTGAAGCCGGCACTGAACACGCGCACATGGCGCTTGGCGATGTCGTAGCGGTCTGCCAGCGCCTCGCCCGGCGGGCCGAAGGCGCGCAAGCCGTCGAACAGCGCCTCTGCACCCGGCACCACCAGCAGCGCCTGGGCCGCCGTGAAGCGCACCGTCAGTGCGCCGGCGGTCGCGCTCTCGGTGAGGCCGACGATGTTGCGGGCTTTGCCGGTGAGGTCCTTGTTCAGGCGCGCGGCCGCATGGCCGAGCGAGAGCGTGGTTTCGTGCTTGACCTGCCCGGTATGCCAGCGGTACGAGGCGTCGACGCCGTCGCTGTAGGAAATCGGTATCAGGCTGTACAGCTCGACGGGCGCGCGCATCCAGGGCAGGGCGTAGCCTACCTTGCGATAGTCGGCGGCCAGGAACAGCGGCAGCGCAATGCGTCCGGCGCGCAGCGACAGCTCCGGCGTTGCCTGGAACTTCACGTTGGCCCAGGTAAGGTAGGTCTTGTACGAATTCTCGATGCTTTTTTCCTGCGTCGCCTGCACCACGGCCGACCAGCGCTTGTCGAACCGGACATCGAGCTGCGCACCGGCGCGGCTATCGACGTCGAACGCCCACGCTTTGGAGTAGCCCGCCTGACCGGGCGAGTTGGGGTTGACCGTGTAGTCGCCATAGTCTTGCGTGGCATGGACGGCGGCGACGGTGCCGAACCCGGTCACGTTCCACGTTGCCTGCGCGCGCGCATCGCCCTGCGGCCCGGCCAATAGGCATAGCAGCAGGGCGACGGGGGCGACGCCACGCGCCGCCGGAATGTTCAACATGGATGCCATGACGTCGTCATTGTAGTGCGCTCAGGATAGTCCCATCTGCGCCGTGCCTGGCGTGTCGAGCCGGAAGATGCGCACGATCTGCGCCAGACCGTGGGCCCGCTGCTGCAGCGAATCGGCCGCGGCGGCGGTCTTGCTGACCATCTGCGTATTGTGCTGCAAGGACCTGTCCATGGCGCCGATGGCGTCGACCACCGCTTCCACACGCACGGCCTGATCGTCGCCAGCCGCGCTGATCCGGCCGACCATGCCGGTCACGTCGGTCACGCTTTGCACGATGCTGTCCATCGTGCGTCCGGCTTCCTGGGCCAGCGCGCTGCCGGCGCTGACCTGACGCACCGACTCCTCGATCAGGCCCTTGATTTCTCGGGCGGCCGCGCCCGAGCGCTGGGCCAGTTGCCGCACTTCGGCAGCGACGACCGCGAAACCGCGTCCCTGTTCGCCGGCACGGGCGGCTTCCACCGCAGCGTTGAGGGCCAGGATATTGGTCTGGAACGCAATGCCGTCGATGACGGCGGTAATCTCGGCGATCTGGCGCGACGACGTGTCGATCAGGCCCATGCGCTCCACGACCGCGCCGACCTGGCGCCCGCCGACGACGGCAATCCCCGACGCCTGTGTCGCCAGTGCATTGGCTTGCCGGGCGTGCCCGGCATTGGCGCGGATGATGTCGCCCAGTTCGTCGATGGAGGCGGCGGCGCGGCCGAAGGCCTCGGTCTGGTCCCGCGAGTGTTCGAACAGCAGCGCGCTGCCTTCGGCAATGTCACTGGCGGCGCCGCGGGTGGTCTCGACCGTGTCGCGCACCTGGCCAATCGCCGTTTGCAGCGTGTGCAGCACGTCGCGCAGGGCGCGGCCGCTGCTGCTGGTCACCGGCGCCAGCGAGCGCAGGTCGATGATCCCATGCTGGGCCTGCAGCATCGAGACGCTGGCGCGCAGTTCGGCCGAGCGCAGCGCTTCGCGTTGCAGTACCAGCGCGATGTAGCACAGCACCATCGTTTCGACGATGACGTAGCCGGCGTGGATGAAGACGATCGCCAGTCCTGGCCGGGTCAGGCAAATGACGCCGTAGCCGAGTTCTTGCAGGTAGTTGAAGCTGAAGTGGTGCACGGCGGTCAGACCCGCCGCGAACAGGATCACGCGCCAGTCGCGGTAGCAGAGCAGGATCGCCAGCGAGACAAAGATCCCGAAGTGCAGTTCTTCCCGGCCATTACCTTGATGGATGTGCAGCGCGCACATGGCCATCAGTGCGCCGGCATTGACCAGCCGGCTCGTGAGCGTGCCGCTGGCCAGGAACGTGACGCCGCTTGCGATCGCCACGATCGGCAGGCCGACCAGCAGCGACCATGTCATGGTGTCGTGCATGCCGGTCAATGCCAGCGAAAAGCCCAGCATCGCCCATAGCACAATGATGAGCAGGCGGTCGGCATGGCGGTAGACAGGCAGCAGGTTGGGTTGGGTCGGCATCAGTGTCTCGTGAAGTGAGTATTTTCACTATTTAACCTGAAAAATATAGACGAGAGGAAACGGTTGGAGACGTTCAATATCTTCTAATCATGAATCCGATACCGGTTTTACGCTATCTTTTCATGCCTGGATCGACTGGTCGCGCCAGGATCGGCAAATATGATGATCGAAGTGAGAAAGCGTGATTATTTCTGCAAAGAAATTTCGCATAATCTGCAGTGTTGGGACGTATAACCGACCGATCGTGCTAATCGGCCAGAAATTATGGCAATTCGTACAGACATGGCAGCAGGTGTTGCAATCGTGTGCTGCCAGGTCCGGGTGACGACGGTCAATAATCGAGAACGTCTACGCGGGAATGCGCGATATCAGGCGTGTGCGCCGTCAGGCGCCTTTGCATTGCCACGACGGCGGCGCACTGCGACCAGCAAGCCGCCGACGGTCGCGAACATGGCCAGCATGCCGGGCTCCGGCACTTCTTCTGCCTCCAGCTGCGCCGCGGCAAAGCCTTGCAGGGCCAGCGCAGTCGCCACATTGATGCCGAGGTCGCGGGCGACGTAATCGTCGGCGCCCAGCGAGCGTGGATCGAGGCCGGTGACGTTGCCGAAGATGGTCAGCGCTTCCAGGTAGTAGCCATAGTTGCTGCCGTGGTAGGAGTCCGGCGCCCACAGATTGATCTGGCCGGCGCCGATGCCGTCGTACGGGTTGGCGTCGGCCAGGCCGCCTGCGATGGCCTGGTTCCAGGCCTGGCCCACCGGGATCACGCCGTTGATGATGCTTGATGCCGAATCGGCGGCGTCGTAGCCGGCGCGCACGTCCTGCGCCATCGCGTAGATCGACTTGCCATACCACGGACTATTGGCGTTCTGGTACGTCAGGTCGGCGCGCGACCAGGTGGACGTCAGGCGCACGTCGACATCCGGATTCTGCTCGCGAAACGCGTTGGCCAGCAGGCCGGAATAGCGGATCAGCGTTTCCGGGTTGCCTGGCTTGGCGCCGTCGAGCGTGCTGTAGCTTTGCAGCAGCACCATGTCGAACGGTTTGACGATCGTGTTGAAGCGGTTGTTGTAGTGAAAATCCAGGCCCGAACCGGGCTCGGTTTCCAGGCTCACCTGGTAGTTCAGGCCGGCCTGCATCGTCATGGCCTTGAACAACGCCGGTACGCCACCGATCCCTAGGCCGTTCAGGTCGGTCACGGTATCGGGACGGTAGTTCTGCACGAGTGGCGGCTTGGCGCCGGCCGGATCGCCATAGGTAAAGCTGTTGCCGACGAAGAGGATGGTCGTGGCGGACGCTGGCAGGGCCAGGCCGGTCAGTGCGACTGCGGCGAAGAGTGCCGTGCCGTAACGGCGCAGGCTGCAAGGGATTGTCATCAAAGTCTCCAGTATGTTTTTTTGTTGGCGCGCAAAGGTTGCAGCGTTCTGACAGTCAAGCAAGTCGCATGCCGATAACAGATATTACTGAATAATCAGTCAGTTATGGATGCCTGCTGCATATGGCGCGGACGTGATGTAAAGCAGGCCGACACCAGACGTCATTGGCATTAACACCGTCTTCATGTGGCGCTGGCGTCACACTCCTGTAATTTCTCGCGTCGTTTTGTAAAGTTTTGCAAGCAAGGGCGAGGCCTTTCCCATACGGGGAGGCGTAATGAGGCCCCGTTTGTAAAGAAGTGTGAGCGCCGGGTGTGATCGAGCAAGCAACAAACCAATGAAATCATGAGGTTATGCGTTTCCTGGCAGCTGGTAGTCGCCTGCTGGCGCCACTGCTAGCATGAATCATCGATAACACGAGGACATTCATGCAACAGTTCAAAACGCTTCCGCACCGTTTGTCGTGCGCACTGTTGGCCGCCATCGACGCAGGCGGCGCACCATGGCTGTGACCCTCGCCAGCGCGCCGGTTGCCGGCAATTCCAGGCGCGACGTTGTCCTCGGCATGGCATTCGTCGGCCTGCTGTTCTTCATCCTCGGGTTCGTCACCTGGCTCAATGGCTCGCTGGTTCCCTTTTTGAAGATCGTCTGCGGTCTGAACAATTTCCAGGCCCTGTGGGTGACCTTTGCGTTCTACATCGCCTACACGGCCATGGCCCTGCCATCGGCTGCAGTGCTGGTGCGCACCGGCTACAAGAAGGGCATGACGATCGGTCTGGGCATCATGTGCGCGGGCGCGCTGCTGTTCATCCCGGCCGCGCAAAGCGCGCGCTATGAACTGTTCCTGGTCGCGCTGTTCACCCTCGCCAGCGGCATGACGCTGATGCAGACCGCGATCAATCCCTACATCGTCTGCCTTGGCCCGCGCGAGAGCGCCGCCATGCGCATCAGCATCATGGGCCTGTTCAACAAGGGCGCCGGCGTGGTGGTGCCGCTGGTGTTCTCCACGCTGATGCTGGCCGACATCGACAGCTTCTCGCACACGGCGCTCGAAGCGCTCGACCCGGTCGCCCGCAGCGCCGCGCGGGCCGGCCTGTCCGAGCGCCTGGTGCTGCCGTATATCTGCATGGCCGTGGTGCTGTTCGTGATCATGGTCTTCATCCATTTTTCGAACCTGCGCGATATCGAACCCGAGGCCGACACGCCAGAATCTGGCGTCGAGCGCACCGGCGTGCTGCAGTTCCCGCAACTGGTGCTGGGCGCCATGGCGCTGTTTGCCTACGTCGGCGTGGAAGTCATCGCCGGCGACACCATCGGCCTGTATGGGCATGAACTGAACGTGGCCAATTTCGGCGTGCTGACGTCCTACACGATGATGTGCATGGTGCTTGGCTACCTGATCGGCGTGGTCGCGATCCCGCGCTACCTGTCGCAGCAGCGCGCCTTGCTGCTGTCGGCCGTGGCCGGCCTGCTGCTGACGATCGGCGTGGCCACCGGCTCGCCCACCGACAGCGGCGTCTCGCAAGCCCTGATCGGCTGGGCCGGCGTGCCGACGGTGCCCGACACCGTCATGTACCTGGCGCTGCTGGGCCTGGCCAATGCCATGGTATGGCCGGCCATCTGGCCGCTGGCCCTGCAGGGCCTGGGCCGCTACACGGCAAGCGGCTCGGCGCTGCTGGTCATGGCGATTTCCGGCGGCGCGGTGCTGCCGCTGCTGTACGGCCACTTCGCCGACCTGAACACCTCGCGCAGTGCCTACTGGATGCTGTTGCCGTGCTACGGCCTGATTCTCTGGTACGCGGCCTACGGCCACAAGATCCGCCGCTGGCGCAATCCGGGCGCATCCGCCCGACCCTGATTTCCACCCCACAGGACTTGTCCGCACGGCGCTGCTGCGCGGTCCATCGTTTTTCATTTCATACCAGGAGCACCGGATGTCTCTACTGAAACCACATACAACGCTGATCAGCGCGGCTGTCGCCAGCGCCTGCATCGCCATGCCGGCCCTGGCGCAGGACGCTGCACAGTCAGCGACGCCCCGCCAGAACACCGGTGAAGCGATCGCCGAGGTGCGGGTGACGGCCACCCGCCATTCGACGTCGCTCCTGCGCACCCCGGTGTCGGTGACCGCCGTCGGCCAGGAAGAACTGACCCGCAAGGGCATCACCGACGTGCGCGGCCTGAGTGGCGAAGTGCCTAACCTGCAACTGGGCAGTGCGACCGATGGCAGCTCGGGCGTGAAGATTTCGGTGCGCGGCGTGAGCAGCAACGACTTCACCGAGATCGGCAATCCGGCAGTCAGCCTGAACGTCGACGGCATCTACACGCCGCGCCCGCAGTCGGCGCTGGCGCTGCTGTTCGACCTGGAGCAGGTCGAAGTGCTGCGCGGCCCGCAGGGCACGCTGTTTGGCCGCAATGCGACGGGCGGCAGCATCAACATCATCCCGAACAAGCCGCAGTTCAATTCGACCGAGGGCAATGCGGGCCTGACGCTCGGGCGCTACAACCTGCGCCAGGTGACGGCCGTGCAGAACATCCCGGTCAGCGACACCTTCGCGATGCGCGCCACGATGATGGTCATCAAGCGCGACAGCTACCTGAACCAGGAGCAGGATTTCTACGCCGCGAACTTCCCGGAATTCGGCGTGACGCCGGCGCGCGATGCGGCCGGCAACGTCATTCCCGATGTCGACCAGCGCTACAACCGCAAGGTCGGCGCCAGTGACGCCTACGGCAACAAGGACGAATGGGCGGCGCGTTTGCAGGGCCGCTGGAAGATCCGCAACGATCTCGAATGGCTCGGCGCCTACGAGCGCTACACCAACAAGGGCGCCGGCGACATCGCGCTCAAGGATTGCACGATGGCGGCCGGCACGGCCCACGCCTGCCCGGGCGGGCAGTGGGACGTCAAGATCAACCGGCCGGGTGAACTCGACTGGAACATCGACACCTTCCGCAACCGCCTGACCTGGAGCGTGAACGACCACACGACCGTCGAATACAACGTATCGTACTCGGAGCAGAACCGGCGCCAGATCCGCGACGGCGACTCGGGCTACCAGCCACTGGCCGAAGACATCAATATCTACGGCGGCTTCGTCAACGATTCGGCCGGCTTTACCAATTCGTCCAAGTTCAAGACCACGGTCCAGGAACTGCAGCTGCGCGGCGAGCAGGGCAATCTGCGCTACGTCACCGGCCTGTTCTGGATGCACGAAAAGAACGCGATCGAGTTCGGCGAAGACTCGATCTCGGCGATGGTCAACGCACCGGGCGCGCCGTACTACGCGCTGTACGACCAGACCGACCGCCAGTCCGAATCGATGGCCGCCTTCGGCCAGGTCGACTGGGCCTTCGCGCCGAAATGGAACCTGACGGTCGGCGGGCGCATGACGCGCGACGAGCGCGAAGACAAGAACGGCAAGTTCTACGATTCGGGCACCACGGGCGATCCGTACTCGTACTTCCAGGGCCAGTACACGCCGATCCCGGGCCGCTTCTTCAACAGCAGCGACCTGAAACCCGGCATGGGTTCGTACTACGGCGTGGCCGGCATGGCCGGCATCACGCCCGACGTGAGCAGCAACCGCGATTCGTGGAACAAGTTCACCTGGCGCCTGGGCCTGAGCTACCAGGTCACGCCGGACGACTTCGTGTTCGGTTCGCTCTCGACCGGCTACAAGGCCGGCGGCTTCAGCGACAAGCAGAACATCTGCGCGCGCGGCCTTGGCGGCAACTGCGCCGACCGCGAGCCGGGCCCGCACTACACCTTCCTGCCATGGAAGCCTGAAACGCTGACCAATTTCGAGGTCGGTTACAAGGGCCGCATGCTGGATAACCGCCTGTCGTTCTCGGCCACCGCCTTCCACAGCCGCTACAAGGACATGCAGATGACCGGCGCGGTCGAGATGGGCAAGATCATCCCGGCGATCCCGTGCACTGCAGCCAATCCATCGTGCGATTCGGCGGTGTTGTACGGCACCACGAATGCGGCCGAAGCGAAGATCTCGGGCCTCGAACTGGAAGGCAAATACCGTCCATGGGCGGGCGCCGAAGTCAATTTCCAGTACTCGCACCTGCGTGCCAAGGTGGTGTCGTACCCGGACTACACGCAGACCTGGCGTGACGTGCCGTGCGGACCGTTCCGCGCCACTTACGGCGTCGAGCCGTGCGTGCGCTACACGGGCCCGAACCAGGCGCTGGTCGGCCGCTTCCCGGCAAACGTGGTGGGGAATGACTTGCCGAACGCGCCGCGCAATTCAGCGCGGATCGAAGTCTCGCAGCGCTTCATGCTGGCTGGCGACTACGAACTCACGCCGCGTCTGTCGGCGCGCTGGCAGGACAAGATGTACTTCAGCATCCAGAACCTGGACAACGCCCACGTCGGCAACCAGCAGGGCGCCTACGCAACGTATGACGCGTCGCTGCGCTTGACCGCACCAGGCGGCAACTGGCGCGCCGAGGTGTACGTGAACAACCTGAACGACGTGCTTGCCAAGAACAATGCGCGCATCGTCGACCCGGGGTATGTCATTGGCCAGTACAACGAGCCGCGCATGTTCGGTGTGCGCGTGGGCGTGGACTGGTAATGCGGTGATCATCCGGTCGCCGCCCGGCGGCCGGACAGCAACTTGTCAGCAGTGTGTCCTTCAGGAGAATGCGATGCGTGGTGCGAACAATGGTCTGGGTGTGAAAGCGACGGCGGTAGCAACGGCGGTAGCAACGGCGCTGGTGCTCGCCGGTTGTGGCGGTAACGCCGCCGATGGTGGCGTGCAGGCAGGGATATCGCGGCAGTTGTCGGCGGCGCCCGTCGCCGTGGCCGCCGCGTCGCCGTGGCCCGTCTGGTCGGGGTGGGATTTTCCGTACAACGAACCGCCCCTCGCCAGTGCGCCGGCGGTGGCGTTCGGCATCTCGCAACTGACGCAGTCGGCCACGCAGACCGTGTTCCGTGGCGCGCATGCGCTACCGGCGGGCAGCGTGCAGAACTATCGGCTCGGCCTGTTCATCCACCACGACGTGTTCTATTACCAGGCTGACGCAAGTGCCGTCATCAATGCCGACGGCACGTTCACGCTGACCCTGCCACGTTCGGTGGGCAGCGCCGACCGCGCCGTGCTGGTGCTGCATCCGGCATCGTACGATCCGCTCTCGGGCCCCAACTGCAATGTGGCCGGCGGCTTTTGCAGCGGCCAGATCACGGGCACGACCAAGCTGTCGCTGCCAATCGATCCGGCGGCGCTCACGGCCTACACCGCCGCTTATTTCCCGGCGCCGGCAACGTCTGCCAACGCGCAGATCGCCGCACTGCAGCGCATGATGAATACGCCGCAGGTCACGGGCGGGCCGTATGGCGCAGGGCGCCTGATCCGCAGCTTCCACGACATGGACTCGGCCTTCCTGTATGACCAGGCGCTGGCCGTGATCGCCTTCAGCCTGGCCGGCGAGCAGGCCAGCGCCGAGCAGATCATCAATGCGCTGGCCAGATCGCAGACAGCGTCGGGCGCGTGGGTGTTTGCCTATCTGGCCGACGGCGCCGACGCCAATCCCGGCGTGGACATGCGCATCGCCGGCGCCAACGCCTGGTTCGGCATGGCGCTCAACGCCTACCAGAAAGCCTTTGGCAGCACGAAGTACCTGACCATGTCGACCCGCCTGCACGACTACCTGCGCGCCGAAACCGTGGCCGTGACGATCAATGGCGTGGGCCGCCGCGGCTTGCGCTTCGCGCCAACCAACTACGTGGCGGGACGCACCGGCATCTTCGCGCTGGAGCACCAGCTAGACGCCTACGCCAGCCTGCACCAGTACCACGCGCTCAATGGCGGCAGCCAGTACCTGACCGCCGCCACGCAGTTGCGGCAGACGGCCGAAAGCCTGTGGAACGGCACGCGCTTTTTGGGTGGCTACGACGCCAATACCGGCACCCTGAATACGAGCGAGCGCTATCTCGATACCTATTCGTGGTCGGTGCTGGCGCTGGGGAACACGGGCAGCGCCGGGCAGAACTTTGCCGCCGCACTGCCAGGGATGTGCGATTATTTCAATACCGCCGGGCAGCTCGATTACCCATCACGCAAGGTGAGCGGCATTGTCGGCTTCTACGACGTCATCTACGACAACGCGCCATCGAGCGCGCCGTTCGTCTGGAGCGAGGGCAGCCTGGGCGCGATCATGGCGATGCGCCAGGGCGCGCCCACGATGGAGTGCGCGGGCAACGGGGCCAGCCAGATACTCGAGTCGCTGAACTACATGATCGACAAGCTGGGCAGCATACCGTATGCAACGCGCAATACCAATGCGGACTTCACCAGTTCGGGCAGCGTGGCAGGCACTGCCTGGTTGTACTACGCGAACCGGAACAAGAATCCGTACGCGCACTACTGAGAAGGGCAGGTCGATGCACTTTGCCGGATGGCTGCTCTGCGCACTCTTGACCCTGGTGGCGCCGCTCGCGCACGCCGGCACGCTCGTGATCGAGAGCTGGCGCGTGGATGACAAGGCGCTGTGGGAAAAGGTGCTGATCCCCGCGTTCCAGCGCAGCCATCCCGGCATCGACGTCAAGTTCGCGCCGACCCCGCCCACCGACTACGATGGCCGCCTCGCGGCGCGCCTGGCCGATGGCAGCGCCGGTGACCTGATCGCGTGCCGCCCGTTCGACGCGTCTTTGAGCCTGTACGCGCAGGGGCATCTGGAGCGCCTGGATGGCAAACCCGGCATGCAGTATTTCGAGCCGGGCGCGATGGTGGCCTGGCAGACGGCCGGCGGCAAGGAGGCCTTCTGCATGCCGGTGGCGTCGGTGATCCACGGCTTCATGTACAACAAGGCCATCTTCCGCAAGTACGACCTGCAGGCGCCGCGCACGGTGGATGAATTCTTTCGCGTGCTCGATGTGCTGAAGAAGAACGGCGTCGCGCCGCTGGCGCTCGGCATGGCCGACGGCTGGGAAGCGAGCCAGCTGGTATTTACCAATATCGGGCCCAATTTCTGGCGCGGCGAAGCCGGTCAAAAGGCGCTGGCCGACGGGCGTGCACGCCTGACCGATCCGCCGTTCGTGGAGGCGCTGCGCTTCGGTGCGCGCATGGGCGCCTATCTGCCCGCGGGCGCCGCCACGCAAACGTATGGCCAGAGCCAGGCGATGTTCGCCACGGGCCGCGCGGCGATCTATCCGGCCGGGTCCTGGGATATCGCGCGTTTCAGCAGCGCACCCGGCCTGGAGCTGGGCGTGTTTGCCGCACCGGTGAAACGGCGGGGCGATGCCTGCTTTATCTCGGACCACATGGACCTGGGGCTGGGCGTGAACCGCGCATCGAAGAACAAGCAGGACGCTTTCAAGTTCCTGGCCTGGGTCGGCTCGCAGGAATTTGCCGACATCTACAGCAACCGGCTGACCGGCTTTTTCACGCTGTCGAATCACCTGATTGCGATGCGCGATCCGGTGGCCAAGCAGATGGTCGAATGGCGCAACAGCTGCGCGTCGACCGTGCGCCTGAATGCGCAGGTGCTGCATCGCGGCCAACCCAGCATGGAAAGCGTGCTGTGGCGTGTCAACGCCGACGTGCTGAAAGGGACGCTGGCGCCCGAACCTGCGGCCGCCAGGCTGCAACGTGATTTCGACCGGTGGTACAAGCCCCCGCAACCCTGAACGACGAACCCACTTTTGGCTGGATTGGAGACACTTTTGCATACCACACACCTGGTTCGACGCTGCGCCCTGGCGTCGCTGCTGCTGGCCACGCCGCTGGCCGGCATGGCTGCTGCACCGGCTACCCCGCTGGCAGCATCCGCTGCGGCCAGCATGGAGGGCGTCGCCAGCGGCGCCCGGCTGCAGATGCGCTGGGAACTGCTGCGCAACGAGTACACGCCGCAGATGCCCGAGGGCCGCGCCAAGGCGCGCATGACCCTGACCAACAACGACAGCCAGCGCCTGCCGGCCAAGGGCTGGACGCTGTACTTCAACAGCATGGACGGTGTCGTGCCGGGGGCGGTGACGGGCAATCTGCGCATGGAGCAGGTTGCCGGCAATCTGTACCGCCTGCGCCCGCAGGCAAACTTTGCGGGCCTGGCGCCGGGGCAGTCGCTCGACATTGATTACTACCACCCGCAGGTGATCATCAAGATGGCGCGCGCGCCCATCGGGCCATACCTGGTGTACGACGCGCAGCCCGAGGTCGGCGTGGCGATCAGCGACTTCGCGCTGCTGCCGGTGACGCGCCCCGAGCAGCTGGACAAGGGCGATACGGGCGCCCGGCCCGTGGTCACCGCTGCCGATACCTACCGCAGCAACCAGCGTGCCGACCTGCTGCCCGCGAGCGCCGTGCCCCTTGTGCTGCCGACGCCCCTGCAACTGACGCAGGGCAGCGGCAAGTTGCGCCTGACGGGCAAGCCGGCGGTGACCGCATCAGGGGCGCTGGCAGGCGAAGCCGATCTGGCGCGCTCGCTGTTTCCCGCAGCGCTGCAGGGCAGCGGACCGGCGCTGCGCCTGAGCGTGGGCAAGGTCGAAGGACAGACCTCGCCCGAAGCGTACAGCCTTGCGGTGCGCGCCGGCAGCGGCGGCGGCATCACGATCGTCGGCAACAGCCCGGCCGGCGTGGCGTATGGCTTGCAGACCCTGCGCGACCTGCTGCCGTTGCCCGGCGCCGCCGACCAGTCGGTGCCCGAAGTGACGATCGTCGATGCGCCGCGTTTTGCCTACCGTGGTTTCATGCTCGACGTATCGCGCAACTTCCACACCAAGGAAACCGTGTTCAAGTGGCTCGACCTGATGGCGCGCTACAAGATGAACAAGTTCCACTTCCACCTGACCGAAGACGAAGGCTGGCGCCTCGAGATCGCCGGCCTGCCCGAACTGACATCGATCGGCGCCGTGCGCGGCCACAGCGCCAGGCCGGGCGTGCGCCTGCAGCCGGCCTATGGCTCCGGGCCCGATCCGCGCGATCCGGGCGGCAGCGGCTACTACACGCGCGCCGACTACATCGAGATCCTGCGCTACGCGGCGGCGCGTCACATCGAAGTGATCCCCGAGCTCGAAATGCCGGGCCACGCGCGCGCCGCCGTGCAGGCGATGGAAGCGCGCTATCACCGCCTGAAGGCAGCGGGCGACAAGGACGCGGCCAAGTACCTGCTCAATGATTTTGCCGATCGCTCGGTCTACAAGTCGCCGCAGCTGTACAACGATCACGTACTGAATCCGGGCCTGGAGTCGAGCTTCACGTTCGTCCAGCACGTGGTGGACGAAGTGGTGAAGCTGCACCGCGAAGCCGGTGCGCCGCTGCACACGATCCACATGGGCGGCGACGAACTGCCCAATGGCGCCTGGGAACAATCCCCGGCCAGCCGCGCCATGATGGCCCGCGAACACCTCGAATCGACGGCCGACCTGTGGGATTATTTCTATGAGCGGGTCGATGGCATGCTGCGCAAGCATGGCCTGTACACGTCCGGCTGGGAAGAGCTAGCGGCGCGCAAGACCACGCTGCATGGCAGGAATAAGCTGATCCCCAATCCCCGTTTCACGCAGAAGGGTTTTCTCGCCTGGGTCTGGAACAATACCGAAGGCGCCGAAGACCTGGCCTATCGGCTGGCCAATGCCGGCTACGACATCGTGCTGGCGCCCGTGACCAAGATGTACATGGACATGGCCCACAACGCCAACCCGGAAGAACCGGGCGTGAACTGGGGCGACTACATTGAACTCGACACCCCGTATGACTTCATCCCGTTCGACTACCTGAAGAACGCGACCGAGGCTGCGCGCGTGGGCAAGGACGGCCTGACCGATTTCGGCAAGCGCCGCGTGCGTGGCCTGGAAGCGACCTTGTTTACCGAAACGGTGCGCGACCCGGCCCGCATCGATTACCTGGTCATGCCGCGCCTGCTGGCCGTGGCAGAACGGGCCTGGGCGCCGGATCCGGCCTGGGCCACCGAGCCCGATGCCACGAAGGCGGCGGCGCTGCATCGCACGGCCTGGTCGGGCTTCGTCAATGCGCTGGGCCAGCGCGTGCTGCCGCGGCTCGATCTGGATCGCACTGGCGTGGCGTACCGCATTGCGCCACCGGGCCTGCTGCTCGACGGCGACAAGGTCCTGGTCAACCATGTGCTGCCGGGGATCGCACTGCGCTATACCGTGGATGGCAGCACGCCGACCGCCAGCAGCCGGCCGGTGACCGGGCCGATCACCGAGCGTGGGCTGGTGCAGGTCGCGGCCTTCGACAGCAATGGCAGGCCGGGACTCGTGGCGCGCATCGACCGGCGCTGACGGCGTGGCCGAAATGCCTGCTGGGTAACGAGGCACGGGGCTATAATCAGCGTTTTCTGCGGGATACCGGGTGAGAGCGTCGATCGGAAAAGTGGCAGGGTGTTGGTGCGACTGGCGACGCCTGCGGCTTGGCGCCATCCTGGCCGCAGGCGCCTTCCACGGCGCCGTGCAGGCGGCGGCGCCGATGCTGGCGATCGTGCCACCGGCGCCCGCGATGTCGTCTGCAACGTCGTCCGCGGCGCCATCGTCCGGCCTGCAGGTGCTGCACTGGTGGACCTCGGCCAGCGAACGCCGCGCGGCCGACCTGCTGGCGCAGCGCCTGGGCAAGGAAGGCGTGCAGTGGGAGGATGCTGCCATTCCCGGCGGCGCCGGCATCGGCGCCGGCAAAGTCCTCAAGGGCAGGGTGCTGGCCGGCGACGCGCCCGAAGTCACGCAGATCATCGGCGTGTCGGTGGCCGAATGGGCCGAGATGGGCCTGCTGCTCGAACTGGACAACGTGGCCGTCGCCGACAACTGGCGAGGCGTGCTGTTCCCCACGGTCCAGAACCTGATCCAGTACCGCAAGCACACGATGGCCGCGCCGCTCGGCATCCATCGCGTCAATACGCTGTTCTACAACCGCGCCCTGTTCGCCCGGCTCAAGCTCACGCCGCCCACCACCTGGACCGAATTCGACGCCGTCGCTGCGCGCCTGCTGGCCGCGGGCGTGCAACCGCTGGCGCAAAGCAGCGAAGCCTGGCAGGTGGCGGCGCTGTTCGAAAACCTCGTGCTGGCCGAGAGCGGGCCGGCCTTCTATCGCGCGCTGTTCGTGCGCCGCAGTCCGGCCGCTGCTTTTGATGCGCGCACCGCGCACGCGCTGCAGCGCCTGCGCACGATCAAGGGTTGGGCCGGCAGCCAGCTGGCCGAGCGGCCCTGGACCGAGGTCGTGCGCCGCTTCGCCGCCGGCCAGGCCGGCATGATGATCATGGGCGACTGGGCCAAGCCCGAACTGGCCGAACACCGGATGGTGCTCGACCAGGACTATGGCTGCGTCGGCGCACCGGGCACCGGCGCATATCACCTGTACAGTGTCGATACGCTGTCGATGTTCGCCGGCGACTACCGGCACCGGGAGGCCCAGGAAAAGATGGCGCGCCTGCTGCTGTCGCCATCGATCCAGGCCGACTTCAATCTGCTCAAGGGCGCGGTGCCGGTGCGGCGCGATGCCGATCCGGCGCGCATGGACAGTTGCGCGCGGGCGTCGTGGACGACGTTCGCCGGCGGCGAGGCCGTGCAGGCGCCCAGCCTCGTGCACCGCATGGCGACCGACGAAGCCAGCCGCGATGCCATCATCGCCGAGGTGCATCGCTATCTGCTCGACGACGCCGTACCGGTGGCGGTGGCGCAGCGCCGCCTCGCCGCTTTGTTCAGACTATTCAATCTAACCAGCCAGGGGACGCCGGGTGCGCAAGATACTGATCGTAGACGATGACAAAAAAACCTGCGTGCTGCTCAAGACGTATCTGGAGAAAAACCAGTACGACGTGATCCTGTCGCACAACGGCGAGAGCTTCCTGGCCGAATTCCAGGCGCACCTCGAGACGCTGTCGATGGTGATCCTGGACGTGATGCTGCCCGATACCGACGGCTTCGCGCTGTGCAAGCAGGTGCGCCAGCGCTCGAACGTGCCGATCATCATGCTCACGGCCAGCTCGGACGAAACCGACCGCATCGTGGGCCTGGAGCTGGGCGCCGACGACTACATCGCCAAGCCCTACAGCCCGCGCGAGCTGCTGGCGCGCATCAAGGCGATCCTGCGCCGCGCTGCGCCCGAGACGCCGTCGGTGCGCTACCACCGGTTTGTCGGCTTCACGCTCGATCTGATGGAGCGCACGGTGACCGACAGCGCCGGCAATCCGGTGGCGCTCACGGGACTCGATTTCCAGCTGCTCAAATACTTCACCGAACACCCCGGCAAGATCCTCGATCGCGGCCTGCTGTGCGAAGAAACGCGCGGGCGCGACGCCGGCCCGCTCGACCGCTCGCTGGACGTGCAGATCAGCCGCCTGCGCCTGCGGCTGAACGACGACGGCAAGCAGCCGGCGCTGATCAAGACCGTGCGCGGGGCCGGCTATGTGTTCTCGGCCGACGTCAGCGTGTCCAGTGTCTAGCCGTAGCAGCAACCCGCTCGCGCGCATGCTGCACCAGCCGCTGCAGCGCTGGTTGCCGGCGTCGCTGCTTGGCCGCCTGACGCTCGTGATGGTGGCCGGGGTGCTGGTGACGCAGCTGGCGGCCAGTGCGATCTGGGCCAGCCAGCTGCGCGCCAAATCGCAGGTCGAGGCGCAGTCGTCGGCCCAGTACGTGGCGCACAGCGCGGCCGGCGCGATCCGCTTCTTTCGCAGCCTGCCGCCGGCTTATCGCCTGCTGATCATCCAGCAGTTGCGTGAGATGGGCGGCACGCGCTTTTTCGTCAACCTCAATCATGCCTACGTGCCGATCGAGCAGATCGCACCGCACCCGCTGGCGCAAAGCGTGATTGCCACGGTCGACGCCACGCTCAGGAGCGACCTGCCGCATTCGCCGGGTTTCCGTCTCGCGTTTGCCCGGCCTGACCGGCTGGTGGTGGCCGAACACGATGTGCGCCTGGACGACCTGCCCAATGCCTGGGTCCAGCACGTGCTGCTGCTCAAGCCCGACCCGGCCCCGATCCTCGTGATCCAGACCGAGATCGAGCCCGGTAACTGGCTGTACATGGCGGCGCTGATGCCGAACCCGTATTTCCTCGACAGCAGCGATCCGTTCGCGTGGGATCGCCTGATGCCGCAGATCCTGTCGCTGGCCGTGGTGCTGCTGCTGTGCCTGCTCGTCGTGCGCTCGATCACGCGGCCGCTGGCGGCATTGTCCGATGCCGCGTCGGCGCTGGGGCAGGGCCACGACGACGAAGCGCGCCCGCTGCCCGAAACCGGCAGCCGCGAATTCATCAACACCGCGCGCGCCTTCAGCGCGATGCGCGAGCGCATCGGGCGCTATATCGACGACCGCGAGCGCCTGTTCATCTCGATTTCGCACGACCTGCGCACGCCGATCACGCGCCTCAAGCTGCGCGCCGAACTGCTGGACGACGAAGCACTGCGCGACGAATTCGAGGAAGACCTCGATGAACTCGACATGATGGTCAAGGGCGCGCTGCAATGCGTGAAGGACAGCGACATCCACGAAAATCCGACCGAGATCAAGCTCGATACGATGTTGGGCCGCATGGTGCGCAGCGCCGAACTGGCAGGGCACGCGGTGGCCTGGCAGCCGTCCGGCGTGACGGTGCGCGGCAAGCCGCTGGCGCTCAAGCGCGCGCTTGGCAACCTGCTCGACAACGCGCTGTTCTACGGGGCGCGCGCCGAGATCAGCGTGCGCCAGGAGCCTGGCTGGGTGCTGATCTGCCTGCGCGACCACGGGCCCGGCGTGCCCGATGAAGCGTTTGCCAGCCTGTTCGATCCATATGTACGGCTGGCGCATGGGCGCGAGCAGAATGACGGCGGCATGGGGCTAGGCCTCGGTATTGCGCGTGGCGTGATCGAAGCGCATGGCGGCCGGCTGGTACTGTCGAATCATCCCGAGGGCGGTTTGAATGCGGTGGTACGCTTGCCGGCCGTGTGACTCTTTCATGTTTCAGGAACGCCGATGCCATTGACCTTTGACGACGCCACGCTGGACGAAGCGAAACGCTTCAACGCTAAGCTCACGCGCGCGCCGCGCTTCGGCTCGCGCCACCGCTTCATGCCGCCGCTTGTGCAGGGCCTGCTGCGCTTGTCCCAGGTCGGCGCTGATCGCAAGCTGCGCCGCGCTGGCCTGCAGGTCGAGACGCGCATGGTGGAGATGAGTGGAGTAGAGGTGCAGGTCCGGATCATCCGCCCGCGCGGGCCGGTGGCCGGCATCGTGCTCGATATCCATGGCGGCGGCTGGGTGATTGGCAATGCGCCCATGAACGATGCCTTCAATGCGGCCTTCACCAGTCGCTGTGGCCTGGCCGTGGTGTCGGTCGATTACCGCCTGGTCCCGCGCGCCTCCGTGCAGGAGCAGATGGAGGAATGCCTGGCTGCAGCACGCTGGCTGTTGCAGGACGGCTTGCCCGAATATGTGAGCCTGCCGGTCATCGTGGTCGGAGAATCGGCGGGCGCGCACCTGGCTGCCGCTACGCTGCAAGGGCTGCGAGCCTGGCCGGCGCTGCTGGCGCGCATCGCCGGGGCCGTCCTGTACTACGGCGTCTACGATATGGCCGGTACCGACAGCGTGCGCAGGGCAGGGCCCGAAACGCTGGTGCTCGACGGGCCGCGCATGCTGGCCGGACTGCGCAGGCTCACGCCCGACCTGGACGACGCCGGGCGCCGCCAGCCACCGCTGTCACCGCTGTTCGGCGAATTGACCGGCATGCCACCGGCGTTGATGATCGTTGGCAGCGGCGATCCGCTGCTCGACGACGCGCTGCGCATGGCACAGCGCTGGCAGCAGGTGGCCGACGTCGAATTGAACGTGGCGCCTGAAGCGCCACATGGTTTCATTCATTTTCCGACCGCGATGGCGAGCGTGACGCTGGCGCATGCGCAGGACTGGGTGCGGCAACGCATTGCAGCGATGCCGCAGGAGGCGTTCAGCGCATCTGCGTCACATGCGCCTCGCGCAGCGGGTGCCAGCCCAGGCGCGCTGCGATGATGCGCCGGTAGGCTGTGTCGATATGGGCCGGCGTGCGGCGGATGTAATCCTCGGCGGCGTCGCGCTGCGCGCCGCTGCAGCTGTCCAGCCATGCCACGGCTTCGTCGACCGTCGGCACGCGGCCGCTCACGCCATCGAATTTGGGCGGGATCGCGGTCCAGATGGCGGCGTCGATGCCCTTCGCGCGCAGCCAGGCGGCCACGCGTGGATTGTCTTCTGCGCCGTCCTGCGCCGGCACGCTGCCGATCCATTCGGGGAATGCAGCCCTGATCTTTTCGCGCGCGCACAGCATGGCGCGGGCGGTATCCAGGTTATCGGTGGCGATGTAGGCCCAGTAAGTGGGCATGAGGCGCGCGCCTTCGCACAGCACGAGGGCCAGTTCGGGACTGTCGTCGCTCTGGCGGGCAAATTCGATGGGCATGGCGGGGCCGCCCGGATGCCATCCGGAGGCGAGCTTCAGGCCCTGGGGTTTCCAGAGCAGCGAGCCCCAGGCGATACAAGCGATATTCATGGACTGGACTGTTCAGTGTAAAAGGAAAAGTCCAGTCTAGCCGGTCGGCCGAAAGAGGCGAGCACGGCTCTTCCGACCGCCTTATTCTTCCGGCGTTCCCTTCGGCGCCTTGCCGTCTTTGGCAGCGAACAGGCGATCCTTGGCCGAGAGCAGCTTCTGGACTTTGGAACCCATCTTCATCAATTGCGCCATCGACTCGGGCGACAGGCGCTGCAGGTCGTCGAACCAGTTGTTGGCCAGGTCGACCAGCTCGTGCATCTCGCGCATGCGCTCCTGTGCGAACTTGTCTTCGGGGTGGTTGGCATTGGCCAGCAGCGATTCGCGCAGCACCGACAGTGTCGGGGCGACTTCGCGCCGGCGCCGCTCGGCCGCGACCACGCGGAAGATTTCCCAGACGTCGCCCAGCGACGTGAAGTATTCGCGGCGGTCGCCCGGAATGCGCGACAGGCGCACCAGGCCCCACGACTGCAATTCTTTCAGGCCGATGCTTACGTTCGAGCGCGAAATGCCGAGTTTTTCGCCGATGTCGTCGGCATGCAGCTGTTCTTCGGAAACGAAGAGCAGGGCATAGATTTGCCCCACCGTGCGGTTGATGCCCCAGCGGCTGCCCATCTCGCCGAAGTGACTGACAAACGTTTGGACAAGTGGCGTCATGGTTGCGAACTTTTCGATGCTTGTGAAAGGTGAATTATCCCACGTCACCCGGACACGTACCACGCATGCACGTTTTTGCCGCCATTGTTGTTAATACGTTCGTAATTCCCGACTAACCTGGTCACCCATTGCACACAAACCAAAAGTTTCAGCGCATAATCCATTCACCTTCCAAAAATTCTGAAGTTCCAGAAAATACAAAAAGTTTATTCCGGGGCGCGTCCAGCGTTGATGGCCATGGCCCCCGCACGTCTGCCGCTTTCTTGCAACAACGTTTGGAGAACCACCATGCACCGCAGCCAACCCCGCCACCCGGCACTGCTTACAGGCCCTGGCCCTGCGCGTGGCGCCACGCTGGCAATGAGCGGTGCGGCGCTGCTGTGGATTCCGCAGGCGGCGCTGCTGGCGCATGCCGTGGGGCGCCTGGCCCAGGGCGCCGGGCTGGCCGACATGCTGCTGCCGGCACTGGGGTTTCTCATCCTTGGCGTGCTGCGCGCCAGCAGCGAAGCGTGGGGCGCACGCCGTTTGTTCGCCGTGTCACGCGGCCAGCTCGCCGCCATGCGCCATGCAGCCGTGCAAGCGCTGGCCGCGCGCTCGCCGCTGGACCGTGCGCGCCTGCCATCCGGTCAGGCCGCCAGCATCGTGGCCGAACAGGCCGATGCCGTGCTGCCATGGCTGCTGCGCTACGGGCCAGCGCGCATGCGTGTGATGCTGGCGCCGCCTGTCATTGCACTCGTCGTTTGTAACTTTTCGTGGCTTGCCGCACTGATCCTGGTGCTGGCCGCGCCCCTGATTCCGCTGTTCATGGCCGTTATCGGCTGGCGCGCCAAGGCTGCCAGCGAAGCGCAATTGCAGCTGGTCGGCGGCATGAGCGGCTTTCTGCTCGACCGGCTGCGCGGCCTGTCGACGCTGCGTGCGCTGGGCGCCGTCGATGCCACTGCTCGCCAGGTAAGAGCTTCGGGCGAAGCGGTCCGTGCCAGCACCATGCGCGTGCTGCGCATTGCTTTCTTGTCGTCGACCGCGCTCGAATTGTTTTCGGCGCTGGGCGTGGCGCTGGTGGCGGTGTACGTGGGTTTCCACCTGCTCGGTGAAATCGGGCCGGGCAGCTGGGGCAGACAGCTCACGCTGACCGAGGGCCTGTTCGTGCTGCTGCTGGCGCCGGCGTTTTTCGAACCGCTGCGCGAACTGGCTGCGGTATGGCACGACAAGGCTGCCGGCGAAGCCGCGCTCGAGGCGCTGGACAAGCTGCAGTCGGCCGGCTTGCCATTGCCGGGTGCGCTGCAAGGGCAGGACGCAGCGTTGCGCATTGGCCGCGCGCCATCGGTCGATATCGAGGGCCTGTGCTTTGCGCACCCGGGTGAAGCGCCGCTGTTCGATCACCAGGATCTGTATGTGCGCGTCGGCGAGCACGTGGCGCTGGTCGGCCCCAGCGGCAGCGGCAAGACCACGCTGTTGTCGATCATTGCGGGTCTCGCGCCCAGCGACGGCGGCAGCGTGCGCATCGGTGGCGTGCCGCTGGACGCTGCATCGGCGGCCGGCCTGCGCGCGCGCATGGCCTGGATCGGCCAGAAGCCGCACGTGTTTGCCGGCTCGGTGCGCGCCAATGTGGCGCTCGACCGCGATGGCGTGACGGTCGATGCCGTCAGCCGCGCCGTGGCGCGCGCGGGCCTTGGCCGGATCGAGCATGCCACGCCGGGCGAGAGCCTGGGCGAGGGCGGCCTTGGCCTGTCGGGCGGCGAGCTGGTGCGCCTTGCACTGGCCCGCGCAATGTGCGCGCCGCATGCCGGCCTGCTGCTGGTCGACGAACCCACCGCCCACCTCGACCGCGACACGGCCGCCGGCGTCATCGACGCGCTGCTGCAGCTGGCGCAGGGCCGCACCATGATTGTCGCCACCCACGACCTGGCACTGGCCGCGCGCCTGGGCCGCGTCGTGCGCATCGGGGAACCACTGATCCAGCGGAGTGCAGCATGAGACGCGACAGCGACATGAAACGCAGTAACGATATGAAACGCAATAACGACATGCAGACGGTGCTGTCCCTGTTCATCCGGACCGGCGGCAGCCGCCTGTTGCTGGGTGCGGTGTTGTCGACGCTGGTGGTGCTGGCAGGGATGGCACTGCTGGGTACCTCGGGCTGGTTCATCACCTCGGCGGCCCTGGCCGGCCTGGCTGGCAGCGCCGTCATGTTCAATGTGTTCGTGCCGAGCGCGGCAATTCGCCTGCTGGCCCTGGGCCGCACTTTCGGTCGTTATGCCGAGCGAACGGTGACGCACGACGCCACGCTTGGCGTACTGGCCGCGCTGCGGGAGCGGCTGTTTCGTGGCTGGGCCACGCCGCATGCGGCGCGCGCACTGCTGCGCCGGCCATCGCGCCTGCTGTTTCGCCTGACGGGCGACATCGATGCGCTCGAATCGATCTACCTGCGCCTGATCGTGCCGGCCGTCGCCGCCTGCGGCGCAGCGCTGCTGGCCGGCCTGGTGCTGGCGAACCTCGACTGGCGTCTTGGTCTGGCGATGTTCGTCTGGCTGCTGGTGGTCGGCTGGGGCGTGACCCTGTACGTGGCGCGCCTGGCGCGGCCGGTGGCGCTGCGCCGTGTCCGGGCGCTGGAGCGATTGCGTGCCCAGGCGATCGACCTGGTCGCCGGCCAGACCGACCTGGCGCTGGCCGGCCGGCTGCCGGCGCAGTGCGCGCAGCTGGCGCGCCTTGACACGACCCTGGCGCGCCATGACGCCGCGCTGCACCGGCTGGAAACCGGCGCCGGCTGGCTGTATGCGGTCGGTGGCCATGTCACCGTCGCCGCCGTCCTGCTGGCAGTGGGGGCGCTGGCGCAGCAAGTGGCATCGCATCCGGCGCAGCAGCAGGGACAACAAATACAGACGCAGGTGCAGCAGTTGGGCGCACCCGCCGCGGCGCTGGCGCTGCTGATCGCGCTGGCCGCGCTGGAACCGTTTGCCGCGCTGCGGCGCGGCGCAATCGAGGCCGGCCGCAGCTGGCTGGCCATGCGCCGCGTGGCGCCGCGCCTGCGCCAGCAGGATGACGCCGCCGTGCCAGCGCCGCCCGACACCAGCACCGGCATTGGTACCAACACTGGCACCGGCACCGGCACCGGCACCGGCACCGGCACCGGCACCGGCACCGGCACGGCATTGCTGCTGTATGGCGCCACCGTGGTCCATCCGGGCCGCACCGGCGCGGCCCTGCATGCGGTCGACCTGCGCATCGCCGTGGGCGAGCGGGTTGCGGTAGTGGGCAACAGCGGCGTCGGCAAATCGACGCTGCTGGCGCTGGCGGCCGGCGAACTGGCCCCTCAGGCGGGCCAGGTTTGGGCGCGGCCTGCTACCTGGCTGACCCAGCGCACCGAGCTGTTTTGCGACAGTTTGCGCGACAACCTGCGCCTGGCCGATCCCGCCGCCACCGATGCGCAATTGTGGGCCGCGCTGCAGGCCGCCGGCCTGGAACAGGACGTGCGCGGCTTCGCGCAGGGCCTCGATACCTTGCTGGGCGAGGGCGGCCTTGGCCTGTCGGGCGGTCAGGCGCGGCGCCTGGCGCTGGCGCGCTTGCTGTTGCGGCGGGCTGATTTCTGGCTGCTGGACGAGCCGACCGAGGCGCTGGACGGCGCCACCGCAGCCGATGTGCTGGCCCGCCTGGCGCGGCACGCGGGCGGCCGCACGCTGCTGGTGGCCACGCATCTGCGGCGCGAAGCCGCGCTGGCCGACCGCCTGCTCGTGATGAAGAACGGGCGGATCGATGCCGACCTGCGGCGTGGCACCCCTGCATTCGATGCGGCACTGGACGCGCTGCGCCAACACTAAAAACAACCAACCACTGACGTATTCAAGAAGAAAGGATTCACCATGGATCTCGACGTTGTCGGGCTCTCCCGACTGCAGTTTGCCTTGACGGCGCTGTACCATTTTCTGTTTGTCCCCCTGACCCTGGGGTTGTCGATGCTTATCGCCATCATGGAAACCGTGTATGTGATGACCGGGCGCCCCATCTGGCGCCAGATGACCAAGTTCTGGGGCGTGCTGTTCGGGATCAACTTTGCCATTGGCGTCTCGACGGGCCTCGTGATGGAATTCCAGTTCGGGATGAACTGGAGCTATTACAGCCATTACGTGGGCGACGTGTTCGGCGCACCGCTGGCGATCGAAGGCCTGATGGCGTTCTTTCTCGAGGCGACCTTTGTCGGCCTGTTCTTCTTTGGCTGGGATCGCCTGTCGAAGGTGCAGCACCTGGCCGTGACCTGGCTGGTAGCCATTGGCACCAACTTTTCGGCGCTGTGGATCCTGATCGCCAATGGCTGGATGCAGAACCCGATCGGCGCCACGCTCAACCCGCAGACGATGCGCATGGAAGTGACGGACTTCGGCGCGGTGCTGGCCAATCCGGTGGCGCAGGCCAAGTTCGTGCACACCGTGTCTGCCGGTTATGTGATTGCGGCGCTGTTCGTGCTCGGCATTGCGGCCTGGTACCTGCTCAAGGGCCGCCATGTCGAACTGGCCAAGCGGTCGATGACGGTGGCTGCGTCGTTCGGCCTGGCCGCCTCGCTGTCGGTGGTGGTGCTGGGTGACGAAAGCGGCTACCTGGCGACCGAGCACCAGCACATGAAGCTCGCTGCGATCGAAGGCATGTGGGAGACGCAGCCAGCGCCAGCCGCGTTTACCGCCTTTGGCTTTCCCGACCAGAACGCGCGCGAGACGCACTATGCGATCCACATCCCGTGGGCGATGGGCCTGATCGGCACGCGTTCGCTGTCGAACCAGATCCCCGGCATTACTGATCTGGTCAAGCTGGCCGAGGTGCGCGTGCGCCAGGGCATCGTGGCCTATGGCGCGCTGGAAGAGATTCGCGCGCTCGGCGGCCGCGCACCGGTGCCGCCGGCACTGCAGGCGCGCTTCGAAGAACATAGCGCAGTGCTCGGCTACGCGCTGCTGCTCAAGCGTTATGTGGACGATCCGCGCCAGGCCAGCGACGCGCAGATCCGGCAGGCCGCGCTGGATACGGTGCCGCAGGTCGCGCCGCTGTTCTGGTCGTTCCGCATCATGGTGGGCCTGGGCATGTTCTTCATCGTGCTCACGGCGGTGTTTTTCTGGCTGTCGGCGCGGCGCCGCCTGGATGCGTATCCGTGGCTGCTGAAAGTGGCCGTGTGGTCGATCCCGCTGCCATGGATCGCCGCCGAAGCCGGCTGGATCGTTGCCGAACTGGGGCGCCAGCCGTGGGCCATCGAAGGCGTGCTGCCCACCGCCGTGGCGGTGTCGAACCTTGGCATCCAGACCGTGCTGACGACCCTGACTGGTTTTGTCGTGCTGTATACGATCCTGCTCGTCGTGGAAATGAAGCTGATGCTCAAGGCCATTCGCAAGGGGCCGGACGACGAACTTGCCCACGCGCCGGGCACCCACAGCCCACTGGTCGGCACCACGCCGGCAATGCGCACTGCGCCCATGATCACTGCGGAGTAAACCACCATGATTCTTCATACGCTTCTCGAGTACGACACGCTGCGCATCATCTGGTGGCTGCTGCTGGGCATCCTGCTGGTGGGCTTTGCCGTCACCGACGGCTTTGACCTGGGTACCGGCACGCTGCTGCCGTTTGTTGCCAACACCGACCTGGAACGCCGGGTCGTCATCAATGCCGTCGGCCCCGTGTGGGAAGGCAACCAGGTCTGGCTCGTGCTGGGCGGTGGCGCCATCTTTGCGGCCTGGCCGCAGCTGTATGCGGTTTCGTTCTCGGGTTTTTACCTGGCGATGGCGGCCGTGCTGCTGGCGCTGATCCTGCGGCCGGTCGCCTTTAAATACCGCAGCAAGCGTGACAGCCTCGCCTGGCGCGCGACCTGGGACTGGGCCCTGTTCGTCGGCGGCTTCGTGCCGGCGCTGATCTTCGGCGTCGCGATGGGCAACGTGCTGCAGGGCGTGCCGTTCCGCCTCGCGCCCGATCAGCAGATCTTTTACGAGGGCGGCTTCTTTGCGCTGCTCAATCCGTTTGCCGTGCTGTGCGGCCTGGTGTCGGTGGCCATGCTCGTGATGCACGGCGCAGCCTGGCTGGTGCTCAAGACCGATGGCCTGGTGGCCAGCCGTGCGCGTGCCTGGGGCATCCGCGCCGCGGTTGCCACCGTGGTGCTGTACGCCGTGGCCGGCGTGCTGCTGTGGGGCTTTGTCGATGGCTACCGCATCACGAGTGCGGTGGTGACGGCAGGCCCGTCGAATCCGCTGTTCAAGACGGTCGAGGCGGGCGTGGCCGGCAGCTGGTTCGCCAATTACGCCGCGCATCCATGGACACAGCTGGCGCCGGCAGCCGGCATCGTCGGTGCGCTGCTGACCCTGATGGCCCTGGTGCGGCGCCGGGAAGGCGTGGCCATGCTCACGTCGAGCCTGTCGATCGCCGGCATCGTGCTCAGCGTGGGGGCATCGATGTTCCCGTTTATTTTGCCATCGTCGATCCAGCCGCAGGCCAGCCTGACGGTGTGGGACGCGTCGTCGAGCCACCTGACGCTGTTCATCATGCTGGTTGCAACCTGCATCTTCCTGCCTCTGATCCTTCTCTACACGAGCTGGGTCTACAAGGTCTTGTGGGGCAAGGTGGTGCCAGGCGATATCAGCGGCGGCACGAGCCACGCGTATTAACTGAACGAATAACGCAACCAGAAAGGACTTCATCATGTGGTATTTCGCCTGGCTACTCGGCCTGCCGCTCGCGGCTGCCTTCGCCGTCCTCAATGCAATGTGGTACGAGCTGATGGACGACGCGCAGCGCCAGCAGGCGTGATGACAGGCTTGCCGGCGCGACGGATTTGCGCCGGCAAGCGCCCATGTCATCACCCTGTCAAAGTCATTCGACAGTATTCGAACCGTGGCCCGGCGGTGTAAGCGACCGGGACCGTTGAATCGAACCTTGAATGACCGCATGCAAACCAATCTCGCCATCGTTGCACTCTCCGCGCTTGCCCAGGAATCTCGTTTCGCCGCGTTTCGGCTGCTGGTGCAGGCCGGCCCCCAGGGCCAGTCCGCAAGCCATATTGCAGCAACCCTCGATATGCCGGCATCGTCCCTGTCATTCCATCTGAAGGAACTCACGCACGCGGGCCTGGTCGCGCCGCGTCAGCAAGGCCGTTTCATCTTCTATCGCGCGCGCGTGGAGACCTTGCAGGGCCTGATGGAGTTCCTGTCCGCCACCTGCGGCAACGCAGGTGCACAGTCGATGCAGGAGCGCCTGGCCACGGTATGATCGTCGATGCCGGAATTGCCGGTGCTGCCATCGACGAGGATCGCCATGACGTCAACCACCACGCCGCAACGGGTGCAACTGAGCCGCAAGAAAGGCTGGCGCATGCCGCCCAACACGATCTCCGTGGCGCGGCCTGGCAAGTGGGGCAATCCGTTTTCGGTGCTGCCCGAGCTGGCGCCCGGCACACCGGCAGGGCGCTATATCGCGATGCCGACGGTCGAAGAAGCGGTGGCCGCGTATCGCCTGTGGCTGCAGATCGATCCGGCCGGGCAGCAAGTGGCCCAACAGGCACATGCGTCGCTGCGTGGCCATGACCTGGCCTGCTGGTGCAGGCCGGGCACACCGTGTCATGCGCAGGTGCTGATCGATCTGGTCAATGCATGACGGTTATTTGGCAGCGGTGACGTTGCCGATGCCCGAGACCGACTTGCTCACCGATGCCGGCTTGCCGTAATACGTCAGGTTGCCCAGTCCCTGAACGCTGGCGTTGAGCTTGTTGGTGGCGTGCACGCTCACGTCGCCGATGCCGCGGAAGGTCACATCGGCATCCTGCGCGATCAGGGCTTTGGCATCGACTTCGCCCACGCCTTCGGCATTCAGGCGCAACTGGCCGACCTTGCCGTTCATTTGCAAGCTGCCGGCGCCCCGGTAGTTGACGTCGAAGCGCTCGGTGCGCACATTATTCAGGATCATCAGGCCCGCGCCTTCGCCGCGGAAGCTGGTGAGCTCGGGCATGGTGACGACCACCCGTTCGGCATCGTCGATATTGATGTTCTTGCTGTTCTTGTCCGCGAACGACAGGCGCAATTCGCCATTCACGACCTCGGTCTTCACACGGTCGATGAATTTCTGGTTGCCCTCGACCCGCACCGAGTACGCCTTGCCCACCTCGACCACCAGGCTCACCGGGCCTTGTGAATCGATGGTCTTGAACGGCGTCACGCTGCGCACCTGTTCGGCGGCCTGGAGCGAGAGGGATGCGAGTGACAGAAGGGCGACGATGACGGCACGTTTCATGATGTTCTCCAGTGAGTTGATGGAGCCCATTCTAGGCACGGCATCCATCCGCAGCCCCGCCCTTGCGATGGATTGCAAGAAACGGGGGCTGAACTGCACAGGCGCCGGAATCAGTGCTTTGTGGCGAGAAACTGGCCTTTGCCGACCGCGACCAGGCTGGTGCTCCAGCCCGGGGCGCAGCGCAGCGCCTGCATGAACGGCGCCAGTTCCTGTGCGTGCGAGGTGGCGTTGTCCACCACGATCAGCCCGCCCGGTCGCAGGACGCGTTCGATCTGCGGCAGCCAGGCGAGGTAAGCGGTGCGCTCGGAATCCAGGAAGACGAGGTCGAACGCCGCATCGGCGCTGCCGGCCAGCACGTCGCCTGCGTCACCTTCGACCTGATGCACCCGGTCCCCCAGTCTGACGCGGACAAAGTTGGCGCGCGCCATGGCAACCTTCGCGGGCGACAGTTCGACCGTCGTGACGAGACCATCGTGCGCTGCGGCCGCATCGGCCAGCCACAGCGTCGAGTAGCCGTTGGATGTGCCGATCTCGAGAATGCGGCGTGCGCCCATCGCCCGCACCAGAACGGCCAGGAACTCGCCGGTATCGTGGGTGATGTTGAGCATGCGGCTGGCACGGTTCTCGTGGGCCGCATCATGACTGGCGCCGAAGGTTTCCAGCTCTTTCAGCAGGGCTTTAAGTGAGGTAGTCAACGGTTGTCTCCATTTTGTCCGGGAATCGAAGCGCACGATTGCGACGTTGCTAATATTGCCGAAGCGATAAGCCTATAATCTTTTCGTCCCTTTAGAAGTCCACATCATGCACATCTCGACCATCACACTACCTGAAATGAAGCTCGCCGGGCTACCAGCAGTTGCGCCAATTTCAGTGCCGGAAACGGATTTGCCAGAGATCTGGAAAGCATTTCTCGCCCGTGAAGGCGAGCTGGGCGAGCACAATGGCGTGCGCTATGGCGTGACGCTGCGGCAGGACAATGGTGAGCAGGTCGAATGCGTGGCCGTCGAGGTCGCTGACCTGGACCAGCTCCCGCCCGGCATGATCGGCATCCAGGTGCCGGCGCGCCGTTACGCGCTGATGACGCACCGTGGGCCAATGGTGCATGCGCAAGCTTCGCGCGTGACCGGCACGGCAGCGATGGAGCAGCTGGGCATGGAAGCCGATGAAGAGGGCATTCGCCTGGAACGGTATGATCGCCGCTACACGCCGACCATCGATGATGGCGCGCGACCGGACAATGCGTACGACATCCTGGTGCCGCTGTACGGTTGAACTGATTTGAAGGACAGATAAAGGACACGGCCCGCGTCTGGGCCGTGTCGTGGGGTGCATCTCTATAAATTGGTGCCGGTATATTTCCCGACCGCCGGCGCCGGTAGGGCAGCTTGCGCTGCCGCGTTCCCTTCCCAAGGAGCACTTGCATTGTGCTGCTTAAATGTGACAACCGTTTGACGATCCGGACGAATTCGTTTTCTCTTGCTTGTTCCCCTTTGTAAAGCTCACGGATAATGCCTCCTTTGCGGTCGCCTTGACCGCCAGCGACAGGAGCAGCACGTGCACGAGCAAGATTCCGGACCGGACGCGTCCACCCAGCCAGGCAACCCCGCGCGCAGGCGCATCTTCCAGGCCGCCGCGGCCGCCGGCATGGTGGCCGGCGCCGGCACGCTGCCCGGCGTGGCAAGCGCAGCGCCCACCTCGGCGAAGGCACCAGCCAGGAGTTCGCTCGACGCCAAGCTGCGTGCCCACGTCAAGAACGTGGTCGTGATCTATCTGGAAAACCGCAGCTTCAACAACCTCTTTGCCGACTTCCCCGGCCTGGCCGAGCCGCTGGCGAGCGTGCCTGCGGAGCGCCTGCAGCAGCGCGACCGGGATGGTTCGGTCCTGCCGACCCTGCCCAAAATCTGGGGCGGCATGGTGCCGGGCCGCCAGAATATTGGTGGCAAGGATTACCTGATCGACGAAAAGCAACTGGCCCTACTGCCGAACGCGCCGTTCAAGCTGACCGACGGCGACGGCAAGCCGCTGCCGGAAGGGATCGTCACGCGCGATCTGGTGCACCAGTTCTATCACAACCAGATGCAGATCAATGGCGGGCGCAACGACGGCTTTGCCGCCTGGTCCGACGCCGGCGGCATGGTGATGGGTTACTACGGCGAGACGTCAAAAAACCTCGGCCTGTGGCAGATCGCACGCGACTTCACGCTGTGCGACAACTTCTTCATGGCGGCGTTTGGCGGCTCGTACCTGAACCACCAGTTCCTGATCAGCGGCCGGGTGCCAGAATACTTCGATGCCGCGCAGACAGCGGCCAGATCGAAGATCGCGGTGCTGGCCGATGGCCCGCAGGGCGTGCGCCTGGCGTTGGACCCCGATTCGCCGGCCTCGGCGCTGGACGGCCCGCCAAAGGTCGTGCGCAATGGCGCGATGACGCCGGACGGTTACGCCGTCAACACGATGGCGCCGCCGTACCAGCCGAGCTGGGTCCGTCCGGCCGTTGATGGCGACCCGCTGCACGCCGATCCGCAGGACGCCAACGTACTGCCGCCGCAAACCTACGACACGATCGGCGACCTGCTGTCCCGGCGGGGCGTGAGCTGGGCCTGGTATGGTGGCGGGCAGCAAGCGGCGCTCGATGGCCGCGGCGCCGGCCAGAAGCCGAACTTCCAGTACCACCATCAGCCACTCAATTACTTCAGGCAGTTCGCCCCGGGCACCAAGGCGCGCGCCGACCACCTGCGCGACGGCGGCCTGGGCGACAGTCCGATCTCGAACCGGTTCATTGCCGACGTGATTGCCGGCAAGCTGCCGGCGGTCGCGTTCTACAAGCCGCAAGGCAACCTGAACCTGCATGCCGGGTACTCGGACATCGAGTCGGGCGATGCCCATGTTGCCAATGTCATCGAGCACCTGAAAAAGTCACCGCAGTGGAAAGACATGGTGGTCGTGATCACCTTCGACGAGAACGGCGGCTGGTGGGACCACGTGGCCCCGCCGAAGGGCGACCGCTGGGGCCCGGGCTCGCGCATTCCGGCGATCGTGGTGTCGCCGCATGCCAAGCGCGGCGCGGTCGACCACAATTTCTATGACACGACCTCGGTGCTGCGCTTCATCACGCGCCTGCATGGTTTGCCATTGCTGGAGGGCCTGGCCGTGCGCAACGCCGCATTCGAAGGACGCGGTGCCCGTCCGCCGGGCGATCTGACGGCGACATTGCAGTTCCGGTGATACGAAGCCAGCCGTCCAGGCTGGTTTTTTTTGGATTAAGAGTTTCCTATTGGCTATCGCGCGCTGGTAACAATGACTCAGGTATACAGTCGTCGCACTCGATGTTGTTTCGTTGATAACCGTCATCACGGCGGGTTCGACAAGCAGTGTTGAATCGACCAAACATACACAATGTCAAGAACCAGGAGATACACCATGCAAAAAACCCAATTCATCAAGCGCCTGTTGGCCGTGTCAGTTGCAGCAGCCATGTTCGGTTCGGTTGGCGCGCAGGCGCAAACCGCCTCCACCCAGATGGGCGCCAGCGCGACTGCCGCTACCGCCAGTGGCACCGCCAAGCTGACTGCAGCGGATCGCAAAGCCATCATGGACATGGCAATGTCGAACATGGCTGAAGTCGAAATGGGCAAAATGGCGCAAAGCAAGAGCCAGAATGCCGATGTGAAAGCGTTCGCTCAGAAAATGGTGGACGACCATGGCAAGGCGCTCACGGAAGTGCAGACCCTGGCACAATCGAAAGGCGTGACCCTGCCAACCGAGCTCGACGCCAAGCACAAGGCACTGGCGGCCAAGCTGGAAAAGGCAAACGGCGACGCGTTCGACAAGGCCTACACGAAGCAGGGCGGCGTGGCAGCACACAAAGAGACGCTGGCCAAGCTGCAAAAAGCGTCGAAAGCGACCAAGGATGCTGACGTCAAGGGTCAGGTCGACAAGACGATCCCGGTCGTGCAAGAGCACCTGAAGCACGCCGAGCAAGTTGCTGGCGGCAAGATGGGCAGCACCGGCAGCTCGGGCGCCGCAGGTCATACCGGCGCCAGCCACTAAGATCCGGCATTGACCGGGTCGGCGCCAGGGGTGGTTCGCACCCTTGGCGCCGGCTCGGTTTTCCATTTCCCTTCGATCCGCTCGATCACGATCTCGATGCCGACAATGGCATTGAGCATCGCGTCGATGTAATCGGCCGGTGCATCGCGCACCGCCCATGGCGCAGCTTGCATGTGTTCCATGCGGTCGGTCAGGCGCGTCACCTGTGCCAGCAGCCAGGCCGGCTCGTCGATTGTGCGCAGCCGCCCGTGGACATGCACCACGTTGTAGGTCCAGGTGGGCACCACGCGGCCACCGGTCTCTTCTTTTTCCACGCGATCCGGCGTGGCATACCCCGATGCTCCCCGAAACACGACCAGCACCTGCTGCCCGTCGCGCCGCCAGACGGGATTGCCGCGCGCGACATGCGTGCGCAACACCCGCTCGCTGGCGTACACATCAAATGGCAGGTGATCGGCGTCCGGCACACCGTCGGTGTGCGTGACCAGCAGACCCAATGGGTGGGCGGCGATCAGGTCGTGCAGGCTGGTGCTGTCAGGCTGGGTAAAGCGGGCAGGGCAATACATGCAATGTGTCTCCAGGGTGAGCTTGCATCCTGAGCCACAAATTGGCTTTCCAAAATAGCCAATTACGGTAAAGATGGGCATACCAATTCGAGATTGCCCAGCATGCATGTCCACGACCTGATTACCGCCACGCCGCTCGAACGGCGCGGCGAGATCCCCCTGTTTCGCCAGTTGTATGCACGGCTCAAGGACGCGATCCTGCAAGGCGCGCTGGCCCCCGGCGCACGCCTGCCGGCCACGCGCACGCTGTGCGCCGTGCTGGGCGTATCGCGCCAGACCGTGCTGGCGGCGTATGACCAATTGACTGCCGAGGGTTACTTGCGTGGCGGCGTGGGGCAGGGTACGTTTGTCGATGAGGCCTTGCCGCTGGCGCGCCGCCCGCGCCAGACGGCGGGCCTGCTGCGGGCGCTGCCGGCGCGTGGCGTGGCCATGGCCACCGCCATGGGCCGGGCGCCGCCAGATGGCGGTGCGCCACGCGCTTTCCGTCCCAGCATGCCGGGTCTTGATCTGTTTCCCTTCGACCTTTGGCGCAAGCTCGAAGCGCGCCAGCTGCGGCGCGCACATCGTGCCGATCCTTACCTCGGCTATGGGATGGCCAACGGCTACGCACCGCTGCGCGAACTGCTGTGCGCTTATCTGCGCGCCTCGCGCGGCGTCGTGTGCGAACCCGAGCAGATCGTGATCACGTCCGGCTCGCAGCAGGCCCTGTACCTGCTGTCGCAACTGCTGCTCGCGCCCGGTGACGGTGTCTGGCTCGAGTCGCCCGGCTACCAGGGCGCCAGCGCGCCAATGCAGGTAGCGGGGGCGCGCCTGTGCACGGTGCCGGTGACCGACGAAGGGATGGATGTAGCGTACGGCGCGCTGCATTATCCGGACGCGCGCATGGTGTTTGCCACCCCGTCACATCAGCTGCCGCTGGGTGTCACGATGAGCCTCGCGCGCCGGCTCGAACTGCTGCGCTGGGCCACGGCCAACCGCGCCTGGGTGATCGAGGACGATTACGACAGCGAGTACCGCTACACCGGCCCGCCGCTGGCGTCGCTGCAAAGTCTCGACCGCGCCGGCTGCGTCATTTACGTGGGCACGTTCTCGAAAGTGCTGTTCCCGGCGCTGCGGCTCGGTTACGTCGTCGCGCCGCCGGCGCTGGCCGAACCGCTGGCGCGCGCAAAAGCGCTGATCGACCGCCAGGGTGCGATCCTGCCGCAGGCGGTACTGGCCGACTTCATCGGGGAAGGCCACTTCATGCGTCACATCCGGCACACCCGCGAAGCGTATGCCGAACGCCGTGCGGCGTTGATGACGGCGCTGGACGACCGGCTTGGCGAACGCCTGCGCTGCGGTCCGGCAGATGCGGGGCTCGACCTGTGCACGCACTTCCGGCCTGACGCGCATGGTCGCGTTCCGCTCGAAGCTGCGGTGGCGCAGGCGGCGCTTGATGCCGGCATCGAACTGCGCCCCCTCGGGTATTTTGCGAACCCCGCGGCCACGCCGGCCTGCGCGGTGGCGCCGGGGCTGTTGCTGGGTTTTTCGGCAGTGCCGCCAGCGGATATCCGGCGCGGCGTGGCGGCGCTGGCGAAGGTGATCGATAATCTAAAGGATTGATGGTGCAACGTTTGCGTATGCAAACTCATCCTTAATTAATGCATGCCAAATACCCGTCTTTGCAAAGCGAGAAGCGCGCATATGACCTGATTGCAACAATTGTTCGTTTTGCAAGAGAAGATGTTGCCTTCTAGAAGTGATTTCGATAGCCTTCTCTTACACACATGTTCATTTAGCCTTTCATGCGCAACCTTATTTTTGTTCTTGCTCTACTGTTTTCACTTGCTGCTCATGCAGAAATTTATCAGGGAATCAAGCCGTATAGCACTCTTGGCGATATTAAAAAGAAATTCCCGAACGCACAGATGATTAGCGTTAAGGCTGCATGGGTTACCGAGAGCGAAGGATTTTTCCTTCTGAAAGGGACTGGGCTGCCCGGAAGTACGTATTTGGCATTCCGTGACTATCGTCCAAGTTATACAAAACGCTATAACGAGACAAAAATTGCGATAGCTAATGCTCAGCAAATACCTGTATCGAGCGAACGTGATGGGGATATTGCAAAATTGCAAGCAGTAGAGAAAATTTTTTATTCTCTTGCAACGCAGACTGACGACGAAGCCTACGACATCGAGTGGGTGCGATGGGTGCCTGATAATCCTATTCCTGTAGCACGCTATATTGAAAAATTTGGCCGTCCGTCAAAAATAGGTTTCAAAGATGACACAATGGAACCGTTTAATGAGTGGGAGAGCAGGAAGATGCAGGCTACCCTTTCGGACGATAAAAAATTTGTGCTTACCGTTGAATATCTGTTTACTGGTAAGGAAATTTACAAAGAATGCATGGCTCGGTTCGCCGCGAGTGGAAGTTGCGAAAAACCGTAGGGGATTAACTTCACCATAAGACGGCCGATTCGTTTGTCAGATTACGGTCATGTGCTTGGCCAGGTATGATGCGCTGACTTAATCTGAAATAACGCCATGGCTAATACCAACATTCTTGCACCTAACGCCATCGCCGCCTTGCAAGCTCGTTTTCAAGACCATTCCCGCAAGGCCCAGACCCATTACGCGGTCATGCACGAGGTGCGCCAGGTGCTCGGCAGCATCGACGCCGCCGACGCCTGGATGACCACGCCCCAGCCGGAGCTTGGCAACAGCACGCCTGCGCAGCTGGTCGCTGCCGGCCGCATCGATGACGTGCTGGCCTGCCTGCGCACGATGCCGCTACGCGGCGCGAGGTAATGGCGAACGCATTTTCCAGCCGGGCAGTGGCGTTATGCCCGGTCACGAAAGATAACTTCGAGACCGTCGCTGAGCTTGAGCTGCATCCGCATCAGCGTGCGTTCCTGGCCTCCAATTCTTATTCGATCGCGCAGGCCAGCTTTCATCCGAACTACCACACGCGTGCCATCTGCATCGATCGTGACGTCGTTGGTTTCATAATGTTCGTGGCACTGGATGGCGACGATGAACATGGCGAATACGGTATCTGGCGTTTCATGATCGATCAGCGTCATCAGGGCCAGGGACATGGCCGCGCTGCGCTGACCATGTTGCTGGACGAGATCCGACGCGATGCGGCAGCCACCAAGGTCTGGATCAGCTATATCCCCGACAACGCGGTGGCATCGCGTTTTTACGCCAGCTTCGGCTTCGTCGAAACGGACATCGACGACGAGGGCGAGATGGTCGCGCTGCTCGATCTGACGCTCAAGCACCACACGGCGGTGGTTACGCAAGCCTGATCTATACTCGTGCCATGTCGACCGCCAATACCCCCAATACCGTCACCCGCTGCTCCTGGGCCAATATGGCCAACCCGCGCTACATCGCCTATCACGACAACGAGTGGGGCGTGCCGTGCCACGATGAAACCACGCTGTTCGAGATGCTCAATCTCGAAGGCGCGCAGGCCGGCCTGTCGTGGGAAACCATCCTGAACAAGCGTGATACGTACCGCGCCGCCTTCGATGGCTGGGATGCGCACAAGATCGCGGCCTACGGCGACGAGAAGAAGGCCGAGCTGCTGGCCAATCCCGGCATCGTGCGCAACCGCCTGAAGGTGGCGGCGGCGATCACCAATGCGCGCGCCTACCTGGCCATGCGCGAACAGGGGCTTACGCTCGACGCCTACCTGTGGGGCTTTGTCGACGGCGCGCCGATCGTCAACGATTGGCCGGACGGCGCCCGCCCGGCGCGCACCGACCTGTCCGACCGTCTGTCGAAAGACCTGGGCAAGCGCGGTTTCAAGTTCGTCGGCTCGACCATTGTGTATGCCTACATGCAGGGCATCGGCATGGTGGACGATCATGACCGCGACTGCATCTGTCGCACGCGGCGCTGACATGCCGATGCAGGACCACTGGCGCGGCCGCGCGCGCTACACCATTTTCGACAGCGATCATGGCGATGGCGCACGTGTCGCCGCCCTGATCGCGGCCTGGCGCGCCGACCCGCAGCGGCCGCAGCACCTGCACATCGTGGCGCTGGCGTCCGATCTGCAGCCGGGCTTTCACCGCATCCCGCAGCCGGAGGCCGGCATCACGCTCGACCTGCTCGCGGCACCGCTCGAGAGCGCGCTGGCCGAACTCAATGCGCACCTCGATTGCATCCGGCTGTACGACCCTGTCGGCAGCGCCTTTGCCCGACCATTGGCGCGCCTGACGACACTTGGCGCGCGCTTGAGTGCATCCGGTCTGGATGACACGCAGAGACAAGCCCTGGCGGCGCAAGGCTTCGTGTTCGACAACGATGACAACGCGATCTTCGCCAGCCGCAAACCACGCCTGCCCGTCACGCCACAACCCGTCCGCCACGCGCTGGTGCTGGGGGCGGGCCTGGCCGGCTGCGCGCTGGCGGCGCGCCTGTGCGCGCGCGGCTGGCAGGTCACGCTGATCGAGCGTCATTCAGAGGTTGCAATGGAAGCGTCGGGCAACCTGGCCGGCATCTTCATGCCGCTGCTGTCGCGTGACGACAACGTGCCCACCCGCCTGACGCGCGCTGCCTATCTGTACGCATTGCGCCTGTGGGAGCAGCTGGGCGGTGTCGGCCAGGCCTTCGACGGCGCAGCCTGTGGCGTGCTGCAACTGGCGCGCGACGCCGGTCATGCCGCAGTCTCGCGCGCCATCGCGAACGATGGCAGCGTCCCGCCTGATTTCGCGCGCTGGCTCGAATCCCCGGAGGCCACGGCATTGCTTGGCCTGCCGGCACCGGATGGCGGCTGGCTGTTCCCGCAAGGCGGATGGGCGCAGCCGGGCAGCGTCTGCGAGGCATTGCTGGCCTCGTGCGGCGCGCGCCTGACGCGCCGCTTCGGTGCCGGTGACGTGACGCTGGAGCGAACCGAAGAGAACTGGCTGGCGCGCGCGCCCGATGGCGCCGTCCTGGCCACGGCCCCGACGGCCGTCCTGGCCAGCGGCGCCGGTGCACGCCGCATGGCGCTGACCGGCGATCTGCCGCTGCAGGCCCTGCGCGGCCAAGTCACGCATCTGCCGCCGGGCGCGGCGCCGCAGTTGCCGCTGGTGCTGTGCCGCGAAGCCTACCTGACGCCTTCCGCGCAGGACGTGCTGTGCGCCGGCGCGACCTATGACCTCGACGCCGATCCCGCGCTGCGCGCCAGCAGTCAGCTGGAAAACGTGACGCGCCTGCGCGCGCTGGTGTCCGATCCGCAGGCGGCCGCCGAGGCACCACTGGCGGGGCGCGTGGGCTTTCGCTGCGTGGCGCCGGACCGCCTGCCGCTCGTCGGCCGCCTGCCCGATATCGCTGCTGCCGGCAGCACCGAGCGCTTGCGCGACGTGCCGCGCCATCCGGGGCTGTACGGCCTTTTGGGCTACGCGTCGCGTGGCCTGATCTGGGCGCCGCTGGCAGCCGAACTGCTGGCGGCGCAGCTGGAAGGCGAGCCGTTGCCACTGGAAATGACGCTGGTCGATGCGCTCGATCCGGCCCGCTTCGTGCTGCGTGCGCGGCGCAGTGCGCGGCAACCGGCCAGCAGCACGGGAGACCTCTAGCTGTTGCGTTGTCGCAAATGTGCGCTCATCCCGGGCAATCGCGTCCAGACTGTGCTGGTCGAGCCGGTATAATTTACCGGTAGCAACTATTAACCGCCGAAGGAGGCTGGTCCGCGATGGAAGATGCACCACATTCGCCCGAGCTGTTCCTGTTTCTCGCGGTGACTGCGCACGACATGAAGAACTCGATCAGCGTGCTGTCCAGCACGCTCGAGCGGCTGCTCGACGGCGCCACGCCCGAGACCGAGAAGGCGTATGGTCAGATGGGGCAGATGCTGTACCAGACGCGCCGCCTGAACGATAACCTGATGCAGCTGCTCGCGCTGTACAAGCAGGTCGGCAAGCCCGGTTACCCGTTCGATGTGCAGCCGCTCGAAGTCGGGCAAGTCGTCGAGCAGGTCGTGGCGCTCTCGCGCGTGCTGCTCGAATCGCGCGGCATCCGGCTCGAACTCGATGTCGACTCTGACCTGATCGCCCACGTCGACGAAGACCTGATCGTCGGCGTCGTCTCGCACGCGGTCAACAACGCGCTGCACTACACGCGCGACCGCATCCTGCTGGCCGCGCGCGAGGTCGATGGGCAGTTCGAGATCCGCGTCGAAGACAATGGCGCGGGTTTTCCGCCAGCCCTGCTGGCAGCCGGCACGCCCGAAAGCGGCGACATCGGTGTCAATTTCGCCACCAACAGCGCGGGCCTGGGCCTGTATTTTTCGAGCGAGGTGGCGCGCATGCACCAGCATCGCGGGCGCCATGGCGCGGTGCGGCTCGAGAACGGCGGCCAGCTGGGCGGCGGCTGCTTCATCCTGACACTGCCATGACCACGCCTGCCGCTGCCATCGCCTCCCTCGTGCCCACGTCCACCCCTGCGGCGCCTGCACCCGCCTTGCCCAAGGTGCTCGAACAGATCGACTGGGCCAGCAAGCATTACCTCATCGTCGACGACTTTGCCGGTATCCGCCAGCTGCTGCGCGAAAGCCTGCGCAGCCTGGGCGCACGCACGATCGACCAGGCTTCGAGCGGCGGCGAGGCCATGAGCCTGTTGACCAAGACGCGCTACGACGTCGTGCTGTGCGATTACAACCTGGGCGAGGGCAAGAACGGCCAGCAGGTGCTGGAAGAAGCGCGCATCCGCCAGTTGCTGCTGCCATCGAGCGTGTTCGTGATGGTCTCGGCCGAAAAGAGCGTCGAGTCGGTGATGGGCGCGGCCGAGCACCAGCCCGACGCCTACCTGGTCAAGCCGATCACCGAAGGCGTGCTGCTCTCGCGCCTGAACCGCGTGTGGCGCCGCAAGCAGATCTTCCGCCTGATCGACCAGGCCTTCATGGAAAAGGATTACCTGCGCGCCGCGACCCTGTGCGACGAGCAGATCGCCGCCAACCGCGTGCACGTGATCGAGCTGCTGCGCATGAAGGCGCGCATGCTCGAGCGCAGCGGCCAGCCGGCGCTGGCGCGCGCCGTGTACGAGCAGGTATTGGGCCAGCGCGAATACCACTGGGCCCGCGCGGGCCTGGGCAAGATCCGCCTGGCCGACGGCGACTTCGAGCAGGCGCGCCAGATGTTCCAGACCGTGATTGCCGAGAACCGCCATTACATCGACGCTTACGACCAGCTGGCGCAGGCCTACCAGGGGCTGGGCCGGCATGACGAAGCCGCTGCGATCCTGGAGCGCGCGGCCAAGCTCTCGCCCAACTCGGTCCCGCGCCAGCGCAATCTGGGCCAGGCTGCGCTCAAGCTGGGCAATGTCGCGCTGGCCGAAAAGGCGTTTCGCAAGTGCCTGGTGATCGGCGAGTACTCGATCCGCAAGACGCCCGACGCTTACCTTGGCCTGGCGCGCGTGTGCGGCCTGAAAAACAATACCAAGGATGCGCTGCAATTGCTGCAACTGGCCCAGCGCGATTTCGGCGGCGACTACGACGACATGGCGCTGCGCGCCAAGATCACCGAAGGCCTGATCCATCACGAGAGCGGCGACTACCGGAACGCGCGCCGCGCCGGCGACGAGCTCGAAGCGATGCTGGAGCTCGACCCCAAGCGCCCCGGCACCGCGATCTGCATCGAGATGGCGATCCTGCTGTTTGCGGTGGGCGTCAAGGACACGCCGGGCGAGGTGCTGGCCCACGTGGTGCGCAACAACCACGACAACAGCCTGCTGCAGGACGAGGTCCAGGCCATCTTCGACAAGGCGCGCCTGAGCGAAGAGGGCGCGGCCATCATCCGCGCCGCGCGCAAGGAAGCCGTGGACCTGATGAACCAGGGTGTCGTACTGTGGAAGAGCGGCAAGCTGCCCGACGCCGTCAAGTGGATGCGCATGGCGCGCGAACGGGTGCCCGACAATGTACGCGTGCTGTTCAACGCGGTGCAGATTTCGATCTCGCACATGCAGCAGGAAGGCTATGACGAAGAACTCGACGTCGAGGCGCGCATGGTGCTCGAACATGTCGACAAGCTACAGCCGGGGCAGCAGCGCTTTGCGCAGCTGATCGAGCAGTTGCGCGGCTTGCAGCCGAAAGCCGATCCGGCGGCGCCGCCTGCGCCGGTGGATGCTGCCGACCAGAAGGAAGAAGTGGCGGAGGCGCCGGCCGAATCAACGCCCGCGCCGAAGCCCATGCACAGCAACCGTTTCTCTTAGCGCGCCGGCCCGTGCTGGCGCAGCAGCGCCGCGCACAGCTTGTCAAGATCGCAGCCGCCATCGGCCTGCGCCGCTGCCTGCGCCGCGTCGGCCAGCGCGCCCGCCAGCACGTGTTCGCCCAGCGCGCGGTAGCTTTCGAAACGCGCTTCATCGAACCAGCCGTCGGCCAGACTTTCGTGCGGGTAGTCGGGATGCAGCTTGCGGTAATTGAGCAGGTCCGCGTTTTCGGTGCCCACAATCGCCGGCTTGACGTACAGGATGATGCCATCGCCGGCAGCGCCGTCGGCCTGGCTGTAGCGGATGCTCCCGGCGGCGCAGCTGGCGCTGCACATGCCGGTGTCCGGCGCGATGGCAAGGCGCGCTACATCCAGGTCGATCCGCACGTGCAGGTCGGTGGCGCAGCGCCGGATTGCATTGCCCAGGTCTTCGAATGCGTGTTCGCGGTCGCTGCCGACGTCCACCGCGATCACCAGATGGCAGCGGCGCCGCACCAGTTCGTAGATGCCCAGGTTGTCGAAGTGGCCGCCATCGCTCAGGTGCACGTAGCCGGCGTCGGCATCGAGCTGGCCGAACAGCTCGGCCAACAGGCTGAACAGGCCAATGGGCGGCGAGGAACTGGTCCAGGTCGGGCGCGCCGGGTTCGGGCACCAGCGCCCCAGACGCACATTGAACATCGTCATCAGGAAATTCAGCGGCGCCGACCAATGCGCGCCCATGTGCGGACTGGCCGCAGCACCGGACAGCGCCACCGCCATCCCGAGCCGCACGCCGGCGTCGTCATCCAGGCCGACGCCCGCCTGCGCGGCGTAGGCGGCAGTGGGACGATAGCAACCGGCGCCGCCGGGGCCTGCCTGTTCATAGCCGCACCAGCGGGGCGTGAATGCAAATGACGCGGTACGCCGCGTCTGCCATGCCAGTTCTTCGCCATCGACCAGGTTCAGCGCGGTGTTGACGATCGGGTACGGGCGCGCGTTTTTGAGCTCGGCGAGCAGCATGTCGTCGCCCGGATCGAAGCCGGTGAACGGATGCGGCTGGCGCGTGCGGTGGGCGGCGCCGAACCAGGCGCGCACGACGCGGTTCCGGTACAGCATGTACAGCGAAAACTTGTTGATGTCGACGCGCCAGCCGAGCACCAGCGCGGCCCCGAGAAAGCCGGCAAACGCCACCAGCAGCGTACTGCCCCGGGTCGCCAGCGTGGCATCGGCGTGCGCCTGGAACACGCATGCGAACGTGGCGTGTGGGCAGTCCAGGCGCGGGCGCGCCACCGTCAGCTGCACCAGGCTGCCGAGCAGTGCGAAGATCCCGACCGTGAACACGTACGGCGCCAGGCGTGCCACCAGTTCGAGTTTCGGGTCGCGCGCCACGCGGGCGCCGGTGGCGCCGCCGCTGCCGGCCTTCAGACCGAAGGCCGTCGTGGCCAGCCAGCCAAACAGCGTGGCCAGGTTCGACCACGGCGCATAGGTGAGCCAGGCCCAGTGCAGCAGTGGCGCGAAGAAGAAACACACGCCATACGCGGCCAGCCAGCCGAGCGCAAAAATCGCGCTCCAGGCGCCCTGGCGGCTCCACCATTCGCGGCTCGCGTCGCTGTACTGGCGGCCGATCAGGCCGATCATCAGGTTCATCGTGACGGCAAACAGCGCCATCATCGATGGCATGCCGAAGGTGGCGAGTGCGATTGCGTTATTGAGCAGTGGATGCGCGCCCGGCGCCGGCAACAGCGCCAGCGCGCATAACAGCAGCACGGTGCCCAGCGTGAGCGCGCCCATCGCGCAGGCAAAGTGCGACAGGCCTTCGCCCAGCTCCGCGCGCGTCAGGTCGCGCAGCGGCGGATCGGCGCGCAGGCGCGTGTACATGACCAGCCAGAGCGCACACATCAGCAGCAGCGCCACGTCGCCGCACAGCCACCATGACAGCTGCGCGCCGCCGTCCGGCAGCCACGCCACCATCGCCGGTGCGAAGGTGCGTGCGGCCTCCAGCATGACCAGCAGCACCGCCAGAGCGCCGGCGCTGCAGACGGTATAGCCGGCGCGCCGGTAGGGGCTGGACCGGTCGTGCGCCAGGTACCAGCCACAGGCCCAGACAATGAAGTAGACGACGCCCGGCGCGAGCAGCCAGTACGGCCGACCGGCCAGTTGCGGCGGCAGCAGCGTGGCGGGCGCGGCGCCACCGTGGCGCCATAACGCGAGGCTGCCGAGAAAGCCCGCCAGCAGCAGCGGCAGGTTGATGCACCACAGGACGGCCCCCTGCGACAGCGGAAAGCGGCGCCGGCCGCGTGAGCTTTCCGGCTTGCTGGAAACCGACAGCGCGATGCAGAACACGGCGCACAGGAACAGCAGCACGCCCGCGATCCAGGCAACGTCGGCCAGGTGCGCCCACGGCCCGCCCGGCGCCACGACCCGGTGCACGCCCCAGACCGCAAAGCGCGGCAGCAGCAGCAGTGCGCACAGCCAGGCCACCAGCATGGTCAGGTTCAGGCCCGTGTTGCGCACATAGATGCCGAGCAGGGTCCAGGTGTCGGCGCTGAACATGCCGCCCTGCGGCGACAGGTAGTTGCTGTACTGGCGCAGGAAGCGCAGCTCGGGCGCCTCACCTGCACCTGCGCCGGCCGGCGGCGCCAGCAGGGCTTCGACCTGGCGGATGTCGTTGCCATGCGCGTGCAGGCAGCGCGCCAGCCAGCCCCCGACAAAACCGCCGCCCGACACGGTGGACAGGTAATCGATCCGGCCCAGCAAGCGGTGGCGCGCCAGCGCCTGCAGGGCGCCCAGGCCGAACGTGGCGCTGCGCACGCCGCCGCCGGACAGGGCCAGACCGGCAAGCAGGCCGCCGTGGGCGCGTGCGCACAAGCGTGCGCGGTCGGGCGGCACACCGGCGTCCAGTGGTTCGCTGCTTTCAGGCCGCAGCAGGTCGAGTTCGTCGCGCAGCACTTCACCAAACAGCAGGCCGGCGCCAAGGTCCAGGCAGCGCAACGTGTCGGCATCGATGCTGCTTGCCGGCGCCAGGCCGTGACGGCGACGCAGCCGCGCGAATGCGTCGTGCAATTCGCTGATGGTGCCGGCGTGCGGTGGGGGATGGCAGCCGGCAGCGGCGAGCTTGCGGCGCAGGTCGTCGACCTGCGATGGTGTCAGGTGGGACAGGTCACTGGGCAGCATGGGGCGCTCCGGCTGGACGACAGCGCGGCCGCAAAGGGCGGGCCGCCCGATCAGTTCAGCACGGTTTATGCGCGTGCGCCACCAGCCCCGTCAATGGGACGCGGCTGGCGTCAGGGCTTGTCGGCCTTGCCGCGGTTGGTGCGCCGGGCACGCGCTGCCGGTTCGGCCGATGGCGCATCGGACGGGGTGGCTGCAGGGTCGGCTGCATCGGCCGCGTCGGCGCCGTCTGCGCCTTCGGCCGGGATGGCGCTGGCCACGGCGTGGCGGAACTGGTCTTGCAACAAGTTCCACCAGGCCATGGCGGCCGGGATGGCAGCGCCTGCGGCGTCCGGTGCAGCCTGCGCCGGGTCGGGCGGCGGCGGGGCTGATGGCGCTGGTGGCGCTGGTGGTGTTGGCGGCGTTTGCGCAGCAGCAGCCGGCGTGGCCGCCTGCGCCATTTGCGCGAAGAATTGCGCGAACGGGGCCACCGACGATTCGCTGACCTTCGTCTGGCCCATGGCCTGGGCCATGCTGTCGCCCATCGCCTTGAGCGTGGCCAGCGTGCCGCGCTGGATTTCCAGGGCCTGGATCGTACCGTGCAGCATGTTCTGGTTGAGCGTGAGCCAGGCTTCAACCGCCTTCAGGTCGGCGATCTTCTTGTCCAGGTCTTCCACCGACATGCCGGCGCCGGGCATGGCTGGCATGCCGGACACGCCGGCCATGCCCGGCACGGTGCCGGGAATCTGCATGCCGCCCCACAGGTTCTTGACGAAATCGAGGGTGTCGTTCATTCCTGGCATGGGCGGCTTAAGCATGTGGCGTCTCCTGTGGTGGTGCGGCTAGCGTAGCAGATAACGCCGGGGCAGACCACGCCCCGCGCACCACGGCAGCTTACTGCGCTGTCGCGCCGGACTGCTTGACGATCTTGCCCCACTTGACCGTCTCGCTGGCGATGAAAGCGGCGAACTGCGCCGGTGTCTCGCCGGCTGGCTCGGCGCCTTGCTCGAGCAGCTTTTTCTTGACGTCCGGGTCGGCCAGCGCCTTGAGGATCGCGGCGTTCAGTTTGGTCACGACCGGGGCGGGCGTGCCGGCCGGCGCGAGCAGGCCGAACCACGACGTGGCTTCGTAGCCAGGCACGCCAGCCTCGGCGATCGTCGGCACGTCGGGCAGCGCCGGCGAGCGCTGCGCCGTGGTGACGGCCAGGGGACGCAGCTTGCCGGCTTTGACGTGGCCGATGGCCGACGGCATATTGTCGAACATGATCGCGATGTGGTTGCCGAGCAGGTCGTTGGCGGCTGGCGCGCTGCCCTTGTAGGCCACGTGCTGGATGTCGACCCCGGCCATCTGCTTGAACAATTCGCCGGACAGGTGGATCGACGTGCCGCTGCCCGACGAGCCGAACGTGACCTTGCCGGGATTGGCCTTGGCATACGCCATCAGCTCCTTGACGGTCTTGAACGGCTGCGCCGGATTGGCCACCAGCAGGTTCGGCACCAGCGCCACGCGCGTGAGCGGGGCGAAGTCCTTGATCGGGTCGAACGCCAGTTTCGGATACAGGCTCTGGTTGATGGCGTGGGTGCCGACCGTGCCCATCAGGATGGTGTAGCCGTCGGGCGCTGCGCGCGCCACGAGCTGGGTGCCGATATTGCCGCCCGCGCCCGCGCGGTTGTCGATGACGACCGGCTGCCCAAGGTCCTTGCTCATGAATTGTCCCAGCACGCGCGCCAGGATGTCGGTCGTGCCGCCGGCCGAGAACGGGACGATGATCGTGATGGCCTTGGTGGGGAAAGCCTGGGCCTGCGCCGCCAGCGGCGTCAGGGCCAGCAGGCCGAGGGCCGACGCAGCGGCGAGGGTAAGGGTACGGCGGGTCGACAAAAAGGTGCGTGACATGATGTGTCTCCAATAAGGACAACGGATGCAGCGAAATGGACCGGGCACGCGCGCGGACGGCAGCCAGGCCTTGTTGCAGATCGAATCAGACCGGGGCCACGCCCAGCGTGGTGCCGCCACACACATACAGCACCTGGCCGGTGACGAAACCGTTGTCGGGCGCCAGGAAAAAAACGGCGGCGCGCGCGACGTCGGCCGGCGTGCCGAGGCGGCCCACCACGATGCTGTCGATGATGCGCCGGGTCTGGGGCGCACCTTCGGGATTGCTGTTGTGGAAGAGTTCGGTCGCGATCGGCCCCGGCGCCACGGCGTTGACGGTGATGCCGTCGCCGCCCAGTTCGAGCGCCAGTGTGCGGGTCAGGCCGATCAGGCCTGCCTTGGTGGCGGCGTAGACGATGCGCTCGGCCTTGCCCAGCGCCGCGCGCGAAGCGATATTGACGACGCGGCCGTGTCCGGATGCGCGCAGCGTGGGCAGGAACGCCTGGACCAGCAGGATGGCGGCTTTCAGATGCAGGTCCACGACATGGTCGAGATCCTCCATCGTGGCCGTGTCGATGGTGCCGGGGCGGGTGGCGCCCGCATTGTTCACCAGCGCCGTCACGTTGTAGGCAGCGGCAATCTGCTGCGCGATCATGCGGGTCTCGTTCTGGCGCGTCAGATCGGCCTGGAACGACACGAGCTGGTCGTGCCGCCAGTCGGGCTGGCGGTAGTCGAGATTGACGACCGTGCGGCCTTCTGCAATCAGCGTTTCGCAGATGGCCCGGCCAATGCCGGCGCTGCCGCCGGTGACCAGGGTCACGTCTTGTCGGTGCATGGTGTCTCCTTGTATTTTTATAGGAAAGCGCCTGGCGTCGGGCGCCGGCTGCTTGACGAACCAGGGTAGGGCGGGCTTCTCCTTCGTGGTCAGACGCGTTGGGTGATGAGAGGGAGGTCGTCGGCGCGTGCTTGCGTCGCATCCGTCAAGGCCAGCCCGGTGATGTGTTCGAGTTCGGCAAACGACAGGCCGTCGACGATGTCACGCACCACCAGGCCAGCGGGCGTCACGTCGAGCACGGCCAGGTCGGTATAGATGCGGCTCACGCACGCCAGGCCCGTGAGCGGGTAGGTGCAGCGCTCGACGATCTTGCTGGCGCCGTCGCGCGTCTGGTGCTCCATCATGACGAACACGCGCTTGGCGCCGATGGCCAGGTCCATCGCGCCGCCCACGGCGGGAATCGCGTCCGGCGCACCGGTATGCCAGTTGGCCAGATCGCCCTGCACGGACACCTGGAACGCGCCGAGCACGCAGATATCGAGGTGCCCGCCGCGCATCATCGCGAACGAATCGGCATGGTGGAAGTAGCTGCCCCCGGCCAGCAGCGTCACCGGCTGCTTGCCGGCGTTGATCAGGTCTTCGTCCTCGTCGCCGGGGGCGGGCGGCGGGCCCATGCCGAGCAGGCCGTTTTCGCTGTGCAGAAAAATCTCGCGGTCCGGCGGCAGGTGCACGCCGACCAGCGTTGGCAGGCCGATCCCCAGGTTCACGTAAGCGCCTTCGGGAATGTCGCGCGCCACGCGCGCGGCGATCTGGTCGCGGCTCAAGCGTTGCATGCGGGTTCTCCCAGTACGACACGCTGGACGAAAATGCCGGGCGTGACGATGGCTTCCGGATCGAGGTCGCCCAGTTCGACCACGCGCGTGACCTGAGCGATCGTGCAGCGGGCCGCCATCGCCATGATCGGGCCGAAGTTGCGCGCGGTCTTGCGGTACACGAGGTTGCCCCAGCGGTCGCCGTGGAAGGCCTTGATCAGCGCGAAGTCGGCGTGGATCGGCGACTCGAGCACATAGTGGCGGCCGTCGATGAGGCGGGTTTCCTTGCCGGCCGCCAGATCGGTGCCGTAACCGGTGGGCGAAAAGAAGCCGCCGATGCCGGCGCCGGCGGCGCGGATGCGCTCGGCCAGGTTGCCTTGCGGTGTCAGTTCGAGTTCGATCTCGCCGGCCCGGTACAGCGCGTCGAATACGTGCGAATCGGCCTGGCGCGGAAACGAGCAGATGATCTTGCGCACGCGGCGCGCCTTGAGCAGCGCCGCCAGGCCCGTGTCGCCATTGCCGGCATTGTTGTTGACGATGACGAGGTCGCGTGCCCCTTGGGCGATCAGTGCGTCGATCAGCGCGGCAGGCATGCCGGCAGTGCCGAAGCCCCCGATCAGGATGGTGGCGCCATCCGGGATGTCGGCCACCGCTGCTGTCAGTGAGGGAGAAATCTTGTCGATCAAGGTGCAGGTCCTTTCCAGCGCATGACGCGCGTTGACGCTGTTCGATAATCGCACTAATGTTTGATTACTGAACAGGTGAATCGAGTGTAGGAGCGTGCCTGCCCATGGCGCAAGCCGCCCCGATGGAATGTGTTCGATTGCCGAACGGTTTATTACCTCATTGCCAAGGAGCACCATGAACACCTCGCACGAGCCTGCTGAGCCCGCTGAGTCAGCCACAGCGGACGCCGCCGCCAGCGATCCGAATTTCATGCAGTCGCTGGCACGCGGCCTGACGGTGCTGCAGGCGTTCAGCGACCAGCGCCGCAGCCTGACGATTGCCCAGATCAGCCACCGCACGGCGATCCCGCGCGCCTCGGTACGGCGCTGCCTGCACACGCTGATCGCGCTGGGCTATGCCAGTGCGGACGGCAACCAGTTTTCGCTCAAGCCGAAGGTGCTGTCGCTCGGTTACTCGTACCTGTCGTCGACACCGCTCACGGTCTCGGCCCATCCGTACCTGAACCAGGTCAGCCGCAGCCTGAACGAATCGTGCTCGCTCGCTGTGCTGCAGGACGACGAAGTGCTTTATGTGGGGCGTTCTGCCGCGTCGCGCATCATGTCGGTGTCGCTCACGACCGGCAGCCGCCTGCCGGCGTATTGCACGGCGCTGGGCCGCATGCTGCTGGCGCACCTGCCGGCGCCCGATCTGGACGCTTACCTGGCGCGCGTGCCGCTCAAGGCCATGACCGGGCGCACGGTGGTCAATCCCGAGCGGCTCAGGGCGATCCTGGCGGACGTGCGCGATGCCGGTTACGTGGTGGTGGAAGAAGAGCTGGAGGTCGGCCTGCGCTCGATCGCGGTGCCGGTACGGGGCGCGTCGGGCAATGTGCTGGCGGCGCTGAATATCGGGGCGCACGCAGCGCGGGTGTCGCGGCGCAAGATGGAAGAAGACTTCCTGCCTGTCCTGCGCGAGGGTGCGCAAGAGCTGTCGATCCTGTTGCCCTGATCCGGGCACGCGTGGCCATCCCGGCGTCCGCGCTACACTAGCGTCATGCCATCCGCACCGATTCTTCTTTCCCGTCGCCGCCGGCTGCTGCCCGTGGCGCTGGTCGTGCTGCTGCACTGGATCGTCCTGACCGTGCTGCAGGGCGTCAGCCCGGTCCTGCCGCATCGGGCAGCATCCGGTGACGCGCCCGTGACGCTGGTGACCCAGCTGCTGCCGGTGGACGCAGCACCGGTGCCTGCACCCGAACCGGTGCCGCTGCCGCTGCCGGAAGTCAGTCCGCCGCCATTGCCCCGTGTGCCGCCCGTGCCCGTGGAGATCGCGGTACCCGACCAGCCAGGGGACATCACACCGGTCACCGGCGCGGCGCCCGCCGCGCAGGGGGCTGGCGCTGCGCCGGCCGCACCAGTCGAGCCCACACCCGCCACGCCCGCACCGGCCCCGCAGGCCCCACCGGTGTCTGCGCCGGCACCGGCCACGCCGCCACCGGAAGCACGCCGCTACGTCGTCGACATGCCGCCGCCCGCGAAGATCACGCTCGACGTCGCGCGCACCGACGCCGACGGTACCGAATGGTCGGGTGAGGCGCTGCTGGCCTGGCAACTGAACGCGGACAGCTACCGCATCCAGGTCGAAGCCGGTATCCGCGTCGTGTTCGCGCGGGTCAATCTGGTGGTGTTGAAGAGCGAGGGCGCGGTGGCCGCAACCGGTTTCGCACCGATCACGATGACCGAAAAGCGGCGCGGCCGCGCCATGACGGCCACCCATTTCGACTGGGGCAAGAGCCGCATCACGTTTTCGGCATCGCAAGCATCGTATGAATTGCCTGCCGGCGCCCAGGACAAGGCCAGCATCCCGCTGCAACTGGCGGCCATCGCGCGCGGCGACCCGAAGCAGCTCACCGGCGCCATTGATATTTTTGTCGGCGAAGACCGTGACGCAGTGGTCTATCGCTTCACGGTGGTGGGGCAGGAAGAGATCGATACCAAACTGGGTACACTGCAAACCTGGCACCTGACGCGCCCGCCGCAACCGGGCTCGTACAAGTCGCGCCTGGACATCTGGCTGGCCCCTGCGCATGGCTGGTATCCGGTGCGGATTCGCAATAGCGAGGCGAACGGAGCAGTAACCACGCAAACAGTGAATAATATCGTCTTGGACCATTCAGGATCTTGATATGCCTATGAACAACATTCGACACATCGGTGCAGCTCTGGCGCTGACCTTCGCACTGGGTGGCGCGTCCGCCCAGCCCGCCCATCCGGCCGTCAAGCGCGCGTTCGAACTGCCGCCATCGGCCGATCTGGCCTACGACCTGGCGGCGCGCCAGAAGGGCCTGGCCCTGAAGGGCGACGCCACCGTCAACTGGCGCGCCGGCGACGGCAAGTACGATGTGCGCGTCGAGTCGCGTGTGGCGATCCTGGGCACGCTGCTCGACAACCAGAGCCAAGGCATCATTGACGCCTACGGCCTGGCGCCGACCGAGTTTTCCGAAAAACGCAAGCGCAAGGAACCGACCTCGATCACCTTCGACCGAGGCGACAAGACGATGCGCTTCTCGGAAGGCGACAAGACCTATCCGCTCAAAGGCGGGGAGCAGGACCGCGTGTCGATCACCTGGCAACTGGCCGCCGTGGCGCGCGCCGCCGGCGACAAGTTCAAGCCCGGCTCCGAGTGGCCGTTCTTCGTGGCAGGGCGCAGCAGCGCCGAAACCTGGACCTTCAAGGTCGTGCGGAGCGAAAAAGTCAAAACGGGCCTGGGCGAGGTCGATGCGATTCTGGTCACGCGCGCGGCGCTGAGGGGCAGCCGCGACCAGAGCGTGGACGTCTGGCTGGCGCCGGCGCACGAGTATTATCCGGTCAAAATTCGCTTTACCGAAGGCGACAACGAAACCATCGAGCAGACGCTCAAGAGCGTGACCAAGTCGTAAGTCTGACATGCACCGCAGCGGTGTTGCACAGGCTGCCTTTGGGGGCAGCCATTCCGGAATTGCCCAGTCTTAACTGTTATACTGACGCCCCCGCGAAGCTGGCCGGGTCTGTGGTAACAAATGCAATGCAGACCCGTCTCGGCCGCGCACGAGACTGGTTATTAACAAAATGATCGACCCCCAAGCCGGCGCGGCGCACGCTGCCGACGCCTCGACTACAGCGCAAGAACTTGATCCGCTGCAGGTACACTTTCAGGATGGCATTGCTCCGGATGAAATCGAGCAAGTCTTCCACCTCAAGCGTGCCCAGCCAATGCTGTCGGCCTTCACGGCCCTGTTCCACGGCACGCAGGACGGTGTACTGGTGCGTCTGCTCGTCCTGCGCGAACTGGCCGGCGACGCGTCCACGTCGGCCTTCTCGCGCGCCGACATCAACCAGAAGCTGGCCTATCTGGTTCCCGAAAGCCTGGAAACGGTGCTCAACCGCCTGCGCGGCCATGGCCTGCTGGCCTGGGACGCCCCGGCGGCTGTCTACCGCATCACGCCGCTGGCGCGCAACGTCCTGTCGGCGCTGGAAACCCTGCTGGCGCTGGGCAAGCCCGAAGGCGACGAAGCCGAGATGGGCTTTTTGCTATCGCAGGTGGCGGGCGCCCAGGCCGTGGGCGGCGTCACGGTCGACCAGCTGAAACACCTGCTGGGCCGCCTGGTCGAACTGACCGAGGAATTTCGCGATGCGATCGCGTCCGGCTCCGAATTCCGCCTGCGCACGTCGCAGGCAAAGTGGCACATGGCCTGCGACTGGGTCGAGAAGGGCTCGGTCATCCTGCGCGCCATCACGTCCGACGAGCGGGCCGACGCCGCCACGCACCGCGCGGCGCAGGCGATCGGCCGCGCCCAGAGTGCACTGCTGAACATGCAGGGCATGTTCTCGCGTGCGCTGAACCAGATCGAACGCCAGCGCGTGCACCTGGGCCAGTCGGGGCTGTCGACCACCGACGTCAAGCGCTGGCTGCTGGCGCACGACGACCTCGCGAGCCTCGCCGCCGGCGCGATCGACCGGCCGGTCACGCCGCTGTTCGGCACCCCGGCCGAGATGATCGACGTGGCCGAGACCGAACTGCTGGCCGAGCGCATCATCTCGACCGGCCCGAAAGGCCTGCCGAGCGGCCAGGATGCGCCGCTGACGATCAACGACAATCCGGCCATGCAGCTTGAGCTGAACGACTGGATCAACAAGCTGGCCGACTTCGCCAACCTGGGCAACTTCCCGGAATTTTCGAGTGTCGGCCCGCGCCGGGTGCAACTGCACGAGTCGCTGCTGCCGGCCACGTTTGCGCTGGCCTCGTACCGCGCGTCGCTGCTGCCGCTCCTGGGCGACGCGTCCGAAGCGAGCCTGCAGGGCGCGACCGCCGAACTGGCGCGCCTGCCGCTCACGTTCGTCTCGCTCGACGAAATGGTCCAGCTGAATGACCCGGAAGTGGCGGCCATGTCGGTCGCGACCCTTTCACTGAATGCCGATCCCACTCCTGATGGACAGCCTGCCCCATGAATGACGATGCACAAATCCTGATCGCGCGCCTGCTGACGCACCAGACCCTGCGCCGCGACGACAAGATGGTCAAGCGCGCGCTGTCGGACGACCAGTTCCGCGCCGAAGTCGACAAGCGCCTGCTCGAATCGGGCCTGAAGCTGCTCGATAACGTCTACGCCGACCATGTCACCGTGGCCCTGCACCGCAACGTCGAGCCGAAGATCTTCGGGGCCAAGGACATCTGGCAGAACAATAACTTCGGCCTGACGCGCGATGGCGTGGCGCTGCTCGTCGTGCTGTGGGCGCAGATCATCCTGCCCAAGCGCGAGCGCCAGGAAACCCATACGACGATCGACGACGACCAGAACGACATGTTCGAGAAGGAGCTGTCGATCCCGCGCGCCGAAGACACGTCGATCGGCATTTCGTACACGGCGCTGCTGTCGGACTTCGGCGACAAGCTGGGCAAGAAGACGCGCATGGACATGAACCTGGGCGTGCTGTCGAAACTGGGCTTCATCGAGCGCCGCGGCGACGTGATCCTGGAAGGCCCGCTGCTCGACCTGATGATGGACACCGACGTGCTCAAGGAACGCATCATCAACGGCGCGCTGTCCGAAGTGTTCAAGCGCGCCCCGCTGGCCGCCGCGCCGCGCCGCGTGGCCCCGGTCGATGCCGACGCCGCCAACGATGCCCTGGCGCCCGACGGCGCCCTTGATGTCCCTGACACCCCGAATTGAGATAGCCGATGTTCCACATTAAATCACTCGAACTGGTCCACTGGGATTACTGGCAGCGGATCAAGAACATCCCGCTCGACGCCAAGATCATCACGATCGCCGGCCAGAACGGCTCGGGCAAGACGACGCTGCTCGACGCGATGCGCACGCTGTTCGGGCTCGATTGCTCGATGGGCCGCACGTACAAACACTATGCGCGCCACTCGGGCCAGCAAAGCGCCTGGCTGCGCGCCGTCGTCGACAACAAGCCGGTAGGCCGCCAGTTGTCGAACCGGCCGTTTCGTCATTCGGGCTTTTTCGCCGACGATGAAGTCACGCTCTTTTGTCAGGTGCAAAAGAACGGCGGCGACTGGAAGCGCCAGTACCTGATGCGCCCGGGGAACGTCGAGATCGAGGAAGTGACCGAAGCGACCGACTGGCTGGGCGTGGAAAACTACCGCAAGCGCCTGGCATCGGCCGGCCTGTCGCCGGCGATGTCGAAAGTGCTCGCGCTGGAGCAGGGCGAGACCGACAAGCTGTGCGAATACGCGCCGCGCCAGTTGCTCGACCTGGTGTTCCAGGTCTTCGGCGACAAGGAAGTGCTGGACGCCTACGACGAAGCCAAGCGCCACCAGCGCGACACCGAGACAGAGCTCAAGCGCTTCGAGGCCGAACTGGAAGCGTCGCGCACCAACCTCGAAGGCTTGCGCCTGCGCGTGGCCAACCACCATCAGTGGTCCGACCTGCACAAGGAAAAGCGCGAGCTGCACGAAGAAGTGCTGCCGGCGCTGCAGTACCACGAAGCACGCGAGAAAGCGCTCCTGGTCTCGCGCACGCTGCGTGAAGCGAAGAAGCCTTTGGTGCAGGCCGACGGTCAACTGGCCGAGAAACGCAGCCAGCTGGCCAGCCAGCAGCGCGCGCTGACCGAAGCGCAAAAGCAGGAAACGCAGCTCGAGCAGGAGGGCGGCGAACTGGCCAAACGCCTGACCGAGGTAAACACGCGCCTGAAACCGCTGGAAAGCCTGCTGGAACAGCGCGACCGCCTGCAAAAGCTGTCGGCGGATGCCGGCGCGGACATCGCCGAAGTAGGCAAGCAGCTGGGTGAAAAAGAAGCCGAGCTGGCGCGTCAGAAGAGCGCGCGCGAAGCCGTGTCGACCAGGATCGCGGGCGAGCTGGCGACGATCTCCCAGTTGCAGGGCAAGAGCGCGATGCCCGAGCCTGAAGCGCAGCGCCTGATGCGCCGCGCGCTGCGCGACGAAGGCATCGCGCACGCCATGCTGTCGGACATCGTCGAAGTGACGGACCCGAAATGGCAGGGCGCGGTCGAAGGTGTGCTCGGTGGTTACGCCTCGGTCGTGCTGCTCGAAAAAGCGTCGGATGCGGCCAATGCCTACCGTCTGGCCGAGAAGGAACGCTATCGCCACTTCATCGTGCCCGACTGCGTGACGGCGCCGGTCGTCAAGGATGACAGCCTGCTGTCGGTGGTGAGTTTCTCGGGCAAGGCGCCGGGCTGGCTGATCGACCAGCTGGAACGCATCGTGCGCGTCGATTCGGTCGACGACGGCTTCAAGAGCCGCTCGGACGAATGGATCACGCCGGACGCCTACCACCGCGAACGCCGCGGTGGCCGCTCGCTGTTCGTCGAAGCATCGCGTTATCGCTTTGGCGCAGCCGGCAAGACGCAACGCCTGGAAGCGATCCAGAAATCGCTGCCGGCGCTGGAACAGAAGGAAGACGCGCTGACGCTGGCGATCTCGAAACTCGCCGCCGAAGTGGGCGGCCTGAAGGCGCGCATCGCCGGCGTCGACGCGGCCAAGGAACTGTCGGCGCGTCAGGAAGAATTCGAGGAAGCCGCGCGCGCACTGGCGCCGCTCAAGGCCGAGCGGATGGAAGTGGGCGCGCGCCTGGGCGAGCTGCAAACGCTGAGCAAGAACGCGACCGTCGCGCGCACCCGCGCCGACACCGTGTGGCAGAACGCGCGCATGGCGCTGTCGGAAGCCGAGGCAGGCATGCGCCTGAACCATCGCCGCCAGATCGACCAGCGCACCGAGCACGCCAAAGCCCTGCTGGAATTGCGCCGCAGCTGGCGCGCCGTGCCGGGCGCGTGGAAGAATCCGGGCTGGCGCGGCGACCTGGTGGCCAAGCACCAGAATGCGCACCAGGTCAATCTGCGCCTGGGGTCCCTTGAAGGTTCGCTGGCGCGCGACGACTGGGAACTCGATCCGACCGTGGTCGATCAGTATGCGCGCCTGCACGACCAGCTCGAAAGCCGCCAGACGGAGACCGAAGAGCGCCGCTACCAGAACAACCGCGCGATCGAAGCGACCGGCAATGCGCGCGGTGCCTACATCGAGCGCCTGCGCTATACGATCAAGACCTATACCAAGAACATCCGTGAACTGGGTGGCCTGGCCGGGATCGACGTGCAGGCCGATCCGGTACGGCTCGAGAACGACGACGTGCAACTGTCGCAGGCCGGCCTGCACGTGCGCTTCAAGTTCGACGGCAAGGACCAGATCGGGATGAACGATGGCGAAGCGTCGGGTGGCCAGCAGGTCATGAAGTCGCTGGTGCTGTTGATTGGCCTGCTCAAGTCCGAGGAAGGCTCGGGCGGCTTCGTGTTCATCGACGAACCGTTTGCCCACCTGGATATCCGCAACATCCAGCTGGTCGGCGAGTTTTTGAAGAACACCGACGCCCAGTACCTGATGACGACCCCGCTGACGCACAACACGGACGTCTACGACCCGTCGGAACTGACGCTTATCACGAGCAAGAAGAAGAAGGACCAGCAGTGGGCGCAGCCGATCTTCGTGCTGCAGCGCCGGAAGGAAGACGCGAAGGCGGCTTGATGGAGAAAGGGATCCGGTACCGGATCCCTTTTTTTATGCTTGCAAACTCTCGCGCTTAGCCCGCCGCCGCCAGCGCAGCAGTCCGACCGAATAGCAGGCGAAGTAGCCACTGGTCAGACCCACGCACAGCATGGTCAGCGGGCTGTCGCTCAGCTGGGGCGTGGGCAGGCCCTTGCCCTGGTTGGCGTAGATCTCGACGCCGATGTACAGGATGCGCGCCACCAGGATCATTGCCATTACCAGGCCCAGGCGGGCGTTCGGCGTGAAGAAGTAACCCTCGGGCGTGGCCTCGAAGCGTGACAGCTTCAGGCCCCACACACCGTAGCCGATGCCGCCGGCGGCGCCCACCAGCAGCGCCGCCAGGTTGTAGGGACTGGTCAGCAGCTGCGCTGCCGGCACCAGGATCATCGCGCCAAACACCAGGATGCCCGTGTAATGGCGCTGATAGATCGAGCGCTGGCGCAGCATCTGCTTCTTGATGCGCGCGTAGATGCGCCAGACCAGCAGCGGGGTCAGGACGAGCAGGGCCAGGGTGGTGATCGAAAGTTCCATGGGGACGGTCAGCAGGCGGTGTGCGGAAAGACCGCATTGTAGCCCACTGCCGGCGCGCGCCGCGCCGCAGGAGCGCATGCTAAGGTGGGCCAATCAGCCAATCGAGGAGGACCTCATCATGCAAGCAGGCCATACCGCGCCATCAGCGCCGCCGTTTTCCATCCATGCCCATCGCGCGCCCGATCCGGCGCCCGTCGACGATCCGATGCCCGATCCGTTCGAGGCGCCGCATCCGCATCCGCACCACCAGCCGGGCCATCTGCCGCACGATGACGAGCCGGTGCCCGATCCGAACCCCAGCTGACGCAGGTTGGCGGCCAGTGCTACCATGGAGCATTGCCGCTTTACTGTTGGACGCAATGAAATACCGACTTTTTCTGTTTGACCTCGACGACACCCTGCTCGATTTCCGGGCTTCTGAACAAGCTTCCTTCCAGCGCACGATGGCGCACCTCGATCTGCATGAGGGCCTTGACGTCCTGTTCGCGCAGTACCAGATGACCAACGTTGCGCTGTGGCGCCTCTTTGAACAGGGCGCCGTGTCGAAAGACTTCCTGCGCATCGAACGCTTTCGCAAGACCTTCGCCGACAACGGGATCGATCTCGATCCGCACGTCGCCAGCGATGTGTACAGCGAATCCCTTGCCGATACCGTCGTGCTGGTCGATGGCGCCGTAGCGCTGTGCGAGACGCTGGCCGGCATCGGCGAAGTGGGCATCATCACCAACGGCGCGCACGCGATCCAGCACCGGCGCATCGCCAGCTCGGGGCTGGCCCCGTCGCTGTCGTTCGTCGCGACGTCCGAAGCCTGCGGCTTCGCCAAGCCGGACACCCGCTTCTTCGAATACACCAGCAAGATGGCGCGCACCTTCACCAAGCCCGATACGGTGATCGTGGGCGACCGCCTGGACGCCGACATCCTCGGCGCGAACCGCTTCGGCATCGACAGCGTCTGGTTCAATCCGGGCCGTCTGGCCAACGAATCACTCGCCATTCCTACCTGCGAAGTCGACAGCCTGCTCGCCGTCGACGCCTCATTGCGCCGCCTGGCCCTCGCCTGAATTTGCGCCGGCGTCGGCGCCGGTGGCGCTGAAGGCTGCGCCGGACACCCGGTTGCGGCCCGCGGCCTTGGCCTGGTAGAGCTGCATGTCCGCGCGCACAACCAGGTCGGCGGTGCTCAATGACTCCTTGCCGCCAGGCTCGAACGAGGCCACGCCGAGGCTGGCCGTGACGGTCTCGAAAGGCGATTCCACGTGTGCGATGGAGAGGCCAAGAATGTCCTGGCGCATGCGTTCGGCAACCGCCAGCGCGCCCTGCAGATCGGTCGCCGGCAGGATGATCGCAAATTCTTCGCCGCCGTAGCGGGCGGGCAGGTCGCCGGTGCGATTCAGGCTGGCCACCAGCACGCCGCCTACCTCGCGCAGACAGGCGTCACCGGCCGGATGACCGTAATGGTCGTTGTACTTCTTGAAGTAGTCGATGTCGAGCAGGATCAGCGCCAGCGGCGCATTGCTGCGCTGCGCGCGCCGCCATTCGTGGTCGAGCATGTCGTCGAAGCGGCGCCGGTTGGCCAGTTGCGTGAGCTTGTCGGTGTGCGCCAGTTCATGCAGCCCCTGGTTGTCGCGCTGCAGGTCTTCGGAATAGGCGCGCAAGGTCTGGTCGAGCCGGTCGCGGATTGCGATCTGCCGCACCAGTTTGCGCCCGAACAGCGTGAACAGGGCCGCGATCAGCAGCGTGACGGCGCCGATCAGAAGGCTCGACCGCTTCCAGTCGCCCAATAGCTCGTCCTTGGTCTGCCCGACAGCGATCACGAAGGCAAAGCGGTCGACCCGGCGATAGCTGTACAGCCGTTCGATCTTGTCGACCGTGGCGGTCAGGAACTCGGCGCCGGCCGACTTGTTGCGGATCGCCTGGAATACGGCGCCATGCGACAGGTTGGTGCCGATGATCTTCTCGTCGAACGGGCGCCGGTAGACCACCGTGCCGTCGTCCAGCGCCAGCAGCACCGTGCCGGTGCGGCCAACATCGAGGTCGTCGTAGATCCGTTCGAAGAAGTTGACCTTCAATGTGACCAGCACGACGCCGGCAAAGCTGCCGTCGGCACGGTCGATGCGGCGCGAGACCGGCAAGACCCAGAGGCCGCTCGAGCGGCTGCGCACCGGATGGGCCACGTGGATGTCGCGGCCCGGATGCTCGCGGTGATACTGAAAATACGCGCGGTCGGCGTTGTTGGCCATGACCGGCTGGTCCAGCGACGTGGCCAGCCAGGCGCCATCTTCGCCATACACGAAGATGCCGTGCAGCTCGGGTGTCGTGTGGGTGAGCTCGACCAGGTGCGCCTGCAACCGCGCCAGCGCTGCGGGGCTCGTGCCATCGTGTTCGACCCGCTCGGCGACGTTGGCCAGCGCCATGCTCGTGGTCTTCATGGCCGATTCGACCTGGGCCCCGACCATGCGCGCAACATTGCTGGTGGCGACCGTGGTCTGCGCGATCTGCGCCTGGCGCGTCGCGTGGATGAACCACGCGGCAAAGGCCACCAGCAGGATGCAGGCCAGTACCGTCGCGGCGACCACGAAGCGCACCACGGGCCTGCGCTTGCTGGACAAGCGCAGGAAATCGAGGGCCGGATTGTCGTTGGATGGTGTCAATGCGCTGCGCTCCATGGAATGCGACCGGGTTACGCATCGTCCTTGTGATGCGACGTTCTCTCGATCATATTGTGCCACCGGAGTCGATGGTATGGCGCAAGCCGCCGTGCCAGGCCAGGCCGGCCGGTGCATTCATGAGGGAGCGTCATATCCCCCATGCGCGAATCGGCCTTACTCTCGCGCGCCAGCAAGGCTATAGTGAGTGCTGGTAGATTCACCCAGTGCCGCCGCGCCACTGCACGATCCTGTGACCCTGCGACCCTGCGGCCATCCCGCTACATCAAGTAAACAAGCAAGACCACCACAAGGATTCCCATGACTGTCAAAGCCTATGGCGCCTACGCGCCCGACCAAGCCCTCGAATCGATGGACATCACGCGCCGCGCACCTGGCGCGCACGACGTGCAGATCGCGATCGACTTCTGCGGCGTCTGCCACTCCGACCTGCACACCGTGCGCGGCGAATGGGCCGGCTCGCAGTTTCCCTGCGTCCCGGGCCACGAAATCGTTGGCCGCGTGTCGGCCATCGGCGCCCACGTCACGCAGCACAAGGTCGGTGACCTGGTCGGTGTCGGCTGCATGGTCGACTCGTGCAAGGCCTGCGCCGATTGCGGAGAAGGCCTCGAAAACTATTGCGACAACATGGTCGGCACCTACAACGGGCCAACCCCGGATGCGCCGGGCCATACGCTGGGCGGCTACTCCGAGCAGATCGTTGTGCACGAGCGCTTCGTGCTGCGCGTGACGCACCCACAAGAGCAGCTGGCCGCCGTGGCGCCGCTGCTGTGCGCCGGCATCACCGTCTGGTCGCCGCTGCGCCACTGGAACGCCGGTCCTGGCAAGAAGGTCGGCATCGTCGGCATCGGTGGCCTGGGCCACATGGGCATCAAGCTGGCCCACGCCATGGGCGCACACGTCGTGGCGTTCACGACGTCGGCATCCAAGCGCGACGATGCGCTGGCGCTGGGCGCCGATGAAGTCGTGATCTCGAAGGATGCCGACGCCATGGCGGCGCAGGCCAAGACCCTCGACCTGATCATCAACACGGTGGCCGCGCCGCACGACCTGGACGCGTTCCTGCAGATCCTCAAGCGCGACGGCACCATGGTGCTGGTTGGCGCGCCGGATTCGCCGCACCCATCGCCACAGGTGTTCAACTTGATCATGAAGCGCCGCGCGATCGCCGGTTCGATGATCGGGGGGATCCCTGAAACCCAGGAAATGCTCGATTTCTGCGCCGAACACGGCATCGTGTCGGACATCGAGATGATCCGCGCCGACGAGATCAACGGCGCCTATGAGCGCATGCTCAAGGGCGACGTCAAGTACCGCTTCGTGATCGACAGCGCCACGCTGGCCGCGTAAGTTTTCTTCGGCCCCGTCCCGGGCCGCATCTCTCCGCTCCTCCTGCGCCCCCGGTGCAGGAGGAGCGTTTGTTTTCCACTCTTGTCTTTGCTATGAATCCAACCATTTCCGTCGCTTGCGACAGCAAGCCGGCCGCGCCCGCGGCATGGGGCGCCGTGCTGGCGATGTCGCTCGCCGCCTTTGCCCTCGTCGCATCCGAATTCATGCCGGTCAGCCTGCTCACACCCCTGGCGGCCGACCTGCGCATCACCGAAGGCCAGGCCGGGCAGTCGATCGCCATTTCCGGCGCGTTCGCGCTCCTGACCAGTCTGTGCCTGACGTCGGTCGTGGGGCGGCTTGACCGCAAGACGCTGCTGCTGGCCCTGACCGGCCTGATGATCGCCTCCGGCACCGTGGCCGCATTTGCGCCGAACTATCCGCTGTTCATGGTGGGCCGCGCGCTGATCGGTGTGGCCATCGGCGGCTTCTGGTCGATGTCGGCAGCCACTGCGATGCGCCTGGTGCCCACGGCCGATGTGCCGCGCGCGCTGGCGATCCTCAATGGCGGCAATGCGCTGGCCACGGTGATTGCCGCGCCGGCGGGCAGTTACCTGGGCGGCGTGATCGGCTGGCGCGGCGCCTTCTTTTGCCTGGTGCCGGTGGCGACGCTGGCGCTGGCCTGGCTCTGGTTCAGCCTTCCGGCGCTGCGCCCCGAGAACCGGCAGGCACCGGTCAGCATGGTCGCGTTGCTCAAGCGCCCCGCGGTCTGCCTGGGCATGGCGGCGGCGAGCCTGTTCTTCATGGGGCAGTTTGCGCTGTTCACGTATCTGCGGCCGTTCCTCAAAACCGTCACCCGCGTCGATGTATCGACGCTGTCGCTGATGCTGCTGGTCCTGGGTGTGGCCGGGTTCATTGGCACCACGCTGATCGGGTCCGTGCTCAAGCAGCGCATGTATCCCGTCCTGATCGCGATCCCGCTCATCATGGCGGCGATCGCGGCGGCGCTGCTCGTTGTCGGCCACTCGGTGGCGGCAACGACGGTGCTGCTGGCGATCTGGGGACTGGTGGCGACGGCGGCGCCGGTGGGCTGGTGGACCTGGCTGGCGCGCACGCTGCCGCGCGATGCCGAAGCCGGCGGCGGCCTGATGGTGGCGGTCGTGCAGCTGGCCATCATGCTCGGCGCCACTGGCGGCGGTCTGCTGTTCGACGCCAGCGGCCATGGCGCCACGTTCGGCTTCAGCGCCGCCGTGCTGGTCGCGGCCAGCTTGCTGGCGCTGCTGGCGGCGCGCGCCAGCCGCGTGGTTCAACCAGCATAGCGCAGCGCGTCGATCACGAGGCCCAGTGCGCGCGATGAATGACGCCGGCTCGGGTAATAGGCGTGCAGGCCGGGAAAGCTGGGACACCAGTCTTCCATCACGCTGACCAGGCGCCCGGCCTGCAGGTGTGGCGCGACCAGGCTCTCGGGCAGGAAGGTCACGCCCACGCCGTCGAGCGCCGCAGCGAGCATGTGATGGACGTTGGTGAACACCGCCTGGCCGCGCACGCGCGCCTCGATCGGCTGGCCATCATGCAGCAATTCCCACGCATACAGCCCGCCGCTGCTGGCCAGGCGCAGGTTGATGCAGTTGTGCGTCATGAGATCCTGCAGCGAGGCCGGCGCCGGCTGGCGCGCGAAGTAGGCAGGCGCGCCCACGATCCGCATCGGCACGTCGGCCGTCAGGCGCACGGCGATCATGTCCTTCTCCACCTGGTCGCCATGGCGCACGCCGATGTCGAAGCGCTCGGCCGCGATGTCCACCAGGCGGTAGTCCGAGCTGATTTCGATGTGCAGGTCAGGGTATTGCGGTAGCAGCGGTGCGATGCGCGGCCAGAGCACCGTGTCGATCACGTGGTCAATGGCCGTGATGCGCACGGTGCCGGACGGCTTGTCACCCAGGTCGCTGATGGCCGTGATTTCCGCATCGATTTCTTCCAGCCGCGGGCCCACGTTCTGCAGCAGGCGCTCGCCCGCTTCGGTGGGTGAGACGCTGCGCGTCGTGCGCGTGAGCAGGCGCACGCCCAGGCGTTCCTCCAGCCCGCGCACGATGTGGCTGAGGGCCGATTGGCTCATGCCCAGCTTGGCGGCAGCGCGCGTGAAGCTGCGCTCGCGCGCGACGGCGATAAAGACGAGGATATCGTTGATGTTGTCGCGGGCCATGCGGGATCAGGCTTGATCGGCCTCGCCGCCGCTGCGGGTGCTGCGCAACCAGTCACTGCCCTTGCCAGCCAGCGCCGTATCGATGACGCCCTGCGGCAGGCTGTAGACGGTGGCCCAGGTGGCGCGCCCGTCGATATCGTTGGACGGGAAGCTGGTGGTCTCGATCGGCCAGTGGTACTTGCGCTTCAGCGCGCGCACGATCGCGGCCAGCGTCACGCGTCCGCGCAGCGGTTCGCTGCCGGCCTGGTCGGCGTTCGACAACAGGACGGCGAGTACCGCGCCGCGTGCGGTGCGTGGGCCGGGAAAGATGGGATGTTTGCTTGCCATGGCCAGATTCTACCCGGCCAGCGAAAAGTTCGCGCCGCGCGGCAGGCAGTTGGCGCCAGCCCGACGCCACTTCGTCGCACGGGATGCCGCGACGCCCCGCGCGTCCGCACAATGCATGCACCTTCTACCTGCCACGGAGTTTGCCATGCTGATCCAGATCCTGACCCACACGCCCCTGTATGTCTGGGCCATCCTCGCGTTCCTGCTCTGGCGCGGCGTCGCCGAGATGCGGGATCGCGAACTGACGCTGCGCCGGATGCTGATCCTGCCGCTGGTGATGCTGGGATTGTCGCTGAACGATATGGCGCTCAAGTTCGACATGGGAATGGTTCTGGTCGCCGCCTGGGTCATCGGTTGTGCGGCGGCGATGCTGCTGGCCTGGCGGTTCGGCCGCACGCGCATCGCAGCCGGTACGGCGCCGGACTCTGTGCTGGTGCGTGGCAGCGTGATGCCATTGATCCTGATGCTGGCCATCTTTCTGACCAAGTACATTACATCGATCGTGCTGGTGATCCAGCCGCAGCTGGCGCACCAGCTGGCGGTGGCCGCGACGATTTGCCTGGTGTTCGGCGTGTTCAACGGCTTGCTGCTGGGCCGCCTGGCGCGCATGGCGGGCGCGCTCGGAGGTAACCAGTTGACATCGAGCCCGAGTCCATTGTGAGCAGTAGCAGACGATCGCAGAATCCAGGCCACGCACAAATAGTTAGGCACTTGGATGTCAATGTTAGTATTGAAACATGAGTCCAGGATTGGGCGCACAGATGACGACATCTGATTGCGCTCTATTAATAACAAGTAGCCCAACCTGAAGCAGATATGTCATCCAAAAGGAAGTTGGTAGCCGGCGCGGTATTGAGTACGTTGTTGTCATTTTCCGCTTTCGCGGCGGAAGACAGCAAGTTGAACGTATCGGATCGCACCGAGATCTTGCAGACTCTGGATGCGAAACTGAATGCGAATTACATCGAGCCTGCTGTGGCCAAACGGGTCGGCAAGGCAATCGCCCGGAAAAATGCAGAAGGAGGTTACGCGTCCATTACCAGCGTTCAGGGCTTCAGTGCGATGCTGGCGAAGGACCTGCGTGAAATAAGCGGCGACAAACATTTTGGCGCCTCGGTCAATGCGAGTTTTCGTGAGTCCAACGGCGCCGCCGATGTGCCCACTAGCGCGGAGATGGACCAAGCGCGCGAATGGACCGAGCGACAGGGTTATGGCATCGAGAAGATAGAACGTCTTCCCGGCAACGTCGGCTACATCGACCTGCGCGCATTCGGGAGAACGGAGTTTACCGGTCCGGCGTACACGGCCGCGATGTCGCTATTGGCGGGGACGGATGCGCTGATCCTTGACCTGCGCCTGAATGGCGGCGGGAGTCCGGATAGCGTCGCCTACCTGATGAGCCATTTCTTCCCGCTTGGCGACAGGCGTCACCTGATCGACTTCTATCATCGTCCCAGCGACACCACGCGACAGGTTTGGCTCGTGCCCACGGTTACACAGCGCTACGACAAGCCGGTATATGTGTTGACCTCGGCCCGCACGTTTTCCGGCGGCGAGGATTGCGCCTATGGCTTCCAGGCGCAGAAACGCGGGACGCTCGTTGGCGAAACGACCGGGGGCGGCTCCAATCCCGTGAGCTGGTTCAGCGTGGGACACGGGATCGTGGTGTCGATCCCCACATCCCGCGCCACCAATGTCGTCACCAAAACCAACTGGGAGCACGTCGGCGTAAAACCTCACATTGCCGTGCCCGCAGCGCAGGCACTGCAGACAGCGCATGTCGACATCCTTCGCAAACTCGTATCATCCGCGAAGGACAGCGACCAGCGCGTCAAGCTGGAGGGCCTTCTCGCGATGGTGGAGCGCGGGGAAGTGGAGAAGCCGGTCTACACGCTCAGGAAGTAGCATTGATTCCCCAGGTGCTGAATGATTTGCTTTTGACGAAACAGAAAAAGAAAAGCCAGCTCGAAAGAGCTGGCTTTTTCACTTCTCGAAGCGGGTGACAGGCTGTCAGCCTTAATCAAACGCCCACGAATACAGGATATCGAGCGCGCTGTTGGTGCCGGTCTGGAACTGCAGCGAGATCCGTGGCGTGAGCTTGTAGCGCAGGCGCACCAGGCTCGATGCGGTGCTGGTGCCTTGCTCGAAGCTCAGGTAAGCGCGCTGCGAGATGCGCTTGCCCACCGTGACCACTGTGCTTTCCAGTCCCGAACCGCTGCCGCCGTTAGCGCCTTGTTTCAGGCCCAGTTCATCTACGCCAAGCGAGTTGGCGATCTTCGACTGGATGCCGCCGGTGCCGCCGCTGCCGCCCAGCAGGGCGCTGGCAGCGGCTGTCAGCACGCCTTTCTGGTCGCCGCTGGCCGCTTCCATGCCCTGGCCCAGCACGAGCCACGACAGCTTGTCGCTGTCGGACACGTTCGGCGTCGATACCAGACGCGCCGTTGGCGATTGCGCCGTGCCGCGCACCTGCACGCCGGCCTCGACGTTGGTCTCGGACAGCTGCTCGCCTTCGGGGCGCTTGCGCACCGCGAGGATGTCGAGCGACGGGTTGTCGTACGGGCCGCTGAAGGTCATCACGGCGCGTTCGATCGACAGGTTCTGGCCATACGCGGCGTAGGTGCCGTTCAGCGCGCGGATGGTGCCGTTGATGCGCGGCTGGCCGCTGCCCGTCATGCGCACACGGGCGGTGCCGGCCAGGTAGGCGTCGATACCCATCGCGCGGATGTGGAAGTCGTCGCCCAGGTCGGCCGCCAGGTCCACCGTCAGCGGCACTTCCTTCTCGCCCGTCTTCGGTGTTGGCTTGGTGGTGGCGCGGCCCAGCACGATGACGTCGTCCGAGATCGTCGGCGTGCCTTGCGGCGCGAATTCGATCAGGGCGCGGTCGGCGCGGAATTTGCCTTCCAGTGCGAAGCGGCTGGCGTCACGCACCAGCGATGCCTGGCCGCTCAGGATCACGGTACGATCCGGGCGCGACAGGGCTTCGAGCCTGTCCATGTTCAGGCGAATATCCATCGTCGGCGCGCCGTCGGCAAAGCGCACGTAGCCGCTGGCGGCGGCGCCGCCCTGACGGCCCTGGAACGACAGCTTCTCGATGCGCAGCTGGTCGCCACCAAGCAGTGCGCGCAGTTCGCCGTTGCGCAGGTTCACGCCTTGTTCGGCCCAGCGCACGCCCAGCTTGTCGCCATCGAGATTGCCGTTCAGGCTCGGCTTGCCGATGGTGCCGCCACCCGTCATCGCCACGCGCAGCGCGCCGTCCAGTTCGAGGCCCGGCTGGCCGGCCAGTGCTGCGAGCCAGGCGATCGACGGGATGTTGGCATTGGCTGTCATGCGCAGCGGGCTGGCGCTCTCCAGGCGGCCGTTGATCATCTGCGCGTTGGCGTCGATCTTGGCCACGCCGGTGCGGGCGCCGTCCAGGTCCAGGTTCACGCGCAGGCTGCTGCCCACCACTTCGGCGCGTGCTTCGAGCTGGCGCAGGCCAAGCGGGACGGGCGTGTCGCCACCGACGATGGCGTCGCCTTTTTCGCGGAATACGCGCACATTGCCGGCCAGCGAAGGCGCGGCGCCTTGCGCCTGCGGCGCGCGCATGTCGACCGACCAGGCCGCGCCCAGCGTCAGGTCGCCACGCGCATTGTCGGCCAGCGCTGGCGAGAATTGGGCCAGGTACGTTAGCGGCACATTGTCGGCATGGCCGCGGCTGGCCCAGCGCGGGCCGTCCTTGGTCAGCGCGTCGACCGTGATGCTGCCGTTCGGCAGGGCGATCACGGCGCCGTTGAAGGCGATGCGCTCCGGGCTGGCCAGGCCGGCAAGACCGCCGCCTGGTGCGCCGCTGACGGTCAACGGCACCGGCTTTTGCAGGTTCATCGCATAGCGGCCACGGTTCTGCAGCACAGCCAGCGTGCCGCTCCAGGTGTCCTTCGAGAAGGCGCCACGCAGTTCGGCATTGGCATCGAACGCATCGCCCAGCGCCGACAGGCGCAGCGTGTGTGCGCCGCGGGTGCCGTCGGTTTTCAGGCGTACGGATGCCACGCGGGTGTCGCCGTTGACGTAGTCGAGCACCTCGACATCGGTCACCAACGGGTCGCTGGCGCCGCGGCCGGAACCGAGGTTGGCGCTGGCTTTGAGCGAGCGCACCGTGTGCGTGCCCATGGCGCGCAGGTTCTGGCCCGCGATGGTTGCCGTGAGCGATGGCGTGTCGGCGGTGCCGGACAGGACGCCCGAGCCGCGCAGCACGCCGCCGTATTCGGGACCGAACGCGGCCAGCTGCGGCGCATCGATACGCCAGTTGAGCGCATCACGCGCGGCGCCGAAGCTGCCGGTAGCAGCGATGACGTTCGGCCCGACGTGCAGATCGACGTTGGCGTCGGACACGTGACGGCGGTCGGCCGCCAGGCGCGCATGGCCCCAGAACGGCGAATTGGCCAGCGTCGAATCCACCACCTTGAGGTCGAGCGCGCCGCGCCAGTCGGCGCCGGCGCGGCCACTGCCGGTAAAGGTCGAGTTGATATTGCCGGCGAGCGGCGAACCGAAGGCAGCCGGATTGAAGCGTTCGGTCGCGCCGGTGGCTTTGACTTCGACCACGCGCGCGTCTTCTGGCCCGCCCAGCCAGGCTTCGCCCTGGGCACGTACGATGCCGCTGTTGTTCTTGCGCTGGGCGTCGACCCAGCCCAGGTTGCGCGCGTTGACGTCGAACGTCGTGCGCGGCGCCGCCATGGTGCCGGTAACGACGCCATTGGCAACGACCGCGCCATACAGGTCGGCGCGCACGGCGGCGAGCTGGCGGCCGTCCAGGCGCCACTGCAGGCGGTCGCCCGCGCCGCCGAACGCGCCTTTCAGGTCGACCGTGTTCTGGCCCAGCGCCAGGTTGGCGTCGATGCCGGCAAAGCGCTTGGCGTCGGCCGTGAGTTTGCCTTTGCCGCTGAGCGGCTGGTTCATCAGGCGGCTCTGGCGCACGGCGAAGTCGGCGTCGACCTTCCATGCGGGCGTGAGAACGCCGGCGGCATTGACCGTGGCGTTGATGTCGGCTGCCGGCAGGTCGCCGAATTCGGACGGGTCGAAGCGGCTTGCATTGGCCGTGGCCTTGAAGGCCTGGTCGCCTTCAAGGTTCATGGTGCCGCTGGCCGTGACGCTGCCGCGTCCGGCGCGCAGCGTCGCTTCACGCAGCGTGGCCACATTGTTTTCCAGTGTGGCCAGCGCCGTGAGGCGCAGGCCGGCGTCGATCAGGTTCGCCTCGAGCGTCTGGCGCGTCGCTTCGTTGGTGACCGCGATATCGCCCTTGATCGCCGTCGGCTTCATGGCCGAATGCACTTCGCGCAGGTTGAAGCGGTCGGTGTGCAGCGCAAAGCGCGCGGTGCCGATGCCTTCTTCGTCCTTGGTGCGCTGCACGCCGCCGGTGCCGGTGAATGTGCCGGCCGCGCCGAAGTCCAGCAGCACGTTCGAGACGTTCAGTGCTGACAGGTTGCCGCCCAGCTGGCCGCGCGCCGCGCGCAGCGGCAGGCGTTGCTGGTCGATCGTGCCTTCCGGCCCCGTATTCGTGATATCGACGCTGCCGCTGATATTGCGTTGTTCGTCCAGCTTGCCGGCCACCGCGAAGGTGAGATCGGCCGTTGGCAGGGCAGGGTTGAAGAAGCCCGGATCGACGTTGCGGCCATTGATGCGCAGTGCGCGCAGCGGGATCTCGGCGTACGGCGCGAGCGTGAAGTGGGCGTCACCGATGGCGCGCCCGGCGCTGCCGGTGGCATCGATCTGCGTGGCGTTTTGAATGTCGCCGCCGACCTTGATCTTCAATTGTGCGGCGCGCGCGCCGGCGCTGGCCTGCGATTGCGTCAGGCTGCCCGCTGCGTCGATCTTGAAGGGCCGCGCCGCGCCGACGGTGGCATTGGCGGCGACCTGGCCCCATGGCGTGGCAGCCGTCGCGTTCTGCACGACCCAGCTGCGCTTGTCGCCCTTGGCGCGCACGCGGATATTGTCAATGCGCGTTTCAGCGCCGCCGATGTTCACCATCGTCATATTGGCGAGGCGAGCGTCGTCGACTTCGATGCGGAACGGCGGGGCCAGGCTGGTTGGGAGCACGGACGGCTCGTCGGTTTCCTTCAGTGTCTGCATGCGCACGCTGGCGGCCCACAGCTGGTCGATCAGGATACCGCCCGACAGTACCTGGCCCGGTGACCAGTCGATGTCGATCTTGTTGGCGGTGATGACCTGCTCGTCAGTGCGCCAGATCAGGCGTTCGATGTGCATCTTGCCGTACAAGGTGCCGCTCACGCCCGTCAGCGTGAGCTTGCCGCCTGTGGCGCTGGCAACGCGCTGGGCAATCATCTGCAGGGTGGTTTCGCGGCCCAGGTACCAGAGCGTGCCGCCGACGATGACGCCGGTAGCAACGAGGCCGATTGCGACGCGGCGTGGCCAGCGGCGTTGGTTGGTCTGGGATTGATCAGGCGTCGGCGCCGGGGTGTTTTCAGGTGTATCCATCAGAACGTGAATCCGAGTGAGAAGTGCAGGCGCGCCTTGCGCACCGCGTGGCCGTAGGCCAGGTCGACATTGATCGGACCGACCGGGCTGCGCCAGCGCGCGCCCACGCCGTAGCCCGACTTGGGATTGAGGTCGCCGAACTTGTCGGCGGCATTGCCGACGTCATAGAAGACGGCCACGCCCCAGGGCGGCTTGAACCAGTACTGGTACTCGGCGCTGGCGGTGGCCAGGTAGCGCCCGCCCACGGTCGCGCCGTTTTCCTGCACGCCCAGTTCCTGATAGCCGTAGCCGCGCACCGACTGATCGCCACCGGCGCGGAACAGGAAAGTGCTCGGCACGCCCAGCTTCTCTTTCGAGGCCACGGCGCCGGTTTCGCCGCGCAGGATCAGCGTGCCGGCCGTGCCCAGCGGCTTGTAGTAGATGCCGCGCAGGTACATGCGCAGGAATTTTTCGTCCGTCAGGATCGGCAGCACGGCGCCGCCGAACTGTGCGTTGACCACATAGCCGTTGGTCGGCAGGATCAGGCTGTCGAGCTTGCGGCGCGTGACGCTGTAGGTCAGCGGCAGGCTCTTGGCGCGGGTGGGCTCCAGGCCTTGCACTTCGCGTTCTTCGGTCAGCGCTTCGAGCGTGACGCTTTGTTCCAGCAGCGGCGAGCCCCAGGCACGGCGCGCGGCGACGCTGGCCAGCGTAGTCAGTTCGCCGCGCAGGTCTTCGCGTGTGACGCCGGCGCTGATGCTGTCGTTGTAGCCCTTGGCCGTGGTTGGCCAGAACAGTTCGCCCTTGGCGGTCTGGCGCTTCTGTTCGTAGATCAGGTCGCTCTTGAAGCGCTTGCCGAACACGTTCAGGTCGTCGTAGCTCAGCTGCGCGCGGCCGCCCGTGTCGGTCGAAAAGCCCACGCCGGCCTCGACGTTCTTCTGCTTGTTTTCGGTAACGTTGACGATCACCGGCAGCGTGGTCGGGCCGGTCGCCGGTTCGGGCGTGGCCGGATTGGCGTCGCTGTCGGCGTCTTCCTTGATGTCGGCGATTTCGGCGTTCAGCACGGCGCGCATGTCGGCGCTCACTTCGACGCTGGCGAAGTAGCCGGTCTCCTGCACGCGCGCTTGCAGCGCCTGCAGCGCGGCCTCGCTGTACTGGTCGCCCGGGTTGATCTTGTTGAGGTTGGTGATGACTTCGGCCGGGTAACGCTTCAGGCCACGGATGCGCAGGTTCCCGAAGCGCATCTCGGGGCCCGAATCGATCACCACGCGCAGCAGCGCGCGGCGCGAATCCGGGTCGACGGTCGCACTGGTCTCGACCAGGCGCGCACGGGGAAAGCGGCTTTGTGCGATGTCGCGCACGAGGCCTTTTTTGGCGCCTTCCCAGTCGGACTGGCGGAACTGGCTGCCCACCGGCAGCGTCCAGCGGTTGCGCAGGGCGCCGGCGTCGAACGGGGCGCCGCCTTCTTCAAAGGCTGCGAAGCCCTGCAACACCAGGTCGACGTCGCCGACCAGCACCGGCTGGCCCGGATCGACGATCACGCGCGCGACCGGACGGGCACCGCTGGTATCCAGGCCAACCGAGATTTTCGGTGAATAATAACCTTCGGTGGCGATCAGGCTGGTGGCTTGCGCCGGCGCTTCTTTGACCAGACGCTGCAGCTGGTCGATGTCGACGCGCGAATTGCCGCGCCAGCGCATCAGGTCGAGGTTCTCTTCAAGCAGTGTCTCGAGCGCGCGCGGCGCATCGATGCGCACCGTGTAATCGACGCCCGTCGTACTTTGCGCATAGACAGTGGTGGCAAACACGAATGCGCCGACACCCAGCAGGGAGCGTTGCAACAGCGGAGGAAGTGTGCGCTGGCGGGGACCCTTGCGCGGGTGGGGATTCGATCGTGACAACGTGACGCTCCATTGGGTGACTCGTTCGCATCTTAACTGATTGGCAAAGTCGATGGCGGATGTGAAATGTTGCGCGCGCGCGTCTGGACAAACAGGGCTTTATCGGCCACGGTGCCCGGAATCTGTGCCAGAATTGACGGTTGACCCCTGTTTTTTTACCTCTTTTTACCACCATGACCATCCTCTCTACCGATACCGCGCTCGTCCTGTTCAGTGGCGGCCAAGACTCCACCACTTGCCTGGCCTGGGCGCTGCAGCGCTATGCGCGGGTCGAGACGATCGGCTTCGATTATGGCCAGCGCCATGCGATCGAATTGGCGGTGCGCCCCGGCGTGCTGGCCAAGCTGCGCGCGCTCAATCCCGACTGGGACACGCGCCTGGGCGAGGATCACATGATCGACCTGTCCCTGATTTCCAAAATCTCCGACACTGCACTGACCAGCAATGTCGCGATCGAGATGCAGGAAAACGGCTTGCCGAACACCTTCGTGCCGGGCCGCAACCTGATGTTCATGACAGTGGCGGCGACGGTGGCGTACCGGCGCGGGCTGAATGTGCTGGTGGGCGGGATGTGCGAGACGGATTTCTCGGGCTACCCGGACTGCCGCGACGACACGATGAAGGCGCTGCAGGTGGCGCTGAACCTGGGCATGGCCACACGGCTCAAGGTGGAAACGCCGCTGATGTGGATCGACAAGGCCCAGACCTGGGAACTGGCGGAGCAGGAGGGGGGCGCAGCGCTGGTCGATCTGATTCGCTTCGATACGCACACCTGCTACCTGGGTGAGCGGGGCGAGGCGCACGCCTGGGGCCACGGTTGTGGCACGTGTCCGGCGTGCGCCCTGCGTGCGCGGGGTTACGCGCAGTACGTGGCGCGCTAAGTTTTTACGCTGCCGCGGCCTTGTCCAGCACGACAGGGCGCGGCCGGCGCATCGCGTACCACACGAGCGCCACGACAAGTACCAGCGGCAGCAGCAGCGGCGACATCGCGAGCGCCAGCACGAGGGCGCCGATCGCCAGCGAGCCGATCAGGATCACGCCGACCCCGGCAAACACCACCGCCAGCACCGCCACCGTGATCACCGAGATGAACACGGCCAGCAGCATGCCGCCGCCCGTGAACAGCGTGGCCAGCAGGAAGCCCAGCGGGCCGTCGATCTGGTCGCCATCGAGATTGACCGTCATGTCGCCGTTCCAGTCGAACAGATTCCACAGCATGGCGGCAAACAGGAACAGGATGACGTAGGGGGCATATTTTTTCATGACAGTCCTCGCGAATGGTTGGGTTGAGCTGTTTGGTCTTGCATGCTCGAACTGTAAGCGCGGCGTACACACGCAGCCAGCCGCGTGCGACAGGCTGCATGTTTAACGGGATGAAATGTGCATGTGTCGGGTCGGGCAGAATCGCTGCCAAATCCGTCCTTGTAATCACGGCAGCGTTTCCTATACTGACAGCCTGCTCTGTTTCAGGGGGACCCCATGTACGCTGTGCCCAACGCCTTCCACGACCTGGCCCGCGCGTCCGGTGGACCGAAGGATCCGCCCTCGGCGCCACCGGCCATTCCGCCCATCATCATCACGCCGTTCAACCGCGATACGCCGGCGCCCAACGGCGATCCGCGACCGATTCCCGTCGGTCCGCCGATCGTGCCGCCACCCGGCCCGTCGTGGCGTTGTCCGCGCATTGTCGACGATTGTCCGGCTTAGCGATTTCCAGCCTGATTCCAGACTATTTCAGCCAATCGCCCGCAGCAGTGGCGTGCGGCCTTTTTCATGGGGCCGGTTTCCTCTATGATCGTGGTTTTGGGCGCGCAAGCGCCGAGGACACCGACCCATGAACGACCAGATGCTGGACCCCGATAGCGACGACGGCACCGAGGACACCGGCCCCGTGCAGCAACCCCGGCTGTGGCAGGGCAATGGCTGGACCGCGCGCGTGATCAAGAACGACGACGATGAAGGCTGGGCCGTGGCAATGTACAAGGATGGCGAGCCCGAACCGGCGCTGGTCGGTCCCTGGACCATGGGCCGCGACAAGAAGAACCCGAAGCCGCTCGACACCAATGCCTTCAACACGCTGATCAAGACGGCGTCCGAAGTCATTCGCCGCCACGAGCAGCACATGCACGCGATCCTGCACAAGAACCTGTACATCTTCACCGAGCAGGGCGAACTGAAGGTGACGCTCGATATCGTCCCGGACGACGACGACCCGTACGCGATGCTGGCCGCCACCGACGAGATGGGCGAGCAGGTGGCGCGCGTGCGCGTGGCGCCCACCTTCAAGCTTACGCCAAGCTCGGCCCAGGCCTGGGTCGAGAACGACTTCCGCGCACCGCGCTAAAAAGCCACAGCCGGGCGCGGCAAGCCGCTGCGCCCGGTCCCAAGCTGCTACTATTTCCCCTGCGCATCTTTGGATGCATTCTGCGAACAGGTGGGGGAAAGTATGGAACGTCTTGACCGGCTGGAAGCGGTGCAATCGATGTTGCTCGATATCGGGCAACTCTCGACCAGCTGCAGCGACATCACCGCATTCATCCGGGCCGTGCACGGCGCGCTGGGCCGCATCATGTATGCGGCCAACTTCTATGTAGCGCTGGCCGACCGCGAAGACGGCACCGTGCGCTTTCCCTATTTTGTCGACGAAGCCGACGGCGCGCGAGATCCGCTCGAGCGCATCCAGCTCGCCTCGCCCGACCAGTCGCCCACGGCCTGGGTACTGCTCAACCGCCAGAGGCTGGTGCTGACGGCAGCCGATTTCAACGAGCGCCACCGCAAGGCGGCCGGACGCTGGGGCAGTGGCAGCACGCCGGAGCATTTCGTCGCCTGTCCGCTGCTCGACCAGAACCACCAGGCGCTGGGTGCGATCGTCATCCAGAGCTACTGTGCCGACCAGACCTACAGCGAGGAAGACATTGCGCTGTTCGGGCTGATCGCCAACCACGTCTCGAACGCGCTGCAGGGCCTGCAGAGCATGGACCGGCTGGAACGCGCGGTGTCGGCGCGCACGGCTGCGCTGGCGCACGAGGTGGCCGAGCGTGGCCGCGCCGAAAAGATCCAGCATGCGCTGTACGAGATCGCCGACCTGTCGGCGCAGGCGCTCGACACCGACCAGCTCAGCGCCAGCCTGCACCGCATCATCGGCGAGCTGATGGTGGCCGACAACTTCCTGATCGGGCTGTACCACCAGCGCACGCAAGAGATCAGCATCCCGTACTTCGTCGACCAGAAGGACAGCGCGCCGCCGCTGCTGCGTTTCCCGTTCGGCAAGGCGATGTGTTCGCACATCCTGACGACCAAGCAGGCGCAGCTGCACGACGTGGCCAGCTTCAGGGCGCTCGTTGATGCCGGCACCGTGGCCGAGCCAATGGGCAGCACCGATATCGCGAGCTGGATGGGTGCGCCGATGCTGGTCAACGACCAGCCGTATGGCGTGATCGTGGTGCAGAGCTACGACCCGGCCATCGTCTACAGCAAGGCCGACCTCGACCTGCTGGCGTTCATGGCCAGCCACGTGGCCGTGGCGATTGCGCGCATGCAGGCCGACCGCAGGATCCGCAAGACCAAGGAAGCCCTCGAGCAGCAGAACGCGGCGCTGAACGACGCGCTGCACGCGCTGCAAGAGGCGCAGTCCGAACTGGTGCGGCAGGAAAAGCTCGCCTCGCTCGGCCGCCTGGTGGCTGGCGTGGCGCACGAGATCAACACGCCGCTGGGCATCTGCGTGACGGCCACGAGCCACCTGGTACAGGAGCTGAAACTCACGCGCGAAGAACTGGCAGCGGGCGAGATGACCGCAGAGAGCCTGGAGAGTTTCTTCGACATCGTCGACCAGTCGCTGCGCATCATGACCACCAACACGCAGCGCGCCGCGAACCTGGTGCGCAGCTTCAAGCAGGTGGCGGTGGACCAGTCGTCGGACGATATCCGCAGCTTCAACCTGGGCGCATACCTGAACGAGGTGCTCCTGTCGCTGCACCCCAAGCTCAAGGGCCGTCCGGTGAAGGTGGCGGTCGATTGCCCGCCCGACCTGATGCTCGACAGCTTCCCCGGGGCCGTGTCGCAGATCCTCACCAATATGGTCATGAATTCGCTCGTGCACGGCTTTGAGCACGAGCAGGCCGGCAATATCACGCTGCGCGCCGCGCTCGGCAGCGACGGCTGGGTGGTGATGGAGTACGCCGACGACGGGGCAGGGATGGATGCCGCGACGCTCGACAAACTGTTCGATCCGTTCTTTACCACGCGGCGCGGGACCGGTGGCAGTGGCCTGGGCGCGCACATCCTGTACAACCTGGTGACCGGCGCGCTGGGCGGGACCGTACGGGCCACGAGCGCGCCGGGGCAGGGGCTGACGTACCATATGCGCTTTCCCCGTTCGCAGCGCAAGGAAAAACTCGCGGCCTAGTGCCACGATCGAGCGGGCACGTGCGTCGCCGTACAGATAGGTTGCTGAAGGTTCTCTACGCTTGGCTCCCCATTTGGAGAGTCCATGAACGAAAACAAGCAAGACGCGCCACGCCAGGGCTCGCAAAAAGTCATCTATGCGGCAATCGCCGCCAACCTGGGCATCGCGGTGGCCAAATTCATCGTCGCCGGCATCACCGGCAGTGCGGCGATGGTGGCCGAGGGCATCCACTCGGCTGTCGATACCGGCAATGAATTCCTGTTGCTGCTGGGCGAACGCCGCAGCGCCCGCGAACCCGACCGCAAGCATCCGTTCGGTTACGGCAAGTCGCTGTATTTCTGGGCGCTGATCGTTGCGCTGTCGGTGTTTTCGCTGGGCGGCGGCTTATCGATCTACCACGGCGTCGACGCGCTGCAAAACCCGCCGCCACTGGAAGATCCGATGTGGAGCTACGTCGTGCTTGGCGTGGCTGCCCTGTTCGAAGGGTATAGCTGGAACGTGTCGCGCAAGGAACTCAACACGGCCCGCAAACCCGGTACGTCGCTGTGGCAAGCCGTCCGTGCGAGCAAGGATGCATCGGTCTTCACGATCTTCATCGAGGATTCCGCGGCGCTGCTTGGCCTTGGAATCGCCGCCGCCGGCATCGCGCTGGGCCACTATTTCAACAACCCGTACATCGATCCGGCCGCCTCGATCGTGATCGGCCTGCTCTTGATCGGCGCCGCCTTCATGCTGGCGCGCGAGACCGGTGGCCTGCTCGTGGGCGAAGCGATCGACCACGACGAGCTGGCCGCACTGAAGGCGCTGTTCCTGCGCGAGCCGGCGCTGGACAGCGTGGCCAGCCTGCGCACGATGCAGCTGGGGCCGGAAGAAGTGCTGCTGGCCGCCTCGGTCCAGTTTCGCCGGGGGCTGTCGATTGACAAGGTAGAGGCGGCGATCGGCCGCATCGAGGCTGCGGTGGCCGCCGAGCATCCGGTGATCCGTCAAATCTATTTCGATGCGTCGGCGCTGCGCGCTGCGTTCAAGTAACCAGGAGGCGATCCGGCGCGCCGCTCAGTCGGGCCACTGCGCGTTGATCGCCAACGCCTTGTCCATATTCCGGATCAACAGGTCGACATAGGTCGGATCGAGGTGGTGCCCGGCCACCTCGCGCAGGTGCTCGGTCACTTTCGCGGCCGGCCACGCTTCCTTGTAGCAGCGCGCGTGGCTCAGGGCGTCGAACACGTCAGCCACCGCCACGATGCGCGCGTATGGGTGGATGTCCTGCCCGCGCAGCCCCTGCGGGTAGCCGGTGCCATCGAATTTTTCATGGTGCTGGTGCGCGATCACCGCCGCCGCCTTCAGGATTGGGCGCTGCGAGCCGTCCAGAATCTGCAGCCCCACGGTCGGGTGCTGCTTCATGATGGTCCACTCGGCATCGGTCAGTTTGCCGGGCTTGAGCAGCACCGCATCGGGCGTGGCGATCTTGCCGATGTCGTGCATCGGCGCGGCGTGCATCAGCACTGCCGTCTCGTCTTCGGGCATGCCAGAGGCCTGGGCCAGCATGTAGCAGACCTGGGACATGCGGCGCACGTGGTTGCCCGCCTCGTGCGAGCGCGATTCGACGACGTCGCCCAGGCGCAGGATCAGCTCGGCCTGCGTATCCGTGATTTCCTGGTTCAGCAAAATATTGTCGAACGCGATGGCCACGCCCGAGCAGAACACTTCCAGCATTTGTGCATCGATGTCCGAAATCTCATCCACGCCCTTGAGCACCAGGAGCGACGCCTTGCCGCTGTTGTTCGGAAAGTAGCCGACATAGGTGTCGCCGTGCAGGCGCGAAATGCGGTTGTGGCGCGCATCGTCCAGCTGGGCCACCAGTTCCGGCCCGATCTCGTCGCCTTCCATGTCGCCGATCTGGGCCAGCACTTCGTACTGGCTCTGGCCGGTGATCACGCTGGCCGCTTTCAGGCGCAGCAGCATGCTCTGTTCCAAGCGCAGCAGCGCCACAACCTGCAGCAAGAGGCCGTTGGCGAAGTCCTTCAGGTTGCGTTGCTGGAAGATGTGGGCGGACGCGGCGATCACGCGTTCCAGGCCCTCACGGTAGGTTTGCTGGACGCGGCGCGATTCCTCGACTTTCATGATGTCGCGGTAGGCGCGCAGTGCGGCGAACGTCGTCGTAAACAGCTTGGTGCGATCGAGCTCGGTCTTTTCCTTGTAGTCGTTGATGTCGTAGTCGACGATCACGCGTTCTTCCGGCGCCTGGCCGGGCTGGCCGGTGCGCAGCACAATGCGGGTGAACTGGTTGTCCAGGTCCTGGCGCATCCAGCGCGCCACTTCCAGACCGCTGTCTTCGCGCTCCATCACCACGTCCAGAAACACCAGCGCGATGTCCTTTTCACGCGCCAGGATTTCCTTGGCCTCGGCGCCACTGTAGGCATGCACGAACGACAATGCGCGCCCGTCGAGGCGAAAGCGCGTCAGCGTCAGCTTGGTGATGTCGTGGATATCGGGTTCGTCGTCCACCAGCAAGACTTTCCAGGGTGCGAGTTTGGGCGCAGCGGACGACAAGAAGGACATGGACGATTCCGATTTTGGGAGGGGTCGAAGTTAAGCGAACAGACTATTTTTTTCACAACAAAAGTAGCCTGGAGTCAAGCCGATTGTAGTACGGCGCATGACCCTTAACAAGAAGCAATATTAAATTGTGAGAGGGGGATGTAACAACTGGCCCAATGGGCTGGTCATGATGTTGCAGCAGCGTTACAGAACGCGTCAGGTATAGCGTTTTTGGCAACGCTCGCAGTAGAAGCTGCGCCGGTCGGAGGTGCCGAGCTTGGCTTTTGAATAGGGGATGTCGCAGCGCGGGCAGATCTTCTTGGCGTGGGCCAGCCAGTGCTCCTTGAGCGTGAACGCTTTTTTCCAGCCCAGGAAGTCGAAGCTGTACTGCCGCGCTTCGTCCACCAGTGCGCGCAGCTTGGGCGCGGGCAGCGCGCCCATCGTCGACAGGGGATGGACCCGAATCCGGAACAGCACTTCGTTCTTGATGATATTGCCCACGCCCGAGAAGATCTCCTGATCGAGCAGGGCGTCGCAGGCCAGCATGTCCGGTGCGGCGCGCAGCTTCTTGCGCGCCTTGACCGGGTCCCAGGTTGTGCCCATTACGTCGGCGCTGAAGTCGTAGGCGTCGAAGGTGGCGCGGTCAATCTCGCGGATCGCGCAGGCATAGAAATTCATGGCGCCGCCGTCTTCCACGCCGATGGACAGGCGCGGTGGCTTGTCGCGGTCCTCGTCGATGCGGTAGGTGCCGAACAGCAGAAAGTGGACGCGCAGGATGACGTCGGGCGTCTCGATCAGGAAGTGCTTGCCCCAGGTGTGCAGTCCGGTGATGCGCTGGCCCACCAGGCGCGCCGGATCGAGCGTCTTCAGGTTGCCGCTGGCGCGCACGATGGTTTGTCCTACGAAGCGCGTCGTCTGTTCCTTGAGCATGTACAGCGTTGGACCTTCTGGCATGGTGGCCTCCTTGATGCATTCTTATATGGCACCATCTTTTGGTCATGTTCGGGACCTAACATTTGGATACAAGTTCCAACGTTTCGCCACGAGCAGAGCAAGGCGAAGCGGCGTATATTGGTAAGCGAAGATCGCACACGAGATGCATTGAGAAGGAGTTCCAGCAATGAAATCCATATTGATAAAAACTGCTCTGGCTGGCCTGTTCGCGCTATCTGCTGGTGCCGCCTCGGCGGGCGTGACCGTCAATTACATCGAGTCCGACAAGTTCGCCGACCTGCCATTTGCGCCATGGGAGCGCAAGCAGGTGCTGGAAGAACTGAGCACCTATTTCACCAAGCTTGGCGAGAAACTGCCCGCAGGCCAGGACCTGGCGATCGAGGTCACGGACATCGACCTGGCCGGACGCGAATATCCGAATGTCAGCAACGGGCGCGATCTGCGCATCCTGAAAGGCATGGCCGACTGGCCAATCATCAATCTGCGCTATTCGCTGACGCAAAACGGCCAGGTGCTCAAGGGCGGCGATGCACGACTGGCAGACATGAACTATATGCAGCGCATCGGGCGCTTCAGCGACAGCGACAGCCTGCGCGCCGAAAAGCGCATGATCGATGAGTGGTTCGATGAAACGATCATCGGCAAAAAGCGCGGCGGTTAAGTTACTTTTGTCGCGTGTGTAACAAAACGGCGCCCTGCGGGGCGCCGTTTCATTGTGGCTCAGTCGACCCGGTTGACACGCTCGAACCTGGCGCGAAAGTCGTCCGGCATCGGGCATACCCGGCCCGCCTTGTAGTCGTAGAACACGAAGCCGGTCTTGGCCATGGCGATCAGCTTTTGGTCGCGCGGCCGCGTGACACGGTAGATCAGGTCGCCGCCATACTTGTTGAAGTCCATGACGCCCACGTCGAACAGCAGTTCGTCGCGGCGATACGCCTCGGCGCGGTAGATGGTGGCCAGGTCGGTGACGATGATGCCAGGGCCATCGAGGCTGGTTTCCGGCACGCCGAACTCGAACAGGAAACGCGACCTGGCCTCGGACACCATTGCGATCATCGATTCGTTGCCGACGTGGTTCGCGGCATTGATATCGGTGGCCCGCACCGTGAGCACGGTCGAAAAGTAGAACTGGTCGTCGGGAAAGTCGAGTTGTACGCGGGGCATGGGCGGGAAAGATGGACGGAATACGGGAGGGGATGCAGGACAGGATACAGGACGGCGCACGCATGTTGCGCCGCGCCGACCGCGGGTGGTACGGATTTAGACTTTCGCTTCCACGCCCGGCGTTGCCGAACGAGTCAGGAAGGCTTGCGTGACTTGCGGCAGATGCTCGAGCAGCCAGGCCGCCATCGCTTTTTCCTGCGCCAGGATCTGTTCGCATGAAGCTGCAGTGGCGCTGTCGCCAGCCGCCTTGGCCGCTGCGATCAGCGACGTGTAGGTGGCGATTTCGAGGTTCTCGAATACGTAGCCGGCCATCGCGCCCTTGACCACTTCATCGCTGACGGTCATGCCGCCAACAGCCTGGCCAAAGGCCATCAGCTTGGCGCCGATATCCTTGACGACCGAGTTGCTGATGTCACGGCGCGCCAGGATCTCGTCCAGCACGCCACGCTGCCAGCGCGTTTCTTCGATGTGCTGGACGATGCGCGCGCGCAGTTCCGGATAGTGCTCGAGGCGGTCCGCCTGCGCGTTGAGCATCTTGTCTGCCTGCTCTTCCATTGCATGAGCGTCACGTAGCCAGTCGTTCAGATTGTCGTCGATTGCAGTTGCCATGAGTTTCTCCGCTGGTGAATAGGTACAACCAGAATGGCAGAATTGATGGGTACCGTTTGTTAGCTATGACACATTTGCGCGTCAGTCGTTAACAAAAATGGATCAGCGTGCCGGAGTAGGGGCGCGTGTTCGCGTTTTTGTGACGACGCCCGCCTGGTCGATCAGCACGACGAACTCCGCAAACTGGCCGTCACCCGCCGGCGACTGGTAGACCCAGGCCTCAAAGCCGCTGTCGAAGCGCACGTTTTTCGTCGGTCCGAACGCGGCCAGCAATTGCGCCTTGGTGGTCTGGCCGGCAATGACGGTCTGTTGCAGCCGCTCGGCAGGCACTTGCGCGCCGGGCGGCACGGCATTCTGCGTGGCGCAGCCGGCCAGCAGCGCAGCGAAAAGGAGTGGAAGCGCCCTCATGGCGTCACCCCCGCTGGTGGATCGACCATGTACGTAAATTCGACGAGCGTGTCGTCCGGCCAGCTGGCGTCCCACAACGGCACGTAATAGGTGCGGTCGAGCAGCACCTGGCAATCGCAGAACGGCAACATGTCGGGCGTCTGGTCGCCGCCCGCGTACAGCATCGAAAACGGCAGCGTTTCACTGCGTTCACCGGCGCGCAGCGTGACCGCGAAGATCGGGCGCTCGGCGAAGAACAGGTAATTGCCATCCGGGCTCGTGCAGACACCCTCGGGCGAGTCGAGCGCATCCGAGATCCAGCCGAACAGCGGCGAGCTGTTGGAGACAAGGCCAGCCTCCTTGCCCACGCGGCATTCCAGGCGCAGGTCACCCAGGCGGCGCATGCCCACCGGGACGCTCGGCGTTTCGATGCGTGCACGCCAGGTCATGCTGGCCGTCTTGCGACTGGCGAGCACGGCAGCGTCTTCCTGCAACGCTTGCGCGTTGCGGGGCAGGACAAAGAAATTGTTGTCGTCGACGGGGACCGGCACCGACACGGTATCACCCGCCACGCGCAGCGTGATGCCGCGCATGTCGACGTTCGGCAGACGCGGCAGCAGCTGGAAGCGCAGGGTCGCGTTCGGCGCGAAGGCGCGCTCGCGTTCGAAGCGCTCCATGCCGCGGATCATTTTGCGATACGACTTGTCGACCGGGTCGCGGGTGGACTTGACGGTGACGGTACTCTGGCCAGCGGCGTGCGCCGGCAGGCCTGCAGCCGCAGCCATGAACAGGCCGCTCATGGCCAGTCCGGCAACGACACGGACGATGGACGGCCGCATCAATGGATTTACCAATACCGCACGCGGCCGGTATCCATGTGGACGAACTGCGAGCTGTCGTAATAGCCGACGCCGCCGCCCTGGAGCGACATGGCCGCTTTTTGCAGATTGCGCAGGTCGGTGCCCGGCAGGCGGATGTCGATGGCCTTGCCTTCCATGTGCAGGCTGCGCTTGGCGACGCCGCCGCTGCCATGGCCACGCAGGAACGCATTCGACTCTGGCGCGCGGTAGCCCGAAATGATGTGCAATTCCTTGCTGTTGCCGAGCTTGCCATTGAGCTGGCCGAGCAGCAGCAGCAGTTCGGGATCGATGTCCGCAATCTTGTTGGTGCGGTGGTCGCGCAGCACCTTGTTGATGTCGCCCAGCGCATCAGGGATGAATTCACCCTGCGCCCAGAACGTGCTCGTCAGCTTTTCACCCGTGTGCGTATTGTAGAAACGCAGACAGCAATCGCCGGTGGCAATCGATGAATTTTTGGCAAGGGTAGGAAGGCTGAGGGAGGATGCTGCGAGGAGGAGACCGCTTTTGAGGATGGTACGTCGTTGAATCATTGAAGGGAGTCCTTGCGCTGGTTCAGTGAGCAATCGATGATACGCCATTTGCCGCATTCGTGCAGACAATGTGCAGAAAATCGCGACATTTCAGCTACGATGTCAAGTATTTAACTGTTTTTGAGAGATTTGCTTATGCCGAGTACGGACGCAAAATTCATGCGCAAAAACCGGGTTTTGCAGGCCACGCTCGTATTTGTACTGGTCCAGTTGGCGAGCGCTGCGCTGGCCCAGGAGGTCACACCCGTCGACAAGCCGCCACTGGCCAACGGCTGGCAACTGGAAACCGTCGCCATCGGCGTGCCACAAGGCTGGGGTATGGCCTGGCTTCCCGATGGCCGCATGCTCGTCACGGGCAAGGGCGGCACGCTGCATATGCTCAATGGCAAGACGTTCCGGCAGGTGAAGATGGACCCGCTGCCGAACCTGTTCGTGGGCGGGCAGGGCGGCCTGCTCGACATCGCGGTCCACCCCGGCGACAAGACCAATCCCCGCATCTACATGACGATGGCCAGCGGCACCGACGCCAGCAACCGCACGGCGCTGGTGATGGGCACGTTCGACGGCAAGCGCGTCACCGGCATCAGGAAGGTGTTCTCCGTCAGGCAAGCCAAGAACGGCGGCGAGCACTTCGGCTCGCGCATCCTGTTCCTGCCCGATACCACGCTACTGATGAGCATTGGCGATGGCGGCAACACGCCCCAGCGCGTGGGCAAGATGCTTGCGCGCGACCAGGCGCAGAACCTGGCCACGCACCAGGGCAAGATCCTGCACCTGACCGATGCCGGCAAGCCGGTCGGCACCGGCGCAGCCGAAGCGCAGCCGAACCGCCTGGCCGAAATCCACAGCCACGGCCACCGCAACGTGCAGGGTCTGGCGCTCGACCCGAAAACCGGCCGCGTCTGGGCCAGCGAGCACGGTTCGCGCGGCGGCGACGAGATCAACCTGATCGAAGCGGGCAATAACTACGGCTGGCCGCTGCAGAGCTACACGCTGGATTACACGACGCGTGAGCCGATCGGCAAGAAAGTCGTGCCGGGCACGGTGCAGCCGATCGTTGTCTGGACCCCGTCGCCGGCGCCGTCGGGCCTGGCGTTCTACACCGGCAAGGCGTTCCCGCAATGGCAGGGCAGCCTGTTCAGCGGCAGCCTGGCCGGCAAGGACGTACGCCGTGTGGGGTTTGACGCTGCCGGCAAGGTCACGGCGCAAGAGCTGATCCCGGTTGGCCAGCGCGTGCGCGACGTGCGCCAGGGGCCGGATGGCCAGTTGTATGTGCTGACCGATGAAGCCAAGGGCACGCTGCTGCGGATCGTGCCAAAGTAATTCAGCAGCGCATGCGCCATGCATGGTTTGGCGCTCATCGAGACATGCATACGCTGTTTTGTTTGTTGACTAACTGAAACCTGCCTAGAATGGTTCTTTCCCGAACCATTCAGGAGGCGCAGCATGGCAGTTCCCGTTCGTCGCATTACCCATCTCGCGGCAGCACTTGCACTGATCTTCGGCGTATCGACGCTGCAGGCTGCGCCCGTCGCCCCTGCCAGCACGCCCGACATCCCGATCCCGGACATCAAGTACACCAAGTTCACGCTCAAGAACGGCTTGACCGTGCTGGTGCACGAAGACCGCAAGACACCGGTGGTGGCCGTCAATACCTGGTACCACGTCGGCTCGAAGAACGAGCAGCGGGGCAAGACCGGCTTTGCGCACCTGTTCGAACACCTGATGTTCAGCGGCAGCGACAACTTCAAAAAAACTTACCTGAATGCGATGGAGCAGGTTGGCGCGACTGATCTGAACGGCACCACCAGCCAGGACCGCACGAATTACTTCCAGAACGTGCCGACCTCGATGCTCGACTATGCGCTGTTCGCCGAGAGCGATCGCATGGGTTACCTGCTGGGAACGGTCGACAAGACGAAACTCGACATCCAGCGCGGCGTCGTGCAGAACGAAAAGCGCCAGGGCGAGAACCAGCCCTACGGCATCGCCTACGAGCTGCTGGTGGAAAACACCTATCCGGTCGGCCACCCGTATTCCTGGACCGTGATCGGCAAGATGGCTGACCTCGATGCGGCCTCGATGACGGACGTGCAGGACTGGTTCAAGCAGAACTACGGCCCGAACAACACGGTGCTGGTGCTGTCGGGCGACATCTCGCCGGAAGAAGCGCGCAAGAAAGTCGAGCAATACTACGGCGCGATTCCGCCAGGCCCGCCGCTGGCCAAGCACGATGCGTGGATCGCCAAGCGCACCGGCACGCACCGCACGCTGGCGCAGGACCGCGTGCCGCAAACGCGCATCTACCGCACCTGGAACGTGCCGGGCGCGAACACGCCCGAAGAAGCGCTGCTCGACCTGGGCGCGCGTGTGCTGGGTGGCGGCAAGACCTCGCGCCTGTACAAGCGCCTGGTCTACAAGGATCAACTGGCCACCAGCGCGACCGCGAGCGACGATGCGTCGGAAATCGGCGGCCAGTTCGACCTGACGCTGACGGCCCGCCCCGGTGCCGACGTGAAAAAGATGGAGCAGGCCGCCGACGAGGAATTGCGCGCGTTGATGAAGAGCGGTCCGACAGACGCCGAGCTGCGCCTGGCCAAGACCACGATCCTGGCGCAGTACACGCGCATGATCGAGCGCGTCGGCGGCTTCGGCGGCAAGAGCGACCTCTTGGCCTCGTGCCAGACCTTCACCGGCAATCCGGACTGCTACAAGGTCTACCTGCAGCGCATCAAGGACGCCACGCCGGCCACGGTGAAAAAGGCGATGAACGATTGGCTCAGCGACGGCGACTACGTGCTGCAGATCGATCCGTTCCCGACCGGCCTGGCCGCCACCGATACGGGGCTCGATCGCAGCAAGGAACCGGTCGCCGGCAAGGCGATGTCGCTCAAATTGCCGCCGATGCAGCGCATGACGTTGACCAACGGCCTGAAGGTGGTGCTGGCCGAGCGCCATGAGGCGCCGGTCGTCAATCTGCAGATGTTGGTCGATAGTGGTTACGCCGCCGACAGCACCGCCTTGCCGGGCGTGGCCAGCCTCACACTGCGCATGCTCGAAGAAGGCACGGCCACGCGCAAGTCGCTCGAGATCGGCGAAGAACTCGAACGCCTGGGCGCGACCTTTGGCGCCAGCATCAATCTCGATGGCGCCTTTGTCGGCATGAATGCGCTCAAGGCGACGCTGCCGCAGGCGCTCGGCCTGTACGCGGACCTGGTGCGCAATCCGGCGTTCCCGCAGAACGAATTCGCGCGCCTGCAGAAAGACCGCCTGGCCGCGATCGCACGCGAGAAGGTCGATCCGCAGGGCATCGCGCTGCGCGTCGTGCCGGCGCTGATGTATGGCGAAGGCCACGTGTATGCGCGCACGGCGAACGGCACCGAGGACGCCGTGGGCCGCATGACCCGGACCGACCTGGCCAATTACCACACAACGTGGTTCAAGCCGAACAACGCGACGCTGCTGGTCGTGGGGGACACGACGCTGGCCGAGATCACGCCGCTGCTCGAAAAAACGTTCGGCGGCTGGAAGGGCGGCGCGGTGCCGAAGAAGGTGATCGCCACCGTGCCCGCACCAGGCAAGCCCCTCGTGTACCTGGTCGACCGGCCGGGCGCGCTGCAAAGCGTGATCGTCGGCGCGCAACTGGCGCCGCCGCGCAACAGCCCCGAGTCGCTGCCGCTGGAAATCGTCAACGACGTGTTCGGCGGCACCTTCAGCTCGCGCATCAACATGAACCTGCGTGAGGACAAGCACTGGTCGTATGGCGTACGCAGCCTGGTGCAGCCGGCCGTCGGCCAGCGCACGTTCATGAGCATCTCGCCGGTGCAGACCGACAAGACGGGCGATGCGCTCAAGGAACTGGTGCGCGAATACAAGGGCGTTGCGGGTGAGCGCCAGATCACCGGCGCCGAGCTGAAGTTCGCGCAGGACAACCGCACGCTGCGCCTGCCGGGCAGCTTCGAGACGGCTGGCCAGCTGGGCGGCGCCTACACGACCATCGTGCAATACGGCCTGCCGGACGACTACTACAACACCTACACCGAGAAGGCGCTGGCGCTCACGCCCGAGCAGGCCAACACCCTGGCCGCGCGCAGCTTCCTGACCGATCGCCTGGTGTGGGTCGTCGTCGGTGACATGAGCAAGGTCGAGAAGGACGTGCGCGCGCTGAACCTGGGCGAGGTGCGCCGCATCGATGCGGATGGCAAGGCGTTGTAATCACGTGGCACGAACGTAAAAAAGCCCACCCGGCATGCGCCGGGTGGGCTTTTTTATCGTTGAAACATCAGTGCTGACGTTAGCTGTTGCGCCGGATGTCGGCCGTGATCTCGTACGCATGCAGGCGGGCCGCATGGTCGTAGATCTGCGACGTGATCATCATCTCGTCCGGCCTGGCCTTGTCGATGAATGCGTGCAGTTGAGCCGCCACAGTGTCGCGCGAGCCGATTGCCGAGCAGGCCAGCACGCTGTCGAGCATCATGCGCTCGGGCGTGTCCAGCGCTTCCAGGTAGCCGCTGACAGGTGGCTTGAGTTTGCCCGGATTGCCCGTGCGCAGTGCGACAAACGCCTGCTGCATTGACGTGGCCAGCAGATGCGCTTCTTCATCGGTGTCGGCCGCGAAGACATTGAATCCGAGCATGACGTACGGCTCGGCCAGCTGCGCCGATGGACGGAAGTTGCTGCGGTACATGTCGATCGCCTGCATCATCATTTGCGGCGCGAAGTGCGACGCGAACGCATATGGCAGGCCGAGGTGCGCTGCCAGTTGCGCGCCGAACAGGCTCGAACCGAGAATCCACAATGGCACGTCCAGGCCTGCGCCCGGCACGGCCAGCACCTGCCGGCGGCTCGAGCCGGCGAAGTAATCCATCAGTTCCACAACGTCCTGCGGGAACTCGTCGGCGTCCGACGCCAGGTTGCGGCGCAGCGCGCGCGCCGTGGTATGGTCAGAGCCAGGCGCGCGGCCCAGGCCCAGATCGATCCGGCCCGGATGAAGCGACGCGAGCGTGCCGAATTGTTCGGCGATCACGAGCGGTGAATGATTCGGCAGCATGATGCCGCCGGCGCCCACACGGATCGTGGACGTGCCGGCCGCGACATGGGCGATCAGTACCGCGGTGGCGGCGCTCGCAATGCCCGGCATGCCGTGGTGTTCGGCCAGCCAGTAACGGTTGTAGCCCCAGCGTTCGCCATGCTGGGCGAGGTCGAGGGAGCTTTTGAAGGAAGTTGCCGCATCGCTGCCTTGAACGATCGGCGAGAGGTCGAGTATCGATAAAGGGATCATGGAACAATGATACGCCGATGCGAAAAAACGCGTGCGAGAGTGCCCAAAACTGCACTGGCCGCTTGTCAGTACAGTCTGTCGTCATGAGCGTGCAACGTGGCTTCAACGCGCATCATCTGGCCGCAATCGACGCTGCCATCGGCGCTGCCATTACGGCCCGTTCGCTGCCCGGCGCCGTGTATTGGCTCGAACGTGGCGCCGCGCATGCCGAGCGCGCGTACGGGCGGCTCGACTTCGGGACGGATGCCGCGCCCGTCAGCTTCGACACCGTATTTGACGTCGCCTCGCTGACCAAGGTGCTGGTCACGGCGCCGGCGATCCTGCTGCTGCACGAGGCCGGCGAGATCGACCTCGAAGCGCCGCTGCTGCGCTACCTTCCCGAGTGCGCGGGCGGCGGCAAGGATGCGATCACGGTGCGCCAGTTGCTGACCCACACGTCGGGCTTGCTGGCCGGGTTGCCTGCCAGTCCGGCGTGGCAGGGCAGGGAAGCGGCGTTGCTGCTGGCCTCGCTCGAGCGCGTGACGCACGTGCCGGGCAGTCTGTTTCGCTACTCCGACATCAATTACATCCTGCTTGGCCTGCTCATCGAACGCATGGCTGGCGTGCCGCTGGACGTGTTTGCCGGGCAGCGCCTCTTTGCGCCACTGCGCATGCAGGACACCGGCTATCGGCCGTTGACGCGCGGCGACGGGCGGCCGATCGCACCGACCCAGCGTGGTGCGGTGGATGCAAACGCGGTGCTGTCGAAAGCACAGCGTGGCCTGGCGCCCGGCGCCGTGCTGCAAGGCCACGTGCATGATCCGACCGTGCGCCGGATGGGCGGCGTGGCCGGCTCGGCCGGTGTATTTTCGACCGCGCGGGATGTCGCGCGCTTTGCCCGCATGCTGCTCGCGGGCGGTGAACTCGATGGCGTGCGCGTGCTGCATGCCGACAGCGTGCGCCTGCTGTGCACCGCACAGTCGCCACCGGGCATCACCGCGCTGCGCGGCATGGGGATGGACATCGATTCGCCGTTTGCGCGGCGGCCGCGCGGCCGGCACTACCCGCTCGGCAGCTATGGGCACACGGGCTTTACCGGCTGCATCCTGTGGATCGATCCGGTGTCCGGCAGCTTCTATGTCTTCTTGTCCAACCGGGTGTATCCGGACGATCGCAACAGTATCCTGCCGCTCTACGCCGAGATCGGTACGCTGTCGGCGGAAGCCGTATTATCAGCTCAACAATAAACAAAAAAATGCGTGCAGATGGCCGCACATTGCATGATGTTGGGCGACGATTTAATATTTCCAAGCGGTATTGTGCGCGCCTATATCTGCGCTGCCCGTACACTCAATTCATGACTTGACGCAATGATGTGTCGGGCACGCGACAAAAAACATATTGAGGAGAACACCATGAACAAGCTACTCAAAGGAATGATCGGCGCATCACTGACGGTTGCCATGCTGGGCGCGACTGCGGTCCATGCACAAACGGGCACGACGGCAGGCGCCACGGGCCGTACCGGTACCGCGACGGGCACTGGCATGGCAGGCGCGTCGGGCCAGGTCGGTAGCCAGACCGGCAGCAGCATGCAGGATGCGACAGGCCGCTCGTCGATGAGCGCCACCGGCACCAGCACGATGAATCCGCAAACCGACCGTCGCAGCAGCGCCACGCCAATGACCGGTACCACCGGCTCCGCAGGCGTTGTCGACAGCCGTGCAGGCACGGTCGGCGCTACGGGCCGCACCGGCACTACCGGCACCACCGGCGTGACGGGCAGCGCCAGCAGCTCGATGGGTAATAGTGGCATGACCGGCGCGACCGGCAGTGCGACTGGTACCAGTGGCAGCACCGGCATGTCGGGCAGCACCAGCGGTGCCACCGGCACGACCGGTACGATGGGTAACGGTACGACCGGCAGCGCCAGCGGTGCAGCAGGCACCGGCACCACGGGTGCAACTGGCACCGGTACCGGCACCACTGGTACGGGCACCACCGGCACCACCGGCACCACCGGCCGCGGTTATTGATAGCACCAGCAATGCGTCAGCAATAAGGGTGGCTTAGTCGCCACCAGCACAACACCGGCCTCGCGCCGGTGTTGTCGTTTTGTCTGTGGTATCGGCGCCGCATCCGTGGTCAATTTTATGGCGCGGGTGATTTTCCACGGGGGTTGTGGCGTACCATTCATAATTATTGCCATAGGGAACTAATTATGATGCACCCCGACGCGCCGCAGGAGATGCTGGCCCCCAGCGCCATGAAGCTCTCCGAGCTGATTGGCGCGTTGAGCTATGCGCTCGACATCACCGAAGGCCAGCCGGCTGGCCACTGCGTGCGCTGCTGCTGGATCGGAATGCATATCGGCCGCGTCGCTGGCCTGAACGAAGATCAGTTGTGGGAACTGTATTACACGCTGCTGCTCAAGGACCTTGGCTGCAGCAGCAACGCGGCCCGCATCTGCGAGTTGTATATGACGGACGATCTCGACTTCAAGCGCAGCTTCAAGACGGTGGGCGACAGCCTGCCGCAGGTGCTCGGTTTCGTGCTCAAGCATACCGGCCTGAAAGCGGGCCTGGCCGAGCGGTTCCGCAGCGTCATGACGATCCTGCGTGATGGTCCCGAGATCGCGCAGGGCCTGATCGCCACCCGGTGCCAGCGCGGCGCCGACATCGCGCGCCTGCTGCGCTTCCCCGAAGGCGTGGCCGAAGGCATCTACTCACTCGACGAACACGTGAATGGCAAGGGCAAACCGGCCCAGCTCGTGGGCGACGCGATCCCCGTGTATGCGCGCATCGCGCTGCTGGCGCAGGTGATCGACGTGTTCCACACCGATGGCGGCCGCGAGGCTGCGCTGCACGAAGCCACCGCGCGCGCCGGCAGCTGGTTCGATCCGCAGCTGGTTGCGGCGTTCGAGCAGGTCGCGCTGGAGGATGCCTTCTGGCGCAAGCTCGCCGCGCCCGACCTGGACCGCGCCGTGTTCGCACTGGAGCCGGCCGGCCACGAAGTCGCGCTCGACGAAGATTACCTCGACGATATCGCCACTGCCTTTGGTCAGGTCGTTGACGCCAAGAGCCCGTACACGAGCGGTCACAGCGCACGCGTGGCGCTGTACACCGACATGATCGGCGAGGCGCTCGGACTGTCGGCGCAGCGCCGCCGCTGGCTCAAGCGTGGCGCGCTGCTGCACGACGTCGGCAAGCTGGGCGTGAGCAACAGCGTACTCGACAAGGCGGGCTCGCTCGACCGCGACGAATGGACCGCCGTGCGCCAGCACGCCGAGTACACCGAAACGATCCTGGGCCGCATTGCGGCGTTTGCCGAACTGGCGTCGATTGCCGGCGCCCACCACGAGCGCCTCGACGGCAATGGCTATCCGCGCGGCCTGCATGCGGACGACATCCGGCTCGAGACGCGCATCATCACCACGGCCGACATTTTCGACGCCATCACCGCCGAGCGCCCGTACCGCGGCGCGATCCCGATTCCGCAGGCGCTCGAGATGATGGAAAAGACCGTGGGCACTGCGCTCGACCCGGCCTGCTTCGATGCGCTCAAGCGCGGGTTAGCGCTGGTGCCGTTCCCGGCGCCCTGAGGTGAAGCGTTCGCTGCCACAGTCACATGTCACCATGATGAATTCCTCTGCCGGATAGCAAGATTTGACAAACACGGCATCCCGGATGCCACCACAATGCGCTCACTAACAACCGTTGGCCAACCTGGTTTGGAGCGCACATGAATGAGTTGAAGGCACGGCAGTATCAGCGGACCGCGATCGCAGCGGCGGTGACAATCCTGGCGATGAGCGGGGCCGGCGCGCAGGAGGCGCCGGTGCTGGCGCCCCAGACCGTGGTGGTGACGGGCGTGCGCGCCGCGCTCGAACAGTCGCTGCGCCAGAAGCGCGACAGCGACGCCGTCGTCGAGGTGGTCACGGCCGAAGACATCGGCAAGATGCCTGATAAAAACGTGGCCGACGCCATCCAGCGCCTGCCCGGCGTGAACACGCAATCGTCCGCCGGCGGCGAAGGCGGCTTCGGCGAAAACGACCGCGTCAGCCTGCGCGGCACCAGCCCGAGCCTGCAGCAGACGCTGTTCAACGGCCACGCGATCAGCACCGGCGACTGGTTCGTGCTGAACCAGATCGGCGGCAATGTCGGTCGCTCGAGCAGCTTCTCGCTGCTGCCGTCCGAGCTGGTCGGCTCGATCGTGGTCCAGAAAAGCCCGACCGCCGATCTGGTCGAAGGCGGTGTCTCCGGCGCCATCAACGTCATCACGCGTCGCCCGCTCGACTTCCGCCAGCAACTGACCGTCGAAGGCTCGGTCCAGGCCAACTACAACGACTTGTCGGGCGAGACCAAGCCGCATCTGTCGGGCCTCGTGAACTGGAAGAACGCCGCCAACACGGCCGGCATCCTGATCCAGGGATTCTCCGAGAAATCGTCCGTGCGGCGCGATGGCCAGGAAATCCTCGGCTACACCCCGATCAGCGCGACCAGCGCCGCGGCGCTCGCCAACCCGGCGCTGGCCGGCGTGGTCGTGCCGACCTTCATCGGCGCCGCGCTGTTCGAACAGGAGAAGAAGCGCGAAGGCGGCGCGTTCGACATCGAGGTGCGCCCGAACCGCGACCTGACGCTGGATGTCAACGGCTTTTACTCGAAGCTCGAAGCGCCGCACCAGAACACCAACTGGCTGGCCGCGCCGGCCAACTCGATCAACAGCCTGAACCTGATTCCCATTAACCCGGTCGTGCGCAACAACACGCTGGTGGGGGCCGGGTTCACGCGCAATGCGGGCGAGGTCGACAACATCTACCGTCCGGATGCGGGCGGCGAATCGTGGTATCTGGACTTCAACGGCAAATGGCGCGTCAACGAGCGGTTCTCGCTCTCGGGCAAGCTTGGCAAGACCCACGGCGTGGGCTGGGACCGCGACGACGTCTACTACCAGAACAATGTCGATGGCCGCATGGTGTATGGCTTGAACGGTCTGTCGCCGGCATCGGTCAGCTACCCCGGCGGCAACACGGTCTCGCCCGGCTCGACCGCCTGGGCCGGCGGCGGCGAATCGCAGTCGGTGGACAAGGAACAGTACGCACAGCTCGATGGCGAGCTGCGCCTGGACAATCCGACCTTCCAGGCCGTGCGCTTCGGCGCGCGCTGGACCGATCACCAGCGCAATGCCGAGCATCCGCTGGAAACCCGTCCGGGTCCGCTGGGCTTTACCAATCCGGGCCCGGCCTGGAACGGCCAGCTGTACCCGAGCGACTTCGGCAATGACCTGGGCGGCAATGTCGCATCGAACTACTTCAAGTACGACGGCGCGGCGCTGGGCGCCTGGGGCGCGATCCCCGGCAACCGCCTGCTCGACTACGTGCTGCGCCATAACTGGATGAACGAATTCGAGGTGGCTGAGAAGACGGCCGCGCTGTACGGCATGGTCGACTTCGGTGGCGACGGCTGGAGCGGCAACGTCGGCCTGCGCGCCGTGGAGACGCGCCAGAACACGATCGTCAATCTGCCGGGCGGCCCGGCGCCGATCACCGGTTCGGCCTTCGGCGCCTACACCCCGACGATGTTCAAGCGCACCTACCGCGACTACCTGCCAAGCGCCAACCTGAAGTACAACGTGACGCCCGACCTGGTCCTGCGCACAGCGCTGGCCAAGACCATCGCGCGCCCCGACTACAGCGCGCTGGGCGGCTCGGTGTCGCTGAATGACGACGCGCTGAGCGGCAACGGTGGCAACGTCAATCTGGAGCCGGTGCGCTCGACCAACTTCGACATCGGCGCCGAGTGGTATTACGCACCAAAGGCGCTGCTCTCCGCAGGCCTGTTCTACATGGACCTGCGCTCGATCGTGGCGCAGGGCACGTCGACCGGCACCTATTACAACAACAAGCGCAGCACACTGACCGAGTACCAGATCACGTCGCCGTACAACACGAGCGGTCGCAATCGCGGGGTGGAGCTGAGCTGGCAGCAGCCGGTGGCGCGTGACTTCGGCTTCCTGGTCAACTACACGTTCGCCGATGGTGAACTCGACGATGGTGGTGAACTCATCAACTCGTCGCGCAACACCTACAACGTGACCGGCTACTTCGAGAACGAACGCTTCTCGGCGCGCCTGGCCTACAACTGGCGCTCGAAGTACAAGGCCGGCGTGGATCGTGGCGCAAGCCAGCACGTGGACGACATGCCGTCGCTGGCCGGCTCCATCAACGTCAAGCTGAGTGAACGCTTCACGCTCACGTTCGACGCGCTCAATCTCACCAACGAGACCATCAAGATGTACGCCGAAAACAAGGACCGGCCACGCGCCTTCTACTCGAACGGTCGTACCTTCTATCTCGGCCTGCGCGGCAAGCTGTAATCAGCCCAGGGGCGGCTTCGGCCGCCCCGCATTCAACTGGACACCCATGACGGACCGATCCGATGGCGGCCCGGCGATCCACATCGCCTGGGAATGCCTGAGCAATTTCATCCGCGACGACGCGTTTGCCGCGCGCCTCGTGCTGCGCAACGATGGCGGTGCGCCCATCGCGCCCGGCTGGACGCTGTGCTTCAACACCTGCCGCAAGATCCTGGCCGAGACGGTCAGCGCCGGCTACGCCATCGCGCACGTCAATGGCGACTTGTTCGCGCTGTCGATGCCGGGGGGCGACGCCTGGCTGCCGGGGCAGACACACACGCTCGACTACGAAGCGCTGCACTGGGCGATCAGCATCACCGATGCGCCGCTGGGCTTTTACCTGCTGCCGGCGCAAGGCGGGGCGGCCGTGAATCTGGGCGACCCGGTCATCGCGCCGTTCGTGCGGCCAGAGCAGCGGCACCGCAACCGGAGCGACGCGGTGCCCACCGCCGATGCGGCGTGGCGCTTTGCGCAGAACGCAGCGCTGTCATACCTGCCCGAGGCCGAGGTCGGGCGCATCACACCGCGTCCACGCTCGGCATGCTTCACGGGCGGCCAGTGCCTGCTGGGACGCGACGCGGCGGTCGTGCACGGTACAGGGCTGGACAACGAAGTGCGGTTTTTGCGCGCGCTGCTGGCCGACCTGCCGCCGGGTGAGGGCGTGGTGACGCTCGCCGTCGGACCGGTGACTGAAGCCGGCGATGAAGCGTATTCGCTCGACATTGATGCGCAGCGCGTGGTGCTCACGGGCGCCAGCTCGCACGGCGTCTTCAACGGCCTGCAAAGCCTGGCGCAGCTGGTCTCACCCGATGGCGCGCTGCCGCTGGGAGTCGTGCAGGATGCACCGCGCTTCGCCTACCGCGGCATGATGCTCGACGTTGCCCGCCACTTCTCCAGCGTCGACACCGTGCTGCGCCTGCTCGATTGCATGGCCGCGTATAAACTCAACCGCTTTCATTTTCACCTGACCGATGACGAGGGCTGGCGCCTGGCGATTGACGCCTTGCCCGAATTGACCGCCATTGGCGCGCAGCGCGGCGTCGGAGATTGTTTACCACCGTCGTTCGGCTCCGGCGCCGCCGTCGATGCATCGAGCGGCAGTGGCTTTTATACGGCCGACCAGTTCGTCACGATCCTGCGCCATGCGAAAGCGCGCCACATCGACGTCATCCCAGAATTCAATCTGCCGGGCCACGCACGCGCGGCGGTCGAAGCGATGCGCGTGCGGCATGCGCGCCTGGTGGCGGCAGGTGACCTTGCCGGCGCCGAAGAATATCTGCTCAGCGACCCGGCCGACACGTCGGCCTACGAATCGGTGCAGCTGTGGCACGACAATGTGATGTGCATTGCGCTGCCGTCGGTCGATCGCTTCATCGACACCGTCGTCACTGCGGTGGCCGCGCTGTACCGGGAAGCAGAGGTGCCGCTGACCGTGCTGCACACCGGCGGCGACGAAGTGCCTGGCGGCGCCTGGGTCGGTTCGCCCGTCTGCCAGGCCAGCATGCGTGCGCATGGCTGGACGGATGTGCGCGAGCTGCGCGACGACTTCCAGGCGCGCTGCCGCGCGATCCTGGCGCGTCACGGCATCGCGTTCGCCGGCTGGGAGGAAACGGCGCTGACACCCCGCGCCGATGGCGTGCTGGCGCCCGACCGGCGTCAGGCCGGGCGCGATTTTCACGTCTACGTCTGGAACAACGGCGGCTTGCCGCACGAACGCGATTGCGCCACCGAGCTGGCCGCCGCCGGTTTCGACGTCGTGCTGGCCAATGCCACCAGCCTGTATTTCGATTTTGCCCACGCCAAGCATCCGCTGGAACCGGGCTACTACTGGGCCGGTTTCGTCGGCACGCGCGATGCGTTCGAACTGGCGCCGAGCGCCGGCGTCACGGGCCTGCAGGGCCAGCTCTGGGGCGAGAACGTGTGCTCACGCGCGCGGCTCGAGTATCTGGCGATGCCGCGCCTGCTCGGTCTGGCTGAACGCGCGTGGTCGCCACCGGACAGCGCCCCGGATTGGAATGAATTCGCCAACCGTCTTGGCCGGCGCGAATTGCCGCGCCTCGATCGCCACGGCTGGCACTACCGCCTGCCGCCGCCGGGCGCGCTGGTGGAGAACGGCATGCTGCAGGCGAATACTGCCTTTCCCGGCCTGGGCCTGCATTACACTGTCGATGGCCGCGACCCTGATACCACCAGCCCGCGCTACGCCGACCCGGTGCCTGTGCGTGGCGTGCGCATCGTGAAACTGGCCAGCATCGACACGCACGGTCGCGTGAGCCGCATCGTCACCCTACATCTGGAATCGCCATGAACGAGACGCTGGTCGCTGCCCCGGTCCACCATGCGCCACGGCGCCATCCGCTGTCGTGGGTGCCCACGCTGTACCTGGCGCAGGGCTTGCCGTTCTATGCGGTGGCGCTGGTCGCCGGCCAGATGCTCAAGAGCATGGGCGTACCGAATGACCAGATCGCCCGCTGGACGGGCCTGCTGGGCCTGGCCTGGGCCTTCAAGGCGCTGTGGAGTCCGTTCCTGGAACTGGCGCCGAGCCCGCGCATGGCCGTCGTCACCTGCCAGATCTTCGGCGGCGCCTGCCTTGCTTTGGTTGCGCTGGCCCTGCAACTGCCGATGTGGTTTGCGGTGTGCCTGGCGCTGCTGGCGATCGTGTCGCTGGCCTCGAGCACCCATGACATCGTCGCCGACGGCATCTATATCAGCAGCCTGACATCGCGCGAGCAGGCGGCGTATGCGGGCTGGCAGGGTGCCTTCTTCAATGCCGCCAAATTCCTCTCGCTTGGCGGGCTCTTGATCCTGGCGGGCGAACTCGAGGAACGCTTCGGCATCGCTTCTGCCTGGACCGTTGTGTTCCTGCTGCTCGGTGGCCTGATGGTGACACTGGGCCTGTACCACTGGCACGCGCTGCCCGCCACGCCCAAGCTCGCGGGGCGGATCCGTCATGCGCGCGACGTCAAGGCTACGCTGGTCGACGTGTTCAAGACCTTCTTTGCCAAGCGCGGGATCTGGCTGGCGATCCTGTTCATCATCCTGTTTCGCGCCGGGGAAGGGCAGATCCAGTCGATCGGCCCGCTGTTCCTGCGCGACGCGCGCGAGGCCGGCGGCCTGGGCTTGAGCACCGCCCAGGTGGGCTGGGTGTACGGTACGGTCGGCACGGCGGCATTTTTGATAGGCAGCATTGCCGGTGGATATTTCACGGCGTGGCTGGGCCTCAAGCGCGCGCTGCCGCTGCTGATCCTGGCGATGAACGTGCCCAATGCCGTGTTCTGGTACCTGAGCGATGCGCAGCCCGTCTCGATGCCGCTGATCGTCAGCGCGCTGGGGCTCGAGATGTTCGGCTATGGCTTCGGCTTTGTCGGCGTAATCCTGTTCATCATGCAGGTGGTCGCCAGCGGCCCGTACCAGGCGGCGCACTACGCGCTGGGCACCGGCTTCATGCAACTGGGGTTTGTCCTGTTTCGCACGATCAGCGGCGACATCCAGCAGGCGCTGGGTTATCGGGATTTCTTTCTGTGGGTGCTGGTGGCGGCGCTGCCGGTGCTGGTGCTCAGTCGCTTCATGCGTATCGAAGCGCCTGGCGAAATCAGCGCCGCTTGACGGGAAGGGCCAGCCAGCCCTGCCAGCCGCCATCTTCGGTGCGCGCGACCTTTTGCACATGGGGCCGCGTCGCATCGAGCCGCCACACGTTCTGGTGTTCGAGCCAGTCTTCGTACATCGCCCGAAAGCGCGGCCACTCGCCGCGAAACTCGAGGATCGCCACCATCCCGGCTGGCAGCACGCGCAGTCCAAGCCCCGGGTCGGCCAGCACGCCGGCGTCAAAGCCGAAGTCGTAGCAGTATTCTCGCTCGCCCGTAAAACCTGGATCTTCGTCGAACACGCCGTACCACGGCGCCCCGCGTGGGATGCCGGCACTTTCCTGTGCGCAGATGAAGGCATTGCAGGCCAGCGACAGCGCCGCGCCGGACTGGCCGAAGAAGCGCTGGTAGCGCAGCTGCAGGGCAGGTAACTGGCGCAGCGTGACGCGCGCGGCGACGCTGCCAGGCGCGGGCGCGCAGTAAGGGGCGTTCAGTGCGGTGAGTTCGCCCGGCTCGGCGACAAAGAAACTGACATCGCTTTCGCGCCCGACCTGGGCATCCATGTAGATGCGCCAGCCGCCGTCGCGCCAGGATTTGGCCGGCATGCCGAACTGCTGGCGGAAGGCCTTGGCGAACGCTGCGTTGGATGGAAAGCCACAATCCTGCGCGATGCGCCCGACTGGCACGTCCGGTTCGTGGCGCAGCAGGTGCGCGGCGCGGCGCAGGCGCCGCTTGCGCTGGTATTCCACCGCCGAAAAGCCGGTCAGCTCTCGGAAAATGCGGTCGAAGTGGTAGCTCGAATAGCTGGCCGATGCGGCCAGGCTGCCCAGGGCCAGCGGGTCGCCGACCGAATCGAGCATCAGGTCCATGACTTCGTACAGGCGCGACAGACGCGACACCGGCACCCGGGGCGCCACGCAGGGGGCGGCAGGTGGCATACAGTGGGCAAGGGCGGCGTGGGTCAGTGGCATATCGAAGATCGTCATGACAGCGTTGATGAATTATGCGACCAAAGCCGCTGCCGTGGCGAACTATGTGTAGCCTGGAAAATACAAAAATGACACGTATGGACAGGCAGCACGGGAGAATTGTTGCGCCGCAGTAAGTTAGCAATTCACTTACAATTGCGTGGTCATTTGATTATCACAACGCCCCGCGCGTTCTGTCTCTGGAGAAATTATGCAGACAGCATTATCGGCGGGCTTCATCCTCGCCATCGTTCTGTGGGGCGTTATCTCGCCCGACACCATGGGCCCGATCTTTGAGACCGCGCTTGCCACCGTCACCCGCAACTTCGGCTGGTTCTACCTCTGGGTCGTCCTTGGCATGGTGGTGTTTGTTGCCTTCCTGGCCTTCAGCCGTTATGGCAACCTGAAACTCGGCGGCGATGACGACGAGCCGGAATTCGCGCTCGGCAGCTGGTTCTCGATGCTGTTTGCTGCTGGCATGGGCATCGGCCTCGTGTTCTTTGGCGTGGCTGAACCGATCTCGCACTACATCGACGCGCCGCCCGGCACCGTGTCGAACACGCCGGAAGCGGCGGGCGCTGCCATGCGCTACACCTTCTTCCATTGGGGTATCCACCCGTGGGCCGTGTACAGCGCCGTGGCCCTGGCGATTGCTTTCTTCCAGTACCGGCGCGGCGGTGTTGCCCTGGTCAGCACCGTGACGGACGCGCTGCCATGGCCGATCGTCAAGCACATGGGCGGGTTCTTCAATGGACTGGCCGTGGTCGCGACTGCCTTCGGCGTGGCGGCGTCGCTTGGCGTGGGCGCGCTGCAGATCAACAATGGCCTGAATACCGTGTTTGGCCTGCAAGTGAGCGAGCCTGCCCAGATCGGCATCATCGTACTGGCCACCATCATGTTCCTGGCTTCAGCCGTCAGCGGCGTGACGCGCGGCGTGAAAATCCTCTCGAACACCAACATGATCATGGCCGCGCTGCTGGCGCTGGCGGTGTTCATCCTTGGCCCGACCGTGGCGATCATCGACACGCTGACCAGCACGCTGGGCAACTACGTCACCGAATTCGTTCGCATGAGCCTGCGCGCGACACCGTTCCGCGACAGCACCTGGGTTGGCAGCTGGACCATTTTCTACTGGGCCTGGTGGATTTCATGGTCGCCATTCGTGGGCCTGTTCATCGCCCGCGTCTCGCGTGGCCGCACGATCCGTGAATTCATCCTGGGCACGATGCTGGCGCCGACACTGGCCGCGTTCATCTGGTTCTCGATCTTTGGCGGCACCGCGCTGCACATGCAGATCTGGCAGCAGATCCCGATCGCCGACGCCGTGCGCGCCGACACGGCCACCGCGCTGTTCGCAATGTTCGACGCGCTGCCGTTTGGCATGATCATGTCAGCCGTGGCCACGGTGCTGGTCCTGGTGTTCTTTGTCACGTCGGGCGATTCGGCCGTGTTGGTGCTGGGCATGATGAGCAGCGGTGGCAATCCGAATCCGTCGACCCGTACCAAGCTGTTGTGGGGCGGCCTGATCGCCGGTATTGCGATCAGCCTGTTGCTGGCAGGGGGATTGAAGGCGCTGCAGACAGCGACCATCGTGTTTGCCGTGCCGTTCTCGCTGGTGATTATTCTGATGCTGATCTCGCTCTGGCGCGGAGTGCGCGAAGACTGGGCAGCGCACGAGAAGCAGGAACGCGAACTGCGCCGCCGCGTGCGCCAGATCGTCGAAAAGTAAGCGTTCATTTCGTACGACACGAACGGCCAGCCGCAGTTGCGGGCTGGCCGTTTTTCTTGGGCGCAGGTGCTCTGGCGCGCTGTCAAATTTCCTGTGGTTATCGACTTGGCGCGCTGATGGCCAATGTCACGTAGGCGCATGCGCCGCTGCCGCCCGGTCTGTGACTTAACGAACAGAGCATCAATCGTGCGCCTCCCAAAGTAGGTGTTTTATTCACCGAACGCCTCACGAAGGGAACCCAATGAAAGCACTTGTCTACAACGGACCATGCGATGTCCAGATCAAGAACGTGCCGGACGCCACGATCGAGAAGCCGACCGATGTGCTGGTGCGCATCACGACCACCAACATCTGCGGTTCCGACCTGCACATGTACGAAGGTCGCACCAGCATGGAAACGGGCCGCATCCTGGGTCACGAGAACATGGGTGAAGTCATCGCCGTCGGCAAGGCCGTCGACCGCGTCAAGGTCGGCGACATGGTCTGCCTGCCATTCAATATCGGTTGCGGCTTTTGCGAAAGCTGCGAGCGCGGCCTGACTGGTTTTTGCCTGACCTGCAACCCGGGCAACGCGGGCGCGGCCTACGGCTTTGCTGGCATGGGCCCGTACAGCGGTGGCCAGGCTGAACTGCTGCGCGTGCCATACGGCGACTTCAATTGCCTGGTGCTGCCAAAGGATGCGCAAGAAAAGGAAAACGATTACGTGATGCTGTCGGATATTTTCCCGACCGGCTATCACGCAACCGAACTGGCGCAGATGAAGCCGGGCGACTCGGTGGCCATCTATGGCGCCGGTCCGGTGGGCCTGATGGCGGCGATGTCGGCTTTCCTCAAGGGTGCGAGCCGCGTGTTCGTCGTGGACCCGAACAAGGATCGCCTGGCGCTGGCCGAGAAGATGGGCGCGATCGGCATCAATGACATCGAAGGCGATGGCGCTGCGCAGATCAAGGAACTGACGGATGGCCAGGGCGCCGATTGCGGTTGCGAGTGCGTGGGCTACCAGTGCTGCGACAAGCACGGCAAGGAAGTGCCAAACCTGACGATGAACAATCTGGTCGAAGCAGTCAAGCCAACCGGCGGTATCGGTGTGGTGGGCGTGTTCCTGCCGGAAGATCCGGGTGCGAAGGACGAGCTGGCCAAGGAAGGCAAGCTGGCGTTCGACTACGGCAAATTGTGGTTCAAGGGCCAGCGCATCGGCAACGGCCAGGCCAACGTCAAGGCCTACAACCGCAGCCTCGCCAAGCTGATCCATGCCGGCCGCGCCAAGCCGTCGCAGATCATCTCGCATGAGCTGTCGCTGGACGAAGCGCCGCACGCGTACAAGAAGTTCGACGAGCGCGCTGATGGCTGGACCAAGGTGATCCTCAAGCCGGGCCAGTAAGTTGCAACGTGGACCGGGCCAGCCCGGTCTATCGTATCGCTGAAAGGAGCAGGGCCATGACGACGACGTTCAAGGCCGGCGACAAGGTGGAGTGGGAGTCATCCCAGGGCACGGTCACCGGCAAGATCAAGAAGAAATTGACGGCGCCAACCGACATCAAGAGTCACCATGTCGCGGCGTCCAAAGAGCATCCGGAATACCTGGTGATCAGCGACAAGACCGGGGCCGAGGCGGCGCACAAGGCGTCGGCGCTGAAGAAAGCGTAGTTGCCCGTACTGGTCTGAGGATCAGCGCTGCGCCGGTGCAGCCTGCTGTTTCGTCGCGGTCTGGATGATGCAGGTGCGCTTGCACTGCTGATACGCGTTGTCACAGGCGCCAGTCCGGTCCAGCCGGCGGTGTGTGTCCCCGGCTGCTTGCAGTGCGCGCGCACCTTGTCCAGGCACTTCACTTTCGGCCGTTCGCGCCAGCGGATTGCGGGCGGAGGTCTCCGGTGGTGGGACAAAGCGCTTCCTGACATCCGAGCTAGCTTCGACGCGGCATTCGCGCTGCGTCGATTCGCACATCGAGGTACAAAAATTCGTGTCAGCAGCCAGCGCCGGGCCGGTTGCCAGCATGCCGAGGCACGCAATCAGCGACGCTCTTTGCGGGAACAAGCGAGTCAATACAAGTCGGAATGTCATGGCTTGAAGTCGAACGTGGAAAATGCCAGTCTACGGCATCGATCGTGCTGAAAACTCACGCATTCTCATCCGCGTCGCCCATGCCTTAAGATTCGGTTCATCTTGTCGGGCAAGTATGGCAAGGCATTCCATTCATTGATTCCACACCATGCGCATCCTGCTCGTTGAAGACGACCTCTCCCTTGGCGACACCATCCAGGCCTGGTTGCGCCTTGATGGCCATGCCGTCGACTGGGTCCAGCGCGGCGACTCGGCGCAGACGGCCCTGATGACGCATCACTATGATTGCGTGCTGCTCGACCGCGGCTTGCCAGGCTTGTCCGGCGATACCTTGCTCGGCCAGTTGCGCGCCGCCGGCAACGGCGTGGCCGTCATCCTGATCACGGCCTTCAATGCCCTGGCCGATCGCGTCGAAGGCCTGGACCTGGGCGCCGACGACTACCTGGTCAAGCCGTTCGAGCTCGAGGAAATGTCGGCCCGCATCCGCGCGGCCGTGCGCCGTGGCGCGAACCAGGTGAGCAATGACCTCATGCACGGTGAAATCGCCCTGAACCTGGATACCAAGGCGGCCAGCCTGCGCGGCGTGCCCGTCGCGCTGACGGCGCGCGAATATAACGTGCTGTACGCGCTGCTGCTGCGCAAGAACAGCATCGTCACCCGGGCCCAGATCGAAGAAACGCTGTATGGCTGGGGCGACGAAGTCGAGAGCAATGCCATTGAGGTCTACGTGCACAACCTGCGCAAGAAATTCGGCAGCGACAGCATCGTCACGGTGCGCGGCCTGGGTTACCGGCTGAAGACCGATGGTGAATGAATCGCCTGTGCAGCCATGGTCGCTGCGCCGGCGCCTGCTGACGGCGATCGTTGCCGCCAGCACCGTGCTGTGGCTGGCCAGTCTTGGCATCGTCACCGTCATCGCGTGGCAGGAAACCAACGACGTGTTCGACGATGCGCTCGAGGAATCGGGCCACATGATCATGGCTGCCACCACCGACTGGAACGAGCGCGGCCTGTTGCTGCGGCCGGGTCTCGAGAGCCGGCCTGGCCGCAAGGTCGACATGCAGTACCAGATCGTGGCGGACGGGCGCGTCGTCCAGCGCACCGGCGGCGCGCCCGCGCAGCCGTTCGTGACGGATTTCGATGAGGAGGACGGCTTCGCCGACGTGCGCAACAACGGCGATCCGTGGCGCGTGTTCGTCGTGCGCGACGCGACGCGCAGCGTCGAGGTCCAGGTCGGCCAGCAGCAGAGCAAGCGTTTCGATATTCTCGAAGAGCTGGCCGAATCGCTGTGGCTGCCCGTGCTGGGCTTCCTGCTGCTGCTGGCGCTCGTGTGCTGGGTGCTGACCGGGCGCGTGCTGAAACCCTTGCGCCAGACGGCGGCAAGCATCGCGGCCAAGACGCCGCACGACCTGACGCAGGTGCCCACCGCCGGCCAGGCGCGCGAAGTGCTGCCGATCGTGCAGGCGCTCAATGGCGTGCTCGGGCGCCTGGAAGCGGCGTTACAGGCCGAGCGCCGCTTTACTGCCGACGCCGCGCACGAGCTGCGCACGCCGCTGGCGGGCCTGCACATGCACGTGCAGCTGCTGCAGCGCCAGCATCCGGAACTGGCCGCGCCGTTTCAGAAACTGCGCCACGATATTGCGCGCACGACCGGGCTGGTCGACAGCCTCTTGACGCTGGCGCGTCTGGACCCGCTGGCGCGCGAACAGCTCGTGCGCCAGCCGGTGCCTCTGCCGGCGCTGTTTGAGCGCCTCGTGGGCGCGCATGCGCAGGAGGCGGCGGCGCGAGGCATCACGATCGCCGTGCACTGCGAGCTCGACTACGTAGAAGCCGACCCGCAGATGCTCGACATCGTGCTGCGCAATCTGCTCGACAACGCGTTGCGCTACTGCCCGGACGGCAGCCGCATTGAAATCGATGCGTGCCGGCACGGCGGGTTCGACCGCATTGCCGTGCGTGACAACGGCCCGGGCGTGGATGCAGCCAGCCGCGCGCGCTTGAGCGAGCGCTTCTTCCGCGTGTTGGGGCAGGGCCAGCCGGGCAGCGGGCTCGGGCTGTCGATCGTCAGGCGCATCGCCGATCTGCATGGCATCGCGCTGACCTTCGGCACCGGCCTGGACGGGCGCGGTCTCGGTGTCACGCTCGACTTCGATGCGTCCTTAAGATCGGTTTAATGTCCCGCCGGTGTAATGCGTCTGTGCCTGCCAACGCTGTGCAGGCAATGACCCACCAACTACCGAGGACTGACCATGAAACGTATTTCGCACATCGCCTGCATCGCCCTGTTGATCACCGGTTCGGCCGCTGCCGTCGCCCAGACCCCGGCAACCCAGACTGCAACGCCGGCCGCAACCGCCACCGTAGCGCCAACTGCCGCCCCGGCCACCAAGGCCGCGCCAGCGGGCTATGCCGGTCCATCGGGCGCGCCGTTGATGACCGCCAAGGACTTGCTGGCCAATGGCAAGGATGACCAGTACGTGCGCCTCAAGGGCAAGCTCACCAGCCACAAGGGCGACGAGAACTACGAGTTCACCGACGCCAGCGGCAAGATCATGGTCGAGATCGACGCTGATCGATTTCCGGCCGGCGTGACGGTCGATCACAACACGCTGGTGGAACTCACCGGCGAGTTCGACAAGGAAATGTTCGGCGACTCTACCGTGGACGTCGAGCAGATCAAGGTCGTCGCGCAGTAAGAATGGACGTGTTCGGGCGATAATGGTGGCTTCGCCGCCATGATTGTCCGATTCGCCCATGCATTACGATTACGCCGACCTGACGCACAACTTCGACCCCGGCGCCATGAAGCGTGGCCACGATTACGCCGATGATGGCCATGTGCTGGTCGCGCAGTGGCAGGCCGACCGGCTGATTGGCGAAGTTGCCGGCAGTGGCGGGGCGATTTACCATCAGACCATCCGCGTGTTCACCCGCCGCGAGCAGGTCAACTTCGACGGTCGCTGCACCTGTCCGGTGGGCTACAACTGCAAGCACGTGGTATCGGTTTTGATCAAGGACATCGAGTGCCGCGAACGCGAAGCCCGGCAGGCCCCCGGCGCGGCCAACGCCGTCGCGCAGCACTGGCTCATGCAGCTCTCGCAGCTGAGCCAGATCACGCAGCCGGCACTGTCGGGCACGGGCGCGGTGACCATCCTGGCCTGGGTCCTGGTGCCGGATCTGCAGGGCCACTCCCGGCTGCATCTGCGCAAGGGCCGCCAGGGCAAGCGCGGCGGCATTGGCGCCAGCTCGGGCGACGTCAACCATCATGGCCTGCTGCGCGATCCACCCGCCTGGATCGCAACCGGCGACGTCGAGCTGCTGCGGCAGTTTGCCGGCTTGGCCGCAGCTTCGGGCGGCCTGGGCGTTGCGCGGCCGCAAGGCGCGCTGGGCGCACGCCTGCTGGCCCAGCTTGTCGCGCAAGACCGGCTGCTGCGCGCCCACACGCCAGAGGATCTGGCGCGCGGCCGGGTCGCGCCATTGCTGGCCGGCCCGAAGCGCGCGGCCGTGATCGACTGGCATCCCCTGGACGGCGCTCCCGATGCGCTTCAGCTGAGCTGGCAATTTGCCGGTGGCGGCGCGCGCGACCAGCAGATTCCCGACGAAGTATTGCCAACCGAACCGGCCTGCTACATCGATGGCGACCTGATCGGGGAACTGACGCTGCCGGCCCTGCTGGCGCCCTTGCCGCTGGAAATGCTGCTTGGCGCGGTGGAGCAGGCGCCGCTGCTGTGGCCGGAGCACCGCGCCAGCGTGGCGACGCGCATGGCCGAGCTTGGCCTGGATGGCGTGTTCCCGCTGCCGCAGGTGCTGGAAACGCATGAGCGCAGCGACGTGGCGCCGGTGCCCCTGCTGGTGCTCGACAGCATGCTGGCCAGGCAGCGCGGCGACTACCGCTGGCACGACCATGCCACCTTGATGTTCGACTACGACGGCTGGATCGCGGAGCCTGACGACGGGCCGGTGCTGCGCCGCGTCGAGAACACCAGGGTCCAGCTCATCGTGCGCGATGCCGCGCTCGAGGCGGCGGCGCGGGCGCTGCTGACCGGGTTCGGGTTTGCCGAACCGCCATCCGACTCGCCACTGCTGGATCTGCCCGGTGCCTTGCAGCTTGCCGACGAGGCCGCTTGGGTCGGCTTCGTGCGCGATACGCTGCCGCGCCTGGAGGCGGCCGGCTGGCAGGTCGAGATCGAAGCCGATTATCGCTACCACCTGGCCGAGGTGGATGACTGGTACGCCGAACTCGATGAAGAAGGCGAGGGCGGGCAAGCCTGGTTCGCGCTCGAGCTGGGCATTGTCGTGAACGGCCAGCGGCACGCGCTGCTGCCCTTGCTGCTCAAGATGATCCGCGCCGCGCCGCAGGAGTTCGACCCGGTGGTCCTGGCCACGCGCGCCGATGAGGGCGACCTGGTGATCGAGCTCGACGACGAAACACGCGTGGCCGTGACCTGGGGCCGCATCAAGCCGATCCTGGTTACGCTGGGCGAGCTGTATTTCAGCGAGCGCATGGGCAGCCGGGTGCGCCTGCCGGTGATGGATGCAGCGCGCCTGGCCGAACTCGAGCGCGCCGCGCACCTGCGCTGGATGGGCGGCGAGCGCCTGCGCGTACTGGGCCGCAAGCTCAGCGATTTCGACGGCATCCGGCCCGTCGAACTGCCCGTTGGCCTGCAGGCCGACCTGCGGCCCTACCAGCGCAGCGGCCTGGCCTGGCTGCAATTTCTGCGCGAGTACGAATTTGGCGGCATCCTGGCCGACGACATGGGTCTGGGCAAGACGATTCAGGCGCTGGCCCACATCCTGGTCGAGAAAGAAGCGGGGCGGCTCGATCGCCCGGCACTGGTCGTGGCGCCCACGAGCCTGATGCCCAACTGGCAGGCCGAAGCGGCCCGCTTCACGCCCGGCCTGCGCGTGCTGCTGTTGCACGGCAAGGAGCGCACGGCGCTGTTCGATGGCATCGGCGACGTCGACGTGGTCCTGACCACCTACGCGCTGCTCGGGCGCGACGAAGTGGCGCTGCGCGGTCACCGCTATCACCTGTTGATCCTCGATGAAGCGCAGTACATCAAGAACAGCCGCAGCAAGGCGGCGCAGACGGCGCGCCTGCTCGACGCGCGCCATCGCCTGTGCCTGACCGGCACGCCGGTGCAGAACCATCTGGGCGAACTGTGGTCGCAGTTTCATTTTTTGATGCCGGGCCTGCTGGGCGACGAGCGGGGCTTCAACACCGTGTTTCGCAAGCCGATCGAGCAGGGCGGCGACATGGGCCGCAAGGACCTGCTGGTGCGGCGCCTGAAACCGTTCATGCTGCGCCGGACCAAGGACAAGGTGGCGACCGAACTGCCACCCAAGACCGAGATCATCCTGCCGGTCGAGCTTGGTGGCGTGCAGCGCGACCTGTACGAAACGGTGCGCGTGGCGATGGACCGCAAGGTGCGCGACGAGATTGACCGCAAGGGCCTGGCGCGCAGCCATATCGTGATTCTCGAGGCGCTGCTCAAGCTGCGCCAGGTGTGCTGCGATCCGCGCCTGCTTAAAACGGGTGCGGCGGACGGTTCGGCCAAGCTCGAGGCGCTGATGGAATTGCTTGATACGCTCATCAGCGAAGGGCGCAAGGTGCTGGTGTTTTCGCAGTTCACGAGCATGCTGGCGCTGATCGCCGATGAACTCAACGCGCGCAGCATCGCCTATGTCGAACTCACGGGCAGCACGGTAGACCGCGCCGCGCCGGTCGCTGCGTTCCAGGCGGGGCAGGTGGGCGTGTTCCTGATCAGCCTGAAGGCCGGCGGCGTGGGCCTGAACCTGACGGCGGCCGACACCGTCATCCACTACGATCCCTGGTGGAATCCGGCCAGCGAAAACCAGGCTACCGACCGCGCCTGGCGCATTGGCCAGACGCAGCCGGTGTTCGTCTACAAGCTGATCGCGCGCGGCACGCTGGAAGAAAAGATCCAGGACATGCAGCGCCGCAAAGGCGATCTGGCCAACGCCCTGCTGGCGGGGGACACCGAACTGGCGCCGGCCATCGGGGCCGACGACCTGCGCGAGATCTTCTCGCCGGTCGAACACACACGGCCATAACGCAACAGGCCCGCTAGAGTGGCGGGCCTGTCAGGAGTGGAACTACCTTGCGGTCTTTGGACCTTAGGCTTTTTCGAGATGCGCTGCGAGTTGGCCGCGCAGTTCGTGACCGCTTGAGTGCGTGTAATCCTTGTTGAGCTCATGCGTGATCAGCGCCTTGACCTGCGGATCGATCGCCGAACGCAGCAGTCCCAGGAACTCGGGCGATGCGGACACGATCAGATGCTGGTACTGGCCCTTTTGCTGGCCTTGCAACAGGTACGCGGCAACATCCTTGGCAAACTTTTGCGCTTCGTGCTCGGCCGGCGTGACGGCTGGCTGGTAGTCGCTGCCCGGCGCGCCTGCCTGTGTGGCGTGCTCGAAGCCGCCGCCCTGACCGCCGCCGATATTGTGGCCGCTATTGCCGGCCGAGCGCGGGCTCAGGCGGTCGGTCACGATGTCGCTCACGCGCCCCTGCGCAGCAGGATTGACCATGTCTTCCACTTCTTGCAGCGACTTGGCAGATTTGGCATCGGCAAAAATACGTGCACGACCGGCATTGGCCGCGATAATCCAGGTTGTAGGCATAGAGTCCCCTGATTGAATGGTGGGTGGGCGCATCTGGCGCTGCGGAGCCTGGGCCCCGGCTGGCGCGATGCGCATGAAGGCCATCGCCGGCAGTGGCGGACACGAGCAATGCACAGCATCGGCCCGCGTTCCCTGCCTGGCGACAAGTGATGATTTAGTATAGCCCCGTCAAAAAATCCACGTCGCACCGCGTTCCTGCCGTGCGCGCCTGGGAAGGTGGCGAGATACCAAATGGATCAATTTTCTGGTGGACGTGCAGTAGCGTACCGAACGGAGGCGCTGCGGAGAGCAAGATAGACCCATCGACACTGCAAACACGGAAGGAACACTATCATGGGTAAATTCTTCATTGGCTGGCTCCTGGGTATCCCGGTTGTTGTACTGGTCATCCTGTATCTGATCTTCTAATCGACGATCGCGGTAGCAGCAAAAAAAACGCCACCTTGCGAGGTGGCGTTTTTGCATCCATACATCACGGCGCCTTCGCGCCGTGTTGGTCGACAGTCAATTACCAGCCGATATCCTTCAGCAGTGGCAGCGTCAGATCCTGCGGTGGCGACACCGACAGGGTCAGGTCCGAATTGATGCTTGGCTCCATCAGCAGGTTTGGCGATGCCGTCACGTCCCAGTGCGAGACCGACGAACCTGGCGCCAGCACTGCTGGGGTGTACAGCAGCGGACGACCGAGGGCGTCGGCGCCGGCCTTGCGGGTCGGATCGGTGGCCAGCGACGCGATCACCACGCCTGGCTGCGAACGCGTACCGTACGGCTTGGCAGCGGCGACAGCGGCTTTCAGTGCATCGCCAGCAGCTTGCGTGATACCGGCCGACGGGATGGTGACGGTTGGATCGGTGCCGCCCGGTGCGACGTCGCCGGCAACGTTATTCGCCAGCAGAACACCGACTGCGCCAGCATTCTGTGCATTCTTCACCTTGACGGCGAAGCCGCACGAGCCGCGGCTGATGATCGGCACCTTGCCGCGGACTGCTGCGGCGTTGGCGGCATTGAACGGGTCGCAGCCAGGACCGATTTCACCATCTTGTGGCGTGATCGTGGCCAGGGCGCCGAGCGAGGCGACCGCAGGCAGGGTCGGACCGAAAGTCGAAGCCGTATAGCTGATGACCGGCAGCACGCCAGTTGGCGTTGCCGCTTTCAGGATTGGCTGCGAGCGCAGGATGCTGGCGCCGGCAACCGAGTTGGCGCCGGTCCAGGCCAGGCCCAGCGGGTTGATCGCCGAGACGCGGCGTTCGGCTGACGTCATGTTCAGCCAGCTCTTCTTGGCCGTGTTGTCGTACATGAACTCTTCCCAGACGCTTGGCAGGCCGCCATTGGCGACATACCCCGAGCCAGTTGCACTGATGCGGTAGCCAGTCGAGGTCTGCACGCTGACGACCGAGAAGCCCAGGCCGTGGCCCAGTTCGTGCAGCAGGGTTGCTGCGAAGTTCACCTGGCCGCCGGCATTGCCGTCCAGGCCGAGGTAGAAGCTGCTGCCTGCGAGGCAGTCCGGCTGGCCGAGGTTGACGTTGAACTGGGTCTTGATGTCGACGTTGCCATAACCGGTGCCATCGTCAGGGATGCCATTGGTCAGGTTGACACCGGCCAGCTTGTTGGCCAGTGCCGCTGGATACCAGGTGTTTGGCTTGCCGCCTGGGAAGTTATTCCAGATATTCCAGGCGCCGGCGCTGCCCAGCGTGGCCGAGGTGGCGGTGCAGGTCAGTGCTTCCCAGCCGGCCGACACGGTGATCGTCACGTTACTCTGGAGATTACGTTCCCAGATATCGGCAACGTAACGATACACGTTCATGCGTTGCTGGCCGAGCGTGGTGCCGTTATTGCCGCCAACCGGCGCCACCGGGGTCGGATCGTTGAAGCCAAAGCCGGCCGCATCGCGGCTCTGGATGGTGATGGTTGCAGCTTGCGCAGCGATGCAGGTCAGGATGCTGGCGGTGGCCAGTACGGTGCGTGCAGCGGTGAGCGAGAACGATGGGGTGCGCATGATTACTCCGTGACAGGCGTAATGGTGTGAACGTGGCCGGTCGAATCGGCATTCTGGGTGTCGCCGTGCGTGACGCTGATGCTGCCGTCGGCGTTACGAACCGCTACCGACGAGGTCAGGAATTCATCGGTCAGGCGGGCGCCGCGCGCGCCACTGCTGTGGGATTTTTGCAGCGTTGCTTTCGGTGCGATGCGTGCATTGGCCTTGACGGACTGCGCTTTCAGCGCGACTGCTTCGGCAGGGGTGGCGCCGCGCAGCTTGCCCGTTTCGGCATCGCGCACGACGGTCTGCGACTCATTCGAGACGACAGCTTCCTGGGCAATGGCGGACTGGCCGGCGAAACCCATCAGGGCAAGGGCAATGCCGGCGGCGCGCAGTGCGCGCAGGCCGGTTTGTTGTTTCTGGAACATGACAATCTCCTGGAAAAACATATTCGATGCAAAATGTGCGAAGCGCAGCGCGCTTCGGCGGACAACGTGGCGTGGAGCGCTCAGGCGCGTTTGCGGCGGCGTGCGGCAACCAGGCCCATGGCGCCAGCGGCCAGGATCATGATGCTCGACGGTTCAGGTACGTCGACGACCAGGGAGTCGATGCCGACGTAGTTCGCGCTGGCATAGTCACCGGTGTACTGGAAGGCGAAGCGGGCGCTGCCGGCAGTTGGGCCGATATAAGCGAAATACTGCGTCCAGCCGGAGCCGACACTGATACTCGGCATCAGATCGATCATGGTGCCAGCGGCGTTGACAAAGCCAAATGCGATGTTGTCGTCGTAGGTGGCGGCGTCGTCGGCATTCAGCCAGAACGAGACGGTTGCGCCAATCAGGGTCGAAAATTCGGGGGTGTACAGCCAGTTGTTGATCGTGCCGCCATCGGCAGCGCTGCTGTAATTTGCCGCGACATAACTGTAATCGTTGGAGCCTGCAGCCGCGCCCTGGCCGTTGAAGCCGACACTGCCTTGGAACCAGCTGGTGGTACCAGCCGGGGAACTCTTGTTCTCCACAACCCAGCCTTTGCCCTGCAGGCTGCTTACATCATCAAAACCTTCTTCAATCACGACCCCGGCGAACGCCGAGGACATCATTCCGGAAACCAGCAATGCAACAAGTGCTTTCTTCATTCTGATGCGCTCCAAGTGTTTACGATGAACGGCGCTGCATTCGTGTCACAGCCCCTGTATCGGGTGTCGTAACGATCATTCGACGACTATGGGAGTCAATGCATATTACGTGCCAGCAAAACAGAGCGTTGATTTCTATGAAGAATATTTTTCAAAATGAAAAGTTCGTAAATAATTGTAAGATTTTCCGACAAATTTCATACGTTTGTCACATAAATAACGACACTTTATTTTCCATTTCATGCACTGACGCTATTTTGTTGCCATTGGGTAGGTTTTGTTAATGATTTGGCAGTGTGATGGCTTGCTGTGTTTACAGTGATTTTTTTGCGATGGAGCGACGATGCATCCACTTTTTCCTGTATTGGCGGTCACATGCCTGGCGGCCGGTTGTGCTGCCGGACCAGCGCCCGTCGCTGCCGACAGCTTCATGCCAACACTCAGAACGATGTGCGGCCAGCGCTTCGAAGGTGGCCAGACCTATGCCGTCGATCCGCACAGCGAGTTTGCCAACAAGACCATCTCGACCCAGGTGATCTGCAACACGGCCGATGTGCGCATGCCAGTCAAGGTGGGTGAAGATCGCTCGCGTACATGGATTTTCACGCGCCCTGTAGCCGGGCTGGCATTGCGCCATGACCATCGCCACGCTGACGGCACGCCGGACAGGGTAACGATGTACGGCGGCATGGCGCAGCCCGGCGGCACTGCACGCTCGCAGGCATTTCTGCCAGACGCCTACACGGCACGATTGGTTCCCGGCGCGGACACCAATCTGTGGACCGTGACCGTCAGCGAGGATGGCGCCGTGCTCACTTACCGCCTGGAGCGACACGCCCGGCCGCGCGCCGAGTTCGTCATGAAACGCGTGCCGGGTTAATCCAGCGCTCAGATCGCCGTATCGGCCCGCACCGTGTCAGCGAATGACAGGATCAAATCGTTCACGATGCCGGGCTGCTCCCGGTGCAGCCAGTGACCCGCGCCATCGACGGTCACTGGCTCGTGCAGTTGCGGCACCAGCCGGGGCATATCAAGAATGATGCGGTCCATGCCCGGTATGGCCATGCCAGGATCGCGTGACCCGACGGCAAACAGTGCCGGGACGCTGACCTGCATGCCATCGAGGCTGGCTTGCAACTCCCAGTTGCGGTCCAGATTGCGGTAATAATTCAGAGCGCCACGGAATCCGGCCTGCTGGAAGGCTGCAACTGCGGTATCCAGGCCGGATGCGAGCCAGTCGGGCACCTGGGCAGGGTCGGGCAGATTAGGGAGCATGCCGCGCGCGGGCGCGACCATGCCGAACGGATTGGGTGTGCCGTCGCCCGCACAGCGCGGGCCGGCGTCGCCCGACGCGCCGTAATAGATCTTGCGCAGGGTGGCCGGGATGTCGCGCTCCAGTTCCTGCTCTGCAATACCGGGTTCCTGGAAATACAGCGTGTAGAAGAGCGCGTCATCCGTGCGGGGAAACAGGCCGGTGGGTGGGATGGGCGAGCGCGCCATCATCGGCACGCCCAGGGCCACGATACCTGCAATGCGGTCCGGCCGCATCAGGGCCAGTTGCCACGCGATCGTCGCGCCCCAGTCCGCACCGACAACGATGGCACGTTCGATCGACAGCGTATCGAGCAGGCCGATCAGGTCGCCCACCGCATGGAACACCGTATAAGCATCGATTGCCAATGGCGCCGATGACGCGCCAAACCCACGCAGATCCGGCGCCAGCACGCGGTACCCAGCCGCGGCGAGTACCGGGATCTGCGCGCGCCATGTGTCGCCGGTTTCCGGAAAACCGTGGCAGAGCAGCAGGGTTGGGCCGTTGCCCGCTTCCAGATAAGACACCGTGATGCCGTTGACCTTGGCCGAGTTGCGTCGCATGCTGCCCTCCATTGTTCAATCGATGCGTAACATCATATGTTTCGGATTGAATCGGGTCAAGTGGCGTAACATCATGTGTTACGGATTTTGAAAATTGCGATGTGGAGTAATGATGAGATATGACGCCAGACTGTCACGCATGCTGCATGTGCTGATTCACATGAGCAAACGCGGTGGCAGGACGACGTCCGACACGATCGCGCTGATGCTCAATACCAACCCGGTCGTTGTGCGACGTACGATGGGCTTCCTCAAGCACGCCGGCCTGGTGAGCTCGGATGGTGGTGCCGGTGGCGGCTGGTCGCTGCAGCGGGACATCGGCAGCATCACGGTCCTCGATGTCCATGAGGCGCTGGGCTCGCCGCAGGCAATCGCGATCGCGGCCACGGTCGATCATCCTGTATGTCCGGTCGAACATGCCGTGGTCGGTGAACTTGGTGCGCTGTTTGCGGCGACAGAAGCGTTCATGCTCGAGCGCATGCGCGGTATCACGCTTGCTGCGATTGCTGACCAGATCGTCTTCCCGGCGTGATGCATGAAGGTGGCGGCGCTTTTGCCAGCCAATCCCGCCCGGTTCGACACCGTTGCATGCCATAGCGACAAGATAATTTTTAGATAGCTATAATCAATCGGTCGGCGTTTTCGTCCTATTGAAAGAGCTTCATGCGCTTCAGATCCATTCAATTGTCCCTGCGGTTCATCGTTCCCCTTGCCATCGTGTTGGCACTCTTCGGGTACTTTGCCATTCCGTGGATGGAAAATCTTACCCAGCGCTGGTTCGTGCGTGACCTGGACACGCGCTCGCGTCTCGTGTCGAGCACGCTGCAACAGCCCCTGCTGACCTATCTCGAAGATGGTTCGGGTGAACGCATCAACGATGCGTTCGAGCGCGCAATCCAGGACGAGCGCCTGTATGCGCTGGCCCTGTGCTCGACTGACGGCATGCTGCTGTACAAAACCTCGACCTATCCGGCCACGCTCGGTTGCCGCGACGGGCAGATCAGCAACGAGGAGGATGGTTCGACGTCCAATCCGGTCGTCCGCCTGGCCGAGGGGCCGGTCCACGTTTCCACACGCGAACTGATGCAGGATGGTGTCTCTGCCGGCCGCCTGGTGCTCGTGCAGGACATGAGTTTCATCGAGCGCCGCAGCGCCGATACCAAGAAATACATCCTCGGCCTGTTCGTGCTGATGGCTGGCGCGATTTCCATGATCACCGTGATCATCGCCCACCTGAGCTGGCATGGCTGGGTGGCCGGCATGCGTGAAATGCTGCGCGGCGAACTGCTGCCGCGCTCGCCACGCCGCGGTGCGGTGCAGCCGGCGCCGGTTGAAGGCGACATGGCGCCGCTGGCCAGCGAGTTCCGCGCCATGCTCAACGATTACCAGCGCGAGCTGGCCGCCAGCCCGGTTGAGTCAACGACCTGGAGTCCCGAAACGCTCAAGCTGCTGCTGAACCAAGACCTGGCCGGTGACCAGATCCTCGTGGTCTCGAACCGCGAGCCTTATATCCACGTGGCCACGCCCAATGGCGTGAAAGTGCAACGACCAGCCAGCGGCCTGGTCACGGCGGTGGAAGCCGTGATGCGCGCCTGCTCCGGCACCTGGATCGCGCATGGCGCCGGTTCGGCCGACCGCGAGACGGTCGACGCCAACGACCATGTGCCGGTCCCGCCCGACAACCCGAGCTACACCCTGCGCCGCGTCTGGCTGTCAAAGGAAGAAGAGCAGGGCTATTACTATGGCTTTGCCAACGAAGGCCTGTGGCCGCTGTGCCATATCGCCCACGTGCGCCCCGTGTTCCGCTCGACCGACTGGGCCGAATATGTGCGCGTGAACCAGCGCTTCGCCGACGCCGTGATCGCCGAAGCGCGCTCCGACAACCCGGTCGTGCTGGTGCAGGATTATCACTTCGCGCTGCTGCCGCGCATGGTGCGTGCGGTGCTGCCAAAGGCAACCATCATCACGTTCTGGCACATCCCATGGCCGAATCCGGAGTCGTTCGGCATCTGCCCATGGCGCGAAGAAATCCTCGACGGCATGCTGGGCAGCACGATCCTGGGCTTCCACACGCCGTTCCACCGCAAGAATTTCCTCGACACGGTCGATCGCTATCTGGAAACCCGCATCGAAGACGAAGCTTCGACCGTCAGCTATGGCAACCAACTGACGCAAGTAAAGCCATACCCGATTTCCATCGCCTGGCCTGACGAGATCCCGGGCGAACCCGATATCGCCGCCTGCCGCGCCGAAATCCGCCAGTCCCTGTCGCTGCCGGCCGACCAGTTGCTGGGCATCGGCGTCGATCGCCTCGACTACACCAAGGGCATCGTCGAGCGCTTTGAAGCGGTCGAGCGCATGTTCGAGCTGTATCCCGAAATGATCGGCAAATTCACGTTCGTGCAGATCGCCGCGCCCACCCGCTCGTCGCTCGACGAATACCAGAACCTGGAAACGCGCGTGCGCGGTTTGGCCCAGCGGATCAATGACCGCTATGCCAGCGGCAGCTACCTGCCGATCGTGCTGAAAACCGAGCACCACGAACAGCGCCAGTTGCGCACGTACTTCCGCGCGTCGGACGTCTGCAGCGTGACCAGTCTGCACGACGGCATGAACCTGGTGGCCAAGGAATTCATCGCTGCCCGCGACGACGAAGGCGGCGCGCTGATCCTGAGCCAGTTCACCGGCGCAGCGCGCGAGCTGCATGAAGCGCTGATCGTCAACCCGTACCACATCGAAGAAGGCGCCGAAGCGCTGTACCAGGCGCTGCGCATGCCGCGCGACGAGCAGCGCGAACGGATGCGCAGCATGCGCCGCCGGGTGCGCGACTTCAACGTGTATCGCTGGGCCGGGCGCATGCTGCAGGATGCAGCGCGCCTGCGCCAGCGCGAGCGCGTGAAGTCGCGCATCGTCTCGCTCAGCCAGGATCGCGTGCGCAGGGGGGAAGCATGACCGCTGCCACCGACAACCTGCAGGCCGCACTCGATTTGCTGGCCGCGCCCGATTGCGCGCTGTTTCTCGACTTCGACGGCACGCTGGTGGATATTGCGCCGCTGCCCGACCAGGTGATCGTCACCGACGTGCTGCGCAGCGCGCTGCCGCTGCTGCAGGCGCGCCTGGAAGGGCGGCTGGCCCTCGTGTCCGGCCGCCCGATCAACGAGCTCGACAAACTGCTGGCGCCGCTGACGTTCCCTGCGGCCGGCGTGCATGGGATGGAGCGGCGCGGTGTCGACGGCGTCGTGCGCCGCCTGACGCCGCCTGACTTCGACCTGGTGCGCCAGGCCGCGCAGGGGCTGGCGGCGCGCCATCCCGACCTGTGGGTCGAAGAAAAACACGGCGCGCTGGCGCTGCACTTCCGCCAGGCGCCCGAGCTGCAGGCACTGTGCACCGACGCGATGCGCGTGGCGGTGGATGCCAGCCCGGGTCTGTTGCTGATGGAAGGCAAGATGATCGTCGAGGTCAAATCGAACGCTGTCAGCAAGGGCACGGCGATCCGCGACTTCCTGGCCGACGCGCCGTTCGCCGGCTACCGGCCCCTGTTCATCGGCGACGACACGACCGACGAAGCAGGTTTTGCACAAGTACAAAGTATTGGCGGGATCGGCCTGAAGGTCGGCCCGGGCCCCACCGTGGCCCAGTGCCGCATCGCGTCGGCGGAACAATTGCGCATCGTACTGTCGCAAGCGGCCGCCGCGCCAACCATTGGAAAGGACATACCCCATGAATGATGATTCCCACGAGTCGACAATGAATACAGCACCACCGAACGCCCTCGAAGCACGGGGCACGATTGACCCCACCGGTTCGCTCGATTGCGGCGTGATCGGCAATTGCGCCTTCAGCGCCCTGGTCGACCGCATGGGCCGGATGGTCTGGTGCTGCCTGCCGCGCTTTGACGGCGACCCGGTCTTCAATGCCTTGCTCGATCCGAGCGAGAAGGGCAGCCTGTGGAGCGTCGAGCTGGAAGACTTCGCCCGTAGCGAGCAGGTGTACGAACCGAACACGGCGGTGCTGCGCACGCGCCTGTTCGACAGCGGCGGCAACGGCATCGAGATCACCGACTTCGCGCCGCGCTTTTTGAGCCGCGACCGCATGTTCCGCCCCCTGATGCTGGTACGCCGCGTGCGTCCGCTGGGCAGCGGCGTGCGCGTGCGCGTGATCATGCGGCCGCGCTTCGAATACGGCGCCAAGGCGCCCGAGATCACGCAGGGCAGCCACCACATCCGTTACGTCGGTCCCGACCAGACGCTGCGCCTGAACACGGACGCGTCGCTCAATTACGTGATGTCCGAGTCGTTCTTCCTGCTCGACCGGCCGCTGAACTTCATGCTCGGACCGGACGAAACGCTGGCCGATGGCATCAAGGACACGGCGCACCGCTTCGAGCTCGAGACGATTTCGTACTGGCGTACCTGGTCGCGCCGCCTGGCGCTGCCCCTCGAATGGCAGGACGTCGTCATCCGCGCCGCGATCACGCTCAAGCTCTCGCTGTACGAAGACACGGGCGCGATCATCGCCGCGATGACGACCAGCATCCCGGAAGCACCGGGAAGCGAGCGCAACTGGGATTACCGCTATTGCTGGCTGCGCGACGCGTTCTTCGTGATCCGCGCGCTGAACAGCCTGTCCGAAGTCGGCACGATGGAAGATTATCTGCGCTGGCTGAGCAATGTCGTGGCGCGCGCCAAGGGCGGGCATATCCAGCCGCTGTACGGCATCGGCCTCGAGGAAGAGCTGCCCGAATCGATCATCGAGCACCTGCCCGGCTACCGCAACAACGGGCCGGTGCGCGTGGGTAACCAGGCGCAGGAACACTTCCAGCACGACGTGTACGGCAATATCGTGCTCGGCGCGGCGCAGGCCTTCTTTGATCACCGCCTGTTCCGCCGTGCGGGGCATGCCGAGTTCGTGCAACTCGAAGCCGTGGGTGAGCAGGCGTTCCGCCTGTACGACGAGCCGGATGCCGGCATGTGGGAGCTGCGCACGCGCGCCCGTGTGCACACCTCGTCGGTGCTGATGAACTGGGCAGCGTGCGACCGCCTGGCCAAGATCGCCGAAGAACTGGACTTGCCCGAGCGCGCGACGTTCTGGGGCGAACGCGCGGAAATCATCCGCAATCGCCTGTTGACCGAAGCGTGGAGCGAAGAGCGCCAGGCGTTTGCCGAAAGCCTGGGTGGACGCGACCTCGATGCCAGCGTGCTGTTGATGGCCGAGATCAACTTCATCGATCCGATGGATCCGCGCTTCGTCGCCACGGTCGACGCGCTGGAAAAGTCGCTGTGCGACGGGCCATACATGCGCCGTTATGAAGCGCCGGACGACTTTGGCAAGCCGGAAACAGCCTTCAATATCTGCACGTTCTGGCGTATCGATGCGCTGGCGCGGATCGGCCGCGAGGACGAAGCACGCGTCGTGTTCGAGGCGATGCTGGCGGCGCGCAATCACCTGGGCCTGCTGTCGGAAGACACGCATCCGGACACCGGCGAAATGTGGGGCAATTTCCCGCAGACGTATTCGATGGTGGGCCTGATCAATTGCGCGATGCGCCTGTCCAAGCCGTGGAACAGCGTCGTCTAACTGCATAGGCGTCATGGCCGGGTCATAATCGGCCTTCACACTTCGTCGCATCACCTTGCGATGGAGTGTGCATGAAGCAGAAATCTTCGCCTGACCGGCTGGCAGCGTTGGCGCAGGCCGGAAAGCGCCCCTCGTGAAAGAGGGCGAACTCCAGCGCAGCATGGCCGGCAAGACCATCGTCCTGCTCAGCGTCCCGGCTGGCGCCGGTCACACCCGGATCGCCGAGGCCATCCGCGCCTGCGCTGCGGCCGAACACCCGGACGCCACCGTCATCCACCTGGATGCGATGGCGTTTGCCACGCCGCTGCTGCGCAAGGTCTACACGGATTTCTATCTGCGCCTGATCACCCGCGCGCCAGGCCTGTGGCGCTACATCTACCGCTGGACCGATGCGGCCAAACCGGATGGCTTGACCAGCCGGCTGCGGCGCCGGATCGAACGGCATGCGTGCCGTTTGTTAATCGATGAAATCGCGGTCTTGAAACCCGACGCGATCATCTGCACCCATTTTCAGCCGGCCGAAATACTGTCGCAGCAGATCGCCGCCGGAAAACTCGCGTGCCCGCTGTGGGTACAAGTCACCGACTTCGACCTGCACCGCATGTGGCTGCAGCCGCACGTCACCGGCTATTTTGCCGCCAACGACGAGGTGGCGTTTCGCATGCACGGGCAGGGCGTCGCCGCGCATGCCATCTATGTCGCCGGCATTCCCACGATGCCGGCATTTTCGCTTACCCACGACCGCGCCGACTGTGCGCGCGCACTGGGCCTGAATCCGGCGCTGCCTACCTTCCTGCTGATGGGCGGCGGCGCCGGGCTGGGCGGCCTGCACCGCGTGGCGCAGCAGTTGCTGGCGATTCCGGGCAATTTTCAGCTCATCGCGCTGGCCGGCAAGAACGTTGCCGAACTGGCTGCGCTGCAGCGGCTGGCCGTGCGCTTTCCGGGCCGGCTGGCGCCGCATGGGTACACGGACCACGTCGAACGCCTGATGGCGTGCGCCGATCTGGTGGTGACCAAGCCGGGCGGTGCGACCACGGCCGAATGCCTGGCGATGGGCGTGCCGATGATCGTCAATGCACCGATCCCGGGCCAGGAAGAACACAACGCCAATTATCTGCTCGAGCATGGCGCCGCGCTCAAGGCGGTGGATCTGCCGACGCTCGACTACCGCATCCGCTACCTGATGGCGCATCCGGAAAAGCTGGCCGACATGGCCGCCTGTGCTCGCGCCCTTGGCCGCCCGCAGGCTGCGCGCCATGTCGTCGAAACCGTCCTGGTGCAAGCCGCCCGCCAACAGGATGCCGCCCATGTTTGAATTGGCCGATGGCGCCAGGCTCGTGGCGATGGTGTGTGCCGTGCTGGCACTGGCGTATCTGTTTGCGCGCGTGGAAGTGGAAATCGAAGGCGAGGCCGGCTGGGCGGCGAATCTGCCGACCTGGCGCATCGAGGAGCATCTGCTGCTCGACATCTTCTGGGGCGGCCGCGCGCTGACCGGTTACCACCTGTGGATGTTTTCGTTCATCGGGCTGGTGTTTCACTTTCCGCTGTTTGTCATGGGCCAGTGGTCGTGGCAGCTCGAGGCGACGATCATGGCGTCGATCATGCTGTTCTGGATCGTCGAGGATTACCTGTGGTTCGTCATCAATCCGGCCTTCGGCTGGCGCCGTTTCAAGCAGGTGCATGTGGCGTGGCACAAGCGCTGGGCGCTGGGCGCGCCGATCGATTACTGGCTGTTCGGCGCCATCAGCGCGCTGCTGTTCTGGTACGGTGCCTGAGCCAGGTCCAGTGCATGGCGCACGCGATCGCATAACTCGCCCGAGGTGCGCGAAATCAGCTCCGGGGGAATCGCGAATTTGTTGGTCAGGCGATCGTAGTCTTCGAACCCGTACGACACCATGAACGGGTGCATGCCGGTATGGGCCGCCGCCGTGAAATCCTTGTGCTCGTCGCCGCAGATATAGCCACGCGCCGGATTGACGCCGAAGCGCTCGCGCACGGCCCGAAACGATACCGTCTTCTTGTCCTTCAGTGGAATATGCTCCAGAAAATCCAGTGCGCCGATATCGATGTCGTGGCGCAGGAACAGCTGGCGCAGCGTTTCGAGCGGCTCGATCGTGATATTGCGCGTAACGATGCCTACCGTGATGCCGGGCGCGGCGATCAGCTCGCGGATCAGGTCGGGAATGCCGTCATACAGCCGGGCTTCTTGCCGGTAAATGTCGGTCAGCGTGTCGACCAGTTTGGCGCGGCTGTTCTTGCGCAGGTTTTTCTTGATGATCGACGGGAATTGCTTCAGACCGCCCACGTACTTGAGCAGGTGGTGCCGTTTCTGGAATGCCGTTTCGGCGCCGAGCACGCAGCCGTGCTGGTTGAAGGCCATGGCGATCGCGGAAAAAGCATCGATGGTGGTGCCATCCGCGTCGAGAATGAGAAGCCGTTTATCACTGTTGTACATGTGCAGCGCTCCCGATGCCGTTGACCGGACCGGCATGCCAACCTTGCCGGTGCTCACTGTACGTCATCATCGGGCGCTGTCATGACAGGGGTGTGACAAACGGCGCGCTTGCGCGCTTACGTGGCCGCAAGGTAACGGTCCAGTTCTGCGTGGTCCAACAGGCTGTCGCCCAGGCGTGTTGAGGCGATCAGGCTGCGTGCCTGGAGCAGGTCGTAGCGCAGACAGGCGCGCAGGGTGTCGAATGCGCGGTCGTTGAAATCGGGCCGTGCTTCGTCGATGGCAATGTCGGTGCTGCTGAAGACGACGGGAACCGGCGGCGTGTCGACCGATTTCTCGAACACGGCCTCGACGAAACGGCGGCGCGCGTCGGTATCGTCAAGTCGGCTGACGCAGATGACGGACAGGTCGGACGGCAGGTAGCGTTCCAGCAGCGTGCGCAGCGGAGTGTAGTAAAAGCTGTTGGAGAGGATGGAAAAAAATGGAAACTGCTTGCGCGACAGGTAGAACGCGAGCTCGTACTCGATGCGCTGCATGAAGGTCTGCGTACGAAGATGGTCCAGTTCCCGCCGCGCATAGCCTTCGACGATCAGGTGCGAGCGTCTCGGAAAATAGCTCTGGCAGATACGGATCACGGTGTCCGAAAACGTGCTGGCCTCGCGCGGCCTGCGGCCTGTCCCGCTGCCCTCGGATTGATACGATGAAAAATAATCCCGTGCCTGGTCCCCGCCCAGCGAGTCGAGCTTGAACATCTTATAGAAGCTCCACATCCGCTCAAACTGATTGCGCAGGCACAGGACCAGGCGGGTGTCGTATTGCGGCAGGCGCTGCACGGTAGCCGGATCGAAGGCGTAACCGGCGCTGGCATCGAGCAGCGGCACATCGCCCCGGCGCGAGCGCGCTGCGTGGGGCTCGTCGTTCGCATACAGATAGGGCTCTTTTTCGCCGGGAACGCGGTCTTCGGCAAGGCCATTGACGACCATCCATTCCGACAGCGCCGTGGTGCCACATTTTGCAACGCCGACAATGAAAACATGCTTGATCGTCATCGCTCATCTCCCGGGATAGTTGCGCCGCGAAGACGATAGTCTCACACGCACGCACTGCTGACCAGCGTGCGGCGAGCCCCGAATCGGTACACTGGCATTCTCCGGACTTTGTCGAGGCAAGCATGCGTTCCATGGATTTCAGCTCGTGGCAAGGTGCGATGACGACCATCATCGGACTTGCCGTCATTACCCTGCTCGGGGTGGGCATTCGCCTCATCATCATGCAGACGATCCAGCAGCGGCGCGAGCGCATGAACCGCCAGATCAACGAACGGCTCAAGACGCTGATCGCGGCCTACCGCACGCTGGGCGGCTCGTTCACCGGTCAGCTGACGGTCGACCCGACCCATTTGCGCGATCTGCACGAGCGCACCCGGGCCGGGGAGGGTGCGCTGCCAGTGGCCGAGGAAACCTTCAGCTCTGAACGCTCGCGCCGCATGCGCGATGCGGTCGAGGCCGCACTGGCGGACATCCTGCTGCTGGGCACCGAAGAGCACTGCCGGCTTGCGGGGCAGGCTGCGGCCGACATGGCGGCTGGCCGACCGATCCACACGGCGGATCTGGTGATCAGCCTGCGCGGCTTCATCCGCAGCGCACTGGACCTGGGGCCGATGCCGGCCGATGTGCTGATTCCGCTGCAGGGACCGACGCGTACCCAGGGCGGCGTGGCACGCGGCAAGGGCGAGGCGGGCGGTAACCGGGGCGGTGGCAATGGCGGGGGCAATGGCGGGGGCAATGCGGATGGCGGCGGCGGCGGTGGCGGCATGGGGATGGGTCTGGCGCCGGGGTTGGGGCGCAAGGATGCCGATCACGCCGGCTGATGCGTACCTGATCCGGCCAGCGCTGCGACCGCCTTGGCGGCATACATCGCCTTGTCGGCGTGCGAAAGAAGTTCGTCGCGGTTGCCGCCGTGCTCGGGATAGTGCGCAACGCCGACACTGACCGACATCTGCAGCCGCTGTCCTTCGCCCAGATCGACCGGCGGTGCCAGCGCCAGATGAATCTTGTCCAGCACCAGCTCCGCATCGGCCGGCAGCGTGACGTTTTCCAGCAGGACGACGAACTCATCACCACCCAGGCGCGCCAGCGTATCGCTGTTGCGCAGGCAGGCTGAGACACGACGCGCGACCTCCTGCAACAACCGGTCACCGCAGGCATGACCAAAGTTGTCGTTGACCTGCTTGAACCGGTTCAGGTCGATGAACAGCAGGGACAACCGCTCCTGCTGACGTCGGGCATGCGCCAGCGCGGTGTCGAGACGGTCATAGAACAGGCGCCGGTTTGGCAGGCGGGTCAGCTCATCATGCAGGGCCATGAACTGCAGTTGCGCATGCAGTTGCCGGCGTCCGATGGCGGCGGCGAGCTGATCGGCCACGAACACCAGCAGGTCGCGGTCCTGCGTCCGGTACGGCGTGTCATCCGGACCATTGCGCAGCGCGATGACGCCGACGACGCCATCGGGCGTGGTGATCGGTACGGCCAGCGCGCCGCCTGCCATGGTCGCCGCAGCCGCCCGCAAGGGCGCCGGCAGGCCGTCCATTGCGCCCGGTGCGAGCAGCAGCGGCGCAGCGCACTGCGCCACTGTCTCGCACAGCAGCGGCATCAGCGATGCGTCGCACGGGGCGCCATCGTCCACGAGGTACGTAAACTCCATGTCCTGGCCTGCCTTGTCGCACAGGGCCACCCCGAAGCACGAGGCCGGCAAGAGCTCGCGGACGATGGCATGGCTGCGCCCGAACAGGTCGGCCAGATCGTCGCTTGCATGGGCCGCTTCCGACATCGCGTACAGCACCGACTGCATCGCCTGGGCCTGCTTCAGGGCGGTCACGTCGCGCGCGACGGCCACGCGCAGCTGGTCGGCCTCGGACCAGCGCGCCGACCACATGATATGGACGATGCTGCCGTCCTTGCGCAGGTAGCGGTTTTCAAAGTTGGTGTGGGCCTGACCATTCATGATGTCTTGCGCCACGGCGAGCGTGCGCTCGCGGTCGGCGGGGGCGACCAGGTCGATCACGCGCAGGCCAATCATTTCCTGCTGCGTATACCCGAAGATATTGACACCGGCCGCGCTGACGTACACGAACCGCCCGCCGGCATCGACCATGCAGACCGCGTCGAGCAGCAGGTCCGTGAAGTTGGCAATCGGGGCGCGGACGGTGTATTCCATGAACATATTCTAAATGACATTTGCTTTGGAAATCCGGTGTGTCAGTACAGGCCTCCCGTGATGCCCACCGGGTATCGGTTCAGGCAATCACGAAGCACCTCTGTAGGAAGATTCCGGTTTTGAAAAACCTGCGGTTTTGATAATAATTTACCCGGATAACTAGAGCAAAATAAAGTTCGCTCAAGACGTTTATCTACTTCAAAACAACACCATCGACAGGGTCGTCAGGCGCAGCCAGCCTGCGCGTTATCGGGGCAGCGCCGTTCTGCTGCGCAGGTCAAGAAGGAGTCAGGCATGTCCAAAACAAGCAAGGCCACGAACAATCTGCATCACGTGCAGAACCAGTGGGGCGGGACTTCCGCGCAGTGGCATGAAGGCGGCATGTGGATCATCGGTGCACGGCCCGGTCAGCACGTGGTGGCGCTCGATCTCACTTCGAGCGACAACGGCAAGACGCTCACCGGGCAAATGAAATACGCAGGCGAAGGCGCCATCGGCTTTCGCGCCACTCTGACCCAGAGCAACACCTACACCGTCGAGAATCAGTGGGGCGGTTCGTCGGCGCCTTGGCACCCGGGCGGGACGTGGGTCATCGGCTGCCGCCCTGGCCAGAGCGTGGTCGCCATCCATGTCGAATCGGGCGACAACGGCGCCACGCTGAAGGGGACGATGACCTATAGCGGCGAAGGGCCGGTCGGTTTCCAGAGCCAGACGACCGATGGCGCCGTGTACGCTGTCGAAAACCAGTGGGGCGGCGCGTTCGCGCCCTGGCACCAGGGCGGCATCTCCGTGCTCGGCTGCCGCGACCAGGCGGTGCTCGCGGTCGACCTGAGCTCGACCGATGGTGGCAAGACCCTGACCGGCACCATGACGTATGCGGGCGAAGGCCCCATCCGCGTGCGCGCCACCGCGGTCGCCGGCAACAACTACCAGGTCGAAAACCAGTGGGGCGATATGTCGTCGGCATGGCATCCGGGCGGCGTCTGGCTGATCGGCTGCCGTGTTGGCCAGCACAGCGTGGCACTCAATGTCACGTCCGGCAACCACGGTAACAACCTCCATGGCGGCATGACCTACAACGGCGAAGGCGCGATCGGCTACCGCAGCACGGAATTGCCGATGTAATCGACGCTGCACCGGCCATGCTGCCGCAAGCAGCATGGCCGACAATCGCACAATCGCACAATCGGGGTCACACAATCGGGGTCAGGTCTGACATTCAGACACGAGCTCGACATAAACCTGCGCACAATCGGGGTCAGGTCTGACATTCAGACACGAGCTCGACATAAACCTGTCTATGAAATGCCTGGTAGATGGGTTAAGGAAGAGTCCGTGTCCAAATGTCAGACCTGACCCCGGCTGTTGACGCCGGCTGTGATCCTGGCTACCTGTCGGTCACCGAAATTTCCGGGCCCGCTATTGATTGCCAGCGCTTGCGGTTCAAGCCAACAACGGCAGCGGCGTGACCGTCACCTGCACGTCGAGCTCCTGCTTGCCGCCGCCCAGCACGATGCCGCGCATCGGTGTCACGTCGCTGAAGTCGCGGCCCCAGCCCAGCGTGATGTGCTCATGTTGCACGAGGCACCGGTTGGTCGGATCGAAATCGACCCAGCCCAGCGCTGGACAGAACACCGAGACCCACGCGTGCGACGCATCGGCGCCGATCAGGCGCGGCTTGCCTTCCGGCGGGTGCGTCAGGATGTAGCCGCTGACGTAGCGTGCCGGCAGGCCGATGCTGCGCAGGCAGCCGATCATGAGCTGCGCGAAATCCTGGCACACGCCGCGCCGGCCGCGCAGCACCTGGTCGAGCGGCGTCGAGATGTCGGTCGCCTTGCTGTCGAATTCGAAGTCGTCGAAGATCCGGTGCGTCAGGTCGAGCGCCGCGTCGAGCTGTGGGCGGCCCGGGATGTAGCTCTCGCGCGCATAGGCTTCCAGTTCCGGGAACAGGGCGACATGGGGCGACGCGTACAGGTAGCGGCAGGCTTCGAGCGTGGCTGCGCTTTTCTCCTTGCCCATCATGTCGCGCACGGATTCCCACGATAACGTGCCGGCGATCTGCGCCAGCGTGTAGCGCGCGCGCAGCGAGACCGTCGATTCAGCGTGCACCAGCAGGCTGTCATGGGGCACCGTCAGCGCCACGTGGCGCGTGATATTGCCGAAGTAATCGACGCCCTCGTTGCTGTCGTTGATCACCGGATCGAGCCAGATCAGGTGCGATTCAGTTTGCTGGCACGAAAACGAGCGCGGCGTCAGGTGCAGGTATTGCTGCGACAGCGTCACCATGCTGTTGTACTTGTAGCGCGTCTCGTGCACCACGCGATAGCGCGCGACCACATCGGCGCCCACGGCGCCCGGCAGCAAATCGGTCATGAGGTACGGTTCCTTTGCCGGCCGTTGGCGGTGTAGCTGAAAAACTGGACGCCGATCTGCTCGGACAAGGCCGCACTGGCCTGCCCGATGCGGCTGAGCAGGTCGCTGAGCAGCGCATTGCCGTGGTTCAGATCGACGTTCGGATCGAGCGCCGTCAGCTCAGCCTTCAATGGCGTCAGCAGGTCCAGGCCCCCGGCGCCCTGCGCCTGCGTGACCTTGCCCAGCGTGCCGATGATGCCATTCAACTGGAACACGATCGAGCGCGGATTGGTTTCGTCCAGCAGCAGCAGGTCGAGCACCGGCAGCCACTCGGGCTGGGCGCGGTAGCGGGCGCGGTACGTGATGATGCTGTCGGACAGTTCGAGCACCCAGTCGAGATTGCCGTTTTCGTCCATCGCCAGTGCGCGCTGCAGCACGACCGCCTGGAACTGCAGGCGTTCGAGGCGCCGGCCGATCGACATGAAGCGCCAGCCGAGGTCGCGCACCATGCCGTCCAGGGCAAAGCCGGCCAGCGTCATCAGCGCCGCGGCGGCATCGTCGAGAATCGTCATCACGCCCGACTGCGATGGCCGCTCGCCGGGCGGCGCGACCGGCTGCACCATGCGGTTCAGGGCGCGCCAGTTGTCGACCGAGAAGCGCTCATGCAGCTGGCCGGCAATCCGGTGCAATTGCTGCTGCTGGCGCGCGAGGCCCGGAACGGCAGGCGACACCACCGCCTGCAGCAGCGCCGATTCGATCTCGGCATCGGTGAAGATCGGGGCCGGCAGGGCGCTGGCGGTGCCCGGTAATTTGGCCGAGCCCACCACGGCCGGCGTGCCCGGCGTGGCCGGCTTGCGCTGCGGATCCAGCAAACCGAACCAGATGCACAGCGCCTCGACTGTCGGCCACTCGGCGCCGCGCTGGTCGAAGCGCACATTGAACAGAATATTCAGTGCCACCCGCAGCAGACGGCAGATATTGTCGCTGCGCTCGGCATGACGGCCGAACCACAGCAGGTTTTCGGCCACGCGGCTCGACAGGTTGCTATCTTCGCGCACCAGGTCTTCGCCCGTGATGCTGCTTTTTTGCAGGCGGTGCGTCTCGACGCGGGCGCGCGCCTGGACCCAGGTGTCCTTGCTGGCGCCGCCCATCTGCATCGTCAGCACGCGCGCATCGGGCCCGGTGGCCACGCGGGTCAGGCCGCCCGGCATCACGACATAGCCATTCGGCGTGGCGCAGGCAAACACGCGCAGGCCCACTGCGCGCGCCTGCAGGCCGGGCGCGCGGCCATCCTTCCATACCGGCGCCTGCGACAGGCGCACGAGTTCCTGGGCGATGTAATGGTTGGGATTGGCGCGCAGAGTGGCAATGAACGCCGCGCGTGCCTCGCCGTCGAGATCCTGGCCGAACACGGCCGGCTGGAAGGGGATCGCGCCGCTTGGCTTGATGACCAGGCGATCGAGCCGGGCGATGACGGTTTCGAGCGCGGCCGGCTCGCCGCACCACCAGGTGGCCACCGAGGGCATCTTGAGCGGCTCGCCCAGCAGGCGCTTGGACAGCGCCGGCAGGAAGCCGAGTAGGGCGCCCGACTCGAGCAGGCTCGAACCGAGGCTGTTGGCCACCACCACATTGCCACGCATGGCGGCCTGGGTCAGACCGGCCACGCCGAGCAGCGAATTTTGCAGCTCGAGCGGATCGCACGATTCGTCGTCGACCCGGCGCATGATCACGTGCACCCGGTGCAGCCCGGCCAGCGTCTTGATGAAGACGACGCCGTCGCGCACCGTCAGATCGCCCCCTTCGACCAGCGTCAGGCCCAGGTAGCGCGCCAGATAGGCCTGCTCGTAATAGCTTTCGCTGCGCGGACCCGGCGTGAGCAGCACGATCAGCGGCATTTCGCCCTCGCGCAGCGGCGCCGGCTTGTCGCCATGGGCCGCGCACAGCCGGCCCCAGTGCACCAGGCTGTCGTGCATCGTGCGGAAGAACGGCGACACCGGCTGCACCTTCAGTTCGCGCAGCAGGTCGGGGAAGGTGGGGGCGATGATGGACCGGTTTTCGAGTGCATAGCCGGCGCCCGATGGCGCCTGCGTGCGGTCGGCCATCACCCACCAGCGGCCATCGGGCGCACGCGCCAGGTCGACCGCATAGAAATGCAGCGCCACGTCGTCGTGGTGGCGCATGCCGTGGCACGGGCGCAGAAAGCCCGCGTGACCATGAATCAGCGCCGACGGCAGCAAGCCTTCGCGCAGCATCGCCTGCTCGCCATACACGTCGCCCAGGATCTTGTTGAGCAGGGTGGCGCGCTGGATCACGGCCGCTTCGATGCCGCTCCATTCCTCGTGCGGCAGGATCAGGGGCAGCACGTTCAGGTCCCACTGGCGCGGCCTGGTGCCGGCATCGGCCAGCACGTTGTAGCTGACGCCGTTTTCACGCACCTGGCGCTGCACCATCTCCAGACGCTGGCGCATCATGTCCGGTGCTTCGTGCTCCAGGTTGGCAAGCATCGCACGCCAGTGCGCGCGTGGCGCCTTGTCGGCGCCCAGCATTTCATCGAAACCATCCGGCGCGGCCAGATAGGGGGCAAGCAGTTGATTGGGCATTGGCGTGCAGCTTTACGGTTGAAACGAATGCCAGCGTTACATCGGTTGCCAGCGCAAATCGAGGGTCATCGGGAAGCTCGGATTGAGGTCTTCCTTGTACACCGTGAACGGGCCCGGCGTGTGACCGTGTGGCCAGAATCGGGCAAAGCGGCGTGCCTCGGCGGCGTTGGCATTGACCGGCGAGCCGGTTTCGCTGCGCCCGCCCGGATGCACGACATGGTAGGTGCAGCCGCCGATCGACCGCCCGCTCCAGGTGTCGACCAGGTCGAACACGAGCGGCGCCTGCACCCGGATGCTCGGATGCAGCGCCGACCACGGGCTCCAGGCGCGGAAGCGCACGCCGGCCACGTATTCGCCCGGCACGCCGGTCGGATGCAGCGGCAGCATGCGGCCATTGCAGGCCACCACGTGGCGCCCGTCGGTCAGGCCGCGCACCAGCAACTGCATGCGCTCGACCGACGAATCGACGTAGCGCGCGGTGCCGCCGGCGCTGACTTCTTCGCCCAGCACGTTCCACGGCTCGATCGCCTGGCGCAGTTCCATCTCGACGCCTTCGTAGACGACGGTACCAAAACGCGGGAAGCGGAATTCGATGAAAGGCTCGAACCAGTGATCCTCGAACGCATAGCCGGCCGCGCGCAGGTCTTTCGCCACGTCGCGGATATCCTGCGCGACGAAGTGCGGCAGCATCCAGCGGTCGTGCAGCGCCGTGCCCCAGTGTACGAGCTTGGCCTGCAGCGGCTGGCGCCAGAAGCGCGCGACCAGGGCGCGCAGCAGCAGCATTTGCAAGAGGCTCATGCGCTCGTGCGGCGGCATTTCGAAGGCGCGGAATTCCACCAGGCCCAGGCGGCCGGTCGGGCCGTCGGGCGAATACAGCTTGTCGATCGAGAACTCCGAGCGGTGCGTGTTGCCCGTCAGGTCGACCAGCATATTGCGCAGCAGGCGGTCGACCATCCACGGCTTGTCGCCGGGATGCATCGTTGGCAGCACCTTGTCCATTTGCTGGAACGCGATCGCCAGTTCATACAGATTGTCGTCGCGCGCTTCGTCCACGCGCGGCGCCTGGCTGGTCGGGCCGATGAAGGTGCCCGAGAACAGATATGAGAGGGCAGGGTGGATCTGCCAGTACGTGATCAGGCTTTTCAGCAGGTCGGGCCGGCGCAGCATCGGGCTGTCTTCGACCGTGGCGCCGCCCAGCGTCGCGTGGTTGCCGCCGCCCGTGCCGGTATGGCGGCCGTCGAGCATGAATTTCTCGGTGCCCAGGCGGGTCAGGCGCGCCTCCTGGTACAGCGTCGTCATATTGTGGACCAGCTCATGCCAACTTGCTGCCGGATGGATGTTGACCTCGATGACGCCCGGGTCGGGCGTGACGCTGAGCAGCTTGATGCGCGGGTCGCGCGGTGGCGCGTAACCCTCGATGCGCAGCTTCATCTTCAGCTTGGCGGCCGTGTTCTCGACCGCCGTGACAAGCGCCAGGTAATCCTCGATACGCTTTTGCGGCGGCATGAAGATGTACAGGCGGCCCGCGCGCACTTCGAGGCACAGCGCGGTGTGAATGACTTCGCGCGCTTCCGGGTCGGCCGATGCAGATGCCGTCTTGTTCGCCGACTTGCCAGGCGCCACGCTCAGGACCGGGCGCTTATCCTTTTTGCCAACCGGGAGCGGACCGCGCGGCGCGAACGGGTCGACATCGAAATCAGGATCGCGCTCTTCGGGCAGCACCCACGGCAGCGTGGCCAGCGGCAGGCGCAGGCCGATCGGCGAATCGCCCTCGATCAGGTACAGGTTTTCGCGCTTGAGCGGCCACGGCGACGTGCGCCAGCTGGTGCCCAGCATGACCGACGGATCGTGTTCGCGGGCTTTCAGCGGCAGCACGTAGCCGGCCACCTGGCCCAGGCCCCGTTCGAGCAGGCGCGCCAGACGGCGGCGCTCTTCCGGTGCTTTCAGGTCGGCGTCCAGCGGATCGAGATTGCGCGGCAGCGCCTGCTCGCGCTGCGCTTGCAGCAGCACGTCTTCGTAGGCGGGAATAGCGCTGCCGGCCGGCAGGCCGAGCGATCTCACCAGCTCCGCAGCAAAGCGGCCGGCATCCTCGCTGCCGTAGCCATCATCGATGTGCTCGTCCGAGAACAGCGACGGATCGAACCACATCGGCTGGCCGTCGACGCGCCAGAAGATGTTCAGTGCCCAGCGCGGCAGCGGCTCGCCCGGATACCACTTGCCCTGGCCGTAATGGATCATGCCACCCGGTGCGAAATGGTTCTTCAGGCGGTGCATCAGGTTGCCCGCCAGCTCGCGCTTCTTGTCGCCATGCGCCAGCGTGTTCCATTCGGCGCCGTCCATGTCGTCGATCGACACGAAGGTGGGCTCGCCGCCCTGCGTCAGGCGCACGTCCTGGTTCACCAGGTCGGCATCGACTTGCTGGCCCAGGCGGTTGATCTTGTCCCAGTCGTGTTCCGTGTACGGCTTGGTCACGCGCGGATCTTCGTGGATGCGCGTGATCGTCATTTCGTGGACGAACGTGACCTCGGCCTTGTCGGTAAAGCCCGTCACCGGCGCGGCCGACGATGGCATCGCCGTGCAGGCCAGCGGAATATGGCCTTCGCTGGCCAGCATGCCCGAGGTCGGGTCGAGGCCAATCCAGCCGGCACCCGGCACATACACCTCGGTCCAGGCGTGCAGGTCGGTGAAGTCGACGGTGGTGCCGCTCGGGCCGTCGAGCGCTTCCTGGTCGGCGGTGAGCTGGATCAGGTAGCCGGACACGAAGCGCGCCGCCAGGCCCATCTCGCGCAGGATCTGTACCAGCAGCCAGCCGGTATCGCGGCACGAGCCGGAGCGCTTCTGCAACGTGTCTTCCGGCTCCTGCACGCCCGGCTCCATCCGCAACAGGTACGCGATGTCGCGCTGCAGGCGCTGGTTGATGGCTACCAGGAAGTCGTTCGTGCCCATCGGCTGCGCCAGCAGTTCGCGCCGCGCGCTGGCGACCCACTCGGTCAGCAGCGGGCCAGGCTCTTGCGATTTGGTGTACGGGCTCAGCTCGGATTGCAGCAGGTCCGGGTAGGCGAACGGGAAGGTCTCGGCGTATTTTTCGACGAAGAAGTCGAACGGGTTAATCACCGTCATGTCCGCAACGAGGTCGACCGTGAACTCGAGCACGTCGGTTTGTTCGGGGAACACGAAACGGCCGATGTAATTGCCATACGGGTCTTGCTGCCAGTTGATGAAATGCTCTTTCGGCAGGACGGCCAATGAGTACGACAGGATCGGTGTACGCGCATGTGGCGCCGGACGCAGGCGCACTTCATGCGGTGACAGATTGACCAGACGGTCGTAACGGTAGCTGGTCTTGTGATGAAGCGCAACGCGGATAGCCATGCGGTGGTGCCTTTCGATTGGGGCGCGATCGATGCCGGCGCTCTGAATTTGGTCGTATTGGTTTGCGCGCAACTAAGCGTGCGCAAGATAGAAGCATTTAAGCATGATTCATACCTGCGTTCGTTTGACTTGCGAGTCGGACGGGGTGGCTGGCACGTTTCTTGTTAGTATTCTGGCACAGGAGGCAATGATGTCGAACTTTTACGATGAAATGTATTCCACGGCAGCAACCGTACGACCTCATTACCAGGCGTTCGCGGATTGGCTCGCCCAGCAACCCCCGAATCTGATCGATCAGAAGCGGGCAGAAGCCGAGCTGAACTTCCAGCGCGTGGGGATCACGTTCGCTGTGTACGGCGACAACGCCGGCAAGGAACGGTTGATCCCATTCGACATCATTCCGCGCGTGATCAACGCCGCCGAGTGGGCCAAGCTGCAGGCCGGCCTGGTGCAGCGCGTAACCGCGCTGAACCGCTTCCTGCACGACGTCTACCACGACCAGAACATCCTGAAGGCAGGCGTCATCCCGGCCGAACAGATCCTGAATAACGCGCAGTACCGGCCGGCCATGCAAGGCGTCAAGGTGCCCCTGGATATCTACGCCCACATTGCCGGCGTCGACATCGTGCGCGCCGGCGAGGGCGAGTTCTACGTCCTGGAAGACAATCTGCGCGTGCCGTCGGGCGTGTCGTACATGCTGGAAAACCGCAAGATGATGATGCGGTTGTTCCCGGCGCTGTTCGCGCGCAACCGCGTGGCACCGGTCGACCATTATCCCGACCTGCTGCTGGACAATCTGCGCACCGTCGCGCCGCATGGCGGCGACGATCCGACCGTGGTCGTGCTCACGCCCGGCATGCATAATTCGGCCTACTTCGAGCACGCGTTCCTGGCCCAGCAAATGGGCGTGGCGCTGGTGCAGGGGCAAGACCTGTATGTCAGCAACGACACTGTCTACATGCGCACGACGCGCGGCCCGAAGCAGGTCGACGTCATCTATCGCCGCATCGACGACGATTACCTCGATCCGCGTGCGTTCCGCCCCGAATCCACGCTGGGCGTGCCGGGCCTGCTCGACGCCGTGCGTGCCGGCCGCGTCGGCCTGGCCAATGCCATCGGCACCGGCGTGGCCGACGACAAGTCGATCTACCCGTTCGTGCCGGACATGATCGAGTTCTATCTCGGCGAAAAGCCGATCCTGAACAACGTGCCGACCTATCAATGTCGCAAAAAAGAGCATCTGGACTACACGCTGGCGAACTTGCCGCAACTGGTGGTCAAGGAAGTGCACGGCGCCGGCGGCTACGGGATGCTCGTCGGGCCAGCGTCGACTACGGCCGAGATCGAAGATTTCCGCCGTCGCCTGCTGGCCAATCCGGACGGCTACATTGCCCAGCCGACGCTGGCGCTGTCGGCGTGCCCGACTTATGTGGAATCGGGCATCGCGCCGCGGCACATCGATCTGCGCCCGTTCGTGTTGTCGGGCAAGAGCGTGTCGATGGTGCCGGGCGGGCTGACCCGCGTGGCGTTGCAAGAAGGCTCGTTGGTGGTCAATTCGTCGCAGGGCGGCGGCACCAAGGACACCTGGATACTGGAGAACTAGCATGTTGAGCCGCACCGCAGATCATTTGTTCTGGATGGCCCGCTACACCGAGCGGGCTGAAAACACGGCGCGCATGCTCGACGTGCGCGTCCAGTATTCGCTGATGCCGCAATCGGTCCAGGCCGAGCAGCAGGGCTGGCGCACGATGTTGAGCGTGTCCGAACTCGAAGCCCAGTTCGACGCCAAGTACGACGCGCTGACGCAAAAGAACGTCATCGACTTCATGGTGCGCGATCCGGACAATCCGTCGTCGATCGCCAGCTGCCTGCGCGCCGCGCGCGAAAATGCCCGCGCCGTGCGCGGCACCTTGACCACCGAAGTCTGGGAAACCGAGAACACCACCTGGCTCGTGCTGCAAAAGCACCTGAGCGAGCGCATGTTCGAACGCGATCCCGGCCAGTTCCTGGAATGGGTCAAGTACCGCTCGCACCTGTCGCGCGGCGTCACGCTGGGCACGATGTTCCAGGATGAAGCGTTCAACTTCATCCGCCTGGGCACCTTCCTGGAACGGGCCGACAACACGGCGCGGATCCTCGACGTGAAGTTCAGGTTCCTGGCATCCGACACGATCCAGGAAGGCGCGCAGGGCGAATACTATTACCTGGCCGCGCTGCTGCGTTCGGTGTCTGCGTTCGAGACGTATCGCAAGGTGTATCGCCACGCGATTACGCCGACCCGCGTGGCCGAGCTGTTGATCCTGCAGGGCAAGATGCCGCGCTCGCTGGTGGCCTGCATGGCCGCCGTCGTCGCCGTGCTGCAGGACGTGCGCAACGAGCTGTCGCATGATACCGAGCGGCTGGCGGAAAAACTGCTTGCATCGCTCAAGTCGGCCGAGATCAATGAGATCCTCGACGAAGGTTTGCACGAATTTTTGACCAAGTTCCTGGCGTGTATTGGCGAGCTGGGTAACGGCATCGGACGTGACTTCCTGCTGCCGGTGGCGCCGGAGTTGCCGGAGGTTGTACCAGTGCCGGTGCCGACCCAGTCGCAGACGCAGTCGCAGACCTCGTCACAGACGCAGACCCAGTCGCAAACACAGTCGCAGACGCGTTGACCAATCCGCGCACCAAACAGTGGCGCGGCGCACCGCCATGGCCAGCCTGCGCCATGGCGGTGCGCTCACTTTAACGAAGGAAGGCGGGCCTGCGATGTGGCTGCGAACCGGTTGCAAGCTCAGTTTCAGCGTCGAGACCCCCACGCCATTCATCCTGATGCTGCGTCCCCGCAGCGGTGCGCAGCAATGGGTGGCGCGCGAATCCTATACGCTCACCCCGAGCGTGCAGGTGCTTGAATACACGGATGCGTACGGCAACCTGTGTCAGCGCCTGACGGCGCCGCCCGGCGAATTTTCGATCCAGACGTCGGCCGATGTGCTGACCGACCAGGTCATCAGCGTTGCGCCCGGTGCGCCGTTTGACGAGGTGCCAACCTTGCCAGCGGACGTGCTGCTGTATCTGCTACCAAGCCGCTATTGCGAATCCGACCGGTTTGCCGAGATGGCCAGTGCGATCGTGGCGGGTGTCGCGCCAGGCTACGACCAGGTGGCCTGCATTACCGACTGGATCAGGCGCGAGGTGCGCTTCAATCCGGCGGCGAATCACACGCAGATGGCAGCAACCGAGGTCAATGAATATCGCGAAGGCGTGTGCCGCGATCTGGCGCATCTGGGCATCGCGTTGTGCCGCGCGCTGAGCATTCCGGCGCGGATCGTAGCTGGTTATCTGCATGGGCTGGTACCGATGGACTTGCATGCGTGGTTCGAGGCGTATGTGGGCGGGCGCTGGTACACGTTCGATGCGACGCAGGATGGACCGCGTGGTGGACGGGTGACGATAGGGTATGGGCGCGATGCAGCAGATGTGGCGATCTTCACGCAGTTCGGGCCCGCGCTGGCGCTGCATGAGATGCAGGTGACGGTAGAGATGCTGGAGGGAGCGCCGGGTTGACGCTCCGTGTTTGCTTATGCCGGCTGTAGGGTGGACGGATTCCGCGTCCACGCATTCAACAATCCTTGGACCGCCACAAAATCACGTTGATTCGAACGCGTGGACGGCATCGCCGGCTCGGCGCCCCCGTCCACCCTACGCAATGTCAGACGGCCGCTGGTGCGGTTGGTGCAGGTGCTACTGGTGCAGCAGGTGCAGCAGGTGCAGCCGCCGGTGCTTGCGCCGCCTGCGCAGCCAGCGACGGCTTGCCCATCTGATCACGCACGACCTTGTGCACGAATTCCAGCTTTTCCAGCACAGGCGTGCTGAGCTTGAACGGGTACGAATCCGGCATGCCGATGCTGCGGTTCAGGCTATTGAGCACGTAGGTCAGCGCGAACCAGTCGCTCAGCGTTTCTTCGAACGCGCCGGATTTCGTCGGCAGCGTGATCTTGTCCAGTTCCGGTTCGTCGGCCTTGGCCGGCTTGAGCGACAGCCCGCACGAGTGGGCCGTTTCCAGCGTATCGATCATGTGCAGGTAGTGGGCCCAGGTTTCAGCCCAGTCTTCCCACGGGTGCGATGCAGCGTAGCTGCTGACGAAGCGCTCTTCCCAGTCGGCGACCGGACCGTTCTCGTAGTGCCGCTTGAGTGCGTCGCCATAATCCTGGCGCTCGTCGCCGAACAGCGCGCGGTAGCTGTCGATCCATGGTGTATCGGCAACCAGGCGGTCGAAATAATAGTGGCCGCTCTCGTGGCGGAAGTGACCCAGCAGCGTGCGGTAACGTTCGTGCATCTGTTCGCGCGTGCGCTCGCGCTCGGCCGGATCGGCTTCGGCGATGTTCAGCGTGATCAGGCCATTGTCGTGGCCGGTCATCACGCACTGGTCGGTCACGCCATCTTCGAGAAACTGGAATGCCAGGCCGGTATCCGGCTGGATTTCTTTCGAGGCCGGGGTCAGGTTCAGCTGCGCCAGCGAGAACAGCAGGCGGCGCTTGGCGGTTTCGAGACGCGACCACAGGACACGGTTCTTCTCCGACGTCAGCGCCGGGATCACCACCGTGAGCTGGCATGATTCGCACAACTCATGCGGATCGTCGGCCGGCAGCATCCAATTGCACACATTGTGCTGCACATAATTGCTGCACTGCTTGTAGAGCTTGCCTTCATCCTTGCGGTTCAGGCTACGCCACAGGCCGTCTTCAGCCTGTTCGAAGCTGTTGATGGAACGCTGGGACGGCTGGTAGCCCAGGGTACTTTCGCAATTGAAGCAGAGGGTGTTCTCGAAGAAGATCTGATGCGAACATTTGTCGCAGTGAAAGGTTTTCATAGCAGCACTGATAGAGAGGTTGGAGGTGAAGGTGTATTAACAATCTAACAGTAAATGCAATGTGGGTTTCATCATGTAAGACAATGCCTCATATCGTGTGCGCCCCCCTCATACGCCCACGGTACAGGCCTGATACACGCATAGTGTAAGCATTAAAAATGTGCAGAAAAAACAACAGATCACGCCAAAAAAGTGGCGTGGTCTGCTGGCCCGACGGCCAGGTAGTCCGCGCCGATCAGGTGCCTGGACGCAGATGTTGACCTTGCTCGCGACCGCCTCCGCTGCCGCGCACCTGTCGCTGGCGTCGCTCCACGTGGCCGTAGGCGCGCGCGTCGGCTGCCTCCGGCACAGGCGCCTGCGCACCGATGACGCGGTAGAGCGCAGCGCCGAGCAAGGCGCCCGCGATGGGCGCGATCCAGAACAGCCACAACTGCACCACGGCCCAGTCGCCGGCATACACGGCGACCGCCGTGCTGCGCGCAGGATTGACCGACGTGTTTGTGACCGGAATGCTGATCAGGTGAATCAGGGTCAGCGCAAGGCCGATTGCAACCGGCGCAAAACCTGCGGGAGCGCGCTGGTCGGTCGCCCCCAGGATAATCAGCAGGAAGAACGTGGTCATGACCACTTCGCTCAGCAGCCCCGCCAGCAGCGAATAGCCGCCTGGCGAATGATTGCCGTAGCCATTGGCAGCAAAGCCATTGGCGCTGTCAAACCCAGGGGCGCCGCTGGCAATCACATACAGCACGCCACCGGCGAGGAGGCCGCCGGCGACCTGCGCCACGATATAAGGAAACAGCTCGCGCGCGGGAAAGCGGCCCCCGGCCCACAGGCCGATCGAGACCGCCGGATTCAGGTGACAACCCGAGATATGGCCGATCGCGTACGCCATCGTCAGCACGGACAAACCGAAGGCGAGGGCGACGCCGTGCAGGCCGATGCCCAGTTCGGGAAATGCGGCAGCCAGCACCGCGCTGCCGCACCCGCCCATGACCAGCCAGAATGTGCCGAGAAACTCGGCGCCGTAGATTTTCATCGTGGTCTCCTTCGGATCACTATTGCAATGTGAAACAGCAGCCGACAGCAGCCGACAGCAGCAGTCGACAGCAGCGGACACCAGCGGATACCGGTGGAGAACATGGTGGCAGTGTCGACGGCCGCAGGTGTTGATAGGACACCGTGCGCCACCCGAGGTTCCACGGACTGTGCATCTCGTGTCTGCAGAAAATTGACCGCCCGCGCGTACATTGGCGCTGCACAAACCAGCGCGAGATTCCGGCGCGCGCCGTACCGTACGTGCGCGGCGCCGTGCATGATTGGCGCGCTGCCCGACATCGCCGATGGTGCCGGGTCTCGACCGATTTGCGCTGCTTAACATTGACTGGAGAAATCATGCATTGGATTTGGGGGAAGGTGGTATCGGTTGCCAGCGCCATGCGGTGGCTGGCGTGCATGGGCTTGCGGGCAGGGTCGCTGGTACTCGCGGCAACCAGTCCCGCGCTGGCGCAGTCGGCACCAGCGTCGATCCATGCCGATGGCAGCGCGCGCGTATCGCCTGCCGCCTACCGCGTAATCAATCTGGGCACGGGCGCGATCGCGGCCTATCCACGCATCAATGCGTCCGAGCAGGTCGCGTTCTCGCTGATCCATGGCGATCATACGGACGGTTACTTTTACGATGGCAATGCCGTTCGAGAACTGGGTTCACTGGGCGGCCGCACCGTGTATGTGAACGACCTGAACGATGCCGGGCAGGTCGCCGGCACCTCGCTCAATAACGCTGGCGTCGAGAATGCGTTCGTCTGGAGCATGCGCGGCGGCATGCTCGACCTGCGCGCCGCCCCATCCCGTGGTCGTTCGTATGGCTGGGCCATCAACAACCGCGGTGTCGTCACCGGTGCGATGGGCGATGCCGCGCATCCGTTTCGCTGGAGCGTTGCGAGCGGCGTCGAAGACCTGGGCGTCACGCCCGGCATCCCGGCACCTGCGGCCGGCCGTGTGCTGGGCGACGCCGGCCTGGTTGCCGGCGTGACGACGATCGATGACGAGTTCACGCGCGCCTTCGTCTGGACACGTTCGGATGGGCTCATCGACATCGACACGCTGGGCAGCGTCGAATCGTCACCGGTGGCCGTCGGGGCAGGGGGCGAGGTGGCCGGCAACCGGCTCGCGTCGTTCGACGACGACGGCGAGCGCCCGTTTCTATGGACGCGCGCCACCGGTATGGTCGACCTTGGCACCGGCCGCGGTTCCACGGCATCGGTCCACGCGATGACGCCCGGTCTTCACATCGCCGGGAGCATCGGGTATCCGGATGGGCGTCAACGAGCGATGTCGTGGACGCGCCAGCGCGGGATGCGCGAACTCGGCACACTGGGTGGTAGGACGTCGGTCGCGCTCGATGTCAACACCCGTGGCCAGATCGCCGGTTTTGCCGAAGACCGGTTTGGTACCGCTCGCGCCTTCGTCTGGAGCGCCGCAGGCGGCATGCTTGACCTGAACCGGGCGCTGCGCCATGCGCCGCCGGGTCTCGTGCTGGACCAGGCGCTGGCCATCAATGACAGCGGCGCGATCGTGGCGGGATCGAATGCGGGGCTGGTGCTGCTGAGGCCAGATCAGGAATGCAAGTGCGGGCACACGCTGGGGCCGCTGATCCTGCCTGCGCAGGTCGAGGCAGGCATGCCGTTGCAGGCATCGGTCAGCTTCGTTGATGGCGACCGGACCGGCACGCGCAGCGTCGACTGGGCGTGGGGTGACGGCAGTAGCGGGGCGGCGCGCAAAATCGTGGAAGACGGTGGCGTCGGCAGCGCGAGCGCCAGTCACAGCTTTTCAACGCCCGGCGTGTATGCGGTGACGGCGACGGTGGTGGGGCGCGACGGGCGCAGGACGACCGTCAGCCGGACTGTGGTGGTGACCGGTCCGGCGGCGCCGCACGCCGGCACCGTTCCGAGCAATATTTGACCTGCTCCCAGTCGCGCGCCCACTTCTTGCGCCAGGCAAACGGTAGCGCGCAGTGGGCGCAGATCTTGGTAGGCAGCTCGGATTTCTTGCGCATTTTCATGGAGGGATTGTAGCGGTTGCGGGCGCGCCCCGACACATGGCATCCGTATCGTGACAACGACGTCAGGCGCAGCCGTCAGGTGACACTCGCTCAGCCGGTTTGACCGGTGGTAAGCTATCAATATTGTCACCTCATACCCGAAGGAATGCCATGAAGCCGCTGTTCTCCGCCGAAGAAGAAGCGAACGCAGCATCCGCAGCGCCGGGCGCAATGCCAACCGCAGTGCCGGCAACCACGGCGCCGGCGCTGCCGCCCTTGTTCAGTCCTGCCGGCACCGACGTGCTGCCGGCATTGCGGCCCGAGGCAAGCGCGGCGCCGCTGGTGCGCGTCGATATCTCGGGCATTGACGACAAGGCCATCGAGTCCCTGGGCGGCGCGACCGGTGCGAGCGTGGCCAAGGTGTCGGCCAAGCTGCTGGGCACCGTGCGCGCATCCGACGCCGATGTCTTCGGCGCGCAGCTGAACGAACTGATCGCCACTGCCAAGGGGCTCGACCCGGCCAAGCTGCGTTCGGGTGGCCTGATGGCGCGCGTGACGGGCATGTTTGGCTCGGTCAAGGAGAAGATGCTGTCGCAGTACCAGGTGGTCGAATCGCGCATGGACACCTTGGTCGCCGAAATGACGCGCCATGCCAACGTGCACCGCGGCCGCATTAGCGATTTCGACGAAATGTACAAGGGCCTGGAAATCTACTACCAGGGCCTGGACGCCGACGTCAAAAAGGGCGAGGCATGGGCCGCCAAATTGCAGCAGGCTGTTGCGCAGCAGGCAGCGCCCGCCAATGCGTTCGAGGCGCAGCAGGCGACCGAACTGCGGCGGCGCCTGGAGCGGCTCGAAAAGCGCATCGATGACCTGCGCCGCGCCATGCTGATGGCCACGCAGATGGTGCCGCAAATCCGGCTGTCGCAAGACAATGCGCGCGCGCTGACCGACACCTTCACCGATATCGTCAACGTGTCCATCCCGGCCTGGCGCAACGTGTTCTCGCTGTACCTTCTGCAGCTCGAAGCCAAGCAGAGCGCAGCCGTGGCCAACGCCGCCTACGACGCGACCGACGCTGCCTTCCGCACCCAGGCCGACATGCTGCTGGAAAATACCGAGACCGTGGCGCGCGTCAAGCAGCGTTCGATCGTCAGCCTGGAAACCGCCCAGCACGTGCAGACGCAGCTGATGACCGCATTCGACAAGCTCGAGCAAATCTCGAACGAAGGCCAGCAGCGCCGCAGGGACGAGCTACCGAAGTTGCAGGAACTCGAGCGCGAACTGATCACGCGCTTCTCGTCGGCGTCAACGCCCGGCGCGCAGTAATCACGACCCGACCCATCACATTCATAAAGGAATATCCATGTCGACCACGCTCGAAACCGGCCACCGCATCAACCTCGAAAAGACGGCGCCGGGCCTGAAGCGCGTTCGTATCGGCCTGGGCTGGAAGGTCAATGCGGCCGAAGGCCAGGCGTTCGACCTCGATTCATCTGTCTTCCTGTGCAAGAAGGACGCGGACGACCACCCGGTCATGATCAGCAACGCCCACTTTGTCTATTACAACCACACCACGTCGCCCGATGGCGCGGTGGTGCACTCGGGCGACAACCGCACGGGCGACAAGGATGGCGACGACGAAGTCATCATCGTCGACCTGGCCAGGGTCGAAGCGGCCGTGGTGGAAATGCCGATCGTCGTCACGATCCACGACGCCGAGGTGCGCAAGCAGAATTTTGGCCGCGTCAGTGGCGCCTACGTGAAGGTGTACAACGACGACACCGGCGAGACGATCGCACAATACGACCTGAACGAAGACTACTCGGACAAGACCGCGCTGCAGTTTGGCTCGCTGTATCGCCGGGATGGCGAATGGCGCTTCCAGGCGGTCGGCGCCGGTTTCAAGCTCAATCTGGCGACGTTCATCCGCAAGCTGGGCGGCACGGTCTGAGGCCGGTCACGCGCGCTGGTCGACCACCGTTCGCTGATGCCCAAGCCATTTGATTTCGGTGAGGCGGCCGAGGCGCCTCCCGATCCGGTGGAGGCGCCGGCCACGCCGCGCGCGCTCGATTTCGGCGACGCGCATGTCGAAGCGGTGCCGCCCGTACGCCACAGCCCGCCCAGGCCGCTGTCATTCGACGACCTGCCAGCCGTCCCGGCGGCGTCAGGCGCTACTGCGAAGGCTGCGCCCAGGGCGCTGTTCGACAGCGAAGATCATCCGGCGGTGCGTGATGCGCTGGCCATTGCCAGGGCCGACTATCCAGTCTTGTTTGCGCACGCCGAACAACGCTTTGCCGCCTTGTTCCGCCGCATCTTGCCGGTCAGGCTGTCTCTGGTAACGGAATGGGGCGAGGCGCCGCTGATGGAGCAGGCTGCATTGCTGCGGCCCGTGATCGAGCTGGTGCTGACGTTCACGCAGATGGCAGTGCCAGTGTTGCTTGATGCGGCGCTCGAGACTACCCGCGCGCCGGCGGGCATGTTCGGCAAGCTGTTTCGGCGCGCGACGTCGCCCGTGGAGTTCAAGCCAGCCTTGACGTCTGCCCGCGCGCAACTGGTGCAGCTGATCGCCGACAGCGATGTCGCCACGCGCGACCTGGAAGCGTCGGCGCAGAATCTGAGCCTGCATTCGGCCGCGCTGGCGGTGGTCTCGACACTGGCCGGCGATTCGGCCGATGTCGCCTTGCTCGACGCGCTCGTGCAGCGCCGCACGCTGCTCCAGCAGGCAGTGCGCCAAGCCGAGCTGTCGATTCTGCAGATGGGGCAAGTCCGGCAGCAGGCTGCCGAACTCATCGGGCAGGTGTCGTCATTCCTGACGGTCACCTTGCCCGCGATCGAGATGGTGCAGGCGCAGGGCGGTAACTAGCTGCGGTTCAGCCTTTCTTCTGCGCCGCAATCCAGCGGTCGGTCGCCGCTTCCAGCACGTCGAGCGGCACCGCGCCGTGCGACAGCACCTCGTTGTGGAAGGCGCGCAGGTCGAAGTCCTTGCCCAGCGTCTTTTCAGCGCGGGAGCGCAGTTCGCGCAGCTTGAGTTCACCGATCTTGTAGCTCAGCGCCTGGCCCGGCACCGCGATATAACGCTCGACTTCCTGCACCGCCGTCACTTCGTTCTGCGGCACGTTGTCCATGAAGTAGGCGATGGCCTGTTCGCGCGTCCAGCCTTTTTCGTGGATGCCGGTGTCGACCACCAGGCGCACGCCGCGCCAGATCTCGGCCGTCAGGCGGCCGATCCACTGCCACGGATCGTCGTACATGCCGATTTCCTGGCCCAGCATTTCGCTGTACAGGCCCCAGCCTTCCGAGAAAGCGGTGCTGCCGCCAAAGCGGCGGAAGGCCGGCAGGCCGGTCGTTTCCTGCGCCAGGCTGCGCTCGAAGTGGTGGCCGGGAATCGCCTCATGCAGGAAGAACGCATTGGTGGTGAAGCGCGTGCGCGTCTCGGGCTTGTAGGCGTTGTAATAGAAGATGCCGGGCCGCTTGCCGTCGACCGAGCCGCGCTGGTACGACGCCGGCGCCGCGCTCACTTCGCGGAACGCTTCGACCGGGCGAATCTCGAACGGCGCTTTCGGCACATTCGCGAACAGCTGGCCCACCTTGGCTTCGACCTGCGGCCGCACGCCTTCATAGGCGGCCTGGATTTCCTCGCGCGATTTGAAGCGCAGCTCGGGCGCATTGTTCAGGTGGTCGAAAAATTGCCTGAGCGTGCCCTTGAAGCCCACACGCACCTTGGCCTCTTCGAACTGGGTGCGGATGCGCGCCACTTCCGACAGGCCAATGTCGTGGATCTGCGCCGGCGTCAGGTCGGTCGTGGTCGACTGGCGCGCGCGGAACGCATACCATTCCTTGCCGCCGGGCAGGGCGCCGATGCCGGCCGTGGTGCGGCCGGCTGGCAGGTAGGTGTCGCGCATGAACGCGAGCAGCTTGCGGTTGGCGGGCGCGAGCTGTTCGCGCACCAGTTTGCCGTAGGCGTCGGTCAGGCGCGCCTTGTCGGCGGCGCTGAACGAGGCCGGGAACTTCTTTACCGGGCCCATGTAGGTGCTGGTGGCCAGATCGTCGCTGCCGACACTCTCGAGCTGCGGCAAGACGCGGCTGATCAAGGCCTTCGGCATCACGATGCCCTGCTTGATACCGAGGCGCATGTCGGCAATCACGTTGTCGACGGCCGGGGCATAGCCGACGGCGCGCGCCAGCCAGTTGTCGTAATCCTGGACCGTCTGGAACGGCTGCGTCGAGGCGCCGGAACCCAGCTGGGCCATCATCAGGTGCAGGCCCGAGAACTGGTCCACCGGCACCAGGTCGGACGGGAAACGCAGGCCGTCGAGCACCTGCTGCAGGCGGTAGCGCAGCAGATCGTAGCTGATGCGGTCTTCGGCCGGCAGCGGCGCCGGATCGAACTTGGCGCTGGCCGCGAGATATTTTTCCGACAGCGCGCGGCTTTGCTTGCGCTCCTCGGCCGACGAGACGGGGCCGAAGCGGTCGTTGTAGCGCGCGTCGCCATTGAAAGTCGCGGCGATCGGATTTTCGCGCAGGTAGTCTTCCCAGTAGGCGGCATACAGCTGGTTCATTGTTTCCGGCGTGGCTGGCGTTTTGACCTGGGCCATGGCGGGGAGGGCGGCGCACAGCAGCGTGCACAGGAGCAGGGAAAGCGAGCGGGTCATGGGGTCTCGTGGTGGTCGGGGCGATGCAAGAATAGCATGGGGCTGCCGGGGAATGATCGTGCAGCAGCACGGGTCAGCCCGTGCACTGACCCGGCGTTGTCGTCGCAGCACAGTGATGACACGACCTGCCTTCGGTACACTCGATGCACGTACAACCGCGGAGCACGACATCATGATGAACAGTTTGCCGGATCAATTTCACGCGCTGGTCATCGGCGCCTCGGGGACGATCGGCGCGGCCTTTGTCGATCTGCTGGAACAGTCGCCACGCTGCGCCTCGGTGCGGGGGCTGCACCGCCAGTCGGCGCCCGCGATCGATTTCGCGGATGAGGCCAGTGTCGCCGCTGCGGCACATGCGCTCGCCAGCGGACCGCGCTATCACCTGATCGTGAATGCAACCGGCGTGCTGCACGACGGCGCAACGATGCCCGAGAAGCGCCTGGCCGACCTGAACTATCCGCAGATGCAGGCAACCTTCATGGCGAACACGTTCGGTCCGGCGCTGGTCATGCGTCATTTTGCGCCGTTGCTGGCAGGCGAGCGCGCCATCATGGCCATGTTGTCGGCCAAGGTGGGCAGCATCGGCGACAACCGCCTGGGTGGCTGGTACAGCTACCGCGCGTCGAAGGCGGCCCTGAACATGCTGGTGAAAACCGCGGCGATCGAAGTCGCGCGCACGCAGAAGAACAGTGTGCTGGTCGCCCTGCATCCGGGGACCGTGAATTCACGGCTGTCGAAGCCGTTTCGTGGCGAGATCATCGGCCGACCGGCCCAGGCCGCCGCCGCCGACATGCTGCAGGTACTCGATGCGCTGACGCCGGCCGACAGCGGTTCGTTCAGATCCTATAACGGTGCTGAATTGCCCTGGTAGAGCGGCAGGCCCGGTCGCGCCATGGGAGCGCGTACCGAGCCGGTCAGCTAGCGAGCTGCGCCACCGGCACCGTCGCTTCGATGCGCAAGGCGCCATCGGGGCTGCGCGCAGCGATGACGATGTCGCCCTGTTCGACATATTTGCCAACCAGTGCGCGAATATTCACGTCATGGGTCACCAGCACCAGGTTACCGGGATCCTTGTAGTCCGCCAGATAGGTGCGCAGCTGCGCCAGCTTGCGCTCGCGCGCCGCGTCGTCGTCCTGGAACATTGAATCGACCATCTCGCTGGGCTCGACCCGGCCGAACGCGAGCCGGGCGGTGTCCACGCAGCGGCACCAGCGGCTCGACAGCACCGGGCCGAGCGGCACCCCATGCTTGCGAAAGGCTGCGCCGATCCTGGTGGCATCCGCACGACCCGCCTGCGACAGGTTGCGCTGGGTAGAGCACACGCCGAGCTTGAAACCGGGCGGATCGCCGATGCCCGGCACCGTGGCGGCGTGGCGCATCAGGATCACGTAGCCGCCGCGCTGGAGCAGCGACCAAGGCGATGTGGCGGCTCCGGCAACGGGCGCTGCGCATGCCGCCAGTGCGGCCAGAAAGTGGCGTCGGTCCATGAGGGCTCCTGGTGGCGGGGATCGTTGGATGGTTTGGATGATCAGCTGGCAGGCGTCACGCTGCTACACGTCACGCCGGTACACATCATTTCGCTGGCGCATCCAGAAAGAAAATGGCGTACACCTTGGCGCCGGATTTCTCGGTCGGCTTGTCGATCTGGATCTGCGCACAATCCTGCGCCACCAGGCTGCGCCAGTTGACGACGCCTGCATTGGCAAACACCGAATTGACCTTGCACGCCAGGCTCATGTCGAGCGCCAGGCGGGCATTGCGCTGCTCTGTTTTTGCGTAGTTGACGCCGCGGATCTCGATGCCGAAGGCGCTCATCCATGGTTCCCACAAGCCCAGTTCCACACCCTGCGTCATGCGGCCCAACATGGTTTCCAGCGACAAGCCTTTCTTGACGACGGCGCGCAGCAATGCCAGTGACGGCGCCTCGCGAATGTCGGTGCTGTGCTTGCCTGCGCCGCTGTCGCCAATGGCCTTCAGCTCCTTCGAAAAGGCGGCATCGCGCTCGGTGTAGTCGCGCATGCGCTGGTAGAACTCGAGGTCGAGGAAAGGATTTTCAGTCCGGCCGGCGGGCATCTCGGCTGGCTGACGGGCGGAAGGCTGTTTTTTATTGGTCATGGCATTGGCTTCGGAGTTTAAGGGCGCAGCATACCACTGAGCGCCATACGGCTTGCATGCAAGAGGGATGCGGCTGCACCTTCTGCACGCGTCGTCGCCCATTGCCGACGGCGCTCAGGCCTTACTCTTTGCGTTCCTTGAATTCACCCTCGATCACCATGTCGTCGTTGCGTTCTTGCGGGCGCCGGCCAGGCATGAACTTGAAGAACGACGAGGACACCCGGTCGAACAGGGTCTTGCGCAACCAGGGAAAGGCAACAAGAAAGGTCGTTACAAACCCGGTGAACAAAGCCGGCACGTAGTCGCCTTGCCACACGAAGTGCAGCAGGCAGAGTGCGACCAGGGTCACCATGAGCGGGCGACGGACAGGCTTGGGCAGCAGGCCAACAAGGCGCAGCTTGCCCTGGCTAACCGAAGGAAATCTGGCGAACAGAATACCAAGCAGAAAGCCGGCCGCGAACCGGCCCGTGCCGAGATACTCGGCCACGACCCCGATCACGAGGTAGCCGGTATAGGTGATCGTGCCAGCCAACACTGCCAGCAGCGCCACCACCAAGGCAAGCACCAGTTTTGGCTTGCCGATTGCCAGTTTGACGAGAAAGCCGAGGATTTGAATACTCCTGCAAATAAATAGGGAAAGATTGTCGCAAATTCTAACAGCCCGCTGATGAGGTCACCCTTAAGCCGCGTGTGCCAGCGGCTAGGTTTACCCGCCAGCAATCGCGCGCAGGAAAATCCCCGTGATGTAGGCGCCATAGGTGCCCAGGGCATAGCCCAGCACGGCGAGCAACACGCCGACCGGCGCGAGCGCCGGGTGGAAGGCGCTGGCCACCACTGGCGCCGATGCTGCCGCGCCGATATTGGCTTGCGAGAGGCGGCCGGCGTTGTCATGGCCAGACGGTACCTATTTGGGAATCAACACCTTTCCGATGACGTGAATGACGCCGTTGCTGGCGCGTACGTCAGTTGCCAGGATGGTGGCCGGCGCTGCCGTGGTGTCGGTGATCGTCAGATTGCGGTTGATCGTGATGGACTGGGCCGGCACCGTCGATCCGTCGAGGGCTGTCGTCGCCAGCGTCGCCACTGGCGTGCCGAACGGTATGGCGCCAGACAGGACCTGTGCCGGCAACACGTGATAAGTCAGGACCGATGTGAGCTGTGACGTCGTCAGGCCCGTGGGCGCCGAGGCGAATGCGGCATTGTTGGGTGCAAAGACGGTAAATGGGCCACTTGCACTGAGCGCAGGCGCCAGGCCGGTTGCCACGACTGCGGCGACGAGCGAGCTGAAAGAGGCTGGATTGGCCTGGGCCATCTGCACGATATTGAGCACGCCGGGCGGTATCAGGACCTTGTCGATCCCGTGGATGATGCCGTTGTCGGCGTACACATTGGCCGTTGTCACGCTGGCTCTGGCCAGCACGGCGTCGGTGAACGCGACACCGGAAGAGGTGTTCAGTGCGAGTCGGGCAGCTGCGCCGTCGAAGAAGTAGGCTGTCGCCAGGGTCGCACCGGTGGTGCCCAGTGCCGCCGAGGACCTGGCGCCAGGGATCACGTGGTAGCGCAGTATCTTGCCCAGGTCGGCCGCCGGCAGTGCCGCCACCATGGCGCCGGCATTGGCAAAGCCGAGTTGTGTCGCCAGTGCGCCGAAGGCCGCATCGGTGGGTGCCAGAACCGTGAGGTCGGCATTTGCGGCGGTCAATGTACTGGCAATGCCTGCCTTGTCGACCGCTGCCAGCAATGCTGTGAATCCATTCTTTTGAGCGACCTCGGCGACATTGCCGAGATCGTCGTCACTGCTTCCACAGGACGACAGAAGAACTGCCAAACTTAACGCACCAAGCCATTTCAGGATCGATCTCATGGTTGCACCTCCGGATGAACGTCCTTTTGGACTGATGTTCATCCGTAGGAGTTCCGCTTCAGCGTGCAACCGATGGTCAGGATCAATCGGATGTGGTTTGACTTGACGTCGCCCTATCCGCTTTTCCATCGAGCGGCCAGGCCGAGGATATTGCATCCTCGGCCGGCACCCAATGACCCGGCCGAGCCGGGATTACGTCGATTCCGGGCGCGCCGGCAGTTTCCAGTCCGGGCGGATGAAGTGGCAGGTGTAGCCGTTCGGAATGCGTTCCAGATAATCCTGATGTTCCGGTTCGGCTTCCCAGAAAGGCCCTGCTGCAGCGATCTCGGTGACAGCCTTGCCGGGCCAGAGGCCGGATGCGTCGACGTCGGCAATGGTCTGCTCGGCCATCTGCTTTTGTGCATCGTCGAGATAATAGATGGCGGAGCGATAGCTCATGCCCCGGTCATTGCCCTGGCGGTTCGGGGTCGTCGGATCGTGGATCTGGAAGAAAAATTCGAGAATCCGGCGATAGCTGATCTGGCTTGGATCGAACACCAGTTCGAGCGCTTCCGCGTGCGTGCCATGGTTGCGGTAGGTCGCGTTGGGCACGTCGCCGCCGGTGTAGCCGACGCGCGTGGACAGCACGCCCGGCATGCGGCGCAGTAGATCTTCCATGCCCCAGAAACAGCCTCCGGCCAGGATCGCGGTTTCAGTTTGCTGTGTCATTGAGTTCCTTTGCTTGAATAAGTCGTGAGTCGATAGCGTCTATCTTCCCACGTTGACGCGTTCGTCGTCGCACCTGCCCTATTTTTGCCACATGACAGTCTCGCAGCCCACCGCATCGTTGCATTCAACCAAGCCGGGCAACGATGCGGGCGACGCTGCGTGGCGATCAACGTGCCAGGCCGTTAATATCAGCGGGCGGGCAGTTGCAGACTCAGGGATTGTTCAAGATGGGGGCTATCGCCCGCATAGGCAAGTCCGGCAGCAGCAGTGGCGTGCGTGCCGGCCAGTGCGCTGAGGATCAACTGTGCGGTTTCCGCTGGCGCGTCCCAATGCGGGAAATGGCCGCATCGCTCGAACCAGTGCAGTCGGGCATCCGGGAACAGAGCCAGTGCCCGCCTGGCCTGCCATGGGAAGCAGACCCGGTCACGTCGTCCCCAGCCAATGACAAGCGGCTGCGTGATGCTGTTGCGGGGCGCGCCTTGCTGCTCTTCGCCATAAGCAAGCTGAGCGAGCATTTCGTCAAACACCGGCGAGGCCACGTAACTGCACAATTCATCGGTCACGATGTCCGGCGCCAGCTTGGTTGGCCGGGAAGAGAATTGCGCCAGCAGCAGCGCGCGGCCAATCGGGCTGGCGCAGATTTCTGGCAATACGCGGCGCAGCAGCCGCAGCAGCCGGATCGACAGGTAGATCGAACTGAAGAACGCGTGCCGCTCCCAGCCTTGCCAGAAGCCGCCCGGATTAAGCGCCACCACGCCGCCAACGACGCCACCGCGCCGCGCCAGTTCCAGCACCAGCCGCGCGCCCATCGAGCTGCCGACGGCGTCGATACCGGTCAAGCCCTGGGCGTGCAGGAAGGCGGCTGTTTCATCCGCCAGCGTGTGGATCGAGGTTTCGCCATTGAGTCTCGGTGTCTGGCCAAAGCCTGGCAGGTCCACCGCGATGACTTCGCGCCGGGTCGCGAGATCGGCCAGGATGGGATTCCAGCTCTGCCAATGGCCGCCCAGGCCATGAATCAGAAGCAAGGGCTTGCCTGCGCCGCAGCGAATGTGATGCATGATTGATCCTCTCATCGCACTGGTGTGCATATGCGATAAGCGTACCGCAACGGGCATAACGACTGCGTCCGGTAGGGACGTTGGCCAGGGATGACGAGCTGGGGCGATCGGCTACAAACGACCAGCTTGGCCGGGACCGGCGCCTGGGTCACCGGGAGGTCATGGCAAGCTTGCGTTCGCCCTTGTTCTTGCCAAAGATATAGCCGGCCAAAATGGGAAAAGCGCGGTTTCCCGCATCCTCGGCGGTGGGGCGGCATCACCACCTCGGCGACTGTGTAGGCCCCGTACTGGCGAATCTCGAATGTGGGGCGTGGCGTTTCAGTCCCGCGTAGCCGATGACCCGAATAACGCCGGTCGCACGCAGGCTTGTGAGTTGATTGCCCAGGCTGCCGGTCGCGCGCATCGCCAGACGGCTTTGCCGGTGAGCGCGACCAGGCGCGTCATGGCGCGGCCGAGAAGGAAGCGTGGGACGGAAATTTTTTGTGCATCCACTCGCGGTTCAGCTGCAAAGCGGTGACGACGTCGTGCGGCAAGCTCTCGAGAATGGCCGGATCGTCGCTCGGTGTGTCGGCCAGCAGGCTGGCCAGGTGGATGATGGCCCCGAGTTTGCTGAACGGGTGGGCCGCCATTGGATCGGATGCGCTTTGTAATGCGTTCACAATGACGACAGGAAAATTCCAGCGACGACAAAGTTCGGCGGTAATGTGCCCCTCCGAAAAGCCCAGCAGTCGCGTCTCGCGTTCCCACCGTCCGCCTGGCAGGTGGGGTTGCTCCTCGATCTCGGCAAACGTTGCCGGCGCCGCCTGGTAGATCAGCAGTTCGCCAAGCCGCATCATCATGCCTGCGAGCCAGGCATCCTGGCCATCGTCGCCCCGGCAGACGGCCAGCCACTTGGCGTAGCCGGCGCAGGCCATGCTGCTTTTCCAGAACTCGTCGCTATCGAGGCCCGGCAGGTCCGGGAAAGTTTCGGCGAAGCAGGCAGCCAGGGCCAGGGTGCGCACGTGCCCAAGGCCCGCCATCGCGATGGCATCGTCGAGTGACGTTACGCCACGCGCAGCGCCGAAGCGGGCGCTGTTGGCCAGGCGCATCAGCTTGGCGGTGAGGGCGGGATCGCGCGCGATGATCGCGCTGATTTGAGTGGCCGACGCATCCTCATCATCGAGGGTTTTGATCAATGCATGGGCAACTTCTGAAATGACGGGCAATTTTACTGCATGAAAAAAAGACGATAACTCGCTCATGGCAATTCTCCAACAGAACATCGCCGCTGCGACAGGTTGACGGTCGCGCGATGGAATGACATTGAAATTTCACGATAGCACAGCTGTTTCTCCTGGGAACTAATCAGGGAAATTATTTCTAGACCGGACACAAGGATAGCGGATGCCAGAAAGCCCGCTTGGTCTAGTCTATGCGGTAAGTACCCTTGCGGCCAGCATCGCCGCGATAACGCATGCACTTGACCTTGGTATGACGGTGTTCGTAGCTAGCCAGTTGTTACCTGGCGGCTGCGCCGGGAGCCCTTGCCCGCGAAGGGTTTTCCTGCCTGTAAGTACGCTTCGGGTGAATGACCAACCGCTTGACCAGGTCTTCCAGCGCTTTGCTATGGTACAGGTCCATGCATTTCAGAAAATCGAACCTGACTCCCTTGATTTCCGATTCGACGAGCGGATTGGAATAGTCCCGTGCCAGATAGCGGTTCACCAGCAACTTGACCGCATCGGGACTCTTCTCCATATCGAAGTAGGTCCAATCACGCAACGCGCTGGCACTGCTTCCAGCATCACTAGCCGCACCCGTGTCATTCCGGTAAGCCTGTGTCATACAGGTTGCCAGCACCATGTCCTTATAATTTTGCGCATAGGTGCGGGCGCCAGCCTGTGGAGAAATGAGGGCTTGATCGGAGGCGTGGATTTCCTGGGAGTAGAAGCGGAAACGCCAACCTGATCGGTTGGCGTTCTGTAAGGGAAGTTCTTGGTGTCCCAGGGCGGAATCGAATCACCGACACAAAGATTTCAATCATTGCCCCTGACAGCACAACGTCGAATTGCCGGGCTAGGGTGTACTCCTGTCTTCCAGTTCGTTATGGTTGTTGCTGATACAGAGCAGTGACCGATATGTTAGGCAGCTTTGTTGAGCATGAATTGCATTTTGCGCTTGTTTTGATCGAACGTATAGATAGCGGTCAGCGGTACAGCCGTCACGAGTAATGCGGCAAAAACTTCGCTTACCTGGCGGTCGAAAGTTTTAAGCAGTGGTACGGTCATTACGGCCTTGCTGACAACATGGCTGACATACACACTGACAATCGCTGACGCCGTGCCAGCGAGGATAACGCTGATGCTTGCAAGTTTGTTAGCGTCGCTGCTTGCCAGGATGCGTACGCAACGCACGACGCTCAATGTGGATTCACGAATGATCGCCAGCACAAAAGCCGGCATTCGCACGATCAGCGAAATAATAATCTGCGGAATCACACTCAGCGCACCTGCCACGCCTGCCTCAATGCCCAATTCCTTGGCGCGTGCCCAGATATGGCGTTCCTTAAAGCGCTGTTCTAGGCGTTGGCTGATCCTGTCGGTGGCATCTTTGGTGTTTTGCAGCCAGCCATCCGAATTGATCAGCTTGCCATTGGCGGCAAAGTCGCGGATTTCGTCTACGAAAATGTCGATAGTTTCGACGACTATTAGCCCAACCACTTGTTGGGCCGCCAGCGCCGCGCCCGTTTTCACGACGGTAGTGCCAACCTCAACCGCCGCATCAAGCCGTTGCTGGTTACGCTGGGCGTTCGCGCGCTCGTAAGCTTCCTGGACGTCGGTCTTGTTCAGCGCGACTTCCTGGCCCGTGCTTTCGATCGTCATCCAGATGATGTCGCCATCTTCCCTACCTGTGGCTGAGATGTGCTCTAGCAGATTTTTTGCACCCAAACTGCTGTTGAACGAAGAATCGGCGAAGATCAGGTTGTCCTTCGAATTAATCGCGTCGATCATCTGGTCATCGGTGGTACCCATGCGGATCAGGATGTCATCGAAATATTCCTTCTTGGCGATGACGTGTTCAATGTCGGCATTGCTGATAATGAGTGGTTCCGCCTTGTTATAGCCATTTTCCACGGTCCCAAGCATGCCTTCCCGTATTGCAGCCGCCTCGCGAATGTCTTGCATCTCTCCATAATTGTCGTGGAGGCTCAGGCCTGGGGAGCGAACTTTGAATTTTTTGTAACTCTCAGACAGGTTGTTGTACTTGTCCGCGCTATGCTGGTCGATATCATCTACAAGGGTGCCTAGCCCAAATGACGCGACTGCGCGGCGGATCGCTTCCTTCTTGCATTGGGCAAAAATATCGTCGACCGTGGTTGCTGGCACCGGCAACTGTTTGCGTAAGTCGTCGACCATCTGCATAGTCGATTTGTCGATTTCGAAGGTGCTGCGGAAGTATTCAGAGACCTTGTCTGGCCGAGATCTTTGTAATGCTTAAAATTCTCCTGGTAGAACTCGGCACTCTTCAACTGCGTGTAATCGAAATTGCGCACCTCCTCGGCCGCTGAATCATATGCGACGGCAGCCTTTTCTTTGGTAATTTCGTACGCTGCATGTGTTACTTCCAGCGTCCGTTCGCCGGCCTCGACGATCGTTTCCTTAGCGCTGGCGATTGTGCCTGCCACGTCGACGCTTTTTACTTTTTCCGAGACCTGTGCTGCCGCGTCTGCCACCGCATCTCTGAGTGCGCCAAAAGACAGCTTCTTATCAAAAAATCCCACTTATTGCCCGCTTTCTGGAGTATCAGTACGAAACCCATATTTCATAGTGAAGCAAAGCATTATTCCATATGCGGTTATGGCTGAGTTGTGATTTTTAGTAGGATGTGTTGGTGGAAACCGAAGGAAAAACGTGACAATGTAAAACGTTCGTTAGAACAGAATGTTTGCTTACAAAAGGCTGATCTAGAAGAATATTCTGATTCTAGGAAACGATGGTCTCTGCTCAATGTCTCAGCAGTTCAACGCTAAGGAAGTGCAGACACATCCGATGTTTAGCAACGAGCTCGAGCCTGAGGGGAAAAGTCCTTCGTGCTGGCATGTGTCGCCTCGTTCCTTGAAATTGACGAGCGGCCAGAAATGGACCAGACACAAGAACTGTGACTTAGACGAACAAAAACGCCAACCAGTGATGGTTGGCGTTTTGTTAGGGATATTCTTGGTGGCCCGGGGCGGAATCGAACCACCGACACAAGGATTTTCAATCCTCTGCTCTACCAACTGAGCTACCAGGCCAAGAGCGCGCAATTATAGCAGCGTTTTTGGCAAGCAGACAATCCTCCCGCGCCGAACCTCAACCCTTGCTGCTGATCCGCTGCGCATGATCCCGCTCGAGCGCCAGACGCAGGTCGCGGCGCCCCTTGGCTTCTTCGAAGCGGCGCACTTCATCCGGCGTCGACGGCACCAGCGGCGGAATCGAGGCCGGCTTCTTGTCGTCTCCCACCGCCACCATCGTGAAAAAGCAGCTGTTCACATGGCGCACCGCCTTGCTGCGGATATCTTCGGCAATCACCTTGATCCCGATTTCCATCGAGCTGCGGCCGGTAAAGTTCACTGCGGCCAGAAAGGTCACCAGTTCGCCGACATGGATGGGCTGGCGAAAGGTCACCTGGTCGACGCTCATCGTCACCACATAGCGCCCGGCGTAGCGGCTGGCGCAGGCGTAGGCTGCTTGGTCGAGCAGTTTCAGGATGGTGCCGCCGTGCACGTTGCCGGAGAAATTGGCCGTGTCGGGCGTCATCAGCACTGTCATGCTGAGCTGGTGGGAGGGCAGGTTCATGGGTGCAATCAATACAAGTGGCTGGGCGAGTGCTGATGTTGCCTTAGAAACTGCCACGCGGCAAGGTCTGCCGCCGCCATCCGAGATCTGCTGACCCGCCGAAAAAGTAGTCCGACAAACGCGCTTGCCGAAATACCCATAAAATCGTGGCATCACCATGCAAACCCGCTAGGCTCGGCAAATGAACAGCGAACTCCCATACCAAGGTGGATCGGTGCAGTGGCACCTTGGTCCCGTCATCGATGCATTGCGCACGTCGCGCGAGTCGACCCACAATATCCGGCACCAAGGGCGCGTGCGCGAGCTGCCGTCGCGCGATGTGCTGCGCCAGATCGTCGATGGCCTGTCGGCCGCGCTGTTTCCCACGCATTACGGGCGCCCCGACCTGAATGACGAGAGCATCGATTACTACGTCGCCGATACGCTCAACGTGGCGCTCGATCGCCTGGTCGAGCAGGTGCGGCGTGCGCTGCGGTTTTCTCCGGCGGCGCCGTCCGAACTGACCGGTGCGGACGCCCAGCGTGAAGACCTGGTGCTGGCCGAGCGCGCCCGCGCGATCACGCGCGAGTTCGCGGCCAGGCTGCCTGCCTTGCGCGCATTGCTGGTATCGGACGTGCAGGCCGCGCTCGCGGGCGACCCGGCGGCAACGTCGGTCGCCGAGATCATGTTGTGCTATCCCGGCACCATCGCCATCCTGTACCACCGCATCGCGCATTGCCTGACGCGCCTGGGCGTGCCGTTCCTGGCGCGCGTGGTGGCCGACATCGGCCACTCGCTCACCGGCATCGACATCCACCCCGGCGCGCAGATCGGCGGCAGCTTCTTCATCGACCACGGCACCGGCGTCGTGATCGGCGAAACCGCGATCCTCGGCGAGCGCGTGCGGCTGTACCAGGCGGTTACGCTCGGCGCCAAGCGCTTCCCGGTCGACGACAGCGGCGCCCTGGTCAAAGGCATTGCACGGCATCCGATCGTCGAGGACGACGTCGTCATCTATGCCGGCGCCACCATCCTGGGCCGGATTACCATCGGCGCCGGGTCGACCATCGGCGGTAATGTGTGGCTCACACAGAGCGTCCCGCCGGGCAGCAATGTCTCGCAGGCGCAGATGCGCAATACCTGAGCCTCAAGGATGACGATTCTGCTGGTACCCGGCTATATGGCCGATGACACGTTATGGGACGACCTGCGCGCGCCACTAGCCCCATTCGGCCCGCTCGTGCATGCCGACCTGCGCCACGACACGTCGCTCGAAGCAATGGCGGCACGCGTGCTGCGCGATGCGCCGCCGTCGTTCATCCTCGTCGGCTTTTCAATGGGTGGTTATGTCGCCCGCGAGATCGTGCGCCAGGCGCCCGAACGGGTGGAGGCGCTGGCCTTGATCGCCAGCTCGACCCGGCCCGATACGGATGCGGTCAAGCAGGGCAAACGCTCTGTGGCGCGCTCGGCGCCGTCGGTGTCGTTCGCGGGCCTGAGCCGCACGGCGATTGCCACATCGCTGCATCCTGAAAATGCGGGCGATGACGCGTTGATCGAGCGCGTGCGCCAGATGGGTGTGCGGCTGGGGGCGGAGGCGTTTCGCAACCAGTCGATGGTCGAGCGGCCCGGCGACCTGCACCTGCTGGACCAGATCCGCTGCCCGACGCTGATCGTCGCGGCCGGGCACGATCGCCTGCGCAGCCTGGACGAATCGCAGGAGCTGCATACGGGGATTGCCGGCTCCACGTTTGCCGTCATCGACGACAGCGGCCACATGATCCCGCTCGAAGCGCCGCAGGCACTGGCGGAGGTGCTGGTACCGTGGCTGGAAAGCGTGTCAGCCTTGCACGCCAGCTGAATGACTACGCCGCGGCGGGCGTGACTTTCTCACACCAGCCGTGCAGGCCGCGGATCGCGTCTTCCTTGTGCTTGGCCTCGATCTCGATCCAGGGCGCCTGCAGGTAAGACGACGGCATCACCGAAATCAGATCCGAGTGCTGGCGGTCGTTGAACCCTTCGCGGCCGTTCGAGATATGCACCAGCTGGTGCGCGGGATCGGGCCAGGTGGCGCGGGCCTTGGTCAGTGTGTCGGCGACGCTCGGGTGGTCGTAGCTGTCGAGCTTTTCGTGAACGATGTGGTGGTGGGCGTCGAACACCATCGGGATGCCCGCGCGCACGCAGACGGCGTGGATTTCGTCGGCGCTGTAGGCGTATTCGTCATTCTCCAGACACAGGCGGCTGCGGATTGCCTCGGGCAGTTCAGCGATGCGGGCCACCAGCTGGTCTTCGCGGTCGGATTTGCCGCCGTGGATTTCCAGCAGCGCCCAGGGCGAACGCGGTTGCTCCAGCAAATCCATGATGTCGGCGTGCATCTGCAGGATCTTGACGCTGTTGGCGACGACGCTCTCCGAGTCCGAGCTGAGCACCACGAACTGGTCGGGATGCATCACGAGCCGGATGCCGCGTTCGGTCGCGCGCCGGCCCGAGCGGCCCAGGGTTTCCTTGAATTTTTCCAGAATCGCCAGGCCGAACGGCTCGTCGGCGAACGGGAAGATCGACGACGGCATCCGGTACAACCTGATGCCTTCGCGCTCGCAGTAGCGCAGGGCGTTGTCGAACGTCTGGATATTGTCGCGGTAGATGTCTTCCAGCGTGCGCTGCTGGCCGTCTTCGGACAGGTCGAGCAGGCGCTTGCGCGTGATCGTGCGATACCGCACCTCTTTCGAGACGGTGATGCAGACAAGGCCGAGGTGTGGTTGCGTGGCGATCAGGGTCATGGTGCAGGCAAGTCTAGCCGAAGCAGGGTGGCGCAGGGCGCGCGCGGGTTCGGAGGCAGGGTCGAAACCGGGGCAGGGGAAGGTTGGCGGCACCTTGGCGCGGCGTGCCGAAGACCTGGGTCCAGTAGATGATGCCCGCCTGCTGGTCGGCCGTCACGCCGTAGGCCGCGCCCATTTCTGTAAAGTCGGCTTGCATGATATTGGCGCAGTGCCCCGGACTGTCGATCCAGCCATCGACCGCTTCCTGTGGCGAATATTGGCCGAAGGCGATGTTTTCGCCTAACCGGTCCCAGCGGTACCCGGTGCGCGTGGCGCGATCTGCCGGGTTGCTGCCGTCCTGCGCGTAGTGGTTGAAGTAGCGGCGCGTGGCCATGTCGTGGCTGTGGGCCAGTGCGGCGTCGCCCAGCAGTGCGTTCCACTGCAAGGGCGGCGCCGCCGCAAATGCGCGCTCGCCGCACATGCGTGCGCTGGCGCGTGCAACATTGACTGCCTCGAGGATGGCGCGGCCGGCGTCGCGCCAGTCCGGGTAGGTGGTCGAGGGCAAGGGCGGTGCCGGCCGGGCCAGCACGACGGTCCAGGTTGCGCCTTCACGGTAGCTGCCCACGGCCGAGAATTGTTCGCTGCGCAGCACCTCGCAATACCTCTGCTGCAGCACCTTCATGGCGGCCACGGCATCTTCCGGACCGGTGACGTCAACGGAATCCGCGTTATCGGCGGCGTAGCCGGCCTGCGCCAGGGCTGATTCGATGAAGGTCCCGAAACCGATCCGGATCTGCGCCAGGACCGGTTCGGCGACCAGCGGCGTCACCGGCGCGACGCGTGCGCCGTCGCAGTCGGTCGGTTTGGCGCGGTAGGCATTGATCAGTGCTGCCAGTGGATCGGCAGCAAGGGGCTGGGTCCAGCCCGGTGCGCTCGTTGTCAGCAGGCCCAGCCCGAAGAGGGCACCGCGCATGACCGATCGCTTCACCGAACGGTCACTGCCCGGCTTGCGGCGCCACCGTATGCGGGGTAAGCACGAGTTTCGAGGTGTCGAGGCCCTGGGCCTTCAGGCGTGCCAGCAAGGCGTTGTATTCGGCCGCGGGGACCTGCGGTGTACGCGACAGGATCCACAGGTATTCGCGCTTGGGTTCGCTCACGGCGGAGAGCTGGTACTTGTTGTCCAGATCGATCACCCAGTAATCGCCCCACACCATCGAGATGAACGACAGGATCGCCGGTGCGAAGCGCACCTCGAGCTTGGGCGACGTGGCCGCGCCCGGCTGGCGCGCGACGCCTTCGGCGGTATCGACCTTGCCGTCGGCTGTGCGGCAGCGGTTGATCACCTTGACCCGACCGTCCTTGTCGAGGTTATAGGTCGCGCTGGTGTCGCCCACGCATTTCTTCTGGAATTCGTTCGGGAACTTGGCGATTTCGTACCAGACGCCCATATAGCGGGGCACCGCGAGCGATTCGATCGGCTGCAATGGCTTGGCGGCGTCAGCAGCCAATGCCGACCCGGCGCAGAGGCCAGACAGGGCGAGCGTGGCGCACGCGGCAAGGAACGATGGCTTGGCAAACATGGGAACCTCTTGTGATCTTCAAGGTTCACAGAATAATGACAAAACCGCCATGGTGTCGCATGGTTTACAGCACAACGCCATCACACCTTGCGCACGAACTCCGTCTTCAGGCTCATGGCGCCGAAGCCATCGATCTTGCAATCGATATCGTGGTCGGCGTCGACCAGACGGATGTTCTTGACCTTGGTACCCTGCTTGATCACGCCGCCCGAGCCCTTTGGCTTGAGATCCTTGATCACAGTGACGGTGTCGCCGTCCTGGAGGATGTTGCCCGACGCATCTTTGTAGACGCGCGCGGTCTCGGTGCTAGCTGCGCCCGCGATCGGCCACTCGTGCGCGCATTCCGGGCAGACGTACTGGCCGGCGCCATCGTCATAGGTGTAGGCCGATTGGCAGAGGGGGCAGGGCGGAAGGGTATGCATGAGTGGCCTTGGAATGCAAAAACGCCACTCGGTGGTGGCGTTTTTTGCGTGTTGCTGAATTCTTGGTGGCCCGGGGCGGAATCGAACCACCGACACAAGGATTTTCAATCCTCTGCTCTACCAACTGAGCTACCAGGCCAAGAGAGGCACGATTATAGCCAGCGTTTTTCAGTTGCGCAAGTGCTCTTGCGCGCGTAGCAGCGCAAACGTGGTCTGTGCGTGATTATCCGGCTGAGCCGCTTGTCCCGCTCACCTGCGCCGCCGCGAACCCGCCGCCCGGCCCCCGGCACCGGCATATCGCTATAATGCCTTCATGACCACGCCCACGACCTCTACCATCCGGACCGACGTCTGCATCGTCGGCAATGGCGCCATCGCCAAGACGGCAGCCCTCGGCTTTGCCCAGGCCGGCCACAGCGTGACGCTGCTGGCGCCGCCGGCCCGGCCGGCGCCCGCTGCAGCCACTGCACCGGCGGCGGAGCGGCCGTGGGACGTGCGCGTGTATGCGCTCAACCACACAGCGCACGACCTGCTGGCCTCACTGAAGGTATGGGACGCCCTCGACATGGCGCGCGTTGCCCCGGTCGATGCGATGGACGTGCACGGCGACGGCGCTGATGGCGGCAACCTGGGCTTCGATGCCTTCGGCGCCCGGGTCGGCACGCTCGCATGGATCGTCGAAGACCAGAACTTGAACGGCGCGCTCGATGCCGCGCTCCGCTTCGCGCACAATGTGCAGCGCGTGGAGGGGCGCGCCTGCGAACTGACCTGCAGCGATAGCGGCGCCGCCGTGCGCCTCGAAGACGGGCGCCGTGTCGAGTGCGCGCTGCTGGTCGGCGCGGACGGGCGCGAATCGTGGGTGCGCGGACAGTGCGATATCGGCGTCGACTACCGCATGTATCACCAGAGCGCCATCGTCACCAACTTCGCCTGCGACAAGCCGCACCACGGCGTCGCGCACCAGTGGTTCACCGGCTCGGACGGGATCATCGCGCTGCTGCCGCTGCCGGGTAACCGCGTCTCGCTCGTGTGGTCGGCGCCGGAGACCCTGGCCGCCACGTTGATGGAAGAGTCGCTGGGCGAACTGGCGATCCGGCTTGGCGCGTACGCCGACGAGACACTGGGCAAGCTGCGGCCACTGCAGCCCGACGCCGTGGCCGCCGTGCCGCTGGCGCTGATCAAGCCGCACGCGATGGTGGCGCCGCACGTGGCGCTGGTGGGCGACGCCGCGCACGCCGTGCATCCGCTGGCCGGGCATGGCATGAACCTGGGGTTTGGCGACATCGTCGACCTGCTGGCCATCGTGCGTGACCGCGAAGAGCGGCGCGCCATCGGCGACGAGCGGGTGCTGGCGCGCTATGCCCGCAAGCGCAAGGAAGAGGTGCTGCTGATGCAACTGGCCACCGACGGACTCGAACGCCTGTTCGGCGCGAACCTGGAACCACTGCGCGTGGTCCGGAATATCGGTCTGAACCTGCTCAATAACATGCCGGCACTGAAGCGGCGCCTGATGGCTCATGCCATGGGCAAGTCATCAATCTAAGGAATTACAAGCATGCTTAAAATGAAGATCGCCGTCCTGCTGGCGACTGGCCTTCTCGCCTCGTGCGTCGATGCGCAGACCAACGTCGAATCGACCATCAAGAAGGCGCTCGAGCCACGCCTGAGCGGCGCGAAGATCGAGTCGGTCAAGGAAACCCCGTATTCCGGCCTGTACGAAGTGCGCGTCGCGGGCGACATCCTGTACACCGACAAAAAGGGCGAGTACCTCGTCATCGGCCAGGTGTACGACGTGAAAAGCTCGCGCAACCTGACGCGCGAGCGCATCGATGAAGTCAATAAGATCAAGTTCTCCGACCTGCCGCTCGAAATGGCGCTCAAGCAGGTCAAGGGCAACGGCAAGCGCGTGATCGCGGTGTTCGAGGATCCGAACTGCGGCTACTGCAAGCGCCTGCGCCAGACCACGCTCAAGGAGATCGACAACGTCACGATCTACACCTTCATGTACAACATCCTGTCCGAGGATTCGTCGGTAAAGTCGAAGAACATCTGGTGCGCGTCCGACCGCAACAAGGCCTGGGACGACTGGATGATCGCAGGCAAGGTGCCGCCGACCACGCCGGCCGCGTGCGAATCGCCGAACGAGAAGGTTCTCGCGCTGGGCCAGAAGCTGCGCATCACGGGCACGCCGGCGATCTTCTTCGCCGACGGCTCGCGCATCCCAGGCGCGATCGACCTCAAGGCGCTTGAAGGCAAGTTCGATTCGCTCGAAGGCCAGGCCGGGAAGTAACCGGCGTGCCGCTGCGCGAGGGCATCACGCTCACCGGCATCCTGCTGGCCGCAGGGCGCGGCCGGCGTTTCGATCCGGCAGGTGTACGCAACAAGCTGCTCCAGCGTCTGCCGGGCGGCGACTTCGTCGTCGTGGCCAGCGCCCGCAAGCTACTTGCGGTGCTGCCGCGCGTGGTGGCGGTGGTGCCACCAAGCGATGGTGGCGTGGCCGATGCGCTGCGCGCGCTTGGCTGCACTGTCACCGTGTGCCCGGATGCTGACAGCGGCATGGGCCTGTCGCTGGCGCATGCGATCCGTCATGCGCCGCTTGATGCGCATGGCGCCAGTGGCTGGCTCGTGGCGCTGGGCGACATGCCGTTCGTGGCCGACGCCACGCTGCAGGCGCTGGTGCGTGCGATTGAAGAAGGCGCCGGGATTGCGGCGCCGCTGTTCGATGGGCAGCGTGGCAATCCGGTCGCGTTTGGCGCGATCCATCACGAGGCCTTGCTGGCGCTGGACGGCGACCAGGGCGCGCGGCGCCTGCTGGCGAGCAGCCCGGTGACCACGATCGCCGTGCCCGATCCCGGCATCCTGCGCGACATCGATACCCAGGGCGATCTGCCCGACTGAATCCGCTTACACTATTGTCCATACGGCGCGACCCGAGACCAACCCCAGATCATGAAAAAGCCATCGCAAAAAAAACAGAGCGCAATTTTCTACACCATCGTCCCGCGGGACCTGGCCGGTCACCTGTTCAACGTCACGCTGACGGTGGCCAATCCCGATCCTGACGGGCAGATCTTCGCGCTGCCGGCCTGGATCCCGGGCAGCTACATGATCCGCGAATTCGCGCGCAATATCGTGCGCATCCGCGCCGAGCGGGCCGGTGCTGCGGTGGCACTGACAAAACTCGACAAGCACACGTGGCGCGCAGCATCAGGCGCCGGCCCGCTGACGCTGCACTACGAGGTATATGCGTGGGATTTGTCGGTGCGCGCGGCGCACCTGGACCAGACCCACGGTTTCTTCAACGGCACCAGCGTGTTCCTGCGCGTGGTGGGGCAGGAAGCAACGGCGCACCAGGTTGACATCCAGCGGCCGGGCGATGCGGCGGCCCGCACCTGGCGCGTGGCGACCTCGATGAAGGAAGCGGGCGCCAAGCGCTACGGCTTCGGCACGTATGGCGCGGCCAACTACGATGAGCTGATCGACCATCCGGTCGAGATGGGCAACTTCGAACTGGCGACGTTCGAGGCGCACGGCATCCCGCACGACATCGTCATCACGGGCCGCGTGCCGAATCTGGACATGGCGCGCCTGCAGGCCGACCTGAAAGCCATCTGCGAAACCCAGATCGCTTTCTTTGAACCGCTGACCAAACGCGCCCCGCTCGAGCGCTACGTGTTCATGACGATGGCCGTGGGCGATGGCTACGGTGGCCTGGAACACCGCGCCTCGACCGCGCTGATCTGCGCGCGCGCCGACCTGCCCACCACAGCGAACCAGAAATCCGGCGAGCCGGGCGAAGGCTATCTGCAGTTTTTGGGCCTGTGCAGCCACGAGTACTTCCACACCTGGAACGTCAAGCGCATCAAGCCGGCCGTGTTCGCGCCGTACGACCTGCAGGTCGAGAATTACACGCCGCTCCTGTGGCTGTTCGAGGGCTTCACCAGCTACTACGACGACCTGATGCTGGTGCGCGCCGGGATCATCGGCGAAACGACGTATTTCAAATTGCAGGCCAAGACCGTGTGCGGCGTGCTGCGCGGCAGCGGGCGCCTGAAGCAGAGCGTGGCCGAGTCGAGCTTCGACGCCTGGAGCAAGTACTACCGCCAGGACGAAAACTCGCCCAATGCGATCATCAGCTACTACACCAAGGGTTCGCTGATCGCGCTGGCGTTCGACCTGACGATCCGCGCCAAGACGGGCGGCGCGAAGTCGCTCGACGACGTGATGCTGGCGCTGTGGGACCGTTACGGGCGCGACTTTTATCCGAGCGTTGGGCGCGGCGTGACCGAGCACGAAGTCGAAGCGCTGTTCGATGAAGTCAGCGGCTTGAAACTCAGGAACCTGTTCGAGCGCTATGTGCGCGGCGTCGAAGACCTGCCGCTGGCCAAGCTGTACGCGCCGTTCGGCGTCAAGCTGGTCGACGAGCGCAAGACCGGCAAGGCCTCGCTCGACGCCGGTATCGGGCGCGATCCGCTGGGCGCCAAGCTCACGCAGGTGCACGAAGGCGGCGCCGCGCACCTGGCGGGGTTGTCGGCGCTCGACGTGGTCATTGCGATCGATGGACTGCGCGTCAATGGCAATCCATCGAATGTCGATGCGCTGCTGGCGCGCTATCGCGTCGGCGACCGCGTACCCGTCCACGCGTTCCGGCGCGATGAATTGATGGCGTTCGACGTTACGCTGCAGGGCGACCGCGTGCCGGTGATCACGCTGTCGCAGGCAGTGGCAGGGCGCAAGCCGGCAGCGCTCAAGCGGCCGAGCGCCGTCTAGTCGCACCGGGCGGCGGGTACGACCCGCCGCCCGTACCATATCGCAATGCAGCATGCTATCGTTGTGGCCTGTTCAACACGACCGCAAGAGCCCATGCCGATCCTGACCCGCATCGCCGCCGCAGCCTGTGCGCCGCTCCTGGCACTGTCCGCAACATCCGCCCTGGCCCAACCGGCCGCCCCGCTCAAGAGCGATGTCGTCACGCGCGTGGACGCCATGTATCCGTGGCTCGACACGATCTACAAGGACCTGCACGCGCATCCCGAGATCGCCTTCCAGGAAGTGCGTACCGCCGGCAAGCTGGCCGCCGAGATGCGCAAACTCGGTTTCACCGTCACCGAGAAGGTCGGCAAGACCGGCATCGTCGCGGTGCTCAAGAACGGCGCCGGCCCCACCGTCCTGGTGCGCACCGACATGGATGGCCTGCCGATGGAAGAAAAAACCGGCTTGCCGTACGCCAGCCGCGCCCGCGCCACCAGCGAAGGCCGCGACAGCTTCGTGACGCACAGCTGCGGCCACGACATCCACATGACCAGCTGGCTCGCCACCGCGCGCACGCTGGTCGAACTGAAAGGGCAGTGGAAGGGCACGCTCGTGTTCATCGGCCAGCCGGCCGAAGAAATCGTCTCCGGCGCCAAGGCCATGCTGGACGATGGCCTGTTCAAGCGCTTCCCGAAACCGGACTACGCGTTCGCGCTGCATTCGTGGCCGCTGGCGCACGGCACGATCGGCTACAACGACGGCCCGGTATCGTCCAATTCCGATTCGCTCGAGATCACCTTCAAGGGCCGTGGCGGCCATGGTTCGGCGCCCGACAAGACGGTCGATCCGATCGCCATCGCGGCGCGCTTCGTCGTCGATGTGCAGACGGTCGTCAGCCGCGAGAAGGACCCGAAGGAATTCGGCGTCGTCACCATTGGTTCGATCCAGGGCGGCACGGTGGGCAACATCATCCCCGACAGCGTGCAGGTGCGCGGCACCATCCGCTCCTACAGCCCGCAGGTACGGGCCAAGCTGCTTGAGGGCGTGCGCCGTGTGGCGGAAGGGTCGGCCGCGATGGCCGGCGCACCGAAGCCGGAGATGCTGATCGGCGGCGGTGGCCAGGCCATCGTCAACAGCACGGAGCTGGTCAACAAGACCGAAGTGGTATTCAAGGAAGCGTTCGGCGCCGACAAGGCCCATCGCATGCCGGCCATGACGGCCAGCGAAGACTTTTCGCTGTACGCGAACGAAGGCGTGCCGTCGATGTTCTTCTTTACCGGCGTGTATGACCCGAAGGATGTCGCGGCAGCCGAACAGGCCGGCGGCAAGCCGATCGCGTTCAACCACTCGCCGTTCTATGCGCCGGTGCCGGAGCCGTCGATCAAGACGAGCGCCCAGGCGATGACGCTGGCGGTGCTGAACGTGCTGGGTAAATAAGAACGATGACGCGGCCCTCGACGGGCCGCGCTGCTGTTGGCGTCAGGCGTTGATGCAATCGGCGCAGCGGCCGTACAGCGTCAGTTCGTGGCGCTCGACGCTGAAGCCTTTCGGGGCCATGTGGTCGATGTCGCCCGGGCACGCATGCACGTCGAACACGCGCTGGCAGTTGGTGCACTGGAAGTGGTGGTGATGGTGCTCGGCCACGCTGGTCGATTCGTAGCGGGCGCCGTCGCCTGGCAGCGTGACGACCTTCAGCGCGCCGTCGTCCACCAGCGACTTGAGATTGCGGTAAATCGTGGCCATGCCGATCTGGCTGACGGCCTGGCTGGCTTCCGCCAGGATCTCCTGTGGCGACAGTGGACGGCGTGCATGCTCGATCGCGTGCAGGATGGCTGATTTTTGGCGTGTATTGCGTTGCATAGCCGAAGAATACCTGAAAGCGCGACCCTTCGGCCAGAAGGGGCTTGAATCCTTATTGATAATGGCCTATCATCTCGGCGTTAATGATAATGGCTTATCACTAGACGCGTCCGCGCCCGGTGACCTGCCGCCTGCCGTTCATCTCATCACCAAGGATTTCACCATGTCGCATTTCACCTGCAAGCGCACGCCACTGACCCTGGCGCTGATGCTGGCCTTCGGCGCGCCGCTGGCCGTCCATGCCCAGACGACGACGGGCCGTATGGCGGCGGATCCGGACAGCGTACCGACCGTCGTGGTGTCGGCCAGCGCGCTGGGCGTGGTGCACGACGACATGATCACGCCGGTGACGTCGCTCGGTGGCGCAGAACTGGTGCGCGCCCGTGAATCGACGCTGGGCGAAACGCTGGCGCACCAGCCGGGCATCACGTCGAGCCACTTCGGCGCCGGCGCCAGCCGCCCGGTGATCCGCGGCATGGATGGCCCGCGCGTGAAAATCCTGTCGGACGGCGCCGAGATCCAGGATGCGTCGACCATCAGCCCCGATCACGCCGTTGCGTTCGAGCCCGTGCTGGCCGAGCGCATCGAAGTGCTGCGCGGCCCGTCGGCGCTGGCCTACGGCGGCGGCGCAGTGGGTGGCGTCGTCAACATCATCGACCGCAAGATTCCGACGGCGATGCCGGAAAACGGCCTGGAAGGCAGCGCGGAAATCCGCGCCAATTCGGCCGCGCGCGAAAAGACCGGCGCGTTTGAATTCACCACGGCGGCCGGCAGCAACGTCGCGCTGCACCTGGAAGGCGTCAAGCGCGATGCGGGCGACTATCGCGTCGGCAAGGACTGGGTGGATGGCCGCCGCGTGCTGGGCAGCTACAAGGAAGGTGAGACCGGCACCGTCGGCCTGTCGTGGATCGGCAAGAACGGTTACCTTGGCGCGGCCTTCACCAAAGAGCGCACCGAATACGGCATCCCGGGCCACAACCACGAATTCGAAGGCTGCCATCCGCATGGCGTCCAGCTGCACTGCGGCGGTCATGAAGAAGAAGAGGGTCATGACCACGAGGAAGAAGGTCATGGCGACGAGCATGAGCACGAGCACAGCGACGTGCCGGTCGTGAAACTCGACAGCGAGCGCTGGGATGTACGCGGCGAGTACCGCAATCCGGTGGCCGGCATCGAGCGTGTGCGCATGCGCGCCTCGTTCACCGAGTACGTACACGACGAGCTGGAAGAGAACGTCGTCTCGACGTCGTTCCGCAACAAGGGCATTGATGCCCGCCTCGAAGCGGTGCATGCGCCGATTGCCGGTGTGCGCGGCGTGTTCGGCCTGCAAACCACGCGCCGCGATTTCTCGGCGCTGGGCGAAGAAGCGTACGTGCCGCCGACCCTCACCAAAAAGCATGCGGCGTTCCTGACCGAGGAATACAAGCTGCAGGACTGGCGCTTCGAGGCCGGCCTGCGCCACGAGTGGCAGGACATCGAGGTCGATGCCCCGGGTCTGGCCAACACCGATGCGCGCGGCACGTCGGCGTCGGTCGGCGCGGTGTGGAAGCTCACGCCGGGCTATTCGCTGGGCACGTCGCTCTCGCGCAGCCATCGCCTGCCGACCGCCGAAGAACTGTATGCGGACGGCGCCCACCTGGCCACGTCCACCTACGAGATCGGCAACCAGGACCTGGACAAGGAAACCTCGAACAACGTCGACCTCACGCTGCGCAAGTTTGACGGCGACACGACGTTCTCGGTGAGCGCGTTCCGCAACAAGGTCGACAACTACATCTATGCGCGCACGCTGGACAGCCAGGACGGCTTCCAGCTGGTGCAGTACACGCAGCGTGACGCGCTGTTCACCGGCCTGGAAGGCGAAATCCGCCAGAAGCTGTCGTCCAGCCTGAGCGCGACCGTGTTCGGTGATTACGTGCGCGCCCGCTTCGATGGTGGCGACGGCAGCCGCAACCTGCCACGCATCCCGGCCAGCCGCATCGGTGTGAAGTTCGATGGCGACTGGAACGGCTGGCATGGCATGGTCGAGCTGTACCGCGTCGGCAAGCAGGACAAGCTGGCCGAATACGAGACTGAGACGGGTGGCTACAACATGCTCAATGTGGGCACCCATTACTCGACCCGCATCGGCGGTGTGCCGACGCAGTTCTATGCGCGCCTGAACAACCTGACCGACGAACTGGCGTTCAGCCACACGTCGTTCATCAAGAATGCGGCGCCCCTTACCGGCCGCAATATCACGGCAGGGATTCGCGTGATGTTCTGACGCTGATTGCAATGCCCACAGCGGCGCACGGCAGATATTGCCGTGCGCCGTTTGTCGTTTGGGCTCTGGTATCGCACGCACGATTCGTCATGCGCGTTGAATCGCTAACGATAATGGGTTATCATTATATTCTAATGATGATTGGAACAGGGCTATGAACCACCCAGGCAAGAACGCTCTGACCAAAACTGCAATGATCAAATTCGGCGATATCGCCGGCATGACCGCATCGGTCCTGTGCCTGCTGCATTGCCTGGCAATGCCGCTCGTGATCCTCGCGTTTCCGATGCTGGGACTCGCGCACGCGCACGACACCTTCCATGACACGCTGATCGCAGCGATCACGCTGCCGGTGCTGCTGGCGCTGGTGCCCGGCTATCTGCGACACCGCGACAAGACGACGCTGCTGGTCGGCTGCGCCGGTCTGGCGCTGTTCCTGGCGGCCGTGTTCATTGTCAGCCCGCTGCTGGGCGAGCATGCCGAAGCGGCCGTCGCTGTCCTCAGTGGTTTCATGCTGCTCTACGCGCACCTGCGCAACCGCCGGTTCTGCAAGCGTTGCACGACGCGTACGCAGCATGACGGCGGCCATGCAGCCGCTGCGCCGTGCAATCGCTGACTGTTTATACCGTTTAGTTAAACGCGTAGACGTGGAACCCGTCCACCCTACAATCTTTTACGCGAACAGGCGCGCGAGTTCCTGACCCGGATTTTCGGCGCGCATGAAGGCTTCGCCAACGAGGAAGGCGTGCACGTTTGCGTCGCGCATGCGCTGCACATCCTGCGGCCCGAGAATGCCCGATTCGGTGACCACGAGGCGCTCTGGCGGGATCGCCGACAGCAGGCCAAGCGTGGTGTCGAGCGTGACATCGAACGTGCGCAGGTTGCGGTTGTTGATGCCCACCAGCGGCGTACGCAATTGCAGGGCTGCGTCGAGTTCTTCGCCGTTGTGCACTTCGACCAGCACGTCCATCCCCAGCTCCAGCGCGCACGCTTCCAGTTCGGCCATCAGGCCATGGTCCAGCGCCGCCACGATCAGCAGGATCGCATCGGCGCCCATCGCGCGTGCTTCATAGACCTGATACAGGTCGACCATGAAATCCTTGCGCAGGATCGGCAGCGCGCAGGCGGCGCGCGCCTGGCGCAGATAGTCGGCGCAACCTTGAAAGAAGTTCACGTCGGTCAGCACCGACAGGCATGCGGCGCCATGTTCGGCGTAGCTCTGCGCGATCGCGGCCGGCTGGAAGTCGGCGCGCAGCACGCCCTTCGATGGCGAGGCTTTCTTGACTTCGGCGATCACGCCGGCCTGGCCTGCCGCAATTTTCGCGCGCAACGCTTGCTCGAAGCCGCGCAGGCTGCGGCGTGCATCGCCATCGCTTTCCACTTCGTGGCGCAGGCTGTACAAATCGCGGTGCTTGCGCGCGGCGGCCACTTCGTCGGCCTTCACGGCCAGGATCTTGTCGAGGATGTCGGACATGCTGGTGCTTTCGGTATCAGTTGGCCGCGCCGAGCTGGCGCGTGACCTGGACGAACTGTTCGAGCTTGGCGACCGCCGCGCCCGAGGCGATGGCGGCGCGCGCCTGCTCCAGGCCCGCGCCAATCGAGTCGGCCACGCCGGCGGCGTACAGCGCGGTGCCGGCGTTGAGCGCGACGATGTCGTGCGCCGGGCCTGGCTCGCCGCGCAGGGCTTCGAGCACGCGCGCCTTGGATTCTTCGGCGTTGGCCACCTTCAGGTTGCGGCTCGAGACCATTTGCAGGCCGAAGTCTTCCGGGTGGATTTCGTATTCGCGGATCTCGCCGTTGACCAGCTCACCGACGATGGTGCCGGCGCCGAGCGAGACTTCGTCCATATTGTCGCGGCCCCAGACCACGACCGCATGCTGGGCGCCCAGGCGCTGCAGTACGCGCACCTGGATGCCGACCAGGTCGGGGTGGAACACGCCCATCAGGATGTTCGGCGCGCCGGCCGGATTGGTCAGCGGGCCCAGGATGTTGAAGATGCTGCGCACGCCCAGCTCGCGCCGCACCGGCGCCACGTGCTTCATCGCCGCGTGGTGGTTTGGTGCGAACATGAACCCGATGCCGGTCTGCGCGATCGATTGCGCGATCTGTTCGGGTGTCAGGTCGATATGGGCGCCGAAGGCTTCAATCAGGTCGGCGCTGCCGGACGACGACGAGACGCTGCGGCCGCCGTGCTTGGCCACGCGCGCGCCGGCGGCAGCAGCGACGAACATCGCCGCGCTCGAGATATTGAAGGTGTTGGCGCCGTCGCCGCCGGTGCCGACGATGTCGAGCAGGCCCGTGGTGTCGGCCATCGGCACCTTGGTCGAGAACTCGCGCATGACCTGCGCGGCGGCGGTGATTTCGCCGATGGTTTCTTTTTTCACGCGCAGGCCGACGGTCAGCGCCGCGACCATGGTCGGCGACACGTCGCCCGACATGATCTGACGGAACAGCGACAGCATTTCGTCGTGGAAGATTTCGCGGTGTTCGATACAGCGCAGCAGCGCTTCTTGTGGGGTGATCGCCATGATGGGTCCAGTGTGCAAACGTGGTTTGGGCATGGCGCCGCCGGATGCGGCGCGCATGCATGGGCGCATCAGCGCGTCAGGAAGTTCTTCAGCAGCGCGTGGCCGTGTTCCGACAGGATCGACTCGGGGTGGAACTGCACGCCCTCGATGTCGAACGTCTTGTGGCGCACGCCCATGATCTCGCCGTCGTCGGTCCATGCGGTCACTTCGAGGCAGGCCGGCAAGGATGCACGTTCGATCGCCAGCGAGTGGTAGCGGATCACGGTGTAGGGGCTCGGCAGGTCCTGGAACACGCCTTCGCCGATGTGCGCGATGGTCGACGTCTTTCCGTGCATGACCTGCTTGGCGCGAATGACCTTGCCGCCGAACGCTTCTCCGATGGCCTGGTGACCGAGGCACACGCCCAGGATCGGCAGCTTGCCGCCGAATTCGCGCAGCACGTCGAGCGAGATGCCGGCATCCTTCGGCGCCTTCGGGCCCGGCGAGATGCAGATGCGGTCGGGCTTCATGGCCGCGATCTCTTCGAGCGTGATGTCATCGTTGCGCACGGTGCGCACGTCTTCACCCAGTTCGCCGAAGTACTGCACGATGTTGTAGGTGAACGAGTCGTAGTTGTCGATCATGAGCAGCATGTCAGAACTCTCCATCCAGGCCATCTTGCACTTGCTCGGCCGCGCGCAGCACGGCGCGCGCCTTGTGTTCGGTCTCTTGCCATTCCATCTCGGGGATCGAATCGGCGACGATGCCGGCGGCGGCCTGCACATACAGGTTGCCGTCCTTGATCACGCCGGTGCGGATCGCGATCGCCACATCCATCTCGCCGCCGAAGCTCAGGTAGCCGCAGGCGCCGCCGTAGATGCCGCGCTTGACCGGCTCGAGTTCATCGATCACTTCCATCGCCCGCACCTTCGGCGCGCCGGTCAGGGTGCCGGCCGGGAAGGTCGCGCGCAGCACGTCCAGGTTCGACATGCCGTCTTTCAGCTTGCCCTCGACGTTCGAGACGATGTGCTGCACGTGCGAGTATTTTTCGATGACCATGCGATCGGTGACCTTGACGCTGCCGGTATCGGCGATGCGGCCGATGTCGTTGCGCGCCAGGTCGATCAGCATCACGTGTTCGGCCACTTCCTTCGGATCGGCCAGCAGTTCGGCCGCCAAGGCAGCGTCGCGTTCCGGCGTGGCGCCGCGGCCGCGCGTGCCGGCGATCGGGCGCAGCGTGACTTTGCGGCCGCCCTCGGGCAGCGACTCGTTGCGCACCAGGATCTCGGGCGAGGAGCCAACGATCTGCATGTCGCCGAAGTTGTAGTAGTACATATACGGCGACGGGTTCAGCGAACGCAGCGAGCGATACAGCGACAGCGGCGAATCGACGTACGGCTTGCGGATGCGCTGGCCGATCTGCACCTGCATCAGGTCACCGGCCATCACGTATTCGTGAGCCTTGGCGACGGCCTTCAGATAGTCTTCTTTGCTGAAGTCGTGCACCGATTCGGTCCGCACCGAGGCCGACGTGACCGGCGCGTCGACGCTCCGGCGCAGCATCATGCGCAGGTCTTTCAGGCGCTGGCGGCCGCGCGAATAGGCTTCGGGCTGGCCCGGGTCGGCGTACACGATCAGGTACAGCTTGCCCGACAGGTTGTCGATCACCGCCAGTTCTTCGGTCACCATCAGATGGATGTCGGGCAGGCCCAGTTCATCGCGCGGGGTGCTCGCGACCAGCTTGTGCTCGATGTGGCGCACCGTGTCGTAGCCGAAGTAGCCAGCCAGGCCGCCGCAGAAGCGTGGCAGGCCAGGGCGCAGCGCGACCTTGAAGCGTGCCTGATACGCCTCGATGAAGTCGAGCGGATTGCCTTCGTGCGATTCGATGACTTCGCCGTTTTTCACGATCTCGGTCAGGTTGCCCGTCGTGCGCAGCAGCGTGTGGGCCGGCAGGCCGATGAACGAGTAGCGGCCAAAGCGTTCACCGCCCACCACCGATTCGAGCAGGAAGGTATTCTTGCCGGTGTTCTGCGATTGCGCCAGCTTGAGGTACAGCGTGAGCGGGGTTTCGAGGTCGGCGAAGGCTTCCGCGATCAGGGGGATGCGGTTGTAGCCCTGGTTTGCCAGGGACTTGAATTCGAGTTCGGTCATGTTTTCTCCAGACCGCCACGGGGGAAGAGGGCGGTGGTGTGCTTCAAAAAACCCGCCGGTGGCGCGCAGTCGCGCGCACACCCGGCAGCAATCGGTACGGCTTAGTCAGCCCAGGATTGCCAGCGTCGCCAGACCCAGGCCTCAGGGGCGCCGGTTTGGTTGACAGTGAGTTTTTTGGTGAAAAACATGGTGAGAGAAGTTAGTTGGTTAAGCTGGCCGTTGTATTGTGCGCGCCGATGCGGCGTGCTGCATCCAGCAGCGAATCAACTATACCATCGGATTGAATTTCTTGTACAGGACGGCCGTGGTTGTAGCCGTACGGGACTGTGAGCACGAAACAGCCGGCCGCGCGGGCGCTTTCGGCATCGTTCGACGAGTCGCCAATCGCCACCACCTGCGCTGGCGGGATGTCCAGCGCCGCGCAGGCGCCCAGCATCGGCATGGCGTCCGGCTTCTTTTTGGCGAACGAGTCGCCGCCAAACACGTGCTCGAAATACGGCGCGAGGCCTTTCTGGGCAAGCAGCGGCAGTGCGAAGGCAAGTGGCTTGTTGGTCACGCACACCAGGCGCAGGCCCAGCGCCTGCATCGCCGCCAGGCCATCGAGCACGCCGTCATACAGCGTGCTGCGGTCGCCATTGATGGCCAGGTAATGCCGCTGGTAACCGGCCATCGCGTCGGTGTACGCCGCATCGACCTGCGCGGCATCCCAGTCGAGCAGCAGCGCGTCGCGCACCAGTTTTTCGGAACCCTTGCCGACCAGCGGCTTGATTGTGGCCTGGCTTATCGGCGCCAGGCCGAGGTCGTGGCGCATGCCGTTCAGCGCCGCCTCGAAGTCGGGCACCGTGTCGAGCATGGTGCCATCGAGGTCGATGATGACGGCCCGGATACCTGCAGCGCCGGCCCGCATCAGCGCGCGACCGTGGCCAGTTCGGCGCGCATGGCGTCGATCACGGCTTTGTAATCGGGCTTGCCGAAGATGGCCGAGCCGGCCACGAACGTGTCGGCGCCGGCAGCTGCTGCGGCGGCGATGTTCTCGGCCTTGATGCCACCATCGACTTCGAGCAGGATGTCGCGGCCCGATTCGTCGATCAGGCGGCGCGCAATGGCGATTTTTTTCAGTGCTTCGGGGATGAACGACTGGCCGCCGAAGCCTGGATTGACCGACATGATCAGAATCATGTCGATCTTGTCCATCACGTGCTCGAGGTAGTGCATCGGCGTGCCCGGATTGAAGACCAGACCGGCCTTGCAACCGTGATCGCGGATCAACTGCAGCGTGCGGTCGATGTGGTCCGACGCTTCCGGGTGGAAGGTGATGATGTTGGCGCCGGCCTTGGCGAAATCGGGGATGATGCGGTCGACCGGCTTGACCATCAGGTGCACGTCGATCGGCACGTCCACGTGCGGGCGGATCGCCTGGCAGACGAGCGGGCCGATGGTCAGGTTCGGGACGTAATGGTTGTCCATCACGTCGAAGTGGATGATGTCGGCGCCGGCGGCAACGACATTGCGCACTTCTTCGCCGAGGCGGGCGAAATCGGCGGACAGGATGCTGGGAGCGATGCGGTAGGTGGTCATGGGGCGACGATGCGTGTTTTGGTGGGAATCCGCTATTCTACGCCGGTCGCGCTGGCGCCTCCAGCGTTGGCGATGCCATGGCGCGTCGGCGCTTGGCGGCCACAGGCGGTATGATTGTTATTTGCGCCACATGGCGCGCCGGCCCCTGCGAATGGCGCAGCGGCCGAGTCCACGATCACGCAAGGAACCTCGATGCCCGCCTACGATTTCGCTGTCACCGTCAGAACGCAATACCTGGCGGAGCAGTCCGACCCGGACCGGAGCCAGTTCGTGTTCAGCTACACGATCACGATCAAGAACACCGGCAGCATTCCGGCCCAGCTCATTTCCCGTCATTGGGTAATTCTCGACGCTAATAACCAGATGCAGGAAGTCAAAGGCCTGGGCGTGGTCGGCCACCAGCCGTTGCTGGCCCCGGGCGAGCAGTTCGAGTACACGAGCGGCACGCACCTGGGCACCGCGCAGGGAACGATGCGCGGTGAATACTTCTGCGTGGCCGAGGATGGCCATCGCTTCGAGGCCACCATTCCCGAATTCGTGCTGTCGCCGCCGCGCTCCCTGCACTGATCCTACGGGGCGGGGGTGTCGTCGCCGTCGTCCCGGTCGCTGTCTTTGCGGCCGGCGAACATGGTCCACCAGACGATGAACACGAACAGGAACAGCGCCACGCCGGCTTCCACCATCAAGATCCACATATCGGCCCCCATGGTTCCCATGTATACAATACGCCGCAGTGTACCCGTCCTGATCGCGCTCGTCAGCCTGCTGAGCGCCTGTTCGACTGAGCCCAAGCCCACGGCGCCCTCTGCGCCGCAGCCGGTCACGATGCCGCCGCCCGTCGGGCCGGTGGTGGTGGCGCCCCCGCCGGTTCAGCCGCCAGCGCCGGTCGCGCCCCTCACACCCACCACCTTTGCCGCGCTGCCGGGCTGGCAGCAGGACGACGTGCGTCAGGCCTGGCCGGCTTTCCTCCAATCGTGCAGCGTACTGGCGTCGCGCCAGGCGCCGTGGAAGGCACCCTGTGCGGCGGCCGGCGCGATCGATGCGAAGGACGTCGCAGCCGTGCGCCGCTTCTTCGAGACGTATTTCGTGCCGAACCAGGTGCGCAATCCGGATGGCGCCGAGACCGGGTTGATTACCGGCTATTACGAAGCGATGCTGTTTGGCGCGCGCAAGCGGGGCGGCGCGTTCCAGACGCCGCTGTACCGGGTACCGGATGATTTGGTGACGGTCGACCTGGGCAGCATCTATCCCGATCTGCAAAACCGGCGCCTGCGGGGCCGGCTGTCCGGCAAGACCGTGATTCCGTACCAGAGCCGTGCCGACATCGACCGCGCGCCATTGAGCGGCAAGGAGTTGCTGTGGGTGAGCGATCCGGTGGATGCGTTTTTCCTTGAGGTGCAGGGTTCGGGCCGCGTCAAGCTCGATTCCGGCGAAACCGTGCGCGTGGGCTATGCCGACCAGAACGGTCACCCGTATAAAGCCATCGGGCGCTGGTTCGTGGAGCAGGGGATCATGACGCCGGACCAGGTGTCGGCCCAGTCGATCCGGGCCTGGATTGCGGCGAATCCGTCGCGGCGCCAGGAATTGTTGAATGTGAACCCGAGCTATATCTTCTTCACGGAGACCAAGGTGGCTGACCCGGGCGTCGGGCCGCGTGGCGCGCTCAATGTGCCGCTGACGCCGGGCCGCTCGATTGCCATCGACCGCACGATCCTGCCGCTGGGCGCGCCCGTATGGCTGTCGACGACGCTGCCGAAGGATGGCGCGCCGTTGCAACGGCTGGTCATGGGCCAGGATGTGGGCGGTGCGATTCGCGGCGCGGTGCGGGCCGATTTCTTCTTCGGCTTCGGGCCGGAAGCGACGGAAAATGCCGGGCTCATGAAGCAGAGCGGGACGATGTGGGTGTTGTTGCCGAAGTGAACCTTCGTTGCATAAATGGGGGAATCGGGCTACTCTGCCTTTTGCTTCAATTTCCACGTTGCAATTGTTCGCTGCTTGATCAGCGGTGACGTGGCGCTGATCTCATTCTTGACAGGTTCATCCATGCGTCTGCATTCCCTCCTTGCCATTACCCTTGCCGCTGCCATCGCCGCGCCCAGCCAGGCTGCTGCGCCCGGTCCCTCCGATACCGTACTGTCAGTAGGCAGCATCGTGCTGCTGGCGCCGTTCAGTGTGGTCTATCTGAGCGCAACGAAACTAGCGGAAGGCTCGTCGGCCGTAGTCGACGTCTCCAAGCGCTGGAGCGTCGCTGCAGTGCGGCCCGAAGGTGACAAGACTGCGCTGGAACTGCATAGCGACGATAAGCAGTTGAAAATCGATATGGCGATCCAGAACCGGATTGCGCAGAACGAAGCAATCAAGGTTGGCGATCGCATTGACATTGAAGCGGTCGGCAAAGCTGGTTACGTCGTCAAGAAAGGCAAGTCGACGATTGCCGTGCTGGGGGAACCAGGCACCGGCATGGCACACTCGCGCCCGCGCAGCTAGGATGCGCCGCGCCGTTGCTGCGGCCGCCCTGGCGTTGGCGGTGCCCACGGCTTTCGCCGGCACCCCCTGCGAGGAGCAGGTCGCTTCTCCAGAGCTATTGGTGCGCAGCATGCAGATGGCCGATCTCACGCGCACGGCGCTGGAAGGCACCGGCGATGAGGTCGTGCTGATCGCGCGCGTGGGGCAGGACCTGTCGGCGTACCGGTTGACCTATTCGCATGCGGCATTTGCCGTGCGCGCACATCCGGCCGGCGCCTGGTCGGTGGTGCACAAGCTCAATGCGTGCGGTACGGCGACGTCGGCACTGTACGACGAAGGGCTGATCAATTTCTTCTCTGACGCGCCGGTGCGTTACCAGGCCGGGATCTGGCGCCTGGCGCCTGCCGTGCAAGCCCGGCTCAAGAGTGCGTTGCTTGGCACGAAGGCGCGCGACTACCACGAGCCCCAATACAGCCTGGCTGCCTATCCATTCAGCACCCGTTACCAGAATTCAAACGGCTGGGTCCTGGAAATGCTGGCCTACGCCATCGCACCCGAGGGCGCGGCCACGACCCGCGCCACGGCGCAGACATGGCTGGCCTCGAATGGCTACCAGCCAACCGAGCTGGCATTGGGGACAATGACGCGCCTGGGCGCGCGGATATCGAAGGCGAATATTGCGTTTGACGATCATCCGTCCAGCTTGCGCTGGAAGGGACGGATCCAGACCGTGTCGGTGGAGTCGATTGTCACCTGGCTGCGGACACGGCCCGATGGTTGTCAGGGCATGGGCTGCCCGGAATTCCCGGTCGTGCTGCCGCCCGCAGCGCCGTGATGTGGCCGCGTCGCATTTCTGCCAGCCGACCGATCGGCGCGCTCGACTTGACGTGCACGGAAAGCGCTACAATCGCGACGATACTATCCAACCAGATGAGGGTGTCCCATGGAATATGCTGACCTGTTGATCGAGAACCACGGCAAGGTCGCCGTGGTACGGCTGAACCGTCCAAAGGCGATGAATGCGCTCAACGACAACATGATGAACGAGCTGGGCAAGGCGCTGCGCGCGTTCGACCTGGATCCGGCCATCAATGTCATCGTATTAACTGGTAGCGAGAAAGCCTTCGCTGCCGGCGCCGACATCGCGGCCATGGCGCAGTACGATTACCAGGAAACCTACGGCAATAACTATATTGGCCGCAACTGGGAACACATCCTCGACATCCGCAAGCCAGTCATCGGCGTGGTTTCGGGCTATTGCCTGGGTGGCGGCTGTGAGCTGGCGATGATGTGCGACTTTTTGATCGCCGCGGACAGCGCGAAGTTCGGACAGCCCGAGATCAAGGTTGGCGTGACGCCGGGCGCCGGCGGCACCCAGCGCTTGCCGCGCGCAATTTCCAAGTCGAAAGCGATGGACATGTTGCTGACCACGCGCATGATCGACGCCGCCGAGGCAGAGCGGACCGGGCTGGTGTCGCGCGTGTACCCGGCGGCCGAGGTGATGGACGAGGCAATCAAGATCGCCCAAGGGATTGCCGAGATGCCCGTGTCGGTTGCCATGCAGATCAAGGATTGCGTCAACCAGGCCTACGAGATGACGCTGAGCCAGGGCGTGGCCTACGAACGCCGCTACTTCCATGCGGGTTTCGGCACGCCTGCCCAAAAAGAAGGCATGTCGGCATTCCTTGAAAAGCGCAAACCTGACTTCGAAGGACATTGAACCATGAAAAAGCGCGCCAAATTGTGGCTGCTCTTGCCAACGGCGCTGCTTGCGGGCGCATTGACGCTGTCGAGTTGCTCGACGCTGCCACCGCTGGAGGGCCGCGTTGCCAGCACGGCCTTGACCGATACGGACAACACCCGTCTCGGCAAGGCGCTGCTGCCGTTGACCACGGCGCATCCCGGCCTGGTCGGCATTCACAGCCTGCCCGATGGGCGCGATGCGTTCGCCGCGCGCGCCGTGCTGGCGCAGGCGGCCGATCGCAGCCTCGACGTTCAGTACTATATCTGGCGTCACGACACCACCGGCATGCTGATGTTCAACGCCTTGCGCAAGGCGGCTGATCGTGGCGTGCGGGTGCGCCTTCTGCTGGACGATAACAACACGGGTGGGCTGGATGCGATCTTGTCGGAGCTCGACGCGCATCCACACATCGAAGTGCGGCTGTTCAATCCGAATGGTATTCGCTCGATGCGTCCGCTCGGCATGGTCGCCGATTTCTGGCGCATGAACCGGCGCATGCACAATAAATCGTTCACCGCCGATAACAAGGCCACGATCATCGGCGGCCGGAATGTGGGCGACGAGTATTTCGGCGCAGCGGGCGATATCTCGTTTGCCGACCTCGACGTGATCGCTACCGGCCCGGTGGTGAAAGAAGTTTCTGCGGATTTCGACCTGTACTGGAATTGTCCGTCGGCCTATCCGCTGGCGCTGATGGTAAAAGAAGCCAAGGCACCGCCGCCGGCCACGGTCGATGCCGAAACCAAAGCGTATCTGGATGCGATCGGCCAATCGGCCTTCCTGAATAAGGTCATGAGCGGGACGCTGCCCCTGGAATGGGCGCATGCGCGTTTCCTGAGCGACGATCCGGCCAAAGTGCTGGACCAGTCGTCGCCGGATGAGAACATCGCGGCCAGGCTCGCGGTATTGTTCGGCCAGCCGGAACGCAATCTGGACCTGGTGTCCCCGTATTTCGTGCCAGGCAAGGACGGGGCGGCTGCAATGGTCGAGATGGCCAAAAAGGGCGCGAAAATCCGGGTGCTCACCAATTCGCTCGAGGCCACCGACGTTGCTGCCGTCCATGCGGGTTATGCCAAGTGGCGCAAGCCGCTGCTGGAGGCGGGCGTGGCGTTATACGAGTTGCGCCGTGCATCGACCGACGAGCCATCCCGCAAGAAGAAACGCAGCGGCGCCGGCTTTGGCAGTTCGGATGCGAGCCTGCATGCCAAGACGTTTGGCGTGGATGGCAACCGGATTTTCGTGGGCTCGTTCAACTTCGACCAGCGCTCGATCCATTTGAATACCGAAATGGGCATGGTGATCGACAGTGTCGAGCTGGCCGATCGGCTGAGTAAGACGCTGGACGAGACCTTGCCGATGCGCGCCTATGAAGTGCTGCTGGATGAGAAGGGGAATGTCTACTGGCTGGAGGGACGCGACGGCAAGATCATCCGGCACGACGTCGAGCCTGGGACGAGCTGGTGGAAGCGGGCTGCAGTACATGGCCTGGGCTGGCTACCGATCGACTGGCTCTTGTAGGACAAATTCTTTTTCTTGTAGGCCTTGCGGAGTGCGTAACAGGTTTGGTATAGTTCGCCTCCGCTTCGGCACTGACCGAAAATGTTAACGTAATCAAGTGGTTACGGGAGCAAGGTCTCCAGAGAAATCGGGACGAAGCGAAAATAAGGGGTTGACGAGATTGTAGGATTGCAGCATAATCTCTCTTCTCTGCTGCAGCGAACAAAACGATTCGCACCATGCGGCAAGGCAGTACCGAATAAGTTCTTTAAAAATTAACAGTCGATAAGTGTGGGCGTTTGATGAAGGTGCCAAGAACTTCGGTTCTTGATTACTTAAATTATCAAATGTTCACAAAAAAGAAATACGTTGCTCAGCAATGAGTAACGGTCAGTATTTTGAGTGAGCGACCCCTGCCGCAAGGCAGGGTGGCAGAAATGCCAA